>NZ_CAJFCI010000055.1 GCF_904061905.1 Zestomonas carbonaria
GCCGAAGCCTCTTGCCCCTCTCCCTAACCCTCTCCCATGAATGGGAGAGGGGACTGGTCCGTGCGGACGGTCAGGTCCGCGTGGTATCACTGGCCTTCGTAGCCCGGATTTCATCCGGGCCACAGGCTCTCTACGAACCCTTCCCCTCCACCCGCGGATCGAACACCCGCGTCACATCCCCACCCAGCCGGAAGGTCTTGAACGGCTGCATCTTCCGTTTCCACGCCAGGGTCTCGGCGTTGCAGCGGTAGACGGCGCAATACGGTTCCAGCCAGGCGAACTTGGCCTGTTTCTTCAGGTCGGTCATGTCCTGTTTCTTGCCGGCCTTGTCGGCGAACTGGGTGGGGGTGTCGACGCCCTGGATCACCCGTTCGGCCAGGCGGCGCAGGGCGGCGTCGTGGTCGTCGCGCAGATCCACGCCGTTGGCGTCGGCGAAGGCGGCGATCATCGCCAGCGGCGGCAGGGCGTAGTTGTGGTAGGCCAGCGCGCGTTGCTGGCGCTTGAGTTCGTTGGGCAGGTAGCCGTCGGCGTCGATCTGGCCGGCGGCGACCTGGAACTGTTGCACCGCCCAGTCGAACAGGTCGCGGCGGTCGGTGACCACGGCGGTGGCCATCACCGACCAGGCGGCCCAGTAGGAGTGGTTGTTGATCTTCTTCAGTGGCAGGTCGCTCCAGTCCTTGACCGTCTGCTCGGCGAGCCGGGCGAACCACGATTCGATCAGTTGCGACTCCTGCGCATAGGGCGCCAGCGGCTGCGACTCGCTGAACTTCAGGCGCAGCCAGGCCGAGGCCAGGCTGCCCAGCGCCCATTTGCGCATCGACTTGCCGGTGTGGTTGAAGTCGGTGGACAGCAGCGCGTCGGCCCGAGCCCAGGTGTTCAGCCATTGCACGGCGCATTGCAGGTCCTGCGCGCGGCCGTCGCGCATGTAGCGCATCACCTGGCGGTTCACGCCGCGTTCCAGTTCGGTGATGTCGCGGGTCGTCTCGCGGAAGGCTTTTTCCGATTCGCGATTGAGGGTCGCCCGGGCGCTGTCCGAACCTTCGTACTTGCTGCGGAACACCAGCCGGCCGGTGTAGGGCGTCGGCGTCGCGGCGCAATCGTTCGCGCCGCCGGATTTCACCCGCTCGACCGACGCGTAGTAGCCCTGCGGCGGCACCAGGCTCGCGGCCTGGGCAGTGCCGGCGAACAGCGCCAGGCCGAGTAGGGCGGGAGCGAGCAGGTTGGATGCGTTCATGGCGTCACCTCACAGCCCGGCCTGGGCGTTCTGCGACAGGGGTTGGCGCTGGCACAGGCGGGCCTCGACCTCCAGCGGCTCGCCGCCGGCCTCGGGGCCTTCCAGTTCCACTGCCAGCAGGTTCTGGTCGGCCCAGTCGCGGTCTTCGCGCAGGTCGAAGACGAAGCGGCCGTTGGTGTCGGCGGTCGCCGGTTTCTCGAGCTTCACCGATTCGCGGCGGCCGTTGAGGTACCAGAGGTTGGCCTTGACGGTCTTCACCGAGGTGTCGGCGAAGGTCAGTTCGATGCGCCCGTTGCGGTTGGCGATCGGCTTGGCGCCGCTGTTGACCAGCACTTCCTGCTTGCCGGGGCGCAGCCTGGCCTTGTTGGCGAGCACCGCCGGCTTGCCCTCGCAGCCATCGTCGAGCAGGGCGAACAACTGCCGGTAGATGCTTTCCTGGTCCAGGCTGTACAGCGGCGAGAATTCCCAGATCAGGATCTTCGGCGGGCTGTCGCGGAATTCCTGGCTGCCCAGGTACTCGATCATCGAGCCTTCCAGGCCGCCGCCGGGGAAGGCGACGTTGAGCACGTCGGCGCCGATGTGCTCCTGCAAGAAGCCGGCGAAGTTGTAGTTCTGGCCGCTGTGGCTGGTGCCGACCAGGACGATCTGCGGGTTGCCGGAGTCGCCGAACAGGTCGTCGCTGCCGCTGGCGTCCTTCGGTTCGGTGGCGAACTGGTCCATGTATTCGATGGCGTAGCTGGTGCCGCACAACTGGCCGGCGACGTTGTGCAGGGTGCCTTTCTTGCCCATGCGGCCGATCACCTTGCTGACGAATTCGCGGCGCGGAATGCCTTCGAAGGCCGGCATCCCGTGGATCGTGTCGGCGACGATCTTCGCCGTGCGCTGTGCGCCGTAGGGCGTCCAGTGCTGGTCGCCACGGAAGTAGAAGGTGTGCTCGTCCTGTTCGCCGGCCAGTGGCGAGAGGTCCGGGACCTCGTAGCCCATCTTCTCGAAGCGGCCGAGCATGGCCTTGTAGTTGGCCAGCGCGCGGTCGTAGTCGAAGCGGGCCTTTTCCGCCGGGGCGAGCTTGTCGCGGTTCACCAGGCCACGGGTCGGCTGGTAGACCAGCACCAGCTCGATGCCGCGCCGCGCGAAGGCGTCGTGCAGTTGCTGCATGCGCCGGTAGCCGAGCGCGCTGGTGTCGAACTCGGTGCGCAGGTCCTCGCGGGTGCGGAACAGCCAGTCGCCCTGGGCCTGGACCAGGGTCATGAAGTTCTTCTGGTAGTTGGTGGTGTACAGGCTGGCGTCGTGGGCCGCCGGGCACAGGTTGCAGCAGGGCTCGGCCTTGTAGGTCGGCGCCGGGCGCTGCTCGGCGCGCAGGTGGCCGGCGGCCAGGGCGAGGGCCAGCGGCGACAGGGCGATCCAATGGGTGAGTTTCATCGTCGTATTCCTCAATCCTGTAGTTCGGCCTGGCTTTCCACCGGGTCGATCAGCACGGCTTTTCGCTGGCGCACCAGCAGGTCGAGAATCTCTTCCTGGCGCTCGCCGAGGATGCCGCTGAAGCTGATGCCGGAGGCCTTGCTGGGCATCAGCATGTCCACGCGGTACAGCTCGACCGAGAGTGGCGAGTCGATGGCCAGCGGGCTGGAGCCGTTGCCGGCGAGCTGGCCGCCGACCACGATCATCGAGACCTTGGTGTCGAAGGGGTCGAGGTCGATGTCGCGGTCGGTGTCGGAGAGGTCCTTGGTGTGCCCGTAGACGCCAATCAGGCCGTTGCCGGCGGAGAGGTTCTCGTACAGGCGGATGTTCACGCTGTTGCGCAGGCGGATGCCGTGGCGGGCGTTGTCGATGACGCGGTTGCCCCACAGCAGGTTGTTCGAGCTTTCGTAGATGGTGATGCCATCGGAGCGGTTGCCGTGGACCTCGTTCCAGGCCACCAGGTTGTTCACGCTGTTACGGTCGATGACGATCCCGGAGAGCTGGTTGTCGTAGCTCTTGTTGTTGAAGATCCAACTGTCGTTGACCTCGCGGGAGACGATGATGCCGTGCTTCTTCTTCGTCCCGTGCACGGTGTTCTCGGCGATGATCAGGCGATGCGAGCGGTCGTGCGGGTCGATGCCGTAGACGATGTTGTCGCGGTAGGTGCTGCCCTTGACCACGAAGTCGTCGGTCTCGTAGCAGTAGAAGCCGTACCACATGTCGATGAACTCGGAATCGATGATCCAGCCGGTGGGTTCCTCGCGGCCCATCTGCTTGGTCATGTTCGGCGTGTACTGGGAGATGGAGACGCCGTAGGACTTGCTCTCGTCGTAGCCGAAGCTGGTGATCACGCTGCCCGCGATGTAGGTCTCGGTGCCGCCCCAGGAGAGCAGGAACGGACGGAATTCCCGGGGCTTGCGGAAGGTCGCCGGGCCGTTGTCGGCCTCGCGCCAGGCGGTGATCCGGCTGTCGACCACGAACAGCTTGCCGTCGTTGACCAGGAACGAGCCGCCTTCCTGGGACAGGCGCAGGTCGCGGGTCTTGCCGTCGATGTGCAGGGTCGCGCCGTGGGCCACCACGATGGGCAGGCGCGCCAGGTAGACCCCCTCGGCGGTTTCGCTGAGGTATTGCTTGGGTACCTTCTTCGCCAGGTCGGCGAGGTTGACGTAGCCGCCCTCGACGAAGATCGCCTGCGGCATGCCACGCTGCCGGCGCACCCACTCGGCCAGGCGGTTGTCGCCGCCGATG
This sequence comes from Zestomonas carbonaria, assembly GCF_904061905.1. Classification (GTDB taxonomy): domain Bacteria; phylum Pseudomonadota; class Gammaproteobacteria; order Pseudomonadales; family Pseudomonadaceae; genus Aquipseudomonas; species Aquipseudomonas carbonaria. The sequence goes on from NZ_CAJFCI010000055.1 coordinate 3,941, forward strand.
AACTGCTTCAGCGGGTCCTGCTGGACCATCCGCCGTATCGTCACGCTGCCGGGCTTGCTGCGATCGATCTTGGCGTTCACCGCCTCGACGGTGTAGCCGGACAGGTCGGGCAGCTTGGGTTCCTCCAGGTGCAACGGCTCGATGGGGGCGCTGGTGACGGTGTAGGTGTGGGCTTCGCGCAACTCCTTGGTCGAGCCGTTCTCGGGGTTGTTGGCCAGCACACTGGGGCTGGCGAATAGCAGAAGGGCGGCCAGCAGAGTCACCCCTCGCCCATTCATGGGAGAGGGGCCGGGGGAGAGAGAGTGTTGCCGGACGCGGGCCCTCTCCCCAACCCTCTCCCATAAATGGGAGAGGGGGCTGCCCGTGCGGGCTGGTTGGGTTTGTGGTTTGGACTTGGCCCTAGTGGCTGGCGAGGCCATGTCCCGGATTGCATCCGGGCTACCGTTCGGGCGCGGGCGATCGGCGTTCACCGGGCCAGTCCCCTCTCCCTCCGGGAGAGGGTTAGGGTGAGGGGCGGGGTTTCGGTGTGCGGAGAGGCCATGTTCCCTCTCCCCAGCCCTCTCCACTAGGCGTGCCCCCATGAATAGGAGAGGGGAGCTGTCCGTGCGGGCTGACAAGGCCACCTCCCCAATACCATCCCCCCCACGAACCACCCCGCAGGATGAGTCGAGCGCAGCGATACCCATCGGCCGTTTCATATCCCCGATCTCCCGCATCAGAAGCGCCAGATCACGTCGACGAAGGCGCGGTGCATCTTCGAGTCCGCCTGGCTGCCGTAGGCGTCGCCGGGCAGGAATACGCCGCCGCGGAAGCGCACCAGCGCCGAGGGTTCGTCGATGGCCTGGCTCATCGCCGCCGGCAGCAGGCCTTCCTTGAAGTACTTGGTGACCACCAGGTCGATCTCCTGGCCGACGTCCTTGTCGTCGTTGGGCATGGCGGCGGTGATGCCGCTGTCGCCGATCGGCTGGTCGCCGTCGACGCGCCAGAAGCGGTGGTAGACCAGGCTGGCGTCGTACTCGTCGTGCAACTGCCAGGAGCCGAACAGGGTGGCGGCCTGGAGGTTGGAGAGCTCGCCACGGAACGCCTCGCCGAAACGGTGCACGCGGGTGCGGGTGCCGGTGAAGGCGGAGCGGTTGCTCTCCAGGCCGGTCTGCTGGAAGTTGTCGCCGCCATCGGAACCACCGCCACCGCTGCCGCGCGCATAGGCGACGCCGGCCTGCCAGCTCTGGTCGAAGCGCCAGCGCAGGCCGAGGTCGGTGCCCCAGGCGTCGACGTCGCCGCTCTGCTTGCCGGTGGCGATGCGGTCGTCGCCGACCACGGTGCTGGTCAGGCGGTCGCGGTCGCCGGTCAGCCAGGTGGCGCTGGCCCAGTAGTTGAGCTGACGGGTGTTGCGCGGGTTGTAGGCGTCGCTGTTGGCCTGGATGCCCAGCCAGGTGAGGTCGCCGGTGGTGGTCTTGTCCAGTTCGTCGACCACCTCGCCGGGGCGGCGCAGGTCGCCGTCGTCGCGGCTGTGGTGGGCGTTGAGGCCGACCCAGTGGCCGGGCTTCCACTGGGTGGCGACGTCGCCGAAGAGGTGCAGGCGGTCCTCGTCTTCCGGGGCCAGGTCGTCGATGTCGGTGCGGTATTCGTTGAAGCGTTCGGCGACGCCCAGGTTGGCGCGCAGCAGGGTGGTGTCGAAGCTCCAGGCGAGCGCTTCGATGTTGGTGTCGCGCCACAGGCCGTCGTCGTTGCGCAGGCGCTGGCGGCCGAAGCGCAGTTCCTCGCCGGGGTAGGCGGTGAGGCCGGAGTAGCCGATCCAGAACTCGCGCAGCGCCAGGTAGCTCTTGTCCGCCTCGCGGTTGTCGTTGCGGCGGGTGTCGTCGCTGAAGTCGTCGGACTGCAGGGTGTCGGTCTCGATGGTGTCGGTGGCGGTGACCGCCTGGCCCATGGCGAAGGCGCTCCAGTCGCCGCGCTTGAGGTAGCCCCAGGGGCGCAGGTCGAGACCGAGGCCGCTGACGTCGCCGCCATCGCGGGTGCCGAGGTCGCGGTCGTCCTCGGACTGGGCGGTGATCTTCACGTCCAGGCCGTAGCTGTCGTCGGTCATCTGCACCGCCCAGGCCGGAGCGCCGCACAGCAGCGGCAGGCTCAGGGTGGTGCCAAGCCAGTAGTATCGTTTCATAGGCAGTTCCATCAGGCTCATGGGGACATCCGTCACGGTTGCCGGGCGACGGTGCGGGCCGCCGGCGAGTGGTTCGGAGCGATGCCCCGGTAGTCGCGCTCGGCTCGCAGCAGGCGCTCGGCCTGGCTGCGCTGCGCCGGTTGCAGTTGCTGGGCGATCTGCGCCGCCAGTTCGCTGGCCTCGGGCCTGCCGCCTTGCTCGGCGAGCTGGCTGAACACGTAGGCGTTGACCGGGTCCGGGCGGATGCCGCGTCCCTGGCTGAACATCTGCGCCAGCGCCAGGTCGGCGTTGGCCTGGCCGCTGCGGGCGGAGGCGAGCAGGTGGTCGAGGGCCTTGTCCGGGTAGACCTGGCCGAGGAAACCGCGGCGGTAGATCTGTCCCAGGTAGTAGTTGGCGGAGGGTTCGCTGGCGGCGGCCGCGAGCAGGTGCTTCTCGGCCTTGAACGGGTTCTGCGGGACCAGCTTGCCTTCGTAGTGGAGCTTGCCGAGCAGCAGTTCGGCGCGCGGCCGGGCGGCGGCGCGGCCCTTGTCCAGATAGCCCATCAACTGCTCGACGTCGCCCAGTTCGGGGTTCTCGTAGAGCAGCCGGGCGAGGCTGACCCAGGCCGCCGGATAGCTCGGCGCCAGTCGCTCCAGCAGACCTTTCGCGGTCTCGGCATCGGGCGTGCCGAGTTCCTGGTCGGCGAGCACGTTGGCGACCGAATCGACGCGCTGGGCCGGCACCGCGCCGGCCTTCCAGGCGCCGTCCAGGCGCCCGACCAGCGCTTGCAGGCGGTCGCTGTCGCCGCGCTTGCGGTACACGGTGGCCAGCTCGACGTAGCACACGTCGCTGCTCGCCAGCGCCGCCTCGCAGATACTGGCGATCTCGTCGAGGTGCTGGTCGTAGCTGCCCTGGGTGCGATAGAGCAGGACCTGCGCCAGCTCCGCCTGCGGCCGGCCTTCGGCGCGCCACTGGCTGATCCGCTGCTGGGCGTTCACCTCGGGGAAGCTCTGCGGGTATTGCAGGTAGAGCATCGCCAGCGGCAGCAGGGTGTTCTGTTCGCCGGCCTGGTTGGCGCGTTGCAGCAGGCTTTCCGCCTCGCGGCGCTCGGCCTCGCTGGCGCCCGGCTTGCCGGCCAGCAGGCGGCCGAGGCGGGCGGCGGCGCGCGGCGACTGGTCGGCCGCCTGGCGATAGGTTTCTTCGGCCCGGCGCATCTGCTCGGGATCGCCGCTTTCCACCTGCAGGTCGGCGAGGCCGACCTGTGCGTCGGTGTAGCCGAGCCCGGCGAGCTGGCGGAAGTTGCTTTCGGCGGTGGCGGTGTCGCCGCGCTTCAGCGCTTCCTGGGCCAGGCGCTGGTCGGGCAGCCCGGCGCAGCCGGCCAGGGCGAAGGCCACGGCCAGGCCGAGCGGGGCGAGTCGGGTCTGGGAACCGGCCATTGGCATGTCCTCCTCAGAGACCGGCGGCCATGGCCTTGTCGATCAGCCAGTCGAGGGACGGGCCGCGATTGGCGCTGACTTCCGCCGGGCGGCCGGAGAGGGCGTTGTCCAGCGGCACGTCGGGCTGGATGCGCACGCGGATGTCGCTGGACAGCTCGTCGCTCAGGCTGCTGGCGACGATGCGCCCGCTGCGGGTTTCCGCCTCGCCGGCGACCTGGAAGCTGACCCGGGTGCCCGGCTGCACCTCGGCGAACTTGCCGTAGGGGAAGCGCGCTTCGACGCTGGCCTCGCCGCCGCGCGGGGCGAGTTCGAAGATCGCGTCGCCCTTGCTGGCGTACTGGCCGTCGGCGACCAGTTGGCGCACCAGGGTGCAGTCGCAGGGGCTGGTCAGGGTGCCCTTCATCTGCTTGCCGAACAGTTCTTCGATCTTCGCCGGTTGCAGGTCGCTGTCCTGCAGGTGGCCCTTGAGCATTTCCAGCATCGAGGTGCTGAAGGTGGCGATCGGCGCGCCCTTGGCGACCACGCCGTCCTCGCCGATCAGGCTCTGCACCGTGCCTTCGCGCGGCATGGTCACCTGCATGCCGGCCGTGCTGACCATCGCCGACTGGGCGTGGCTGACGAAGTACAGGTTGTACAGCGAGTGGCAGATGAAGCCGAAGGCGGTCACGCCGACCGCCAGCACGCCGAAGCTGACGGTCACCGCGCGCAGCCTGGCGAGTGCGCCCATGCCGCCGCCGGCGCCGTCCTTGCGCGGCTTGGTGAAGTTGTCGCGCTGCAAGGTGGTGAGCAGTTCGCCGACGCTGATCAGCTCGCCGGACAGGTGGGAGGTGATCAGTTGGCGCAGGGTGGCGATCTCGCGGGGCTTGAGGTTGTGGAACTGGCAGCCGACCCGGCCGCTGTCGGCGTCCACCGAGCGCACCTGGAACTCGACCTCGATGCCGAGGCTGATGTTGTCGATGACGAACATCAGCTTGCCGCGGTGATAGTCGCCGACCTGCACCGGGACCTTCGCCGCGCCGTAGGCGAAGCCGCCGGCGGAGATGTCCAGCAGTTGCTGCTCGACCAATTCGCGGTTGCGTCCGATGAAGCGGACTTTCGCGGGGATCCTGATCCGTGCGTGCTGGCGCTGGGTTTCCGATTCATGCACGACGTTGACGTTCACGGCTGTATTCATGGCGTTTTTCTCGGTCAATTCCATTCGGGTTGGCTCAGACGATGAGCAGCAGCGTGGCGATGAACACACTGGCGGCAGAGAAGGTCATGGAGCGTGACGACCAGGTGTTGAACCAGCGCTGGAAGCTGGCCAGGTCGCGGGTGAGCTTGGTCGGCTGGCGCGTCCAGGACTGCTGGTCGAGGCGGAAGAACACGTAGATCTTCACCAGCGCGCCGACGACCTGGTTGTAATAGAGGATCAGCGGGTAGGCCGGTCCGATGTGGTGGCCGGTCACCGACAGCAGCAGGGTCAGGATCAGCCGGGTGATGCCGATCCACAGCAGGTAGATCAGCAGGTAGGCGACGCTGTACTTGAGGCTGGCGATGATCGCCACGGCGAGCCCGAGCAGGCAGGTCCACATCGACACGCGCTGGTCGAACAGCACCAGGCTGGTGAACGCGCCGAGGCGCTTGCGGCCGAGGCGCATGGCCCGCGAGTTCTGCCGCAGGTTATTGCCGTACCAGCGGAACATCAGCTTGCGGCTGGCCTTGATGAAGCTCTTCTCCGGCGGGTGCTCGACGGTGTTGATCGCCGCGTCCGGCACGTAGAAGGTGTCGTAGCCCAGGCGCATCAGGCTGTACCAGCTCGACTTGTCGTCGCCGGTCAGGAAGCGGAAGCGGCCCAGGCGCCAGTGCTCCAGATGGTCGCTCTCGACGTCGGCGATGAATTCCGGGTTGGTCACCACGCTGGCGCGGAACACCGACATCCGTCCGGTCATGGTCAGCACCCGCTTGCTGAGCGCCATCGAGCACATGTTCAGGTGGCGCTGGGCGAAGCGCAGCTTGTGCCACTCGCTCATGATGTAGCTGCCGCGCACTTCGCAGAACTCGTTGGTGGTCAGCCCGCCGACGTTGGGGAACAGCTTGAACCAGGGCACGGTGCGCTTGACCACGTGCGGTTCCAGCACGCTGTCGCCATCGATCACCGCGACCACCGCGTGTTCGTCCGGCAGGTGCCGGGAGATGGCGCGGAAGCCGTTGGCCAGGCCGTCGCGCTTGCCGGTGCCGGCGATCCGCACGAAGTCCAGCTTGACCCGCTCCGGCGGCGCGTACTTCTCCCACAGCGCCTTGACCAGCAGCTCGTCGGAGCGCTCGACGATCGAGCACACCACGGTGGTCGGGTAGCCGCAGGCGATGGCTTCCTCGATCACCGAGCGGTAGACCATGGCGGTGGTCAGCGCGTCGATGCGGAAGCTGGTGACCATCAGGAACACGTGGGACGGATCGGCCGCCGCGCCCAGCTTGCGCACCTTGCGCCGGTAGTGCGGATAGACCACGTAGAGGAACAGCATGCCGCGCATGAAGTGCATGGCACCCATGGAATAGCGCCAGATGCCGACCGCGCCGATCAGCAGCAGGAAGTCCTTCGACTCCGGGTCGAATACCGTGCGCGGCAGCGCCAGGGCGATCAGCATCAGCAGGCTGAGGTAGAACACCCATCCGGCGGCTTCGGCGAAACCCTGCTTGAGCCTGTCCATCATCTGTATCCGTCGTCTCGCGCGGACGCACCTCGGGCGCGGCGGCGACGAGAAGCTCGTGCCACCGGGCAGGGTGGGTCCGCAAAATTGGGCAGGAATCAGGTTCCGCCGGCGTGCTCCGGACGTTGCGGTGCGTCGCGGCACCGGCGGAACTCAAGAAAATCGGGGCCGTCGCCTCATGGCTGAATGCCGATGCTCTGCGGCATCGGGGCGACGGCGCCGTCTCGGCGCAACTACCAGCAGATACCTTCGCTGCCGTTGCGGCTGGTGTGCGCCATGAAGCCGACCAGGTCGACGATCTGCTTGCCTTCCGGCGTCTCTTCGACCAGGCCACGGAAACGCTCGTCGGCGTTGCCGAGGACGATCAGGTCGGCACGCTCGACCACCCGTTCCAGGTCGCTGTCGAGCAGCGACGAGACGTGGGGGATCTTCGACTCGATGTACTCCTTGTTCGCCCCGTGGACCCGCGCGTACTCGACGTTGCGGTCGTAGATGCTGAGGTCGTAGCCCTTGCCGATGAGCATTTCGGCCAGTTCCACCAGCGGGCTCTCGCGCAGGTCGTCGGTGCCGGCCTTGAAGCTCAGGCCGAGCAGGGCGACCTTGCGCTTGTCGTGGTTGGCGATGAGGTTGAAGGCGTGCTGCACCTGGGCGCCGTTGCTGCGCATCAGCGAGCCGATCAGCGGCGCCTCGACGTCGAGCTGGCTGGCGCGGTAGTTCAGGGCGCGCACGTCCTTGGGCAGGCACGAGCCGCCGAAGGCGAAGCCGGGCTTCAGGTAGTAGCGCGAGAGGTTGAGCTTGTGATCCTGGCAGACCACGTCCATCACCTCGCGACCATCGACGCCGACCGCCTTGGCGATGTTGCCGATCTCGTTGGCGAAGGTGACCTTGGCCGCGTGCCAGACGTTGCAGGTGTACTTGATCATCTCGGCGACTTCGACGTCCTTGCGGATGATCGGCGCGTCGAGTTCGCGGTAGAGGGCTTCGAGGGCGTCGCCGGAAGCCTTGTCCAGCTCGCCGATCACGGTCATCGGCGGGTAGTCGTAGTCCTTGATCGCGGTGCTCTCGCGGAGGAACTCGGGGTTTACCGCGACGCCGAAATCGACGCCGGCCTTCTTGCCGGAGCAGTCTTCGAGAAGCGGGATGACCACCTTCTTCACCGTGCCCGGCAGCACCGTGCTGCGCACCACGACGGTGTGGCGCTCGGCCTTGTCGCGCAGCACGAAGCCGATCTCGCGGCATACCGATTCGATGTAGTCGAGCTCCAGGTCGCCGTTCTTCTTGCTCGGCGTACCGACGCAGATGAACGACAGGTCGGTGGCGGCAACCGCTTCGGCGACATCGGTGGTGCCACGCAGGCGGCCGGTTTTCAGGCCCTGTTGCAGCAACTCTTCCAGGCCGGGTTCGACGATGGGCGATTTGCCCTGGTTTATCAGGTCGATCTTGGTCGTGGAAACATCCACTCCAATCACTTCATGACCACGTGCAGAGAGGCAGCCGGCACATACTGCACCGACATAGCCGAGACCAAAAATGCTGATGCGCATTATATTCACCTTGTTCTGTTATCACGCCTATTTGAAGTTCCGGTGAAAATTAACCGGGGTCCATTATGGTGCCCATGCCAACATTTATTGGCCGAGCGCAGGCATAATAAAGTTCGTGCGCCGAAGTGTTCGGCACGCAAGTAGGGCATCTTGTGGGTAGAGTCGCCCGAGGGATATTGGCCGATGCTCCAATACTGGGCGTCGTGCCTGGTTTAGGCTGCTGGTGGTCTACTTTTGGTGCGATTTCTCCTGAACTAAAAGTAGCGATACTGCATATGCAAAGTGCTCGAGGATATTAACTCGCAACTACGGCGGATGATCGTCCGCTGGCACTTTGGCAACCTGTTTAATAACGGTTACGCGGACTATGAGCGATCCGCGCAAATGATAGTTCCTACCGTTCGTCAGACTTTTACAAAGGATGTCAGGATGCAACTACACGAATTCCAGTACTTGCAAACTACTGGCACTTGTCGCGCAAGCCGCTAATTATCTGGAGGTTTCAGGAGAGGGATGTTTTATTGCCAGTACGAAAATTGACGCCGTTTTTTCGGCGATGACCGGCGAAAAAATTTCGAGATTTTTCACGGCTGCATCGGGAACAACCGCACCGTGGAGCATCGGAACGGCCGTTTACTTTCGGGGGGAAGGGAGAAGTTCACCGCACGGTAACGCCCCCATAGGGTGCAGCCGGCTCCCCGGATTGCAAGACCGTAGGGTGCGCCGCGCGCACCGATTCGGGAGCGGCGCGATGGTTCCCGGCCAGACACCGATCCCGCATCCAGTGAACAGCGCCCTACTGCGGAGCGTCGCGCAGGAACACCAGGTTGTCCGGCGTGGAGTCCTTGGCGGAGTAGTAGTAGCCCTGCTCGTCGAAGTCGACGAGGGCGGCCGGGTCGACCAGGCGATGCTTGATCACGTAGCGGGCCATCAGGCCGCGGGCCTTCTTGGCGTAGAAGCTGATGATCTTGTACTGGCCGTTCTTCAGGTCGCGGAACTCGGTGTCGATGACCCGCGCCTTCAGCGCCTTGCGCTGCACCGCGCCGAAATACTCGTTGGACGCCAGGTTGAGCAGCACGTCGTCGCCCTGGGCGGCCAGCGCCTCGTTGAGCCAGCCGCTGATGCGCTCGCCCCAGAAGGCGTAGAGGTCCTTGCCACGGGCGTTGGCCAGCTTGGTGCCCATCTCCAGCCGGTAGGGCTGCATCAGGTCGAGCGGGCGCAGCACGCCGTAGAGGCCGGAGAGCATGCGCAGGTGGCGCTGGGCGAAATCGAAGTCGTCCTCGCTGAAGTCTTCCGCGTGCAGGCCGGTGTAGACGTCGCCCTTGAACGCCAGCAGCGCCTGCTTGGCGTTGTCCGGGGTGAACTGCGGGTGCCAGCTCGCGTAGCGTGCGGCGTTGAGCCCGGCGAGCTTGTCCGACAGGTGCATCAGTTCACCGATCTGCAGCGGCGTCAGCTCGCGCAGTTGGGTGATCAGCTCCTGGGAATGGTCGAGGTATTCGGGCTGGGTGTAGCGGGAAGTGGCCGGCGGCGTCTCGTAGTCGAGGGTCTTGGCGGGGGAAATCACCATCAGCATGCGTATCGTCTCCTCTCGGCGAGGGGCGATTGTAGGCTGATGAAGACCCCGGCTCCACCTATCGGGAGCCGGGGCTTGTATCTATCGATACGTCAGTCGCGGGCCGGCAGCATGGCGCGCAGCACGTTGTCGCGGCGGACGCGGTGGTGCCAGATCGCCGCCCCGGCGTGGCCGAGGATCAGCGCGAACAGCAGGTACTGGGCTGTGACGTGGAAGGTCTTGGCCACTTCGCGGACGGCGTCGGAGAGCGGCAGCGGGGGAATCTCCACCAGCCAGAACAGGTTCAGCGGGCGCTTGCCGAACAGCAGTCCGCTGAGCGGCATCAGCAGCAACAGCAGGTAGAGCAGCGCATGGCCGGCCTTGGCGGCGAGCTGGTTGAGGCGCGCATCCGCCGGCAGCAGTTGCGGCGCGCCATCGCGGGTGCGCACCAGCAGGCGCAGCACGGTCAGCAGCAGGACCAGCAGGCCCAGGGACTTGTGCAGGGTGAACACCCCGCCGGCGCCGCCGAGCAGGCCGGCGAACAGGTCGCTGCCGTAGGGAAGGGCGATGATGACCAGCACCAGGATGGCGCTCAGCCAGTGCAGGGTGATCTGGGTGGGGGAGTAGCGGGCATCGGTCACGGTTTTTTCCTCGTCATGGAGCCTCCCCGCGATTCGTGTCGCGAGTGATGGCTGGTTTCTTCCTGAAGGCCGCGAGGTTAACGCATTGGCGTGGCAACTGCCGGCGAGGTGGCGTTGCAAATTGTTATGGCGGCCGGAGATGGGCGCGCGCAAAGGCGGGAAGGACTTAGGACTTTAACGGGCAGGGCGAAGGTGAGCCAAGCGTTTTTCGTCGCATGGAAAAATAAAATCCCAAAACGCGAAAAGTCATTTTTCTTGTCATCTTTTTTGGAGTATCAACAGAAACAAGACCGTCGAAACCTGCAGACTCAGGTGGCGGCCATCGGCCCATACCTTGCTTGCATCTTCTCGTGCCGCCGTGCCGAGAAGGCGGCGGCCTTCCCCGGCGGGCGCCATGTTGGCGCGCCGTCGTCTCGCCCTAGCAGAAGGTGACCGAGTATGGATGATCACGGACGCACCCGCCCCACCGCCCCGACTCTCTACGCCCTCGATACCAACGTTCTGATCCACGATCCCAATGCCCTGCTCAACTTCGAGGAGCACCACGTCGCCATCCCGATGACCGTGCTGGAAGAGCTGGACAAGCTGAAGAGTGGGAAACAGGGTGTCGCCGCCGAATGTCGCCAGGCCATCCGCCTGATCGACAAGATCCTCGGCAACGCGAACCCGGACCAGGTCGAGCATGGTGTACCGATCCCGCGCGATACCGGAGGTAGCTGCGGCTTCCTGTCGATCCTCATGAGCAAGCGCGCCGAGCCGGTCACCTGGCTGCCGGAAGACCTCAACGACAACAAGATCATCAACCAGCTCGTCGAACTGAAGACCCGCAAGCCCGGCTTCTCCGTGGTGCTGGTCACCAAGGACATCAACATGCGCCTGAAGGCGCGCGCCTGCGGCATCGAGGCGGAGGACTACCACACCGACCAACTGGTCGACGACATCTCCCTGCTGCCGCACGGCTACCACAACCTCGAAGGCTCGTTCTGGGACCGCGTCAGCACCGTCGAGACCCGCCAGGGCCACGGCCGCACCTGGCACCGCGTACAGCTCACCGACAACCTGCCGGCGGTACACATCAACGAATTCATCGTCGACCAGCAGGGCTTCGTCGGCTGGATCAAGGGCATCGAGAACGACGAACTGCTGATCCTCGACCTGCACCAGGAACCGCTGCTCCACCAGGAGGCATGGGGCCTGCGTCCGCGCGACATCTACCAGGCACTGGCGCTCTACGCGCTGCTCGACCCGGACATCCACCTGGTCAACCTGGCCGGCGCCGCCGGTTCCGGCAAGACCATCCTGGCGCTGGCCGCGGCCATCGAGCAGACCATGGTCAGCAAGCGCTACCGGCGGATCATCGCCACCCGCAGCGTGCAGGGCCTGGACCAGGAAATCGGCTTCCTGCCCGGCACCGAGGCGGAGAAGATGGAGCCCTGGCTGGGCGCCATCACCGACAACCTCGAAGCCCTGCACATGGACGACGAGAGCACCCACGGCAGTGTCGACTACATCCTCCAGAAGGTGCCGCTGCAGTTCAAATCGCTGAACTACATCCGCGGGCGCAGCTTCCAGCAGAGCCTGATCCTCATCGACGAATGCCAGAACCTCACCCCGCACCAGATGAAGACCATCATCACCCGCGCCGGCACCGGCTCGAAGGTGGTCTGCCTGGGCAACCTGGCGCAGATCGATACCCCCTACCTGTCGGCGCCCAGCTCGGGCCTGACCTACCTGACCGAACGATTCAAGGACTTCCCCCATGGGGTGCACATCACCCTGCAAGGGGTGCCGCGTTCGATCCTGGCGGAGTACGCGGAAGCGAACATGTGAGGGGGGAAAGCCGGAAAAGCCGACAAGAGCGCTGGAGGCTGAAGGCTGGACGATCGTGGGGCGGATGCGGTCCGGGGTGGGTTTCCCGGATTGCATCCGGGCTACGCGAACCCTGACTACAGCCTGCGACGTGCTTTCTGTATACAATTCTCCGGAAGCGCGGGCCATCCACCGGTCCGCTGAGGAGACCCCGCTGTGCTGACCCATCTCGATTCCCAAGGCCGCGCCAACATGGTCGATGTCACCGACAAGGCGGTGACTTCCCGTGAGGCGGTGGCCGAAGCCCGCGTGCGCATGCGCCCGGAGACCCTGCAAATGATCGTCGACGGCGAGCATCCCAAGGGCGACGTGTTCGCCGTGGCGCGCATCGCCGGTATCCAGGCGGCGAAGAAGACCTCCGACCTGATCCCGCTGTGCCATCCGCTGCTGCTCACCAGCGTCAAGGTCGAACTGAGCGCCGAGGGCACCGATGCGGTGCGTATCCAGGCACGCTGCAAGCTGGCCGGGCAGACCGGCGTGGAAATGGAAGCGCTGACCGCCGCCAGCGTCGCCGCGCTGACGATCTACGACATGTGCAAGGCGGTGGATCGCGGCATGGTCATCGAAGCCGTGCGCCTGCTGGAAAAGCAGGGCGGCAAGAGCGGCCACTTCAAGGCCGGGGAGTCACGATGATTCGCGTGCAGTATTTCGCCCGTTACCGCGAGGCGCTTGGCCTCGACGGCGAACAATTGGCCTGGAATGCGTCCCTCGCCAGCCTCGATGACCTGCGCCAGCACCTGCTGACCCGTGGCGGCGCCTGGGAAGTGCTCGCCGAGCAGAACCTGATGTGCGCGCGCAACCAGGAGCTGTGCAGCCTCGACGAGGCCCTGGAGGACGGCGACGAGGTGGCGTTCTTCCCCACCGTGACGGGAGGTTAGAGATGGGCATTCGGGTACAGCAGGAGGCCTTCGATCCCGGCATTGAACTCAATGCCCTGCATGCCGCCAATGTCGGCGTCGGCGCGGTGGTCGGCTTCGTCGGCTACGTGCGAGATTTCAACGATGGCCAGGATGTCTCGGGGATGTTCCTCGAACACGCGCCGGGCATGACCGAGAAGGCCCTGGCGAAGATCGCCGCCGAGGCCGAGCAGCGCTGGCCGCTGCTCAGGATCGAGATCCTCCACCGCGTCGGCCGCCTGGAGCCGGGCGAGCCGATCGTCTTCGTCGGCACCGCCAGTGCCCACCGCCAGGCGGCGTTCGATGCCTGCGAGTTCATCATGGACTACCTGAAGACCCGCGCACCGTTCTGGAAGAAGGAAGACACCGCCGAAGGCCCGCGCTGGGTCGAAGGCCGCGACAGCGATCAGGACGCCGCCGGGCGCTGGAAAACATAGCATAGGGTGGGCCCGGCGGCGTTCCGCTTCAGCCAACCACCCACTCTTCGCCAGACGGTGGGCTCGACGATGGGTTACGGCGCCAGACGTTTTGCGCCGGTCCCGTAGGGCGGAGCCCGGCGCCTCACCCATCCTACGGGTTCACGGCCTGGCTCCGTAGGATGGGTGAGCGGCGCCGGGCCATGGCCCTGCAGATCCCTTCCGGACTCGATGCGCCGCGTAACCCATCACGCGGGCCCCCACCAATCATGTCAGATGCAGGGTGAGGTAGAGCTTCACCGCGATGGGCGCCAGCATCAGCAGCGCCCCGGCCCCGATCAACCGAACCCCCCACTCGTGCTCGCGGTTGTTGAAGCCGATGCCCAACAGCATGAACCCGGCGAGCAACGGCACCAGCATGACGAGGAAATGCTCCATGTTACGTCTCCACTCCGGCGAAAGGGCCTGATCACAGCTTAGCCGTTCGTCGGGTGGCGGCGCTGACCTGGGTCAATATCGCCCGGCTCGTCAGCGCCGCAACGCCGGCAGCAGTTGCAGCAGGCTGTCCGGCAGGCGCTCGCGCAGTTCGCTGGTCAGTGCGTCGCGGCGTTTCTGGTAGGCCAGGCCGAGGGCGATCACCGCCAGGCCGATCAGGGTCAGGACGATGGGGAACAGCAGCGAGTCCTTGAACACGGCGTAGGACAGGTGGCCGAGGTAGCCGGCCACGCCGAGGGCGCCGAAGACCATGAACACCGGGCGGCGCAGCAGCACGGCGCAGGCCATCAGGCCGAGGTTGACCAGGCAGTAGAGCGCCTTGCCCAGCTCGCTGCCGCTGTCCATCAGGCTCAGCCCGCCCCAGAACGCCAGCAGGCCGGCCAGGTAGCCCCAGAAGGCGAAGTCCTGCTTGCTGCGGCCGTCCACCAGCAGGCTGGCGAGCAGCAGGGCCAGGCCGAACCACAGTGATACCCAGCGGCGCGTTTCCCAGTCGAGGATGCCGCCGCTCACCAGTTCGGTGAGGTCCATGGACATGAACCACAGGGCCACCGCGATGGGCATGGCGATGAACGGGAAGGGCAGCAGGCGCAGCACCAGCAGGCCGACCAGCACGGTGGCCGCTTCCATGGCCAGCCAGCCGCCGCGCACGTAGACGTAGTAGTCGTGGTAATCCTGCTGGCCGTCGTCCAGCGGCCACAGGCCGGTCAGCCGCTGTATGGCGAACACCGCCAGCGGCGTCAGGCTCACCGCCACCGCGCCGAGCAGGCCGCCGGGGATGCGCTGGCCGCGTTGCCACAGGCTGCGTCCGGCGAGCAGGAACACCGCCATGTAGGCGAGGGCGATCAGCAGCAGGGCGATGTCGCCGATGTTCATCCAGGCTTCGGTGAGCAGCCAGCCCATGGCGCCCATGATCAGCAGGGCGCCGAAGTAGTAGGCGACATGGGCGAGCTGGAAGCTGGGGCGGGTTTCCGGCTGCTGGCGCAGGAAGTCGAGCAGGGCCTGATCCTGGCCGGGATGCAGGATGCCGGCGCTGACGGCGCGGGCGAGGTCTTGGGCGTCGAGCTTGAGGGTCATGGCGGGCCTCCGTTTCCCGGGTTGACGTTTCCAGTGCCGCTGTTCGGCACAGTCTGGCCCCGTAGCCTGGATGAAATCCAGGGAATCCGGCAACCAATCTCCCCGGATTGCATCCGGGCTACGACGAAAAAGGCGAAGCCATGGCTTCGCCTTTTCTCGGTACCGTAGGGTGGGCTTCAGCCCACCAGACATGGCTCAACTCTGCTGGCTGAGTCCCCCTACGCCTTGCTGGCGGCTCAATGCCGGCGCGGCACCGGCTTGAGCAGTTCGGCTGGCGGGTACTCGCAGTTGATCTTGCGGCCGAGCAGTTCCTCGATCGGCGGCAGGGCGAAGGCGTCGTCCTCGCCGGCGAAGCTGATCGAGGTGCCGCTGGCGCCGGCGCGGCCGGTGCGGCCGATGCGGTGCACGTAGTCGTCCGGTACTTCCGGCAGGGTGAAGTTGATCACGTGGCTGATGCCGTCGATGTGGATGCCACGGCCGGCTACGTCGGTGGCCACCAGCACGCGGATGTGCCCGGCGCGGAAGCCTTCCAGCACCTTGATGCGCTTGTGCTGCGGCACGTCGCCGGACATCTGCGCGGCGCTGACGCCGTCGCGCACCAGGCGTTCCTCGATGCGGCGAACCTCGTCCTTGCGGTTGGCGAAGACCATCACCCGCTCCCAGTTGTTCTGGGTGATCAGGTTGTACAGCAGCTTGTACTTGTCGCTGCCGGCCACCGCGTAGACGTGCTGCTCGACGGTTTCGCTGGCGACGTTCTCCGGCTCGATCTCGACGATGGCCGGGTTGGTGGTCCACTGCTGCGCCAGGTTCATCACGTCGTCGGTGAAGGTGGCGGAGAACAGCAGGGTCTGGCGCTCGGCCTTCGGCGGGGTCTGGCGGATGATCTGGCGGACCTGGGGGATGAAGCCCATGTCGAGCATGCGGTCGGCTTCGTCGAGGACCAGCACCTCGACCATGTCCAGATGCACCTCGCCGCGCTGGTTGAAGTCCAGCAGGCGGCCGGGGGTGGCGACCAGGATGTCGCAGAAGCGCGATTCCAGTTGCTTGAGCTGCTTGTCGAAGTCCATGCCGCCGACGAAGCTCATGACGTTGAGGCCGGTGTACCTGGTCAGCGCCGCGGCGTCCTTGGCGATCTGCACCACCAGCTCGCGGGTCGGGGCGATGATCAGCGCACGCGGCTCGCCCATGTAGCGTTCCTTCGGCGGTGGGGTCTGCAGCAACTGGGTGATGATCGAGATCAGGAACGCGGCGGTCTTGCCGGTGCCGGTCTGCGCCCGGCCGATGGCGTCACGGCCCTTGAGGGTGTAGCCGAGCACTCCGGCCTGGATCGGCGTGCAGTAGGGGAAGCCGAGGTCGTGCAGGGCGTGCATCAGCTCGGGGGCCAGCGGGAAGTCGTGGAAGCGGGTCTTGCCTTCCTGCGGCTCGACCACGAAGTCCTCGAGTTTCCAGGTGCTGGCCGGGGTCGGCGGCTTGGCCGGCCGTTCGCGGCGCGGTTTCTCGGGCTTGGGTTTGTCGGCTTTCGCCTGCTCGTCGCGCGGTTTGCGTTCCGCGTTGGCCTTGGGCGCACGGGGTTTGCCGTCGCGGGCGGGCTTGTCGTTCTTCGGTGGTTGGCTGCGGCCTTCACGCGCGGCTGCGGGCGCTTCACCCTGCGGAGTCGGCGCCGGTTGTTCGCCGGAGCCCTTGCCAAACATCTTCTTGAGTGCTTTGAGCACGGGAATCTCTTCAGGTTGGTTAAGGAATGAACGGGCGCCAGTGTAAAGCAAGATGCCAGTGCGGCGAAGTGCCGCGCGCCTTGCACGCTTCAACAGCGCTGGCTCAGGCCTCCGGCAGGTTGGCGAGCAGCAGGCGCCGCACGTTGCCGCCCATGATCGCGGCGATTTCCTCTTCGCTGAAGCCGGCCTGTTGCAGGCCCTCGGTGAGTTGCGCGAGGCCGCTGGTGTCGAAGGGAGCATGGATGGTGCCGTCGAAGTCGGAGCCGAGGGCGACGTGCGCGACGCCGACCTTGTCGGCAGTGTAGCGGATCGCCTTGACGATGGCGGCCACCGAGGTCTCGCACACCGCCGCGTCCCAGTAGCCGATGCCGATCACCCCGCCGGTGGCGGCGATGGCCTGGATGTGCCGGTCGCTGAGGTTGCGCGGGCCGGGGCAGGTGCCCTGCACGCCGGTGTGGGAGACCAGCACCGGGCGGGTGGCGCTGGCCAGCACGTCGTCGATCAGTTTCTGCGAGGCGTGGGCCAGGTCGATCAACATGCCTTTCTGTTCCAGGCGGGCGATTACCCGGCGGCCGAAGCGGGTCAGGCCGCCCTGTTCCATGCCGTGGGCGGAGCCGCCGACCTCGTTGTCGAAGAAGTGGGTCAGCCCGGCGATGCGGAAGCCGGCGTCGTACAGGCGGTCGACGTTCTCCAGCCGGCCTTCCAGCGGATGCAGGCCCTCGGTGGCGAGGATGCCTGCGAGACGCTGCGGGTCGCGCTGCCAGGCGGCGATGAACCCGGCCAGCTCGCGGCGGCTGGTGACCAGGGTGAGGCGCCCGTCGCTGGCGGCCACGGCCCGGTG
Source organism: Zestomonas carbonaria (assembly GCF_904061905.1). Lineage (GTDB taxonomy): Bacteria > Pseudomonadota > Gammaproteobacteria > Pseudomonadales > Pseudomonadaceae > Aquipseudomonas > Aquipseudomonas carbonaria. The sequence continues at coordinate 21,244 of NZ_CAJFCI010000055.1, forward strand.
CAGGCGTTCGCTCTGGTACAGGGCGCGCTCCAGCAGGCTGCCCCAGGTCGCGCGTGGCCAGCGCTGGGCCATGATCAGCGGGGTGATGTTGTCGGTGTCGTCGTCGTTGCGTTCGTAGTTGAGGTTGCGCGGCGTCTTGGTGACGGTGGAGAACACTTGCAGGGCGACACGCCCTTCGAGCAGGCGCGGCAGGTCGCTGTGGCCGTAGTCATGGCGCTCCAGCAGGTCGCGCTGCCAGAGCAGGGCGTCGTCGTGCAGGTCGGCGATGAACAGGCGGTTGTGCAACTGTTCGGCTGCCGGGCTGGCCGGGTAGGGCGGCGGCGTGGCGACGCTGTTCATCCGCCGGTCAAGCAGCGAGGGCAGGCTGAAGAAGATGCCCAGGCCGATCACGGCCAGGACCAACAGGGCGATGAGCGTTTTGCGCATGGGGACGTCCGTGTTGTTGTCATGCACGGACTCTAGCCCGTAGGGTGGAAAACCGCGAAGCGTTTTCCACGGGAAAAGCCGGTGGATGTGAAAGGCGACATCCACCCTACGCTGAGCCGACGTTTTCCGTAGGAGCGCGCCATGCGCGCGATTGCGGCCATCAACCGCAGAGGCAGTTGCGTCCCTTCTGCTTGGCCTGGTACAGGGCACGGTCGGCGCGGGCGATCAGGCTTTGCAGGCTGTCCTTCGGGTGGTTCTGGGTGAGGCCGATGGATACCGTGACGCCAGGCAGGACGCCGACCGGCGAATAGAAGTTGGTGATCTGCTCCAGGCTATGGCGCAGCCGTTCACCGATGGTGCGTGCCTCGTCGTCGGCGATTTCCGGCAGGAGGATGACGAACTCCTCGCCGCCGAAACGCACCAGGCTGTCCTTCGGCCGCAACTGGGTGCGCAGGGTATGGGCGACCATGCACAGGGCATAGTCGCCGGCCAGGTGGCCGTGCTGGTCGTTGTAGGGCTTGAAGTGGTCGACATCCAGCATGAGCAGGCTCATCGGCTGGCCGTTGAAGGCGCAGCGGGTGTTCTCGCGCTCGAACACATGCTCCAGCCAGCGGCGGTTGAAGCTGCCGGTGAGGGTGTCGACGTTGGCGTTCTGCTCGCTGTCGAGAATGATCCGGTTGCCCTGGCGGACCCGCTCGCAGAGCAGTTCCAGGAGGTTCTGCACCACCTGCGGGGACTGGTTGAACAGCGTCACCAGTGCCTCGCGGTGCAGGCGCAGCGTGGTGGACGGCTGGGTGGCGACCACGTAGGCGGAGGGGTAGTCGTTGTCGATGAAGCTGATCTCGCCGGCACAGTCGCCCGGTTCCAGGGTGGTCACTGGCTGGTTGTCCAGGGAACCCAGGTAGACCTTGAGTTCGCCGGAGAGCAGCAGGTAGAGGTACTGGTTGCGGTTGAAGGGAGAGAGCAGCACTTCGCCGTTGTCCAGCTCGCAGGCACGAAACTCCTTGAGTAGCTGCGAGAGGATGCCAACGGTCACCTTGTTGAACAGGCGCAGATGGCGTAACTGCTGCGGATCTTCCTGCCAGTGCATGGTTTTCATGGCTGTGGCGATCTCATGGGCTGTTGCAGGGTAGCCAGGGCATCACGAACGTTCCCTGTCGTTTTCAGGCGTACCAGACCTGACAGTATTAGGCCACCACAGGCGAAGCAATCCCTCATTTGAATGAAAGGCGACCAGCGGTCATACCCACAGGACAGCGGACCGTAGGGTGGAAAACCGCGAAGCGTTTTCCACGGGGAAGGCCGGTGGATGTGAGAGGCGACATCCACCCTGCTGCTGGAGCGCCGGCACGCAACCGTCATCCCCCGCGCACGCGGGGAACCAATGAGCAGCGTGGGCGCGATGTCGCCCATCGCGCGCATGGCGCGCTCCTACAGGCTGGCATCGAAGTTGCGTTCGTAGGGTGGAAAACCGCGAAGCGTTTTCCACGGGGAAGGCCGGTGGATGTGAGAGGCGACATCCACCCTGCTGCTGGAGCGCCGGCACCCAAGCGTCATCCCCCGCGCACGCGGGGAACCAATGAGCAGCGTGGGCGCGATGCCGCCCATCGCGCGCATGGCGCGCTCCTACAGGCCGACATCGAAGTTGCGTTCGTAGGGTGGAAAACCGCGAAGCGTTTTCCACGGGAGAGGCCGGTGGAGCGGGGAACCAATGAGCAACGTGGGCGCGATGCCGCCCATCGCGCGCATGGCGCGCTCCTACAGGCCGACATCGAGGTTGCGTTCGTAGGGTGGAAAACCGCGAAGCGTTTTCCACGGGGAAGGCCGGTGGATGTAAAAGGCGATATCCACCCTACGGGGGCTGTCAGGCGGCGACGAGTTCGCTGCGTACCGCGAAGCCGGAGAGGGCGCGTTCGACCTGTGCCTGGCGTTCGGCGGTGAGGCCTGGGACCAGGATGCGGGCGAGCTGACCGTAGCGGTCGTCGGCGACCACCTCGACGCGGATCGCCGGGTCGATGGCCGCCAGGCGACTCTCGAAGACGCGGCGGATGGCGTCGTAGCGCAGCGCCGGCTTGAAGGTCTTGCCCACCGCGGTGACCGGGATGGCGTCGATGATCCACACGTCCTTGGGCACCGCCGGCGGTTCGGCGACGTGGGCGGCGGCATGGGCGATCAGTTCCTCTTCGCTGGACACCGCGCCGGGCTTGAGCTGCACGTAGACCACCGGCAGCTCGCCGGCCTTCTCGTCGGGCTTGCCGACCGCCGCCGCCATGGCCACCGCCGGGTGCCGGTGCAGCGCCTCCTCGATCATCTGCGGGTCGATGTTGTGGCCGCCACGGATGATCAGGTCCTTGCTGCGCCCGGTCAGCCAGATGTAGCCGTCGGCGTCCATGCGGCCGAGGTCGCCGGTGTTGAACCAGTCGCCGTCGACCCAGATGTCCTTGTTCTTGCTGGCTTGCAGGTAGCCCTTGAACACGGTGATGCCGCGCAGCACCACGTTGCCGATCTCGTTGACCGCCGCGTCGCGCAGGTACTGGCCGTTGTCGTCGAGCACGGCGATCTTCACCTCGCAGTAGGGCATGCGGATGCCGATCGAGCCGGGGCGCCGCTCGCCGGCCGGCGGGTTGCCGCAACTGCCGCAGGTGCCTTCGGTGAGGCCGTAGCCCTCGATGATCTTCAGCCCGGTCTTGCTCTCGAACTGGCGGATCAGCTCCACCGGCATCGGCGCCGCGCCGCACAGCGCGTAGCGCAGGCTGGACAGGTCATGGCCCTCGCTGGGCACCTGCAACAGGCCGGCGTAGATGGTCGGCACGCCGCTGAAGAAGCTCACCTTGTAGCGCTCGATGATCTTCCAGAAGTTCTGGATCAGGCTGGTGTTGCGGTAGCCCTGCGGGGTGGCCAGCAGCGCTTCGGCGCCGACGAAGAACGGCGCCAGGCCGGTGACCATCACGCCGTTGACGTGGAACAGCGGCAGGCCGCAGAGGGTGGTGTCGCGCTCGCTGAGGCTGATCGCGTAGGCGAGGATCATCGCCATTGCCACTTCATTGCGGTGGCTGTGCGGCGCCAGCTTGGGCGTGCCGGTGGTGCCGCCGGTATGGAAGTAGGAGGCGACGTCCTCGGGGGCGATGACCCGGCCGCTTTCCAGGCGGTCGGCCGGGTAGCGGGCGATCAGTTCGTCGAAGTCCAGCACGCCTTCCGGCAGCGGCCCGCGCTGGGCCTTGAGGGCGCTGCGCTGCGGCTCGGGCAGGTAGTTGGCCAGGTCGACGACGATCACCGCGTTCAGCTCCGGCAACTGGCCGCGCAGGCTTTCCACCTTGTCCCACAGGTCGGTGCCGGGGAAGGGCGCCAGGGTCACCAGCACCTTGGAGTCGGAGGCGTGCACCAGCTCGGCGATGTGCTCGGCGTCGAGCAGCGGGTTGATGGCGTTGACGATCCCCGCCGCCTCGCCGCCCCAGAGGGTGAAGTGGGTGTGCGGCAGGTTCGGCAGCAGGAACGACACCGCCTTGCCCGGCCGCACGCCGAGGGCGTGGAAGGCGTTGGCGGTCTGGGTGACCTTGGCGAACAGCTCGGCGTAGCTCAGCCGGTAGGGCTCTTCTTCGGCATTGCCCTGCAACAGGAAGGTCAGCGCGGTCTTGTCCGCGTGGCGTTCAGCGCTGCGGCCCAGCAACTCGTAGGTGCTGGCCGGCATGTCGCGGTCCCGCAGGGCGATGCGTTCGATCGATTCGGTATCGCGCAGCGAGGCGATGGCGGGGATGGCAGTCTGGTCCATGATCGCGAAAGGCCCTTCTTCAGAGTTGGCTCAACCCAGACGCGCAACCAGCCAGGCGCCGATGTCGCGCACCTGTTCGGGCAGCACCTCGTGGGCCATCGGGTACTCCTGCCAGGTCGCCGGGACACCCTGGGCGATCAGGCAGTCGTAGGCGGCACGGCCCAGGGCGGGCGGCACCACGTCGTCGAATGTGCCATGCAAACAGTAAACCGGAAGTTCTTTTTTGTTATCGATAAATGACAGTCCTTCCCGGAAGGTCGGTGCGTAGGTGGACAGCGCCAGCACGCCGCCGAGCGGCCCCTGCCAGCGCAGCAGGGCGGTGTGCAGGACCACCGCGCCGCCCTGGGAGAAACCGGCGAGGAAGATGCGCGAAGGGTCGACGCCGCTGTCGCGTTCGGCCTCGACCAGGCCGATCACCTTCTGCGCCGACTTCTCCAGTTGCGCCTGGTCGATGGCGCGTGCCGGGCTCATGGCGAGGATGTCGTACCAGCTCGGCATGGCGTAGCCGCCATTGATGGTCACCGGGCGGGTCGGCGCCTGCGGCAGGACGAAGCGGGTGGTGTACAGGCGCTCCTGCAGCGCCTCGGCGACCGGCAGGAAGTCGTAGCGGTCGGCGCCCAGGCCATGCAGCCAGATGACGCTGGCGTCCGTGGCGAGTGTGGGCTGAAGTATCAAGGTATCACTCATGGCAGGCTCCAATTCGGTGCGCGCGCCCCGGAATGGGACCGAGGCGTTTTGTCGTTGTGGCTGATCCGTGAACAAGTTGTCGCAAGGGTACAAGTTTCGCTCTTGACCCGCTCGAAAGCCTACGAAAAGACTGTGCTGGTACGGCCTTTGCTTTTACCCCGAGTCCGGCGTGTGCGCACCTCGGGGAGTAACAGCTTTTGTGCGCACGCGCCGGAGGGGTGATCGTTTCCCGCCCGTTCGACCAATGGGGGGAGGCGTTTTTTGGCCTGCTGGCTTATCGCCAACTAGGCTTGATCCTCAGGTCTGTACACCGCCCGGTTCCTGCGCTGCTGCGTCGAGGCCGAGCATGCCCCACGAAGGTGCGGCGTTAGGACCCGAGTCTCCATAAAAAAACAGCAACTGGAGGTTGTAATGAAGATGGTGAAATCCACCCTGGCTGTACTGACCGCCGCGACCGTTCTCGGCGTCAGCAGCTTTGCCCAGGCAGGCGCCACCCTGGATGCGGTGAAGAAGAAGGGCTTTGTGCAATGTGGTATCAGCGATGGTTTGCCGGGCTTTTCCTATGCCGATGCCAAGGGTAACTACCTTGGGATCGACGTGGATATCTGCCGGGCCGTTGCAGCCGCTGTTTTCGGCGATGCGACCAAGGTCAAGTACAGCCCGCTGACCGCCAAGGAGCGTTTCACCGCGCTGCAATCCGGCGAGGTCGACATCCTGTCGCGCAACACCACCTGGACCAGCTCGCGCGATGCGGCGATGGGCCTGAACTTCACTGGCGTGACCTACTACGACGGCCAGGGCTTCCTGGTGAACAAGAAGCTCGGCGTTTCCAGCGCCAAGGAACTGGACGGCGCCACCGTGTGCATCCAGGCCGGCACCACCACCGAGCTGAACCTGTCCGACTACTTCCGCGCCAACTCCCTGAAGTACACCCCCATCACCTACGACACCTCCGACGAGAGCGCCAAGTCGCTGGAAGCCGGCCGCTGCGACGTGCTGACTTCCGACCAGTCGCAACTCTACGCCCAGCGCATCAAGCTGGCCGCGCCGGACGACTACGTGGTCCTGCCGGAAGTGATCTCCAAGGAGCCGCTCGGCCCGGCCGTACGCCAGGGTGACGAGGAGTGGTTCGACATCGTGCGCTGGAGCCTGTTCGCGATGATCAATGCCGAGGAACTGGGCATCGACTCGAAGAACGTGGAAGAAACCGCGAAAACCACCAAGAACCCGGACGTCGCCCGCCTGCTCGGTGCGGAAGGCGATTTCGGCAAGGATCTGAAGCTGCCGAAGGACTGGGCGGTGCAGATCGTCAAGCAAGTAGGTAACTACGCCGAAATCTTCGATCGCAACGTCGGTGCCGGCAGCGAGCTGAAGATCGAGCGTGGCCTGAATGCCCTGTGGAACACGGGTGGTCTGCAGTACGCGCCGCCGGTGCGTTGACCTGCCCTCCGCGCGCCGCCTGCGAGCGGCGCGCGGAGTTCCTGCAATTCGAGCCTGGTGGCGGCCGTGACCGTCACCGGGTTTCCAGAGGGTACACATGCAAACGACTGCCAATGCCCCGCGATCCCGGGGGTCGGTCTGGACCGATCCGAAGGTACGCGCATGGGCTTTCCAGATCATTGCCGTCGCTGCCGTCGTGGCGTTCGGCTGGTTCCTTTTCCACAACACCCAGGTAAACCTCGAGCGACGGGGCATCGTCTCCGGCTTCGGGTTCCTCGATAACAGCGCTGGCTTCGGGATCTCCCAGCACCTGATCGACTACAGCGAGAGCGACACCTACGGCCGGGTCTTCGTCATCGGCCTGCTCAATACGCTGCTGGTCTCGGTGATCGGCATCATCCTGGCCACCATCCTCGGCTTCATCCTCGGCGTGGCGCGGCTTTCGCAAAACTGGCTGATCCGCCAGCTCGCCACGGTCTACATCGAGGTGTTCCGCAACATCCCGCCGCTGCTGCAGATCTTCTTCTGGTACTTCGCGGTGATGCTGACCATGCCCGGCCCGAGGCAGAGCATTGGCCTGTGGGACACCTTCTTCATCAACAGCCGCGGGCTGTACATGCCGTCGCCGACCCAGGCCGAGGGCCTGTGGCCGTTCCTGGTCGCGCTGCTGGCGGCGATCGCCGGCATCGTGGTGGTCTACCGCTGGGCCAAGGCGCGCCGCGAAGCCACCGGCGAACGCTTCCCGGTGCTGGTGACCTCGCTGGCGCTGCTGGTGGTCCTGCCCGGCCTGAGCATCCTGACGATGGGCTCGCCCTTCCACTGGGACGTGCCGCAACTGGCCGGCTTCAACTTCCGCGGCGGCTGGGTGATCATCCCCGAACTGGTGGCGCTGATGCTGGCGCTGTCGATCTACACCGCGGCGTTCATCGGCGAGACCGTGCGCTCCGGCATCCAGTCGGTCAGCCACGGGCAGACCGAAGCGGCGCGCTCGCTGGGCCTGCCGGCCGGCAAGATCCTGCGCCTGGTGATCGTCCCGCAGGCTCTGCGGGTCATCATTCCGCCGCTGACCAGCCAGTACCTGAACCTGACCAAGAACTCCTCTCTGGCCGCCGGCATCGGCTACCCGGACATGGTGTCGCTGTTCGCCGGCACGGTGCTCAACCAGACCGGCCAGGCCATCGAAGTGATGGCGATCACCATGAGCGTGTACCTGGCCATCAGCATCAGCATCTCGATCCTGATGAACTGGTACAACAAGCGCATTGCGCTGGTCGAGCGGTAGGGGAACGCGCATGACAACGACTCATACCTTCAAACCCGACCAGCCGCCACCGCGCACTGTCGTCGGTCCCGTGGCCTGGCTGCGCGACAACCTGTTCGCCAGCCCGTTGCACGTGGTGCTCACACTGCTGGCGCTGTACCTGATCTGGCTGATCGTGCCGCCGCTCATCAACTGGGCCTTCCTCAAGGCCGACTGGATCGGCACCTCCCGTACCGATTGCAGCGGCGAGGGCGCCTGCTGGGTGTTCATCAAGGAACGCTTCGGCCAGTTCATGTACGGCTTCTATCCGGAAGAACAGCGCTGGCGCGTCGATCTCACCGTCTGGGTGGCGATCATCGGCGCGGCGCCGCTGTTCCTGCCGAAGATGCCGCACAAGGCCTGGTACGGCATCGGCTTCCTGGTGGTGTTCCCGCTGGTGGCCTTCTGGCTGCTGCACGGCGGTCCCGGCCTGGACACCGTGCCGACCAGCCGCTGGGGTGGCCTGATGCTGACCCTGGTGATCGGCTACGTGGGCATCACCGGTGCGCTGCCGCTGGGCATCCTGCTGGCGCTCGGACGGCGTTCGGACATGCCGGCGATCAAGGTCATCTGCGTCACCTTCATCGAGTTCTGGCGCGGTGTTCCGCTGATCACCGTGCTGTTCATGTCCTCGGTGATGCTGCCGCTGTTCCTGCCCGAAGGCATGGGCCTGGACAAGCTGCTGCGGGCGCTGATCATGGTGATCTTCTTCGAGGCCGCCTACATCGCCGAAGTGGTGCGCGGTGGCCTGCAGGCGATTCCCAAGGGCCAGTACGAGGCCGCTTCCGCCATGGGCCTGGGCTACTGGCGCAGCATGGGCCTGGTGATCCTGCCGCAGGCGCTGAAAATGGTGATCCCGGGCATCGTCAACACCTTCATCGCCCTGTTCAAGGACACCAGCCTGGTGATCATCATCGGTCTGTTCGACCTGCTCAACAGCATCAAGCAGGCGACCACCGACCCGCGCTGGCTGGGCATGTCCACAGAGGGCTACGTGTTCGCCGCGTTGATCTACTGGGTTTTCTGTTTCGGCATGTCCCGCTACTCGATGCGCCTGGAGCGCAAGCTGGACACAGGCCACAAGCGTTAGGAGTTCGTCATGACTGAAGCAAGCAAGCAAACCAGCGCCGAGCCGATCATCCAGTTGCAGGGCGTGAACAAGTGGTACGGCCAGTTCCACGTGCTCAAGGACATCAATCTGAACGTCCAGCAGGGCGAGCGTATCGTGCTGTGCGGGCCGTCCGGTTCCGGCAAGTCGACCACCATCCGCTGCATCAACCGCCTGGAAGAGCACCAGCAGGGGCGCATCATCGTCGACGGCACCGAGCTGACCAACGACCTCAAGCACATCGAGGCGATCCGCAGCGAGGTCGGCATGGTGTTCCAGCACTTCAACCTGTTCCCGCACCTGACCGTGCTGCAAAACTGCACGCTGGCGCCGATGTGGGTGCGCAAGATGCCCAAGCGCCAGGCGGAAGAAGTCGCCATGCACTACCTGGAGCGGGTGCGCATCCCCGAGCAGGCGCTCAAGTACCCGGGCCAGCTCTCCGGTGGCCAGCAGCAGCGCGTGGCGATCGCCCGAGCGCTGTGCATGAAGCCGAAGATCATGCTGTTCGACGAGCCGACCTCGGCACTCGACCCGGAAATGGTCAAGGAAGTGCTGGATACCATGATCGGCCTGGCCCAGGACGGCATGACCATGCTCTGCGTGACCCACGAGATGGGCTTCGCCCGTACCGTGGCGAACCGGGTGATCTTCATGGACAAGGGGGAGATCGTGGAGCAGAACGAACCCAACACGTTCTTCGACAACCCGCAGAACGAGCGCACCAAGCTGTTCCTCGGGCAGATCCTGCACTGATCCTGCTTTACTGGATCCCCGCGTTCGCGGGGATCCAGAAAAACAGCACTGAGGCCGGGAGTTAATTGCAGGAGCGGGCTCTGCCCGTGGGCATGGCCCGCTCCTGCGGGTGGAATATGCGTAAGGGAGCCCACGGGCTCCCTTTTTCATGGGCGGGTTTCAGCCGGTGGATTCACGCTTGCGGATGCGCTGGATGAACGCCTGGGTGCCCGAACTGGTCTTTACTGGATATCGGGACCACGAGCGGGAGTCACCTTGAGCGCCACACTCACCCCTTTCAGCAAGGCCAAGGCCTGGAGCGTCCACGCGATCACTGCCAGCGGGGCGATCCTTGCCCTGCTGGCCTTGCTGGCTGTGCTCGAGGGGCGTCCGCAAGCCTGCCTGTTGTGGCTCGGCGTGGCGCTGGTGGTCGACGGCCTGGACGGCACCCTGGCGCGCAAGTTCGAGGTCAAGGAGGTGCTGCCGCAATTCGACGGCACCACCCTCGACCTGGTGATCGACTACCTCACCTACGTGTTCATCCCGGCGATCTTCGTCTATCGCTTCGTGCCGCTGCCGGAATACAGCGCGCTGCCGGTGGTGGGGCTGATCCTGGTGTCGTCGCTGTTCTGCTTCTGCAACGTCAACATGAAGAGCCACGACAACTACTTCGTCGGCTTCCCGGCGGCCTGGAACGTGGTGGCGGCGTACCTCTTCCTGCTGGAGTTCTCGCCCTGGACCACGCTGCTCGGCATCGTCGCCCTCGCGGCGCTGACGGTGACCAGGATGAAGTTCCTGCACCCTTTCCGGGTGCGCCAGTTCATGCCGCTGAATATCGCCGTGACCATCGTCTGGATGCTTTGCTGCGCCGGGTTGATCGTCCTCTACCCACGGCAGCCGCTCGGGTTGCTGGTGCCCTGGTTGCTGGCCTCGGCCTATTTTCTCGGCGTGTGCCTGTGGCGCACGGCGCGGGAGTGGTGGGCGTAGGTCTTGTGGGGGCGCCGTGTGCAGCGGGGGGCAG
>NZ_CAJFCI010000056.1 GCF_904061905.1 Zestomonas carbonaria
TGTAGGAGCGCGCCATGCGCGCGATCACCGGCAACGCAAAAGCATCGCCAGCAAGCTGGCTCCTACAACAGCGGACGAGTAGCCCGGATGAAATCCGGGCTACGTGGCTGTTTATTGGGTCCCCGCGTTCGCGGGGATGACGGGAGGCCTCCACGTAGGGTGCGCCATGCACACCGATCCGGGGCTGACATCCATGTTTCCGGCGAAGCACTCTGCTGGCGCCAGGGCAAACGGTGCGTGCGGCGCACCCTACAAAAGCCGAACCGCCGCTTCGTCCAGCCTTCCAGCCTCCAGCGCTTTTATCGGCCCCTCCCCTCCCACAGCCCCCGCTTTCATCGCCCTAGTGCAGTTCCCCCCCATGTATCAGTTAGACTAGCCGCCGCCCTTCGTACGCCCGGACCACCGCATGATCGACAGCTTCGTCACCCGCTGCCCGCATTGCAGCACCAGCTTCCGCGTCACTCGCGCGCAGCTCGGAGCGGCGCGTGGCGCCGTGCGGTGTGGAGCCTGCATGCAGGTGTTCAATGCCGGCCAGCAACTGCTGATCGACCAGCCGGGCGCGTTCGTCCAGCCCAAGCCGCCGGTCGCGCAGCCGCCCCAGGCCCAGCCGGTCAAGCCGCAGCCGGCCGCACCGACAGCGGAAGCCCCCGCGCCGAAGCCCGCCGAGCCGGAAGCCCCGAAAGCGCCGCAGGACAAGGATTCCGATACCCTCTGGATCCACGACGACCTCGATCTCGACAGCCTCGACCTCGACGAAGAACTGGCCAAGCTGGAGCAACAGGAGCAGCAGCTCACCCAGGAATTCCTCTCCCTGGAACAGGCCCCCAGGTCGACCGAGCGCCTGCTGGGCGCCCCCGATACGGGCCGCGACCCGCACGACGAGACCTGGGCCGAAGCCCTGCTGCGCCAGGAAAACGCCCACGAGCCGGTCGCTCCGGAGCCGCCCCCCGCCGCGCCGGCGACGCCGGCCGAGCCCATCATCGAGACCGATGACAAGCGCCGGGAGCCTTCGCTGGATGACCTGGACGACACCCAGGATATCGATGCGGCGGACGACGACCTGCGCCTCAGCGCCGCCCGCGAGGAGGACGACACGCCTCCCGCCGAAGAACCCTCCTTCTCCGCCCTGCCGCCCCTCGGCGCGGCAGGACGCGGCGCCGCGCCATTGCGCGACGACAGCCTGGCCGACCTCACCGACGAGCCCCTGCAACTCGACTGGCAGCCGCCCAAGAGCCCCTGGGGCCGCTGGATCGCCTGGGGCCTGCTCAACCTGGTCGCGCTGTTCGCCCTGGGCGGCCAGTACGTCGCCTACCATTTCGACGAACTGGCCCGCCAGGACCGCTACCGCCCGTGGTTCGAGCAGATCTGCCCGGAAATCGGCTGCACCCTGCCCTCCAAGGTCGACATCACCCTGATCAAGAGCAGCAACCTGGTGGTACGCAGCCATCCGGAGTTCTCCGGCGCCCTGGTGGTCGACGCCATCCTCTACAACCGCGCGCCCTTCTCCCAGCCGTTCCCGCTGCTGGAAATCCGCTTCGCCGACCTCAACGGCCAACTGCTCGCCAGTCGTCGCTTCAAGCCCAGCGAGTACCTCGCCGGCGAGCTGGCCGGACAGACGGAGATGCCGCCGCAGACGCCGATCCACATCTCCCTGGACATACTCGACCCCGGGGCGAAGGCGGTTAACTACAGCCTCAGCTTCCACTCCCCGGAGTAGCGCGCAGGGGCGCCGGGCGGGCGTTCCCGGCCATCTAACAACCGCCCGCGATAAGCCGATAGCTGTTCAGAATTTGTTCAAAACAGCCTTTATCCAGTCATCGAGAGCGGGTATCATGCCCACCCTTTTTTCCAAACCAAGATCCGGCCCCACACGGCCCGGTGGAACCTGTGTCATTCACGACGCAGCCGTTCACACCCGGCCCGCATAGGCAGGGAAGACCCATGTCGGCGGTACGCATCGGCCCATACACACTGCCCAACCAACTGATCCTGGCCCCCATGGCAGGGGTCACCGATCGCCCGTTCCGCCAGCTCTGCCGCCGCCTCGGCGCGGGCATGGTGGTCTCGGAGATGGTTACCAGTGACGTCAATCTGTGGAATACCCGCAAGTCGCGCCTGCGCCTGCCGCACGCCGGCGATCCCGAGCCCCGCTCGGTGCAGATCGCCGGCGGCGACCCGCAGATGCTCGCCGAAGCGGCGCGCGCCAATGTCGCGCTGGGCGCGCAGATCATCGACATCAACATGGGCTGCCCGGCCAAGAAGGTCTGCAACAAGGCCGCCGGTTCCGCGCTGATGAAGGACGAACGCCTGGTGGCGGACATCCTGGAAAGCGTGGTCGGGGCGGTCGGGGTCCCGGTTACCCTGAAGATCCGCACCGGTTGGGATCGCTCGAACAAGAATGGCGTGAGCGTGGCGAAAATCGCCGAACAGGCCGGCATCCAGGCGCTTTCCGTACATGGCCGCACCCGTGCCGACCTGTACACCGGCGAGGCCGAATACGAGACCATCGCCGCGATCAAGCAGGCGGTGTCGATCCCGGTGTTCGCCAATGGCGACATCGATTCACCGGAAAAGGCCAGGACCGTGCTCGACGCCACCGGCGCCGACGCCCTGTTGATCGGCCGCGCGGCCCAGGGGCGACCGTGGATTTTCCGCGAAATGAACCATTACCTGCGCACCGGCGAACGACTGCCGGCGCCATCCCTTTACGAAGTGGAACGCATCCTGCTTGGCCACCTGGCCGAGCTGCATGCCTTCTACGGCGACCTGATGGGCGTGCGCATCGCCCGCAAGCACGTCGGCTGGTACCTGGCGACACTCCCGGGCGCCCGGGAGTTCCGTGCCGAATTCAATCGTCTGGAACACACGGACGCGCAATGCGCCAAGGTACGGCAGTTTTTCGCCGAACGTCATAACAAGGGAGAAGGGGTGGCGGCATGACGACGATGACCGAGACATTAGTGAGTGGAACTGCATCTGTGAGCGACAACGTCAACCTGAAACAACACCTGAAGTCGCCGAGCGAAGAAGGGCAAACCCTGCGCGGCAGTGTGGAAAAGGCGCTGCGCAACTATTTCGCCCATCTGGACGGGCAGGAAGTTTCCGACATCTACAACCTGGTGCTCTCCGAGGTGGAGGCGCCGTTGCTGGAAACCGTGATGAACTACGTCAAGGGCAACCAGACCAAGGCTTCGGAACTGCTCGGCCTGAACCGCGGTACCCTGCGCAAGAAGCTCAAGCAGTACGATCTTCTCTAAAGCGACAAGCCATAAGCCTCAAGCCCCAAGCAGAAGCGCTCTTCTCTCGCGGCTTGCAGCTTGAGCTAAACCTCTGATGGAACCGTTATGACCGACCACTCCCTCCGCCTTCCCGTCCGCCGCGCCCTGATCAGCGTTTCCGACAAGACCGGCATCGTCGAATTCGCCCGTGAGCTGGCAGCCCTCGGCGTGGAGATCCTCTCCACCGGCGGCACCTACAAGCTGCTCAAGGACAACGGCATCGCCGCCGTGGAAGTCGCCGACTACACCGGTTTCCCGGAAATGATGGACGGCCGGGTGAAGACCCTGCATCCGAAGATCCATGGCGGCATCCTCGGCCGTCGCGCCCTGGACGGCGCGGTGATGGAGCAGCACGGCATCAAGCCGATCGACCTGGTGGCGGTCAACCTCTATCCCTTCGCCGCCACCGTGGCCAAGCCCGGCTGCGACCTGGCCGACGCCATCGAGAACATCGACATCGGCGGCCCGACCATGGTCCGCAGCGCGGCGAAGAACCACAAGGACGTCGCCATCGTGGTCAACGCCTCCGACTACGCCGGCATCGTCGAGTCGCTGAAAGCCGGCGGCCTGACCTACGCCCAGCGCTTCGACCTGGCACTCAAGGCCTTCGAGCACACCGCTGCCTACGACGGCATGATCGCCAACTACCTGGGCACCATCGACCAGTCGGCCGAAACCCTCTCCACCGACGATCGCGGCGCCTTCCCACGCACCTTCAACAGCCAGTTCATCAAGGCCCAGGAAATGCGCTACGGCGAGAACCCGCACCAGAGCGCGGCCTTCTACGTGGAGGCGGCGCCGGGCGAAGCCAGCGTGTCCACCGCCCGGCAATTGCAGGGCAAGGAGCTGTCGTTCAACAACGTGGCCGACACCGACGCCGCCCTGGAGTGCGTGAAGAGCTTCGTCAAGCCGGCCTGCGTGATCGTCAAGCACGCCAACCCCTGCGGCGTCGCCGTGGTGCCGGAGAACGAGGGTGGCATCCGCAAGGCCTATGACCTGGCCTACGCCACCGACACCGAGTCCGCGTTCGGCGGCATCATCGCCTTCAACCGCGAGCTGGACGGCGAGACCGCCAAGGCCATCGTCGACCGCCAGTTCGTCGAAGTGATCATCGCGCCCAAGGTCTCCCAGGCCGCCCGTGACGTGGTCGCCGCCAAGGCCAACGTGCGCCTGCTGGAGTGCGGCGAGTGGCCGGCCGAACGTGCCGCCGGCTGGGACTTCAAGCGCGTCAACGGCGGCCTGCTGGTGCAGAGCCGCGATATCGGCATGATCACCGAGGCCGACCTCAAGGTGGTGACCAAGCGCGCGCCGACCGAACAGGAAATCCACGACCTGGTATTCGCCTGGAAAGTGGCCAAGTTCGTCAAGTCCAACGCCATCGTCTACGCCAGGAACCGCCAGACCGTCGGCGTAGGCGCCGGCCAGATGAGCCGCGTCAACTCCGCGCGCATCGCCGCCATCAAGGCCGAGCACGCCGGCCTGGAAGTGAAAGGAGCAGTGATGGCCTCGGACGCCTTCTTCCCGTTCCGCGACGGCATCGACAACGCCGCCGCTGCCGGCATCACCGCGGTGATCCAGCCAGGCGGCTCGATGCGCGACAACGAGGTGATCGCGGCAGCCGACGAAGCCGGCATCGCCATGGTGTTCACCGGGATGCGTCATTTCCGCCATTAACAGCGAGCCGCAAGCTGCGAGCTGCAAGCTGCAAGCAAGAGCCGTCCCGTTCGGCTTTTCCTTGCCGCTTGAGGCTTGAGGCTTGAGGCTCTCTCCGCAGGAGAGATTCATGAACGTATTAGTGATTGGCAGCGGCGGTCGCGAGCACGCCCTGGCCTGGAAAGTGGCGCAGGACTCGCGCGTCGAGAAGGTCTTCGTCGCGCCGGGCAATGCCGGTACCGCCACCGAGGAGAAGTGCGAGAACGTCGCCATCGACGTGCTGGCCATCGAGCAACTGGCCGACTTCGCCGAGAAGAACGTGCAACTGACCATCGTCGGTCCCGAGGCCCCGCTGGTCGCCGGTGTGGTCGACCTGTTCCGCTCGCGCGGCCTGGATATCTTCGGCCCCACCGCCGCCGCAGCCCAACTGGAAGGCTCCAAGGCGTTCACCAAGGACTTCCTGGCCCGCCACGCGATCCCCACCGCCGATTACCAGAACTTCACCGAAGTCGAGCCGGCGCTGGCCTACCTGCGCGAGAAGGGCGCGCCGATCGTGGTCAAGGCCGATGGCCTGGCCGCCGGCAAGGGCGTGATCGTCGCCATGACCCTCGAAGAGGCCGAAGCCGCCGTGCGCGACATGCTTTCCGGCAATGCCTTCGGCGACGCCGGTGCCCGCGTGGTGATCGAAGAGTTCCTCGATGGCGAGGAAGCCAGCTTCATCGTCATGGTCGACGGCGAGCACGTGCTGCCGATGGCCACCAGCCAGGACCACAAGCGTGTCGGCGACGGCGACAGCGGCCCGAACACCGGCGGCATGGGCGCCTATTCGCCGGCCCCGGTGGTCACCCCCGCCGTGCACAAGCGCGTCATGGACGAGGTGATCTACCCGACCGTGCGCGGCATGGCCGCCGAGGGCAACGTCTATACCGGCTTCCTGTACGCCGGGCTGATGATCGACAAGAGCGGCGCGCCCAAGGTCATCGAGTTCAACTGCCGCTTCGGCGACCCGGAAACCCAGCCGATCATGGTCCGCCTGGAGTCGAGCCTGGTCCTGCTGGTCGAGGCCGCCCTGGCCAAGGCGCTGAACAAGGTCGAGGCGACCTGGGACCCGCGCCCCACCGTGGGCGTGGTGCTGGCCGCCGGCGGCTACCCGGGCGACTACGCCAAGGGCGATGCGATCGAGGGCCTGGACGAGGCGGCCAAGCTCGACGGCAAGGTGTTCCATGCCGGCACCGCGCTGAAGGATGGCCAGATCGTCACCAGCGGCGGCCGCGTGCTCTGCGCCACCGCCATCGGCCCGACCGTGTCCTCCGCGCAGCAGCAGGCCTACCGCCTGGCCGAGAAGATCCGCTGGAACGGCATGTTCTACCGCACCGACATCGGCTACCGCGCCATCGCTCGCGAGCGTGGCGAGGGCTGACCGGAAGGTCGAACACGTAGGATGGGTGCAACCCATCAACCCAGCTACGAAAAGGCCCCGCATCTGCGGGGCCTTTTCGTTTCGGCGCGACGCTAGTGCCAGTGGCGCAGGTCTCGGTTCTTGGTTTCCGGCATCAGGAACAGGCCGATGAGGAAGGTCATCACCGCCACGATGATCGGATACCAGAGGCCGTAGTAGATATCGCCAGTCGCGGCCACCATGGCGAAGGCGGTGGTCGGCAGGAAGCCGCCGAACCAGCCGTTGCCGATGTGGTAGGGCAGCGACATGGCCGTATAGCGGATGCGCGTCGGGAACAGCTCGACGAGCAGCGCCGCGATGGGGCCGTAGACCATGGTCACGAACAGCACGAGGATCGTCAGCAGCACCACCAGCATGGGCTTGTTGATCTGGTCCGGGTCCGCCTTGGCCGGATAGCCGTGGGCGCGGATCGCCTCGGTCATGGTCACGTTGAAAGCGTCGGCCTGCTCCTTGAACTCATCGGCGGGCATGCCGGCTCCCGGGAAGGAGGCGATGGTCTGGTTGCCGATCCTGATGCTCGCGACAGTGCCTGCCGGGGCCGCTTCGTTCGAGTAGTTCACCGAGTTGCGGGCCAGGAAGCTCTTGGCGATGTCGCAGGAAGTCACGAACTTCGAGGTGCCGACCGGGTTGAACTGGAACGAGCACTCGCTCGGATCGGCCACCACGGTCACCGGCGCAGTGGCCTGCGCCCGTTCGAGCGCGGGGTTGGCGTAGTGGGTGATGAGGCTGAACAGCGGGAAGTAGGTCAGCGCCGCGACGAGACAGCCGCCGAGGATGATCGGCTTGCGGCCGATCTTGTCGGACAGCCAGCCGAACACGATGAAGAACGGCGTGCCGATCAGCAGCGATAGCGCAATCAGGATGTTGGCCGTCGGGCCGTCCACCTTCAGGGTCTGCGTCAGGAAGAACAGGGCATAGAACTGGCCGGTGTACCACACCACCGCCTGCCCCGCCGTACCGCCGAACAGGGCGACGAGCGCCACCTTGGCGTTTTCCCAGCGGCCGAACGCCTCGGTGAGGGGTGCCTTGGAGGTCTTGCCTTCCTCCTTCATCTTCTTGAAGGCCGGGCTCTCGTTCAGGGAGAGACGAATCCACACCGAGATGCCGAGCAGGATGATGGAAAGCAGGAAGGGAATCCGCCAGCCCCAGGCCGCGAACTCTTCCTCGCCGAGCCAGGTACGGGTGCCGAGGATCACCAGCAGCGACAGGAACAGGCCAAGCGTGGCAGTGGTCTGGATCCACGAGGTGTAGAACCCTCGCCGGCCATGTGGCGCGTGTTCCGCGACGTAGGTCGCGGCACCGCCGTATTCACCGCCGAGCGCCAGCCCCTGGAACAGCCGGAGGATGATCAGGATGATCGGCGCCGCTATGCCCCAGGCCGCGTAGCTGGGCAGGATGCCGACGATGAAGGTCGACAGGCCCATGATCATGATGGTGATGAGGAAGGTGTATTTGCGTCCGACCAGGTCGCCCAGCCGGCCGAAGAAGATCGCACCGAACGGCCGCACCGCGAAACCGGCGGCAAACGCCATGAGGGCGAAGATGAATGCCGCCGTGGGGTTGACGCCCGAGAAGAACTGCGCCGCGATGATTGCTGAAAGCGAACCGTACAAGTAGAAGTCGTACCACTCGAAAACGGTGCCCAGGGAGGAGGCGAAGATGACCTTTCGCTCCTCCGATGTCATGGGTCCGGCCGGTACGAGTCCCGCGTCGTCTATCGTTGCTACGCTCATGGCAGTGCCTCCGTGACGTCCTGCCGGCACGAGCGTGGATCGCCCTGTACCCGGACGTCTTTCTTGTGATTGTTCTGACGGGGAAGGCTAGACGTGCGAATCGAACTCGTTATTAGACATTAGTCTAATGCTATTGAAATCCCTGGAAGCGCCGACGCGCGCGGGCTGCAGGTGAAAATCCAGGACGGGAAAGCACCTGGTCACCATCCTTGGCGCGAAGCCCGCTCTCCATATGGCCTGGTCCCCAGGGCCATGGTCGCGGGGGAGGCTGCGTGGCTATAATCGAGCCACTCACCTCAAGAACCGAAGGGATTCCGCCGTGCACGGGCTCAGGACTGCCATAGGACTTCTCGTCTGCCTGCTGGCGCTGGCGACAAGTTCGCTCGGCGCGCAGGCCGCCACCTCCGCGCAATGGTCCACCCTGCTGGACCCGGCCGGCAAACTCGGCCTCGAGGAACTGCGCAGTCCACGCTACACCAACCAGCTCATCCCCACCGACGTCAGCCAACTGGAAGTGCCCGGCGACGGCCAGGCCCTGTGGCTGCACTACCGGCTGCAGCCGCAACAGCAGGAACACCTGCTGCGGGTCTTCGCCCCCTACCTGAGCCAGCTCGATCTCTACGTGCTGCGTGGCGACCACCTGCTCTCGCAGATCCACACCGGCGGCCGCCAGTCCCTGTCCAGCCGGCCGCTGCCCAGCCGCGACTTCCTCCTGCCCCTGCCGCAGGCGGACGAACCGCTGGAGCTCTATCTGCGCCTGTCCTCGGAACACTCCCTGCGCCCGACCATAGAGATCCAGCCCGCCGCGCTGATGGCCAGCGACGACCGCCGCCCCCTGCTGTTCGGCGCCCTGCTCGGCTGCTTCGGCCTGCTGCTGCTCTACAGCCTGGTGCGCTTCGGCTACAGCCGCAGCCCGGCCAGCCTGTGGCTGTCGGGCATTCTCGCCTGCCTGCTGGCGACCGCGCTCAGCCTGCTGGGCATCGGTACGCCCTGGCTGAACGACTGGCCGGGGCTGCAGGCGCAGGTCGGCAACCTGTCGATACTGCTGGCGGTGCTCTGCGCGCTGGGCTTCACTGCCAGCTTCTTCGACCGGGTCTGCCCGACCACCGTGGTGCGCCGCCTGCTGCTCGGCGAAGGGCTGCTGATCGTGCTGGCCTGCGCGCTGCTGCTGATCGCCAGCGAACTGCACTTCAACCAGGCGACCTACCTGCTCACCGTGATCGCCCTGGTGAGCATCTTCGCCGTGTCGCTGTTCCACTGGCAGCACGGCTATCACCCCGCGCGCCTGTTCAGCCTGGGCACCCTGCTGTTCTGCCTGGCCTTCATAGGCGCCCTGCCGGCGCTGTTCGGCTACTGGTCGGTGCCCTCCGACTGGCTGGCGTTCGGCCTGCTGTCGGTCTGCGCGCTGAGCAGCTTCATCCTCAGCATGGCGCTCAGCGAACGCCAGCAGAACATCCTTCACGAGCGCTTCAGCAGCAGGCAGGCACTGGCCGCCAGCTCCGCCGAGCTGAAGGCCAAGGCCGAGTTCCTGGCCAAGATCAGCCACGAGATCCGCACCCCGATGAACGGCGTGCTGGGCATGACCGAACTGCTGCTCGGCACGCCGCTGTCGGCCAAGCAGCGCGACTATGTGCAAACCATCCACAGCTCCGGCAACGAACTGCTCACCCTGATCAACGAAATCCTCGACATCTCCAAGCTGGAGTCCGGGCAGATCGAGCTGGACGACGTGCAGTTCGACCTCAATGCGCTGATCGACGACTGCCTCGACATCTTCCGCGCCAAGGCCGAGCAGCAACGCATCGAGCTGGTCAGCTTCATGCAGCCGCAGGTGCCACGGGTGATCGCCGGCGACCCGACGCGCCTGCGGCAGATTCTCCTCAGCCTGCTCGACAACGCCTTCAAGCAGACCGACGAAGGCGAGATCCTCCTGGTGGTGGCGCTGGAAAGCGGCGAACACGGCCCGCACCTGCGCATCGCCGTGCAGGACAGCGGCAACCCGCTACTGGCCGACGAACGCGCCGCGCTGCTCAACGCCGAGCTGCACAGCCGTGACTTCCTGGCCGCCAGCAAGCTCGGCGGCCGCCTCGGCCTGATCATCGCCCGCCAGTTGATCCACCTGATGCACGGCGAATTCGGCATCCAGAGCGGCAGCAGCCAGGGCAGCACCCTGTGGCTCACCCTGCCCCTGGACGCCGAGCGCCTGGAGCAGCCGACCACCGACCTCGACGGCCCGTTGCAGGGCGCCCGCCTGCTGGTGGTCGACGACAACGACACCTGCCGCAAGGTGCTCCTCCAGCAGTGCAGCGCCTGGGGCCTGCAGGCCAGCGCGGTGCCGTCGGGCAAGGAAGCCCTCGCCCTGCTGCGCACCAAGGCGCACATCGGCGAATACTTCGACGCGGTGCTGCTCGACCAGGACATGCCAGGGATGACCGGCATGCAGCTCGCCGCGCGGATCAAGGAAGACCCCAGCCTCAACCACGACATCCTGATCATCATGCTCACCGGCATCAGCAACGCGCCGAGCAAGGTCATCGCCCGCAACGCCGGGATCAAGCGCATCCTCGCCAAGCCGGTGGCCGGCTACACACTGAAGACCACCCTCGCCGACGAACTGAGCCAGCGCAAGCACGGCGCGCCGCCGCACCCCGAGCAGATGGCGGCCGCCAGCAACTCGCCGGACGTGCCGGCCGACTTCCGCATCCTGGTCGCCGAGGACAACAGCATCTCCACCAAGGTGATCCGCGGCATGCTCGGCAAGCTCAACCTGCACCCGGACACCGCCAGCAACGGCGCCGAAGCGCTGCAGGCGATGAAGGCCAAGCAGTACGACCTGGTGCTGATGGATTGCGAGATGCCGGTGCTCGACGGCTTCACCGCCACCGAGCAGTTGCGTAGCTGGGAGGCCGAGGTGCACCGCGACCGCACCCCGGTGGTGGCGCTGACCGCGCACATCCTCAACGAGCACAAGGAGCGCGCCCGCCTGGTCGGCATGGACGGGCACATGGCCAAGCCGGTGGAGATGTCGCAGTTGCGTGAACTCATCGAGTTCTGGGTCGGCGAACGCGAGGCCCGACGCCAGCGCGAGCCGTCGTAGCGGCAGCTTCTCCAATCGCGACCCGATTCACTCCTACACTGATTGCCATCCCTCCCAGCGAGCCTTTCCGCATGTCCGAGCTGTTCAGCCTGTACCTGAAGATGCTGGTGCTCTACAGCCCGTTCTTCGTGCTGTCCTGCTTCATTTCCCTGACCCGCGGCTACACCATCAGGGAACGCAAGAAGCTGGCCTGGAAGGTCGCCCTCGGCGTGGTGATCGCCAGCGTGCTGCTCTACCTGTTCGGCCGCGTCATCTTCACCATCTTCGGCATCACCATCGACGCCTTCCGCATCGGCGCCGGCAGCGTGCTGTTCATCTCCGCGCTGGGCATGGCCCAGGGCAAGCCGGCGGTGCAGGCCGACAACGTGCAGCAGGACGTGACCATCGTGCCGCTGACCATCCCGCTCACCGTCGGCCCCGGCACCATCGGCGCCATGCTGGTGATGGGCGCCGGCCAGGTCCACTGGGACGACAAGCTGATCGCCGTGCTGGCCATCGCCCTGGCCAGCTTCACGGTGGGCGTGGTGCTCTACCTGTCCGACCTGATCGAACGCCTGCTCGGCGAACAGGGCCTGCAGATCGTCAGCCGCCTGATGGGCCTGTTCGTCTGCGCGCTGGCGGCGCAGATCATCTTCACCGGGGTGAAGAACTACCTGGGCTGAACCACCCACGCACCAATAACTGGCAGCCTGGTCAGGAATTCCGCCAGCCCCGTCCCGCAAGGCCTGCGAGCTTTCCGGCAAGCGTACGCCGCGCCGCCGCCAGCCTGATCGCCCATCTCGCGCACACGACCACGCACCCCGATGGTGCAGAACCCTCCCCCGCCAACGCCGCCGTCCGGGCCGCAGCGCCCGTCCCTGCGGCCTTTCCACCAGGGCGGCACGCCAATTGCTCGGCTGCCCGACGAGGCCGCAGTAGAAAGGATCACTCCGCGCCGCTCGCCGGGTGACGACAAGAAGACCTCGACGCATCGCCGACGCAGTCCACCTACAACACGTTTCGTGAATGGAGATCGCACTATGCAACGTCGCAGCCTGATCAAGGCTTTCACTCTTTCCGCATCCATCGCCGCCATGGGCATGTCCTGGACCATCCAGGCCGCCGAGACCATCAAGGTCGGCATCCTGCATTCGCTGTCCGGCACCATGGCGATCTCCGAAACGTCGCTGAAAGACATGGCGCTGATGACCATCGACGAGATCAACGCCAAGGGCGGCGTGAACGGCAAGCAGCTCGAGCCGGTGGTGGTCGACCCGGCGTCCAACTGGCCGCTGTTCGCCGAGAAGGCCCGCCAGTTGCTGACCCAGGACAAGGTCGACGTGGTGTTCGGCTGCTGGACCTCGGTGTCCCGCAAGTCGGTCCTGCCGGTGTTCGAGGAACTCAACGGCCTGCTGTTCTACCCGGTCCAGTACGAGGGCGAGGAGCTGTCGCCGAACGTCTTCTACACCGGCGCCGCGCCGAACCAGCAGGCGATCCCCGCCGTCGAGTACCTGATGAGCGAGGACGGAGGCTCCGCCAAGCGCTTCTTCCTGCTCGGCACCGACTACGTCTACCCGCGCACCACCAACAAGATCCTGCGCGCCTTCCTGCACGCCAAGGGCGTCGAGGACAAGGACATCGAAGAGATCTACACCCCCTTCGGCCACAGCGACTACCAGACCATCGTCGCCAACATCAAGCGCTTCTCCGCCGGCGGCAAGACCGCCGTGGTCTCCACCGTCAACGGCGATTCCAACGTGCCGTTCTACAAGGAACTGGCCAACCAGGGCCTGGAAGCCACCGACGTGCCGGTGGTGGCCTTCTCGGTGGGCGAAGAGGAACTGCGCGGCATCGACACCAAGCCGCTGGTCGGCCACCTCGCCGCCTGGAACTACTTCGAGTCGGTGGACAACCCGGTCAACGCCGCCTTCGTCGAGAAGTGGAAGGCCTACGCCAAGGCCAAGAACCTGCCCAACTACCAGACCGCGGTGACCAACGACCCGATGGAAGCCACCTACGTCGGCATCCACATGTGGGCGCAGGCCGTCGAGAAGGCCGGCAGCACCGACGTCGACAAGGTCCGCGAGGCCCTCGCCGGGCAGACCTTCGCCGCGCCGTCCGGCTACACCCTGACCATGGACAAGACCAACCACCACCTGCACAAGCCGGTGATGATCGGCGAGGTCCAGGAGGACGGGCAGTTCTCGGTGGTCTGGCAGACCGAAGGCCCGATCCGCGCCCAGCCGTGGAGCCCGTACATCCCGGGCAACGACAAGAAGCCGGATTACGCGGTGAAGTCGAACTGATCGGGCGGCTCTGAAGGGTTGCGGAGCGACTCGACCGCGCCCCTCACCCTCTCCCGAAGGGAGAGGGGGCCGGTTTGGCGCAGACAGAAACTCCGCAGCCAACCTTCAACGCCGAAGTGCTCTTCCCCCCTCTCCTTCCGGGAGAGGGGCCGGAGGCGAGGGAGCCAACCCTCCGTCCCAGCCCAAGGACCTTGAAATGCCCACTGCCATCTACCCCTTCCTGCTGTCGCTGGCGCTGCTCGTGCTGCCGCTGGCCACCCAGGCCGGCGACGCCGCCGACTTCGTCGCGGCCAACCCGGCGAAGCAGGCCAAACTGCTCGAGGACTGGGCCGCCGAGCCCGATCCGGCGCGCCTGCCGCTGCTCGACGCCCTGCACCGCGGCCGCCTGGCCGCCGACAGCGAGAAGACCCCGTTCATCGAGGAAGCCGGCCGGTTCCGCGCCGCCGAAGGCGAAGCCGAGCCTGCCGGCACGCCGAAGAAGCTGCGCCTGAACAATCGCCTGCGCGGCCTGCTGGCCACCGCCCAGGCCAGCCACCGGCTGCTCGCCGACGAGCCGGCCGTGCGCCTGGCCGCCGCCAAGGCCCTGCAGAAGAGCGCCAGGCCGGCGCAACTGCCACTGCTCAACGCCCGCATTGCCGGCGAACAGGACGACGCCGTGCGCGACGCCCTGGCCCTGGCGCTGGCCAACCTGCAACTGGTCGATCCCGACCCGGCGATCCGCCTCGCCGCCGTGCGCCTGCTCGGCGAGACCGGCGACCCGCTGGCGCGTACCCGCCTGGAAGCCCTGCTCGCCGAAGGCGCGGAAAGCGACGATGCGGTGCGCACCGCCGCCGAGACCAGCCTGGCCCAGGTCAAGCGCCGGCTGCTGGTCGGCGACCTGCTCGGCCAGGCGTTCAGCGGCATGAGCCTCGGCTCGATCCTGCTGCTCGCCGCCCTCGGCCTGGCGATCACCTTCGGCCTGCTGGGCGTGATCAACATGGCCCACGGCGAGATGCTGATGCTCGGCGCCTACTCCACCTACGTGGTCCAGTTGCTGTTCCAGCGCCATTTCCCCGACGCGCTGGCGCTCTACCCATTGGCAGCCCTGCCGGTGGCCTTCTTCGTCACCGCCGCCATCGGCATGGCCCTGGAGCGCACGGTGATCCGCCACCTCTACGGCCGTCCGCTGGAAACCCTGCTGGCCACCTGGGGCATCAGCCTGATGCTGATCCAACTGGTGCGCGTGGTGTTCGGCGCGCAGAACGTCGAGGTGGCCAACCCGGCCTGGCTGTCCGGCGGCATCCAGGTGCTGCCCAACCTGGTGCTGCCCTACAACCGCATCGTGATCATCGGCTTCGCGCTGTTCGTGGTGGCGCTGACCTGGCTGCTGCTGAACAGGACACGCCTCGGCCTCAACGTCCGCGCGGTCACCCAGAACCGCAACATGGCCGCCTGCTGCGGGGTGCCGACCGGGCGGGTGGACATGCTCGCCTTCGGCCTCGGCTCCGGCATCGCCGGGCTCGGCGGGGTGGCCCTGTCGCAGATCGGCAACGTCGGCCCGGACCTCGGCCAGAGCTACATCATCGACTCCTTCCTGGTAGTGGTGCTCGGCGGCGTCGGCCAACTGGCCGGCAGCGTGCTGGCGGCCTTCGGCCTCGGCATCGCCAACAAGATCCTCGAACCGCAGATCGGCGCCGTGCTGGGCAAGATCCTGATCCTCGCGCTGATCATCCTGTTCATCCAGAAACGTCCGCAGGGCCTGTTCGCCCTCAAGGGACGGGTGATCGACTGATGACACGACCGATATCCATCTCCCTGCTCGACAAGGCCGGGCCGCGCGTCGGCGCCGGCATCGGCGGCCTGGTCCTCGCGCTGCTGGTCGCCCTGCCGCTGCTGCACCTGCTGCCGGCGGACCACGCCCTGCACGTCTCGGCCTACACCCTGACCCTGGTCGGCAAGATCCTCTGCTACGCCATCGTCGCCCTGGCGCTGGACCTGGTGTGGGGCTACGCGGGGCTGCTGTCCCTCGGCCACGGCCTGTTCTTCGCCCTCGGCGGCTACGCCATGGGCATGTACCTGATGCGCCAGAGCGCCGGCGACGGCCTGCCGGCCTTCATGAGCTTCCTGGCCTGGAGCGAGCTGCCCTGGTACTGGTACGGCACCTCCAGCTTCCTCTGGAGCCTCGCCCTGGTGGTGCTGGCACCGGGACTGCTGGCCCTGGTGTTCGGCTTCTTCGCCTTCCGCTCGCGGATCAAGGGCGTGTACTTCTCGATCATGACCCAGGCGCTGACCTTCGCCGCCATGCTGCTGTTCTTCCGCAACGAGACCGGCTTCGGCGGCAACAACGGCTTCACCAACTTCCGCACCATCCTCGGCTTCGACATCACCGCGCCGGGCACCCGCGCGGCGCTGTTCCTGTGCACCGTGGCGCTGCTCGCCGGCAGCCTGCTGCTCGGCTGGCGGCTGGCGCGCAGCAAGTTCGGCCGGGTGCTCACCGCCCTGCGCGACGCCGAGAACCGCCTGATGTTCTGCGGCTACGACCCGCGCGGCTACAAGCTGTTCATCTGGGTGCTGAGCGCGGTGCTCTGCGGCCTGGCCGGCGCGCTGTACGTGCCGCAGGTGGGCATCATCAACCCCAGCGAAATGGCGCCGACGCAATCCATCGAGGCAGCCATCTGGGTCGCCCTCGGCGGGCGCGGCACCCTGGTCGGCCCGCTGCTCGGCGCCGGGCTGGTCAACGGCATGAAGAGCTGGTTCACCGTGGCCTTCCCCGAATACTGGCTGTTCTTCCTCGGCGCGCTGTTCATCGTCGCCACCCTGTTCCTGCCGAAAGGCGTGATCGGCCTGCTCAAGAAAGGGGACAAGCAATGAGAGCCTACGCCTCGCCCGAACTCATGCTCGAACCGGCCTTCGATCCGTCCGGCACCGGCCGCGACGCCATCGGCCTCGGCCAGAGCGCCGGCGACGGGCTGAACGTCCGCCACGGCACCATCCTGACCCTGGAAGACATCAGCGTCAGCTTCGACGGCTTCAAGGCCCTCAACGCGCTGAACCTGTACATCGGCGTCGGCGAGCTGCGCTGCGTGATCGGCCCCAACGGCGCCGGCAAGACCACGCTGATGGACGTGATCACCGGCAAGACCCGCCCGGACACCGGCCAGGCCTGGTTCGGCGAGACCCTCGACCTGACCCGCCTGAGCGAGGTGGAGATCGCCCAGGCCGGCATCGGCCGCAAGTTCCAGAAACCCACGGTGTTCGAGGCGCTGACCGTGTACGAGAACCTCGAACTGGCGCAGAAGACCGACAAATCGGTATGGGCCAGCCTGCGCGCGCGCCTGAGCGGCGAGCAGCGCGACGACATCGAGAAGGTGCTGGAGACCATCAAGCTCGGCCACTCGCGCCACCGCCCGGCCGGCCTGCTGTCCCACGGCCAGAAGCAGTTCCTGGAGATCGGCATGCTGCTGATGCAGGAACCGCAACTGCTGCTGCTCGACGAGCCGGTGGCGGGCATGACCGACGCCGAGACCGAATTCACCGCCGAACTGTTCAAGTCGCTGGCCGGCTCCCACTCGCTGATGGTGGTCGAACACGACATGGGCTTCGTCGGCACCATCGCCGACCACGTCACCGTACTGCACCAGGGCAGCGTACTGGCCGAAGGCTCTCTGGAAGAAGTGCAGGCGAATGAACGGGTGATCGAGGTCTACCTGGGACGCTAACAGTAGCGGCAAGCTACAAGCTGCAAGCCCCAAGTAAAAGCGGCGCCGTGCCGGCTTCTACTTGCAGCTTGAGGCTTGAAGCTTGCGGCTTTGAAAACGAGGAATCGCGTCATGCTGCAAGTCCAACGGCTCCACCAGTACTACGGCGGCAGCCACATCCTCCGCGGCCTGTCGTTCGACGTGAAGATCGGCGAGGTCACCTGCCTGCTCGGCCGCAACGGGGTGGGCAAGACCACCCTGCTGAAGTGCCTGATGGGCCTGGTTCCGGCCAAGGACGGCAAGGTCGAGTGGGAAGGCCGGGCCATCACCAACCACAAGCCGCACCAGCGCGTGCACGCCGGCATCGCCTACGTGCCGCAGGGGCGCGAGATATTCCCGCGCCTGACCGTCGAGGAAAACCTGCTGATGGGCCTGTCCCGCTTTCCGGGTGGCCAGGCCAAGACGGTGCCGGCATTCATCTACGAGCTGTTCCCGGTGCTGGAGCAGATGAAGGCGCGACGCGGCGGCGACCTCTCCGGCGGCCAGCAGCAACAACTGGCCATCGGCCGCGCCCTGGCCAGCCAGCCGCGCCTGCTGATCCTCGACGAACCCACCGAAGGCATCCAGCCCTCGGTGATCAAGGAGATCGGCGCGGTGATCAGGAAACTCGCGGAACGCGGCGACATGGCCATCCTGCTGGTCGAGCAGTTCTACGACTTCGCCGCCGAGCTGGCCGACCAGTACCTGGTGATGGCCCGTGGCGAGATCATCCAGCAAGGCCGTGGCGAGAACATGGAAGCCGAGGGTGTGCGCGGCCTGGTGGCGATCTGAACGCCCGACGTAGCCCTCTCCCAGAGGGAGAGGGGGAAGAACGGCGCGGCGGGAAAGCACGGAGCCCGACGGCACGCACGGATACTCCCCTCTCCCCCCGGAGAGGGGCCGGGGGTGAGGGGCCGAAGTGTCACAGCAAGACACGGCCTGGCTGAAAAGCAACGGCGCACCGGATTGGTTCGGGGCACGCCTCTTGCTTGGCCATGTGGTCAAATTCCCACGGACTTCCGCGCCTGCCATGAACCTGCCCGCCGCCCTGTTCACGCCGAGCTGGCACGCCGAACTGGAGCTCGCCTATGCCCTCCGGGATGGACGCACCACACCGGTGCAGCGCCGCCACCTCGGCCCGCTCAGGGTGCAGAAACACCTCTACCCCGAGGGGCCGGACGTCTGCCAGCACATCATCGTGCACCCGCCCGGCGGCATCGCCGGCGGCGACCGGCTGGCCATCGACGTGCGCGTCGGCGAACACGCCTGGGCGCAACTGACCAGCCCCGGCGCCGCCAAATGGTACCGCGCCGCCGGCCCGGCCTATCAGTCCCTCGACCTGCGCGTCGCCCCCGGCGCCACCCTGGAATGGCTGCCGCAGGAAACCATCGTCTACTCAGCGGCCCAGGCCGAGCTGAGCACACGCATCGAGCTCGAAGGCGACGCCCGCCTGCTGTACTGGGACATCGTCGCCCTCGGTCGCCCGGCCGCCGGCGAGCGCTTCGATGCCGGGCACTTCCAGGCACGCCTGGACATCCGCCGCGACGGTCGTCCGCTCTGGCACGAACGCCAGCGCATCATCGGCGACGACGGCCTGCTCGACTCGCCCATCGGCCTCGCCGGCCAACCGGTGTTCGCCACCCTGCTGGCCACCGGCGAGATCGACGGCGAATGGATCGAAGCCTGCCGCGAACTGCCCAGCCAGGTACGCGGCGACCTCACCCAACTGCCCGGCCTGCTGGTAGCCCGCTGCCTCGCCAGCGAAGCGCTGCACGCACGCGCCTGGCTGATCGACCTGTGGCGCCTGCTGCGTCCCGCCCTGCTGGGCCGCGCCGCCGTATCACCAAGAATCTGGAGCACGTAGGGCGGAAAACCGCGAAGCGTTTTCCGCCAATGAGCCGGTGGATGTGAAAAACGACAACCACCCTACGACAGGAGCAAGCGATGGACCTGACACCCAGAGAAAAAGACAAGCTGCTGATCTTCACCGCCGGCCTGGTCGCCGAGCGGCGCCTGGCCCGCGGCCTCAGGCTCAACTACCCGGAAGCCATGGCCTACATCTCCGCCGCCCTGCTGGAAGGCGCCCGCGACGGCCAGACCGTCGCCGAGCTGATGCACTACGGCACCACCCTGCTCACCCGCGAACAGGTGATGGAAGGCGTGCCGGAAATGATCCCGGAGATCCAGATCGAAGCCACCTTCCCGGACGGCACCAAACTGGTGACCGTCCATCAACCCATCGTTTAGCGGCAAGCCACAAGCAAGAGCGGTCCGGAGCCGCTTCTACTTGCCGCTTGAAGCTTGCAGCTTGCCGCTGCGACTGAAAGGAGCCCCACCCATGATCCCCGGCGAATATCAGATCCAGGATGGCGAGATCGAACTCAATGCCGGCCGCCGCACCGTCACCCTGAGCGTGGCCAACAGCGGCGACCGGCCGATCCAGGTCGGCTCGCACTACCACTTCTTCGAAACCAACGACGCCCTCGCCTTCGACCGCGCCACCGCGCGCGGCATGCGCCTGAACATCCCGGCTGGCACCGCGGTGCGCTTCGAACCGGGCCAGAGCCGCGAGGTCGAGCTGGTCGAAATGACCGGCCTGCGCCGCGTATACGGCTTCGCCGGGCGGGTGATGGGAAATCTGTAAAGCCGATAAGAGCCGATAAGAGCGCTGGAGGCTGGACGAGGGAGTTGCTTTTTCGTTCAGCCTTCAGCCTCTAGCCTCCAGCGAACCGAGGGAAATAGGATCATGAAAATCAGTCGTCAGGCTTATGCCGACATGTTCGGCCCCACCGTCGGCGACAAGGTGCGCCTGGCCGACACCGACCTGTGGCTCGAAGTGGAACAGGACTTCACCACCTACGGCGAGGAAGTGAAGTTCGGCGGCGGCAAGGTGATCCGCGACGGCATGGGCCAGAGCCAGCTCGATGCCGCCGAGGTGGTCGACACGCTGATCACCAACGCGCTGATCATCGACCACTGGGGCATCGTAAAGGCCGACGTCGGCCTCAAGGACGGGCGCATCGCCGCCATCGGCAAGGCCGGCAACCCGGACATCCAGCCGGACGTCACCATCGCCGTCGGCGGCGCCACCGAAGTGATCGCCGGCGAAGGCATGATCCTCACCGCCGGCGGTATCGACACCCACATCCACTTCATCTGCCCGCAGCAGATCGAAGAAGCGCTGATGAGCGGCACCACCACCATGATCGGCGGCGGCACGGGACCTGCCACCGGCACCTACGCCACCACCGTGACCCCCGGTCCCTGGCACATGGCGAACATGCTCCAGGCCGCCGACGCCTTCCCGATGAACATCGGTTTCACCGGCAAGGGCAACGTCTCGCTGCCGCAGCCCCTGATCGAACAGATCGAGACCGGCGCCATCGGCCTCAAGCTGCACGAGGACTGGGGCACCACCCCGGCGGCCATCGACAACTGCCTGGCGGTCGCCGACCGCTACGACATCCAGGTGGCGATCCACACCGACACCCTGAACGAATCCGGCTTCGTCGAAACCACCCTCGGCGCGTTCAAGGGCCGCACCATCCACACCTACCACACCGAGGGCGCCGGCGGCGGCCACGCGCCGGACATCATCAAGGCCTGCGGCCTGCCCAACGTGCTGCCCAGCTCGACCAACCCGACCCGACCGTTCACCCGCAACACCATCGACGAACACCTCGACATGCTGATGGTCTGCCACCACCTCGACCCGAGCATCGCCGAGGACGTGGCCTTCGCCGAATCGCGCATCCGCCGCGAGACCATCGCCGCCGAAGACATCCTCCATGACCTCGGCGCCTTCTCCATGATCAGCTCCGACAGCCAGGCCATGGGCCGGGTCGGCGAAGTGATCACCCGCTGCTGGCAGACCGCCGACAAGATGAAGAAGCAACGCGGCCCGCTGCCCGAGGATGCCCCCGGCAACGACAACTTCCGCATCAAGCGCTACATCGCCAAGTACACCATCAACCCGGCGATCACCCACGGCATCGCCCACGAAGTCGGCTCCATCGAAGTCGGCAAGTGGGCCGACCTGGTGCTCTGGCGCCCGGCCTTCTTCGGCGTCAAGCCGACGCTGATCCTCAAGGGCGGCGCCATCGCCGCCAGCCTGATGGGCGACGCCAATGCCTCGATCCCTACGCCGCAGCCGGTGCACTACCGGCCGATGTTCGGCAGCTACGCCGGCATGCGCCACGCCACCAGCCTGACCTTCATCAGCCAGGCGGCGCACGACGCGGGCGTTCCCGAGCGGCTGGGGTTGAAGAAGAAGATCGCCGTGGTCAAGGGCTGCCGCACGGTGCAGAAGAGCGACCTGATCCACAACGGCTACCTGCCGGACATCGAGGTCGATCCGCAGACCTACCAGGTCAAGGCCGACGGCCAGTTGCTCTGGTGCGAGCCGGCCGAAGTGCTGCCGATGGCGCAGCGGTACTTCCTGTTCTGACACATCTCCCGGCCCCGCCGGGCCGGGACGAACGCATCATGCGAGGTGGCACCATGCGCAGGCGCCGCCTCGCCTCCGGTGTGCACGACGTACCCCTTCTCCTCCCGCGCCGAACCCAAGGCTTTTCTGAAAGCTCCGATAAGAAAACCTGTGTCCGTTCAACAGGGGAACCCGAGCCTTACGCTACGAACGCCAACGTGCTCGCCCAACCAGAACAATAAGGACACTCGATGAAACGACTGACCGCCGCCCTCATGCTGTGGCTGAGCGTCGCATCCTATGCGGAGGCAAACCAGCCGATCACCCTGGGACTGAACTATCCACGCACCGGTAGCTACCAGAAGGAAGGACTTGCCCAGATGCGCGGAGCGCTGATGGCCATCGACGAGATCAACGCCAAGGGCGGCGTGCTCGGCCGGCCGTTGCGGCTTTCCAGCTACGACAGCGGATCACGCGTCAGGAGAGCGATACAGAATGTCGACAAGCTGGCCGACGAAGGCGCGGCCATGCTGTTCGGCGGCTCCTCCAGCGCGGTCGCCATCGCCGCCGGCAAGCGCGCCCGCGAACGCGGCCTGCTCTACTTCGGCACCCTCACCTACTCCAACGACACCACCGGCAAGGACGGCCACCGCTACATGTTCCGCGAGAGCAACAACGCCTGGATGAGCGCCCGCGTGCTGGGCCAGTACCTGGCCGGACAGTACCCGGGCCAGCGCTACTTCTACGTCACCTCCGACTACACCTGGGGCCACACCACCGAAGCCTCGCTGCGCCAGACCACCGGCAGCCAGGACCTCGCCAGGCATCCGGGACGGCGCATACCGTTCCCCGGCATCAGCCTGGCCAATTACCGGGACGCCCTCACCCAGGCCGCCGCCAGCGACGCGCAGATCCTCGCCCTGGTGCTGTTCGGAGAAGACCTGGTGCGCGCCATGCGCGTCGCCCATGACCTGGGCCTTACAAAACGCATGCAGATCGTGGTGCCCAACCTGACCCACCATATGGTCGAACAGGCCGGGCCAACCATCATGGCCGGCGTCATCGGCACCGAGCCCTGGACCTGGCGAGTGCCGGAGAAGGAAAACAGCGCGCGTGGCCAGGCCTTCGTCGCCGAATTCGTCAAGCGCTACCAGACGTACCCATCCAGTTCGGCGGCCTCGGCCTACAGCATCGTCTACCAATGGGCGGACGCCGTGCAGCGCGCCCGCAGCCTGAACAGCGAAGCGCTGATCCGTGCCCTGGAAGGCCACCGCTACAGCCTGCTCAAGGGCGAACAGGAGTGGCGCGCCTTCGACCACCAGAACGTGCAGCGCATCTACGCGGTGCGGGTCAAACCGCGCGAAGAGGTGATGAAGGACCCGCTCAAGCAGGACTACTTCGAGATCGTCCACCAACTGGATGGCGAATATGGCGCGCCGAGCCTGGAGGAATGGCAGGCGGAACGCCGCGCGGCCGGGCAACCACCCGCCCTGATGTGAATACGACCGGCCCCGCCTCTCACGGCGTGGGCCCGCCCTGTTCGACAGGCATGGCCCCACGACTTCGCCGAAATGCGAACCAGGCCACCCGGCATTCGACCAATAGCTGATGCCGCTGCACGGCGCCAAGGCGTAAAACCGCGCTTGTCCAACAATAACAACAGGGACAAGCAATGAAACGACTGACCGCCGCCCTCGCGTTGTGGCTCGGCATCGGCGCCTGTGTGCAAGCCGCCGAACCGATCACCCTGGGGCTCAACTACCCGCGCACCGGCAGCTACAAGGAGGAGGGGCTGGCCCAGATGCACGGCGCGTTGCTGGCCATCGACGAGATCAACGCCAGGGGCGGCGTGCTCGGCCGGTCGCTGCGACTGTCCAGCCACGACAGCGGCTCCAGCGTCGAAAAGGCCGTGCGCAACGTCGACAAGCTGGCCGACGATGGCGCGGCCATGCTGTTCGGCGGCGCCTCCAGCGCCATCGCCATCGCCGCCGGCAAGCGCGCCCGCGAACGCGGCCTGCTCTACTTCGGCACCCTCACCTACTCCAACGACACCACCGGCAAGGATGGCCACCGCTACATGTTCCGCGAGAGCAACAACGCCTGGATGAGCGCTCGCGTGCTGGGCCAGTACCTCGCCGGGCAATATCCGAACCGCCGCTACTTCTACGTCACCTCCGACTACACCTGGGGCCACACCACCGAGACATCGCTGCGCCAGACCACCGGCAGCCTGGACGGCGCCCGCCACCCTGGCGTACGCGTGCCATTCCCCGGCGCGCACCTGGCCGACTACCGCGACGCCCTCACCCAGGCCGCCGCCAGCGACGCGCAGATCCTCGCCCTGGTGCTGTTCGGCGAAGACCTGGTGCGTGCCATGCGCATCGCCCACGACCTGGGCCTGACGCAACGCATGCAGATCGTGGTGCCCAACCTCACCCAGCACATGGTCGAACAGGCCGGGCCGGGCATCATGGCCGGCGTCATCGGCACCGAGCCCTGGACCTGGCGGGTACCGGAGAAGGAAAACAGCGCGCGCGGCCAGGCCTTCGTCGCCGAATTCGTCAAGCGCTACCAGACGTACCCGTCCAGCTCGGCGGCCTCGGCCTACAGCATCGTCCACCAGTGGGCGGACGCCGCGCAGCGCGCCCGCAGCCTGGACAGCGAAGCGCTGGTCCGTGCCCTGGAAGGTCATCGCTACAGCCTGCTCAAGGGCGAGCAGGAATGGCGCGCCTTCGACCACCAGAACGTCCAGCGCATCTACGCGGTACGGGTCAAACCGCGCGAAGAAGTGATGAAGGACCCGCTCAAGCAGGACTACTTCGAGATCGTCCACCAACTGGATGGCGAGCACGGCGCGCCGAACCTGGAGGAATGGCAGGCGGAGCGTCGCGCGGCCGGGCAGCCGACCCGCCTGATGTGACGTGATCGGACGAACGCACGACGCTCCGGGCTGAAAGCGGGCCGCGGCTCGCGTAAACTGCGCGGCCGTTTTTTCCGGAGCCGTCCGCGCCATGCCCCACGCCCAGCCCGCCAACGCCCTCGGCATCGACTTCGGCACCTCCAACTCAACCGTCGGCTGGTGGCGGCCCGGCGTCGAGCCGCTGATCACCCTGGAGGACGGCAAGCCCACCCTGCCCTCGGTGGTGTTCTTCAACAGCGAGGAACGCCGCCCGGTGTACGGACGCCAGGCGCTGCACGAATACCTGGAAGGCTACGAAGGCCGCCTGATGCGCTCTCTGAAGAGCCTGCTCGGTTCCAGCCTGCTGAAGAGCGAGACGACCGTGCTGGGCAGCGCGCTGCCGTTCAAGGAACTGCTGCGCCTGTTCATCGGCCAGCTCAAGCAGCGCGCCGAAACGGCGGCCGAACGTTCGTTCGAGCAGGTGGTGCTCGGCCGCCCGGTGTTCTTCGTCGACGACGACCCGGAGGCTGACCGCCTGGCCCAGGACACCCTGGTCGAAGTGGCGCGGAAACTCGGCTTCAAGGACGTCTCCTTCCAGTACGAACCGCTCGCCGCGGCCTTCGATTACGAACGCGGCATCGACCGCGAGGAACTGGTGCTGATCGTCGACATCGGCGGCGGCACCTCGGACTTCTCCCTGGTCCGCCTCGCCCCGGAACGCCGCGAGGTGACCGATCGCTCGGCGGACATCCTGGCCACCGGCGGCGTGCACATCGGCGGCACCGACTTCGACAAGCAGCTCAGCCTGCAGGGCGTGATGCCGCTGTTCGGCTACGGCAGCCGGATGAAGAGCGACGCGCCGATGCCCACCAGCTACCACCTCAACCTCGCCACCTGGCACACCATCAACGCGGTGTACGCGCAGAAGGCGCAACTGGCGCTGAAGAACATGCGCTACGACATCACCGACGGCACCGGCATCGACCGCCTGTTCAGCCTGATCGAACAGCGCGCCGGGCACTGGCTGGCGATCCAGGTGGAAGACAGCAAGATCGCCCTGACCGAGACCGAACGAGGGCGCATCGACCTCGGCCGCATCGAGCCCGGCCTGGCCGCCGACCTCGACCGCACGCTGTTCGAGAACGCCATCGACCAGCTCCTGGCACGTATCCGCGCCGGCGTGGACAAGTTGCTGGAAGATGCCGGGATCGGCGCGGAACAGGTCGACACCCTGTTCTTCACCGGCGGCTCCAGCGGCATCCCGGCCCTGCGCCGCAGCGTCGCCGCCATGCTGCCCAACGCCCGCGCGGTGGAAGGCAACCTGTTCGGCGGCATCGGCAACGGCCTGGCCATCGAAGCGAAGAAGCGCTACGGCTGACGACCGCCGCATCTCCTCAACGGTTATCCTGTCTTCCTGACGGAGGACCTACATGCAGATCTACAAAGTCGGCGGCGCCGTGCGCGACCGCCTGCTCGGCCGGCCGGTGGCGGACATCGATTGGGTGGTGGTCGGCGCCAGCGCCGAGGAAATGCAGGCCCGGGGCTTCCGCCCGGTGGGCGAGGACTTCCCGGTATTCCTCCATCCACAGACCGGCGAGGAATACGCCCTCGCCCGCACCGAACGCAAGAGCGGCCAGGGCTACGGCGGCTTCACCTTCTACGCCAGCCCGGACGTCAGCCTGGAAGAAGACCTGCTGCGCCGCGACCTGACCATCAACGCCATGGCCGAGGACGACCAGGGCCGGGTCATCGACCCTTACGGCGGCCAGCGCGACCTCGAAGCCCGCTTGCTGCGCCAC
Organism: Zestomonas carbonaria; assembly: GCF_904061905.1. Classification (GTDB taxonomy): domain Bacteria; phylum Pseudomonadota; class Gammaproteobacteria; order Pseudomonadales; family Pseudomonadaceae; genus Aquipseudomonas; species Aquipseudomonas carbonaria. The sequence continues at coordinate 26,346 of NZ_CAJFCI010000056.1, forward strand.
GTCTCCCCGGCCTTCGCCGAGGACCCGCTGCGCGTGCTGCGCGTCGCCCGCTTCGCCGCCCGCTACGCGCCACTGGGCTTCACCGTGGCGCCGGAAACCCTGGAACTGATGCGGCAACTCGCCGAATCCGGCGAGTTGCAGGCACTGACCGCCGAACGTAGCTGGAAGGAAATCTCCCGCGCGCTGCTGGAGCCGAGGCCGGACGTGTTCATCCAGGTGCTGCGCGATTGCGGCGCCCTCGCGGAACTGCTGCCCGAGCTGGACGCCCTGTTCGGCGTGCCGCAGCCGGCGGCCCACCACCCGGAGATCGATACCGGCGTGCATACCCTGGCCGTCTTGCGCCAGTGCGCCGAGCACCATCAGCCGCTCACCGTGCGCTGGGCCTGCCTGCTCCACGACCTGGGCAAGGGGCTGACGCCGGAAAGCGAGTGGCCACGGCATATCGCCCACGAACACCGAGGGGTGAGGCTGATCGGCGAGGTCAACCAGCGCTGCAAGGCGCCCAGGGATTGCGCGGAACTGGCCATGCTGGTCGGCGAGTTCCACACCCACGGCCACCGCGCCCTGGAGCTGCGCCCGAACACCCTGCTGGAGTTGCTGCAACGCTTCGACATCTACCGCCGCCCGCAGCGCTTCGAGGAATTCATCGCCGCCTGCGAGATGGACGCCCGTGGCCGTCTCGGCCTGGAGCAGCGCGACTACCCGCAGGCCGACTACCTGCGTGGCGCCGCCGCAGCCGCTCGCGCGGTGAGCGTGCAACCGTTGCTGGAAAAAGGTCTGAAAGGCGCCGAGCTGGGCGAGGCACTGTCCCGCGAACGGCTGAAGGCACTCAAGGCCTACAAGGAAGCCCGCACCCCGTAGGCGAGCCATGCCCGCGACCCACGCGCAGGCTCCCCACGCCACCGCCCCCACGTCATCTCCGCGAACGCGGGGACCCAATAGAAAGCCGAAAAACCTACGCCAGCGCCGGATAGGCCTGCAGCAGCTCCACCGGCGTCAGCTCGGCACCGCGCCACTGGAACGCCACCGGCCACAGCCGCTGCTCGCTGCGCATCCCGCGCCACAGCTCGGCAAACGACTGGCCCGCGCCGGGATACAGCTTCTCGGGCGCCAGCAGCGCCAGCGGCCAGAGCACGAAGGCGTTCCTGAGGATTTCCGGTCGCGGCAGCACCAGTCCGTCGAAGTTGCCGACCTGCTCGCCGTACAACAGCACGTCGATGTCCAGCGGCAGGCCCTTGCGGTTCGGCGCGTAGCGGCCGTTGTCCGCCTCGATGATCTTCAGGCGGCGATCCAGCTCGTGCAGCGGCAGGTCGGTGAGCGCCGTCACCGCCAGGTTATAGAAGGGCCCGCTCTTGATGCCCACCGCCTCGCTCTCGAACACCGGCGAACAGCGCAGGTCGTGGAGGAAGCCGGCCAGCGCATCCAGGCCGGCGGCGATATGTTCCTCGCGCTGGCTGTTGCTGCCCACGCCGAGGAAAACCGGGGTCAGCGACATCCGCGCTCGATCTCCACACCGACTCCCCTCGCCGCCGGATTGGCGCCCGGCTTGGTCACCCGCAGGCGCAGCCAGGTGATGCCGAACTCACTCATCAGGGCCGCCGCCAGGCGCTCGGCGAAAGTCTCCACCAGCTCGAAGCGTGCCGCGCGGGCGAACGCCTCGATGCTCGCCGATACGCTGGCATAGTCCAGCGCCTTGCCAAGGTCGTCCTCGGCGGCTGGCGCGCTGACGTCCCAGGCGAAGGTCAGGTCCAGGCGCAGGCACTGGCGGATGTCGCGCTCCCAGTCGTAGGCCCCGATCAGGGTGTCGACTTCCAGCCCCTCGATAAATACGTTGTCCAACCGCTCCGCTCCACAAGAAGGGTCAACGCCCCGTCGCAGGCTGCCGAATCTCCACCTGCGCTGCCAATACCACGTCAGAATGGCCCCGGGCCGCTCATCTACAGCTCGCAAACTCCGCGCCCCGGCCATTCTGGCCTTGTCCCGGCGGCTTCGCCTACGTTTTTCAACGGCCTGCTAGAATCAGGGCCACCCTGCCCGGAATGGATACCATGTTTTGGCTTCTGGCGATCCTCGCCTACCTGCTTGGCTCGCTGTCCTTCGCCATCCTGCTCAGCCGCCTCAGCGGCGGCCCGGACCCTCGCGCCAGCGGTTCGGGCAACCCCGGCGCCACCAACATGCTGCGCGTCGCCGGCAGGAAACTCGCCATCCTCACCCTGCTCGGCGACCTGCTCAAGGGCCTGCTGCCGGTACTGGCCGCCGCCCTGTTCGGCCTCGGCGTCCAGCAACAGGCCTGGATCGGCCTCGCCGCGGTGGTCGGCCACCTCTACCCGCTGTACTTCCGCTTCCGTGGCGGCAAGGGCGTCGCCACCGCCGCCGGCGTGCTGCTCGGCATCTATCCACCCGCCGCACTGCTGGCCATCTGCGCCTGGCTGCTGGTTTTCGGCTTGACCCGTACCAGTTCGCTGGCGGCCCTGATCGCCACCCCGCTGAGCCTGCCGCTGCTGGCCTGGCAACAGGCCGGCGCGCTGCTGCCGATGACCGTGCTGACCGGCCTGATCGTCTGGCGTCACCGGCGCAATCTACGCGACCTGTTCGCCGGACGCGAACGGCACTTTTAAAGCAGCGGCAAGCCTCAAGCAGAACGCCGCGCTCACTTGCAGCTTGCAGCTTGTGGCTCGCAGCTCGGCAAGCTTTCCATCGGCCAGCGCGCGCGCACGCCGATTTCCGGGCCATCGTGCTGGCCGGCCAGCAGGCGCCGACAGCCAGCGTAGGCGATCATCGCGCCGTTGTCGGTGCAGAACGCCGGCCGGGCATAGAACACGCTCCCCTTCAGTTCGCCGAGCATGGCTTCCAGCGCCTGGCGCAGCGCGCGATTGGCGCTCACCCCGCCGGCGATCACCAGGCTGTTCAGGCCGGTCTGCTTGAGCGCGCGGCGGCACTTGATGGTCAGCGTCTCGACCACCGCCTGCTGGAACGCCAGGGCGATATCGCAGCGGGTCTGTTCGCTGTCGTCGCCAGCGGCCTGGCACTGCTGCCAGGTATTCAGGGTGAAGGTCTTCAGGCCGCTGAAGCTGAAATCCAGTCCGGGGCGGTCGGTCATCGGCCGGGGGAAAACGAAGCGGCCGGGCGTGCCACGTTCAGCCAGGCGGGCGATCTCCGGCCCGCCCGGATAGCCCAGACCGATCATCTTGGCGGTCTTGTCGAACGCCTCGCCGGCGGCATCGTCCAGCGACTCGCCGAGCAACTGGTAGCGGCCGATGCCGTCGACCCGCACCAGTTGCGTATGCCCGCCGGACACCAGGAGCGCGACGAAGGGGAATTGCGGCGGCGTCTCCTCCAGCATCGGCGCCAGCAGGTGGCCTTCCATATGATGGACGCCCAGCGCCGGCACATCCCAGGCCAGGGCCAGGGCCTGCGCGCAGGAGGCGCCGACCAGCAGCGCGCCAACCAGCCCGGGGCCGGCGGTGTAGGCGATGCCATCGATTTCGGCGACGGCCACGCCCGCCTCGCCCAGCACCTGGCGGATCAGCGGCAGCAGACGCTTGACGTGATCGCGCGACGCCAGCTCCGGCACCACCCCGCCATAGATGCGGTGCAGGTCGATCTGACTGAACAACGCGTCGGCCAGCAGGCCGCGCTCGCTATCGTAGAGAGCGACACCGGTTTCGTCGCAGGAGGTTTCCAACCCCAGCACTAGCATGGGTTCTGTGCCTTCAACACCAGCAGACCAAGAAGGCGCGCATGATAATCGCGCCCCCTTGCGCCGACCAGCGGTTTTCGATCAGAGGCTTTGCATTCCGGGCGGCGAGGCGGTAACATCCGCAACCCTTAAAACGGACGCATCCCGAGCCGACTGCCGGGAGCGCGCCCCAACACCGGTAATCAATGTAGGTACGACCTGGATGCCAGCCGTCAAAGTTAAAGAGAACGAACCCTTCGACGTAGCCCTGCGTCGCTTCAAACGCTCCTGCGAGAAAGCCGGTGTGCTGGCCGAAGTTCGCAGCCGCGAGTTCTACGAAAAGCCGACCGCCGAGCGCAAGCGCAAAGCCGCTGCCGCCGTCAAGCGTCACGCCAAGAAAGTGCAGCGCGAACAGCGCCGCGCCGTTCGCCTGTACTGATACAGCGCGCAACGCTCCGAATGCCCGGCCTGGTCCGGGCATCGCACTGCAGCAAAACCGGACTCCGCTTCGCTACCGGCGAATATGCGGAGTTTTGTTGTTTTCGCGCTTCGCTCGCGCCACTATCCTGAATCCCCATGGCCGGCCTGATCCCGCAATCCTTCATCGATGACCTGCTCAACCGCACCGACATCGTCGACGTGGTGAGTTCGCGCGTCCAGTTGAAGAAGACCGGCAAGAACTACAGCGCCTGCTGCCCGTTCCACAAGGAGAAGACCCCCTCCTTCACCGTCAGCCCGGACAAGCAGTTCTACTACTGCTTCGGCTGCGGTGCCGGCGGCAACGCCCTGGGCTTCGTCATGGACCACGACAACCTGGACTTCCCCCAGGCCGTCGAGGAACTGGCCAAGGCCGCCGGCATGGACGTGCCGCGCGAAGAAGGCAAGCGAGGCAACACGCCGCGACAGCCGACCGATTCGCCGCTCTACCCGCTGCTGACCGCCGCCGCCGACTTCTACCGCCAGGCCCTGAAGAGCCACCCGACCCGCAAGGCCGCGGTGGACTACCTGAAAGGCCGCGGCCTGACCGGCGAGATCGCCCGCGACTTCGGCCTCGGCTTCGCGCCGCCGGGCTGGGACAACCTGCTCAAGCACCTGGGCGGCGACAGCCTGCAGCAGAAGGTGATGATCGACGCCGGCCTGCTGATCGAGAACGCGGAAACCGGCAAGCGCTACGACCGCTTCCGCGACCGGGTGATGTTCCCGATCCGCGATAGCCGCGGGCGGATCATCGCCTTCGGTGGCCGGGTACTGGGCGACGACAAGCCGAAATACCTGAACTCGCCGGAAACCCCGGTATTCCACAAGGGCCAGGAGCTCTACGGCCTGTTCGAGGCACGCAAGCACAACCGCAATCTCGACGAGATCATGGTGGTCGAAGGCTACATGGACGTCATCGCCCTCGCCCAGCAGGGCCTGCGCAACGCCGTCGCAACCCTCGGCACCGCCACCAGCGAGGAACACGTCAAGCGCCTGTTCCGCATCGTGCCCAGCATCCTGTTCTGCTTCGACGGCGACCAGGCCGGACGCAACGCCGCCTGGCGCGCCCTGGAATCCACCCTGCCGAGCCTGCAGGACGGCCGCCGCGCGCGCTTCCTGTTCCTGCCCGATGGCGAAGACCCGGATACGTTGGTGCGCAGCGAAGGCACCGACGCGTTCCGCGCCCGCATCAACCAGCATGCCCAACCGCTGGCCGACTACTTCTTCCAGCACCTGATGGAGGAAGCCGACCCGCGCTCGCTGGAGGGCAAGGCGCATCTGGTCACCCTGGCCGCGCCGCTGCTCGACAAGATCCCCGGCGCCAACCTGCGCACGCTGATGCGCCAGCGCCTCGGCGAAATCACCGGCCTCAACGGCGAAGCGCTCGGCCAACTGGCGCAGAACGCGCCGTCGCCCGCGCCGACCAGCGAGCCGCCCGTCGGCTCCTACGACTACTACGATGCCCAGCCGGATTACGGCGATATCGCCGACTACTCCCAGCACATCGAGCCGCCCGCCGAAGCCTACGAAACGAAGAAGACCTGGCAGAAAGGCGACGGCAAAGGCTGGAAGAAAGATGGCAAATGGAAGAAGGGTGATCGCGACGCCACGCCGCGCAAACCACGCGAACCGATCAAGGTCGAATCGCCGACCCTGACCGCGCTGCGCACCCTGCTGCATCATCCGAAACTCGCCCACAAGGTCGAGGATGTCAGCCATTTCGCCGGCGAAGACGACACGTATGCACAATTACTGGTCGCCCTGCTCGGCGCCCTGCAGAAAAATCCGAAACTGCGCTCCCTGCAGTTGATCGCCCGCTGGCACGGCACCGAACAGGGCCGTCTGCTCAAGGCGCTGGCGGAGAAAGAATGGCTTATCAGCGCCGACAACCTTGAACAACAGTTTTTCGACACTATAACTAGTCTTGCCGCCCGCCAACGCGAGCGCAGCCTGGAGCAATTGCTCCGCAAAGCGCGTAACAGCGAGTTGAGCGCAGAGGAAAAATCCGAGCTGCGCGACCTCCTCAGCCGCAACGCTTCCACCATCACGCCGAGCCCAACTGGCGCGTGACGCCTGTGCTCGGCTATAATGGTCAGCTTGTTTTCAGCCCGCCTAGACCTTCAATGGATAGGGTGTTATGTCCGGAAAAGCGCAACAGCAGTCTCGTTTGAAAGAGTTGATCAGCCGTGGTCGTGAGCAGGGTTACCTGACTTACGCGGAGGTCAACGACCACCTGCCGGAGGATATTTCCGATCCGGAACAGGTGGAAGACATCATCCGCATGATCAATGACATGGGCATCAACGTATTCGAGGCAGCCCCGGATGCGGACGCCCTGTTGTTGGCCGAGGCGGAGACCGACGAAGCCGCCGCCGAAGAGGCCGCCGCCGCGCTGGCCGCGGTGGAAACCGATATCGGCCGCACCACCGACCCGGTGCGCATGTACATGCGCGAAATGGGGACCGTGGAGCTGCTCACCCGCGAAGGTGAGATCGAAATCGCCAAGCGCATCGAGGAAGGCATCCGCGAAGTGATGGGCGCCATCGCCCACTTCCCCGGCACCGTCGACAGCATCCTCGCCGAGTACCAGCGCGTCACCACCGAAGGTGGCCGCCTGGCGGAAGTCCTCAGCGGCTACATCGACCCGGACGACGACATCGCCGAACCCAGCGAAGCCCCGGTGCCCGAGCTGAAGAACGGCGCCGCCGCGGCAGCCAGCGACGAGGAGGAAGACGAAGAAGCCGAATCCTCGGACGACGACGAATCCGAAGGCGACGGCGGCCCGGACCCGGAAGAGGCCCTGCGCCGCTTCACCGCCGTGTCCGAGCAACTGGAGAAGACCCGCAAGGCACTGAAGAAATTCGGTCGCGACAGCAAGCAGAGCATCGCCGAGCTGCAAGCGCTGGCCGAGCTGTTCATGCCGATCAAGCTGGTACCCAAGCAATACGACGCCCTGGTCGCCCACGTGCGTGGCGCCCTGGACCGCGTGCGGGCCCAGGAACGCGCGATCATGCAGCTCTGCGTTCGTGACGCCCGCATGCCGCGAGCCGACTTCCTGCGCCTGTTCCCGGGCAACGAGGTCAACGACGCCTGGGCCGCCGAACTGGCCAAGGGCAAGGCCAAGTACGCCGAGGCGATCGGCAACCTGCAGGCCGACATCCAGCGTTGCCAGCAGAAGCTCGCCGACCTGCAGAACGAGTCCAGCCTGACCATCGCCGAAATCAAGGACATCAACCGTCGCATGTCCATCGGTGAGGCCAAGGCCCGCCGCGCCAAGAAGGAAATGGTCGAGGCCAACCTGCGCCTGGTGATCTCCATCGCCAAGAAGTACACCAACCGCGGCCTGCAATTCCTCGACCTGATCCAGGAAGGCAACATCGGCCTGATGAAGGCGGTGGACAAGTTCGAATACCGTCGCGGCTACAAGTTCTCGACCTACGCCACCTGGTGGATCCGCCAGGCGATCACCCGCTCGATCGCCGACCAGGCGCGCACCATCCGTATCCCGGTGCACATGATCGAGACGATCAACAAGCTCAACCGCATCTCCCGGCAGATGCTCCAGGAGATGGGCCGCGAGCCGACCCCGGAAGAGCTGGGCGAACGCATGGACATGCCCGAGGACAAGATCCGCAAGGTCCTGAAGATCGCCAAGGAACCGATCTCCATGGAGACGCCGATCGGCGACGATGAAGATTCGCATCTGGGCGACTTCATCGAAGACTCCACCATGCAGTCGCCGATCGAGGTGGCCACCGTGGAAAGCCTCAAGGAAGCCACCCGCGAAGTGCTGGCCGGCCTCACCGCCCGTGAAGCCAAGGTCCTGCGCATGCGTTTCGGCATCGACATGAACACCGACCACACCCTCGAGGAAGTCGGCAAGCAGTTCGATGTGACCCGCGAGCGGATCCGTCAGATCGAGGCGAAGGCGCTGCGCAAGCTGCGCCACCCGACCCGCAGCGAACACCTGCGATCGTTCCTCGACGAGTGACACCAGAACCCCCGGCCCTGCCGGGGGTTTTGCTTTGGGCTTCGCTCTCCTTTCGAGCCAGGCTTGGCGATTGCTTTCCGGCCCACCCTCTCCACGACTACACTTTGCCATCAGAGACCGCGTGGGGATGGGCCAATATGCCGAGACTGCCGGCCATACTGCTGTTGTGCCTGGCGCTTCTTGCCACGCCATGCATGGCCCTGACGCTCAGCCAGGAGGAGCGCGACTGGCTCGCCGAGCATCGCCAATTGCGCCTGGGCATCGACGCGTCCTGGCCCCCCTTCGAGTTTCGCGACGAAGAGAACCGCTACCAGGGCCTGGCCGCCGACTACGTCAAGCTGATCGAACAGCGCCTCGGCATCCAGTTGCAGCCGATCGAGCCGAGCAGTTGGAGCGAAGTGCTGGCCCAGGCCAAGGCCGGTGACCTGGACCTGCTGCCGGGCATCATGTCGACGCCGGAACGCCAGTCCTACCTGCGCTTCACCCGCCCCTACCTCGACTTCCCGGTCGTCATCCTCGCCCGCCAGGGCGGTCCGCAGCCTCGCGCCCTGAAAGACCTCTACGGCCTGAAGATCGCCGTCGTGCAGGACTACGCCCCGCACGAACTGCTGCGCAGCCAGCACCCCGACCTCAACCTGCTGCCCCTGCCAAGCGTCAACGCCGCCCTGCAGGCCCTGGCGACCGAGCAGGCCGACGCCTTCGTCAGCGACCTCGCCTCCAGCGTCTGGAGCCTGCGCCAGCTCAAGCTGGAAGGGCTCTACATCAGCGGCGAGACTCCCTATCGCTATCAACTGGCGATGGCCGCGCCGCCCCGGCAGGCAGTGTTCATCGGCATCCTCGACAAACTGTTCTCCGACCTCAGCGCCGCGGAAATCGCCGCGCTGCAGGAGCCCTGGGTCGGCGCAGAACTCGACCAGCGCCAGGCATGGCGAGACGCGCTGCTCTACGGCCTGCCGATACTGCTCGTGGTGCTGGCCGTGCTGGCCATGATCCTGCGCATCAATCGCCGCCTGAGCAGCGAGATCAGCCGCCGCTCGGAACTCGAACAGGAACTGCGCAGCAGCGAGCAGCACTATCGCGGCCTGGTCGAAAGCCTGTCGGCGGTGGCCTGGGAAATGCGCCTGTCCGACTACTGCTTCACCTACGTCTCGCCGCACGCCGAGAAACTGCTCGGCTATCCGCTGGCCGACTGGCTGCAACCCGGCTTCTGGCAACGCACCCTGTACCCCGACGACGCCGCCCAGGCCATCGAGTACTGCACCAGCGAAAGCGCCGCCGGCCGCGACCACACCCTCGAATACCGCATGCTCACCGCCGACGGCCGGATCGTCTGGCTGCGCGACATCGTCACCCTGATCGACCATGCCGGCGGCCTGTTGATGCGCGGCCTGCTGATCGACATCACCGAAACCAAGCAGATCGAGCGCGCCCTGCGCCTGTCCGAGCAACAGTTCTCCTCGGTGTTCCACCATTCGCCGGACATCCAGGTCATCGCCCGCCGCGAAGATGGCCGCCTGCTCAAGGTCAACCGCACCTTCGAGCAGCAACTGGGCATCAGCGCCGCCGAAGCGATCGGCAAGACCTCCAGCGAGCTGGGCATCTGGGCCATTCCCGACATTGCCCCGGCACTGCTCGACAGCATGCAGAAGCAGAACCTGCACAACCTGGAAATGCCCTTCCGCCGCCGTAACGGCGAGCTGTTCACCGGGCTGATCTCTTCCCAGCGCATCCAGCTCGACACCACGCCGGCCCTGGTGGTCGCGGTGCGCGACATCGAACAGCTCAAGGAAGCCCAGGAACAGTTGCAGGTCTCCGAAGAGAAGTTCGCCCGCGCCTTCCACGCCTCGCCGGACGGCATGCTGATCACCCGGCTGCGCGACGGCCTGCTGATCGACGTCAACGAAGGCTTCTCGCGCATCACCGGCTACGGTGCCAACGAAACGCGGGAACACTCGACCCTGCAACTCGGCATCTGGACCAACCCGGACGACCGTCAACGCATGATCGAGCAACTGCTGCACGAAGGCAGCGTGCGCGACTTCATCGCTCCGATCCGCACCCGCGACGGCCAGCTCCGGCTTTGCGAACTGTCGGTGCAGAACCTCGTCATCAGCGACGAACCCTGCATGCTGACCATCGCCCGCGACATCACCGAGCGCCAACTGATGCAGGAAAAGCTGCGCCAGGCCGCGACCGTGTTCGAAAGCACCGCCGAAGGCGTGATGATCACCGACACCCAGCAACACATCACCGCCGTCAACCGCGCCTTCAGCGAAATCACCGGCTACAGCGAAGCGGAAGCACTCGGCCAGTCCCCCCGCCTGCTCGCCTCGGGCCAGCACGACAGCGCCTTCTACGCCGCCATGTGGCACCAGTTGACGGCCCAGGGCCACTGGCAAGGCGAAATCTGGAACCGCCGCAAGAGCGGCGAGCTCTACCCGGAATGGCTGACCATCAGCGCCGTGCACGACACCAACGGAGACATTACCCACTTCGTCGGTGTATTCGCCGACATCTCCGTCCTCAAGCATGCCCAGGCCCGCCTCGACTACCAGGCCCACCACGACCCGCTCACCGGGCTGCCCAACCGGATGCTGTTCGAGAGCCGGCTGCTCGCCGCGCTGCACGACGCGCAGACCGACGGCCGCCAGGGCGCCGTGCTGTTTCTCGACCTGGACCGCTTCAAGCACATCAACGACAGCCTCGGCCACCCGGTCGGCGACCTGCTGCTGAAAAGCATCGCCCTGCGCCTGCGCGAGCAACTGCGCGACATCGACACCGTGGCCCGCCTGGGCGGCGACGAATTCATCATCCTGCTCCCCGGCCTGCACCAGCCGGAAGACGCCGCGTCGGTCGCCAACAAGCTGCTGAGCTGCTTCAGCGCCCCCTTCCCGGCCGAAGACCACGAATTCTTCATCAGCGCCAGCATCGGCATCAGCCTGTTCCCCCGGGACGGCCAGGACGTCGCCACCCTGGTCAAGAACGCCGACGCCGCCATGTACCGCGCCAAGTCCAAGGGCCGCAACCGCGTCGAACTCTACACCCGCGACCTGACCTTCCAGGCCACCGAGCGCATGGCCCTCGAACACGAACTGCGCCGCGCCCTGGAACGCGAGGAATTCAGCCTCCACTACCAGCCCAAGATCTGCCTCGCCAACCGCCAACTGACCGGCGCCGAGGCGCTGATCCGCTGGAGGCACCCGGTACTCGGCGAAATCCCGCCCGACCGCTTCATCCCGCTGGCCGAGGAAAGCGGTCTGATCCTGCCCATCGGCGACTGGGTGCTACGGGAAGCCTGCCGGCAGATGAGCCACTGGCACAGCCAGCACGCGCCGTTCGGCTCGCTGTCGGTCAACCTCGCCGGCGCCCAGTTGCGCCAGCCACAACTCGCCCGACGCATCGCCGACCTGCTGGACGACTTCGCCCTGCCCGCCGAACTGCTGCAACTGGAAATCACCGAAGGCTTCATCATGACCCAGACCGAGGAAGCCCTGGCCATCCTCCACGAACTCAAGGCCCTCAAGCTGGAACTGGCGATCGACGACTTCGGCACCGGCTACTCCTCCCTCAGCTACCTCAAGCGCCTGCCGCTGGACGCCCTGAAGATCGACAAATCCTTCGTCAGCGGCCTCCCCGAAGACCCCCACGACGTTGCCATCACCCGCGCCATCATCGCCCTGGCGAGCAGCATGCAATTGACGGTGATCGCCGAAGGCGTGGAAACCGAGGCCCAGGAAACCTTCCTCGCCCACGAAGGCTGCGAGCAGATTCAGGGCTTCGTGGTCAGCCAACCCCTGCCCGCCGACACTTTCGCCAGCCACTTCCTGATCCCCCGCCACACGATTGGCGCCGCCGACAAGGCGCCGGTATAATCCGCCGCTCCTTCTGAGGGCCTATAGCTCAGTTGGTTAGAGCAGAGGACTCATAATCCTTTGGTCCACGGTTCGAGTCCGTGTGGGCCCACCACCTTCAAAGCCGCGCACTGCGCGGCTTTTTCATATCCGCAGCAAAAGCAGCTAGACCAGTCCTATAGTCCAAAGGTACAAATTCAGTACAGTGCCGGTACAGCGGCACGCCTTCGGAGCAAAGAAAAATGGCCACCATCGTCAAAACGGAAGCAGGCACATGGAAGGCTCTGGTACGCAAAACCGGCTGGCCGACCAACACCAAAACCTTCCGCACCAAGCGTGATGCCGAAGACTGGGCACGCCGCACCGAAGACGAAATGGTCAGGGGCGTGTACATCCAGCGCAGCGGCTCCGAACGCATGACCTTGGAAATGGCGCTGAAGCGCTACCTCAGCGAAATCAGCCCCACCAAGAAGCCGACCACCCAGCGTGCCGAAGCCACCAAAGCCCAGCAACTGATCAGCCACCTGGGCAAATACTCCATGGCCGCCCTCTCCGCTGAAATCATCGCCGGCTACCGCGACACCCGCCTGGCCTCGATCACCAATCGCGGCAAGCCCACCAGCAACAACACCGTGCGCCTGGAGCTGGCCCTGCTCAGCCACCTGTTCACCGTGGCGATTCAGGAGTGGGGCCTGGGTCTGAGCTTCAACCCGGTACTGAACATCCGTAAACCCAGCCCCGGCGAAGGCCGTGACCGGCGCTTGTCTGCAGAAGAAGAACGCCGCCTGCTGACCGCCGTGAACAATCACAGCAACCCCATGCTCGGCTGGATCGTCCGCATCGCCCTGGAAACCGGCATGCGCTCATCCGAGATCACATCCCTGCGCAGGCATCAGGTCGATATGAAAAAGCGCGTGGTGCGCCTTTCTGACACCAAGAACGACAGCGCACGTACCGTCCCACTCAGCAAATGGGCCACAGAAACCTTCCAGGCTGCGCTTAACAATCCAGTACGACCGATTGACTGCGACCTAGTGTTCTTTGGTGAACCGGGCAAAAACGGCAAGCGGAGCCCCTACGCCTTCACGAAGACCTGGGGTTTGCTGAAAACAAAACTCGGCATGCCTGATCTGCGCTTCCACGATCTGCGACACGAATTCTCCCAACATTGCAAATGTTTCGCAAAACACAGCTATTACCCTATAAGGGTCGAGCCTGACCGCATCGGCCTCATGCGTTGCGCATAAGGGGAGCTCGCAGAATTCGGAGAATTCATGCGCTACGGTTTTCGCGAACTGCGGTGGGCAGGTTTTCCAATGACTTAGTACATGGCCCCCCCTGCACGGCTTCGTACACCTTGTGGACGCTCCGCGTTAACGTGACCTTGGGGTCCACGTCTGGCGCAGCACTTTTCAGTTGAAGCCGAGAAGTCGGCGCAACCAGGATCGTTTCGTGGGCGAATGAGGCACTGATATAAAACCGATCGGGATCTCGCACCTCCTTGACCGTCCAGACCGATCGACCACTACTGCCGATGTTGCCCCTAGCGGGACTTCAATGGCGATACGACATACGGCAGGGCTCGCCGGGAAATTTTCAGTGAGAAGCCGTACGTCAGTATGACCGTGTTGCGGGAGCCAGCTGACTGAAAGCATTACTGGCAGAGGCGAGTCTTTGCTGAAATATTCGAGTTCAAGAAGGGAGCCGGATGTCACCCGAGTCGGCCTGCATGAGATCAGACGCGGGCGCGATTCATCCTTTGCCCGCGCTACATCTACGGCAAGCCCGCACTCCTCACACCGCAGCTCGCCGTCAACGAGTTCATAGTAATGACGAGCCTGACAGAAAGGGCAGTCATCCCAAGGGCCGGCGGTATTCATCCCCCTCTGAGCCATGTCCGCATGTGAAGCCCCGCATTCGGAGCAATAGGCGCTAGAGTTTTGCCAAACCGTGACCGTTCTTTTGCCGCAGTTGGCGCAGTGAGAGAGGTGCGTTTGCATGGTGTGAATTGGGGAGCCTTAACCTTCTGACATAAGCGGCGGCCGGTGCTGGATGACGCCTGCGGTCGCCTGTCTGCTTGCTGGAAGCGTTGGGTTCCGAGGTGCCACTGCCCAATACAGCGCATCGTTTGGGTCACCTCTAATCGATTAACGCATCGAGACTGCGCTTCGCTTCAGCTACTGCGGCAGCATGAGCTTCTTCAGGCGATTGGTATACGCCAGGTAATGTGCCTTGACAGACTGCGCGGTACGAGTTGTTCGGCTCGATGCGCCATGTAGAGTACGAGGCAACCCACGGGCCAGCCGTGGGACCTGAGGCGTGCGGAAATATTGTGTGACCGCGGTGGTCATCCGGGATTTGAGTCACACTGCCCTCCTTTTGAAGTCGCGAGTGACCAGCACCCGACAATCTTGTGTTACCAGTCTAAAATCTAGCTGAACCCCTAGGAAAAACCATCTAAACCTGCCCCCACTTCACGAGGCCTGATATGGATGTCTTGGATATTGAATTAGAGAACTGCTACGGGATTCGAAAGCTTAAAGAAAAGTTCACATTTCGATCCGAAGGAAAAGTTAAAGCCGGATATTCATATTCGATTTATGCCCCTAATGGCTTTATGAAGACCTCGCTGGCTCGAACCTTTCTTGACATTCAAGAGAAGCGTGAAAGCCAGGATCTGATTTTTCCAGACAGACCGACCACTCGCACAATTACCTCAGAACCAGAGGGCGCCGTTACCAGCGAGTCCGTATTCGTGGTTAAACCATACGTCGAACGGTACTCATCTGCCAACTCATCTACACTACTCGTGAATCCTGCTCTTAGGGAGAAGTATGAGAGCGCAGTGAAGCTTATCGAAGAGACCTTGAGCACACTGCTTCAAGAGCTTAAGAAACATGCAGGGATTGCTGGAAAGACACTGCCGACTGCCGAATTGAAGGAAGTCTTTAAATTCGAAAGCATCTATGACTTTTTCTCTGGCCAGGCAAAAGCACTAGATGGAAATATTCAATTCTCCAACATATCTTATTCCGAGATATTTAATGACAAAACGTTTGCAGCATTAAAGTCCGGAGAGTTAAGCAAGCAACTTAAAGAATACATAGGAAAATATCAAGAGCTAGTAGACCAGTCCCCGGTTCTAAGTAAAAAATTCAATCCGACCGGAGCCGGCGACGTTTCCAAGAGCCTTGTCTCGAATGGTTTTTTTGAAGCACACCACTCTCTAAACGTTGCCAACGGAGAATCCAAAGTAGAGATCACCTCAGCCAAGGAGCTGGATGCACTAATCAGCAAGGAAAAAGAACGCATCCTGGGCGACAAAGAACTAACATCCAAGTTTGAAGCTGTTGACAAGCAGCTTCAAAAGAATGCCGAACTGAAGAGATTCCGGGATTACCTGGCAGAGCACCCCGAAATTCTGCCAGAGTTAGGTGACTTCACGCATTTCAGAGAAAAGCTGTGGCTTGCCTATTTCAACCTCTCCAAAACTACCATCGACATGTTCCATGCTGCTTATGAGAGCGCCAAAGACGTTATGGCACTTACAGCCAAACAAGCGCAGTCAGAGAGCACCAAGTGGGCCTCTGTAGTAGCCCAATTCAACGACCGTTTCTATGTGCCATTCAAACTTTTCATTCACAATCAAAAAGACGTAATACTTAAAGGTGATGCACCTAATATTGGGTTCGAATTTGACGACGGCAGAGGGGTGCGCGGCGTCGACGAGGAGCAATTGCTTCAGGTTCTGAGCCAAGGCGAGAAACGAGCCTTGTATATACTCAATATACTTTTTGAAGTGCACGCTCGTCGCGAATCACAGCAACCCACCATATTCATAATAGACGATATCGCCGATTCGTTTGACTACAAAAACAAATATGCCATAATCGAATACCTGAATGAAATATCGAAAATCGAATATTTCCGAATCATTTTTCTCACACACAACTTTGATTTTCATCGAACAATTAGCAGCCGACTAGGCATAGCCAGAGCGCGAAGGCTCTTTGTCAAGAAGCAAGAGGGCTCTCTTTCGTTTATAGAGGAAAAATACCAAAACGATCCTTTCTTAGTTTGGAAAGGCGAACTAGCCAACAGTGCCACATGCCTGGTCGCAAGCATTCCATTTGTGCGCAATCTGGCGGAATATTGCCACGGCAAAGAAAGTGCCGCGTACGAAACCCTTACCTCTCTGCTCCATATAAAGCCAAACAGCGAAAATGTTAAAGTTGCTGACCTGCAATCCATTTATAGATCCACCCTTCTAGACAAGTCTGACCTTGACCTACCCTCGCCAGACTTACCAGTAATACAGATCATATTTGACCAAGCTGATGCCCTCGCAGCTAACGGCGATGACCATGTAGAGCTGGAGGTTAAAGTAACTCTATCAATAGGCATCCGCCTCAAAGCAGAACAATTTATGATAAGCAAAATAGCTGATGGGGATTTCGTTGGCGCGATTACTAAAAATCAAACATTGAAACTATACGAGAAATATGCCGGACTTTACTCGCAGGAAGAAAATGCGCTCTTGGTGCTTTCGCAAGTCAACCTCATGACCCCTGAAAACATACACTTAAATTCATTTATGTATGAGCCGATTCTAGACATGTCGGCACTTCACCTTTACGACCTGTACAACAAGGTAAAGGCTCTAGCTTGACTCGGCATGCTGGAGGTATTTCGAGATACCTTCAGCACACGCTTATAAGAATACAGCGCAATTGAGGGCGCTTTCTCATGCTTCGCTATTTAGATAAAAGCAAGGGCTATCTTTTCTCCACCCACGATTTGGGAACCGTTATCCAAAACCAGATCGCTGCTATGCAGAAGGAAGTCGAAAGCCTGGATCCAAATCGCCTTCTCAATACTGCACCGGCAGATCTCGCAGAGTACTTAGGGCAGAAATACTGCCTTGAGCCTGTCTCGCTTCTTCGAGATCAGTGCTACGCAACTGAGCAAGAAGCACAGGTTGACGTCAGGTATGACCCACGCCGATGGGTTGATGACAAGAGCCGCCCTGTACTAATGCCCGGGCAACGCATCGAAATCGCGGTGCCGTTCGAAGGTGAATCAGAACTGTTTTATTGTCGCTCGAACCAGTTCAGCATGAATCCGCCTCGTGCGGTCGTGCGCGGGCAGGAGCTTGTTCTGGCCTTCGAGTTTGCCAACGACAGCGCGCCTGATATCCGCTCCGACATTGATCGTCAGCTCAATGATATTGAGGAACACTTGAAATGGGGGCGCGGGCAAGTGAATGACTTCAATGCCAGCCTTCGGCAACGTGCAGAACAAGCTATCGAAAACCGACGCGGACGGCTGCTCGCGAATCAGAATCGCATGGCATCACTTGGGATCCCGGTAAAAGTTCGGGCGAACGCCCCCAAAACCTACGCAGTGCCAGAGGTTCGCCGGAAAGCGCAGCCTACGCTGCCTCCAGCAACTTCTACTCCTTTTGAGCCAGAGCCTACTTGGGCTATGGAACACTATGAGTATGCATTGACCGTCATGCAGAACATGGCCGCACTGATGGAGCGCTCGCCCAGCGCATTCGCAAAGCAGAACGAGGAACACCTACGTGATCAGTTCCTGTTCCAGTTGAATGGCCAGTTCGAGGGGCGTGCCACTGGCGAAACCTTCAATCTCAATGGGAAGACGGACATTCTTCTCCGCGAAAACGGCCGCAACGTCTTCATTGCCGAGTGCAAATTCTGGAAAGGTCCAAAGAAGTTTGGCGAGACGATCGACCAGCTGCTTGGCTACACGGCTTGGCGTGACACCAAGACTGCAATCCTAGTGTTCAACCGGGGAACGGATACCACGACAGTATTAAGCGGCATCAAGGAGATAGCCGAAAAGCATCCGAACTACAAGCGGACGCTTCCGTGGAAACACGAGAGCGGTTATCGCTATGTTTTTCACCATTCCGGAGATTCAAATCGGGAGTTCATCCTCACCGTGCTCGTCTTCCATGTGCCTGACTGAGGTTTAAACGCAGCGAGGCGTAAGCGAAATGACCAGCTTGAACGATGACGAAGAAAGGTACACCAATCTGACACGCGAAGCGTTGGCTGACGTGGACACCGACCTGGTGGTCGATCACCAGCTAGTCGAGGCCTGGGCCAAAAGTCTCGGCACGGGCAACCCCGCGCCTTTGCCCACGCCAGTTCGGTCTGCGTGATACCCTCTAAATAACAGCCCTATCCGCGAGGTTGCCCAGATGAGCGACTTTCACCAGTCAGACAGCAGCTTTGCCGAGATATTGGAGGGCAAGGCTCGGCGGCGCGAGGAACTGCTGAAGGCTATTCGGGAGGCAGATCCTGCCGTTCTTGCTGAAGCCGCCGAACGACTCAGGGAAGCGATGCGCAAGAAAGTTCCGAGCCAACGGCGCCGTCGGCTGGGACCACCTGCGTTCTGCAAGTGACCCGGGCTCACTCAGTTTGATCGCGGGGCCCGCCGACCGATCTCAGCGAGACCGACTTCGCAGTCACGGTCAATCTAGTCTGCAAGTCCGCTATGAGCTTGTCGCGCTGCTGGATAGTGGCTTCAAGCTCCCGTACGCGGTGAGTCAGCAAATAGTTCTGACGAGCCCATGCAGTAATTTCATCTCGCGCCGCCTCCAGCGCCTCCCGGTACTCGCGGGCCTTGGCCCGTGCTTCCCCCAGCTCCCCTTGCTTAGCCTCCAGTTGCTGCTTCGGCATGGTTTCGTTGAACTTGCGGATCGCCGTCAGGATGGGCTCGTGGAAACGATAAAGCGTGGATCGATCGATACCCGCTTCTCTCGCCACTGTCGTTGCGCTGATCGCAGCGCCGCGCTTAACGCGGCGCGGATTGCCATTTCTCAGGCGAGCGAGCGCCAACTCTAGCTCTTGGCGGGTCTGCCGCTGCGACGCTTCCTTGTGCGCCCGTAGCGCCTCGGGATTACCTGCTGTGTCCACGCCGCTCATGATTCCGACCTACTGCCATCGAGTTTGCTGATCACCTGATTCGCTTTCTCCAGAATGCGGTTGGCCCGGCTCTTGGCCGGTACGCCCATATCGGGTAGTTGCAGCACCACTAGTTGCTGCTCAGCAATTTCTTTCCAAACAGGAAGGTGTTCAGGGCCGATCAGCGCCATATTGCAGTCGACGCACATATCGGCCTCGAACAGACACAGCCCACCGCAGCTGCCCCCTTTGGCATTACCGGCGCACCAACTATGCCCGGTACCGTTGAGGGTGATCGTGCTGCTCAACTCCTGAATCAACTCGTCTTTGTTCTTGGCGGTGCGAACCATGGGGCGCCACGTGCCCAGCCAATCCTCACCTTTGGCCAAGGGGGTATCGGAGCCGAGGTAACCGGCCAGTATCTCCGCTTGGCGCTCCTGTTTAGCGCGCACCACGTCGTCCAGCAGGCCGTTATCGATCTGGTACTCGTCGGCCCCGCCGTCGGCATACAACATGGTCATGTCGAGGCTCCAGTGCCCATAGTGCTCTTTTAGGTACAGCAGATCCCCCAGCTCCGAACGAGCATAGTTGTAGGCAAACGTGCGCCGGAACTGGTGAGAGGCAAGATCCCAAACCTCGCCGTTGTCGTCACGGATCTGGAAATGCTGGCAGAAATCCTTCAGCCATTTATTGACGGCGGCACCGCCCGGCATCACGGCCACCGGTCCCTGCTGGCTATAGTGTGTCGCTAGGAACAACTTGTTCCTGCTCCTGGAAATTTCCGCCAAGCGTTTTGCATGCTTCGACTCGATGGTTTCCAGCTTGCGAAGCCTCCTCTCTTCGTCTCGAAGCATCGATTGGAAAGGCTCGATCATGCGCTCAGCGAGATCGACCGCCCGCGCCACAATCGGCGGGACCAACCATTTGTGCGGTCGCTCGCCGGTCTTGTAGATCGTGCCATGCAACCAGATGCACTCGTAGCTGCCATCGATTCCGGGCTCCCTTGAGATGCACCCGGACTCCAAGGACATCATTTCGGAGTTGCGCAGGCCGGAGAACATGTTGATGCAGATGTAGCTGGCCGTCCTGAGTAGCGCCATTTCGGCATGCAGTTCTCTGAGCCCTGCATAGCCGTGTGCCCTGGCCACTTCCGTACCAAAGACATGTCGATAGGCATGCCCTTTCACGCCACGCGCCTCGGCTGCCGCCATGGCCTGCGCCGCCTCGGCCTGAACGACCAAGATCGCCGGCGCACGCTGCTCAACGTACTCAATGGCTTTCTGAGCAAGCGGTACGAACACCGACTCGGGAATCACCGGCGTTTTCGGCACTCGGTGGGCCATGCGTTGGTCCATGCCGGCCAGCAGGGCAGCACTTTCAAATGGCCAAGGATGAGACGGCAGGCAGTCATCGATCTTCCCCACCTGCGCATACAACTTCTCGACCAGGAGCAACCTCTTCATCACGGTACTTTTGGCGGACTTTCCATCCTTGGCTGCCACTACATACTCCAGGGTTCTGCCATCCAACTGGGCAAACCTGGTGATGCCTTGACTGACCATCCAACGCAGCAGAAACGCTAGGTTGCCCATCAGGGAGATCAGTGTCTTCAGCCCCGGGCGCTTCCCGCCCTCGATGGGATCGACATGAAGCGACCAAATGAAATCCTTGGCCGAAGCCAGCAAGCTACGATGCGCTTCGTCGGTCAGCCTTGAACCGTCCGGCAGCCCGATACCCCAGATGATCCGCTTTTCACCGTCCTTGGCATTCTCCCGCGAGATGTACGGCCAGAAATTCCAGACGTCATCTTCGTACCGGCTGATTACCACCGGCGAGCCTGCTGTATCGACGGCGACCGAGACAGGCAGACGTGCTTTTTGCAGGAAAGTCAGGCCTGCCAGGCGAGTAACGTCAAGCGGCAGCGGGATCATAACGCGGCTCCAGAGACCGCCCAGGCGGGATGAGGTGTCAGCCTAGCTTTGCTCTTTGCTGCCTCGACCAGGTCAGCCGGAAATTGCGTTGCTATGTCGTTGTCGATGGTCTTGATGACCCAGCCGTATGTCTTGACCCAGTGATGCGGGGCGATCTTGTTTCTTTCGGCAAGCAACTTGTTGTAGAAGCTGAACATCTTCCAGAGATCGTCCTCGAAAACCACCATCTGCGGGCATCTGAAGCAGACCATGTACTTGCCGCAAACCTCTCCTCCCTCGCGAAAGGGATTCTTGCAGCGAGCAACGACGGTGTTGTATCCGCCGCTCAGGAGTTCGTGCACGTTCTGCAGCGGAATCCTGCCATCGGCGGCCAGCGCCGTGGCTTTTGTCTCATCCGCGGAAGTGATCCAGCCCACCATCGCTTGACCCACAAAGACATGATCCCGCTCAGCAACTGCCGGTAACGACACATAGTGGCGTGCGGTGGTCTCGGCGGATGCATGGCCCAGCGCGAGTTGGACCTTGCGAATATCTCGTGTTCGGGCATACAGGTTGGTGCCGAAAGTCGGGCGGCAACGAGCGACGCTGAAGAGAAGGCGCTCCCCACGGTCATCGACCAGTCCATGCCGCGCCACGAAATCCGCAATGGCGTTTCGGGCATCCACTTGGGTGAAGCGGTTGACCCGTCCCTGACGGGTGGATCTCGGGTGGCGCCCGGTATAGGGCACCTGCCACAGGAACACAAAGTCGCGTTCCTCGGCGCGCGCTTCATCGCTCAATGAGCGGGTGAATTCAGCCAGCCACCGGAAGTGGTTGCCCACGGTGGTGGGGATCGTGAGTATTTGCTCTTGCTCAGCCCCCTGGTCGGCGGCCTGCGCCCGATATGATGCGACATGCGTGGAACCGCTGCGGCGTTTTTCAGTGATGAGGACTTCCCGATCCTTGAGCGGATGGGGTTTTAGGCTGTCTCGTCGCAGCTCAAGCAGGCCTTGAAAGTTCCGGCCGGTGGCCAATGCCAAGACGATCAGGTGCACCGCCAACACCTGGGCCGACGACAAAGCGTCTCCGCCTCGCTGGTCGTGGATCCGCTTCAAGTCTTGATTGCACGCTGCAACGATCCTGCTCTGCTCGCCCTTGCTATAGGACGCGCGCTTCGGCACCAACCGATTGATATTGGGGAAGGGCGACTTGGGGAACCTCAACTGAGCGCTGACCGACTCCGGCGTTTTTTTCATCCGGTTGGTCAGTACCGTCTTCAGCGCAGAATAGCCGTTTTTCTTCGCCGAGAGCGACAGCGGCTGACCGGCCCGCCGGCCTCCGCCAGCGATGCGTCGTTCGAGCCACGCCAGGAAATCTCTGACTACCTTCTCGTCAATCTGGCTCAAGTGGCTAACAGCGCAACCGCTCTCCTCAAGGTCATCCAGAAATGGCCAAAAGTAAGTGGCAAGGTTCTGAAATATCCCTTGCAGGGTAATCCCCACCAGTTCATGTCGCAGCGACCACACGGCATCCCGCACATGCGTCACCAGATCGTCGCGGCCACGCCGGCGCCAGGGGGCGAAATCGAGGCGGATTTCACCATGGTGCTGACAGCGGATGGTGAAGCACCATGCCGGCGGCAAATCGACGACAGTTCCATCCAGAGTGATGGACTCGACTTTCCGGACGACCCGCTTCCTGCCAATCATGAACGACTCCCCATGCGCTGCAGAACTTCTTCAACGTAACCGTCCACCTCATCATGTTTCAGTAAGTCCGCCGCATGCACATAAACCTCGGTGGTGGTGATGCTCGAATGGCCCAGACGATCCCGCACCCAGTGCAACGCACCATCCGTTCCGCGCCGCTCGGACATGCGCAAAAACTCGTAGGTGCCGAAGGTATGCCGGAGGCGATGAGGCGTGCACTTCACCCCAGACTTGGCCGACGCGCGCTGAAAGCTCACATCCAGGCCATCCAATGACAATGCATCGCCGGCCCTGGTCAGGAAGAGCTTGGTCGTCTCCGCACCATGATGCTTGCGGTACATCTGGGCGAGTTTCGGTCGCTCCCGCATCATGTAGTCGAACAGGTGACCGGCCAGGTCGTATGGCACCATCACCCAACGCTCCTTGGAGCCCTTAGTCGGCGTAAGGCTTGGATCGAGTGTCATCTTGATGGCCTTACCTGAGGAATGTCCGGCCGGCGTCGGCAGGACCCGAACATCGAGCGCGCAAGCCTCCTCACGACGCAGACCACATAGCAACATCAGGTAGGCCACCAGTTGCGTCCTGCGAGGCGACAGCGCCCCGATAAACTGGACGGCTTCCGGGATGCTCAGGAACTTGGGGAGTTGCTGGTGAATGCGCAAGGTCAACTCATTGGCCTGAACACGATTCCCTGAAGCATCGACGTGGGCCAGAAATCCTTTCGGCTTCGCCACGAGCACATCCTGGGTTTCGAAAGGCAACTGTTCGGCCAACCCCTGGCGAGCGCACCAGGTGTAGAACGCGCTGGTGGTCGAAAGGCGCTTGTTGATCGTGGAGCGGGACAGGCCACGATCCAGCATCGAGTTGCGCCAGACCGCGATGTGCTCCTGAGTCACCCGGCTCCAGAACAAAGCGTTCTCTTCGAGGAAGGAGAAAAACTCGTAGAGGTGGTCAGCGTAGGTTCGCCAGGTGGCAGGAGAACGAGTGCGCCCTCGCACGACCGCGATGTGGAAAAGGTAACGATTGGCCGGCTCGATCAGCTCTGCATCGGCGTTGGCCAGGAACGGAATCCCTGGCAAGGGCACGCCATTCAGCTCGAAACTCTCATCCGTGTAGAACACCCGCATAGGCCTTTCCTTTCTACCAACACCATGATGGTAGTGTGCTGATTCTTAAGGATATTTGTCAGCAACACCTTGATGCTAGTAGAACATGAGGCGGTAAGCCGATTGGTCGAGGGCGGCCTATCCGACCAGGAGGTGTCCGCCATCAGCGGGCACAAGTCGATGCAGATGCTGAAGCGCTACACGCACCTGCGGGCTGAGGACTTGGTCGAAAAATTGGATAGGCTCAAGAGGGACACGTAAAGGCCTGAGCACAAGCGCGCCCGAATCAGGATGAACCAGAATGTTCTGAATCACCCGCCTCTCAATACTGCTCCCCCAGGCCGGGCGGACTTGTCCGCCCGGCCTGGGGGAGCCCACCTAGAATCATGCGAGCTTGTCACCGCAGTACGCCAGAATTAGAAGGTCGTACCGAATGCTTCAGCCAGCGCGGTAAATCAGAACCTCAACCGTGCGTTTCAGCAACCGCGTGCGCCGTGCAATTTCAGCGATTGGCACCCCCTGCGCGTGGAGTGATGCCAGATCAGCTAACACACTAGGCGCTATATCTGGCTCTCCGGTCACAGGATTGATATAGACCTCAGCCTGACGCTGACTGACCAACTCCTTAAGGCTTTTCCAGGCCTTAGATACTGCCTGCCGAGAAACGCCAAGCCGCCTAGCAATTTCAGCCTGGCGCAGCCCTTCTCTATGCAGCACCCAAACCCTTTCACGCAGCCCCGGCGTAACTGAAAGAGAAGTCGTAGCGGGCCGTAATCCCGCATGCACCTGATCATAAGCAGTCTTACGCAGCTCTTGTATATCGGCGCCATTTGGCAATGGAAAACGAAACAAAAATTCGGATCGACCCCGCTGCATTAAAGCCTCCAGCTCGCGGAGAAATGCTGGCTTGTAGGGAAGATCACAGTGATACATGGAATCAGGATCACTGGGATCGTGGATCTCACAGTAGCGGTTACTCAACTTACGCCATCTAGCATCGGGGGAGTATCTACCAGCCCCATCCTCGGCATCCGTAAACGCCGCCCAACGCTTGGTCGTACGCCAACAGAGTGCGCAATATGAGGTCGCCTGCGGCCTAGTCCGACTATCACTCAGCCAATTGCCATAGTGCATCGTGCGGCCCGGGCGTAGAGCAGCCAGAAAATCGAAAAGCCCCCTTACAGTATCCAGCGTGCCGCAAAATCGATTACAGGAAGACTCATTTGAATCACTCGCTGCTTCTTGGGCACTTCGAATCGCATACCTCAGATTTGCATCCCACAGCTCAAGATTAGATACCTGCCAGTTGATCGACAACGTATCAGCCGCCTTAACCTCTAACTTATCAACCTTGAAAACATTCAGCTCTGCCCGACAATAACCGCTAGGACTCTCAAAGATTTTAGGATCAGCGCGCCAGACCGGCGGACTCTTACACATTTCTGACAACTTTACGCGATCCAATAGTTCAGCCTGCCATACCCCAGAGTAGCTCTCGACCACACACACGAATATTTCATCTAAAAACGACCTGACCGCTGACCAGACGGAATACCTTCGAGATGTCAGACTATGGGAAGGAGTCAAGGATTTAGAAAACAGATCTAGAGCTTTGGCAAATTCCGGATCGCAATGATCAAACGCCTGAAGCGACTGGAGATGGAAAGCAAAGCTTTTGGCACGTTTCATGTCAACTCAAAACCTAAAAAATCTGTCTCCATCCTAAGTATAACGCTGCGTAAAGTTCAACCTACATTTCGCATGTAGGCGTAACTAACGATGACTACCGAAGAGTTGATATTAAGCAGCAATGGGGGCTCACCGCTCCTGTCTCTAGGACAAGTAGCCGAAATACTTCACCGCAGCCCGGAAGGACTACGCATAACCCTGTCCGGTGACAATGAAATCTCCCGAAAACTAAAACCGGCACGAATAAAAATCGGTCGCCGTGTTTATTTTCGCGTTGTGTCTATTGCTCAGTTCATTGACGAAGCCTAACGAACCACGATGCAGCTAGCTGACAAAGTTGCTCGGATACAGCAAAGAGCATTAGAGCGCCCCAAATCGAAGGTAGAGCATGCCCAACCTACCGCAGCTATGCCTTTTTTCCAGATACCTTTTTGGCCAGAGGAAACCCGCGGCGTACCAAACGCTGTGCTCCGCTCAGCACTATTTTCCGCAACGACTAGAGGCAGTCGACGCTACATTTCCCGCGAGCAACTACACGCTCAGGGAGACATGCGAATCCTCTATAGTGGCCCCGGCCTAGGCCAGGGCGACCTGGATGTATGGGAGACAGTTTTGCATCTTGCTCGCTCAAACGCTCAGAGTTACGAGATACGAACGACCAGCTACCAGCTGTTGAAACTACAAAGCAAATCCGACGCTGGTACAAACCGGAGAACCCTGCATAACTGCATAGTCCGCTTGAAAGCCTCGGCAGTGGAGGTAACGCATGGCAACTACAGCTATATGGGGAGCCTGATCGACGAGGCTTTCCGAGACGAAAGCACCGGTCGATATGTCATACGCCTGAACCCAAAGCTCTGCGATCTATTCGTACAAGGAGCATTCACACGGATAGATTGGGATGTCCGGCGCTCGCTTTCAGGCAAGCCATTGGCGCAATGGCTACATGGTTATTTTTCTAGTCATGCCAAGCCATATCCAGTGAGCATCGCAACGCTCCTGCGCCTGGCCGGCAGCAATGATCAATCAGCAAGCAGCGGCGAGCAGAATCTGCGCAGAGCGCTGGATGCCCTGGCCCAGGCCAGCAATGAGCATGCTCACCCCTTCAGCTACTCCATCCAAAAGATGACAGTGCAGGTCGTACGACAGCCGACAAAAACGCAGCGAAAACACCTGGGCAAGCGACCGCCACGGCCACCCAAAAGTCCTCACTGAGTACCGTAGCGGTGGCTAGAAAATACCGTAGCGGTGGCTAGCACATACCGAAGCGCTGACTAAAAAATACCGTAGTGGTGGCTAGAAAACCCCGAAGCGCTGGCTAACGAATCCACTACGAAAACACCGTACAGCCCTTGATACCAGAGGCTTTGAGCAGCCAGGGCAAAAGCCCTAATCTTTTATAATCATTTCTAATCGTGCTTTACACGCCAATCACCAGCCGAGAAAAAGCCGATTAACCCCTGCTCCCCTCCCCCAAGCCGCACACCCAAAGCAATCTGCACAACACAAATCCCCCCATTAGGGCGACCTGCCGAACTCTATAAACATGGAAAACCAGACACCTTTCACTGCGCTTCGAAAAAATCACCAATCCTTCCAATTTTTACCTGTTGATTTCTTTTAGCCCACACCTCGCCCTCGTTTTGTTCACGCCTTGTTCTCGTTTTGTTCTCGTTTTGTTCTCGTTTTGTTCTCGTTTTGTTCTCGTTTTGTTCTCCTATTGTTATCAACTTGTTCTCCATAGGCATGAAAATCGAGAAACTTGAATAGCTAGTGCAGGATAGGCTTTCGCGCGTATTTCGTATTACAAATAGGCAAACACCCAGGAGAAGCCCAGTGCCGATCAAAACTGCAACACTAATAACCAGGATTGGGCGGAGTGAGAAAAGCCAATTTGAGCGCACAGCAAAAAGCCAAAACCTGACCCCCTCAGAGCTTCTGAGGCGGCTGGTATTAGCCGAGATAGGAAAAAACGAAGCCCTCAAAGCAGCAGAGCCTGTACCTGAACGAATAGGCACGGAGCGCTTAACCATTGCATTGGCAGAGTTTCTAATGGACTCAGTGAAGCTGCGCGCAGAAGCAAAAGGAATGGCCACCAGCAGGTGGATCTCCGCACTGGTGCAGTCGCACGTTAGTAACGCACCAGTCGCTACTGAAAAGGAGGTGCTGATGCTGCGAGCAATGGTCCGCGAACTATCGGCAATAGGTAGAAATATCAACCAAATAGCCAGACACTTAAACTCCACCCAGAACTATAACAAGCATGTCGACTTGGATGCTCTTTCAAAACTGCCCACAAGCATTGAAAACACCAAGCAGGGTATTCGCACAGTCATCAGAGCCACGTGTCAGAGCTGGGGTGTTGAGGGGTGATACACCACCTGTTTCGGCTTCGGTGCGATGGAATTCAGTTCACGCGCTTTTTTTCGCGCGCGCGAAAATTCCTGGCAGCACCGATTTTCGCGGGCGCGAAAAACTACAATCGGCTCAGGAAGAATTTTCAGCCACCCTGCTCCGTGAGCCACTGAGGGCATGCTATGACACAGAAAGAGAAAGACAGTCTCTTTGCTCTATTGCTACCCGAGTATAGGAGCCTGTTTGCTGACATGGACGAGCTGCATCGAGCGCTCTGGTTTGCCGTCAACGAAGAGAATGAGCTGATGTCATTCATCGTCAGGCCTGGTGAGACTGCTGATCAAGCCATAGAGCGCTACAAGATCAAGCTACTGGCCATTGCTGCTGCCTTGGAGTCACTACCTTGTGCCGCCGCTGAGCAACGGAAGATTTCTGAGCTTCGCCGCATGGCTACTAATACGAGCACCGCATGGCCCACAAGACCAATAACGCCAGACGGGGAGGACTATTTGTCTGTCCTAAATCGCATGACCATTGATGAGATCTCACTGCATGCTGAGACCTTGTACACGCAAGCCCTGGAGCAACTTCGCTCTGAAGGGGCGATCTAAGGTGGAGCCGAATTAGCTTTGGCTCAGAAAATGAGCCCACCTCTCGACTGTGATTTTCGCGCACGCGAAAATCTAAGCACTGATTCTCGACACGATATATACACCCGACAGCCTGGCTGTGAAGATTAGACAGTGAGCCGAATAGTTGGCATTATTCGGCTCATCAAGTGAGCCGAATAAGTTCTCTAACCGGCTCACAGACGAGCAGCCCCCCATGAATGACCCGCTCTGGATCTGGCAGCAGCCCAACTGGCCGCACTTCAGCTGGCAGGCCGATGCGCTTGCCCCGCTGCTGCGCGCTTGCAGCCAGGCTCAGGGCCGCTTGCTGGGAATGCTCGGGGCTGTGGGCAACGACACCGAAGTTCAGAGCAGCCTGGATGCCATGCTGCAGAACATCGTCACCTCATCAGCCATCGAGGGTGAGCAGCTGAATGTCGGCTCCGTGCGTTCATCACTGGCGCGGCGCCTGGGGCTGAACGAAGAAGGCCGCATTACCTTACGCTCCGAAGGCCTGGCGGAACTGCTGCTCGATGCCACCCGCGGCTATCAGCAGCCACTCGATCTGCAGCGGCTTTTCACCTGGCATGGCTGGCTATTCCCCAGCGATGACCACCTGCTGGCCCGTCCGCTACGCATCGGCATGCTGCGCGGCGAAGAGCCCATGCAGGTAGTTTCCGGCCGGCTCGACCGCCCTACCGTGCATTTCGAGGCCCCACCCCGTGCAGGGCTGGAAGCGCAACTGAACGACTTCCTCGCCTGGTTCGAGAGCAGCCGTAGCGATGCCAGCCTCGACCCGTTTCTGCGTGCTGGCATTGCGCACTTCTGGTTCGTTACCCTGCACCCCTTCGATGACGGCAACGGCCGCCTTACTCGCGCCATCACCGACCTGGCACTGGCTCAGGGCGAGCAACAGGCCATCCGCTTTTACGCCATGTCGGCCAGCATCCTCGACGACCGCGCCGGCTATTACCGCATTCTGGAAGCAAGCCAGAAAGGCACGCCGGATATCACCGCATGGTTGCAATGGTTCCTCGCCACGCTGCTCAAGAGCTTGGAGCAGGCCCTTGCTCGCATCGACCGCGTGCTGGTCAAGGCGCGCTTCTGGCAGGCTCACCGCAGCCAGGCCTTATCTGCCGAGCAGATTAAAGTGCTTAACCGCCTGCTCGATGGCGGCGAGAGAGGTTTCGAAAACGGCATCAGCGCCGCCCAATACCAGTCCGTGGCCAAGGTCTCGAAAGCCACCGCCACACGCCATCTGAGCGATCTTGTTGAAAAGGGCTGCCTTGCCCGACTACCGGGTGGCGGGCGTAGTACCAGATACCACCTCAACGTCACCGCCAGGTCGTCAGATTAACTCTGGCGACCTGCTAGAAATTGAAAGAAAGCTCCTGCCCGATGTAGGTGCCCGACAGCCTGGCCCAGTCAAAGCTGTAGACGTGCGCATAAGGACTCTCGATGCAGCGCCCGGTAATGGGTAGCACCTGATCAGGCTTACTCGACATCACGAGCACCCGCCCACCGCAAACCCTGAAAAATGAGCTGCTCATTTTTCACATTTCGGCTGACTAGGGTAAAGTGTGCCCTTTCATTTTCGACGTTAAGGAAAGCTGTGAAGCCTGAAGAAGTTGTCCGGCAAACTGTGATTGCCAAACTCGAAGCCCTTGGCTGGCAAACAGACCGTTTACAGTGGAAGCCAGAATGGCAGATCCCATCTACGCCCCATGATCTATCGAAGCGTGAGCGGGGGCAGAAGTACAGCACCGCAGGCTCCGCAGACCTGGTTGCTTTCGCCGACAATAGTCGCCAGTCCTATGCCATGCAGGTGATTTTCGAGTTCAAAGCCCCAGATATTAGCGCTGGCCGCGAACAATTGATGCGCTACCTTTCGATGGAGCCGATGGCCAAGCTGGGGTACTGGACCAATGGCAGCCAAAGCCTCGCCATATACAAGCAGCACATCAACGAGTGGCTAGAAGTTGAGGGGGCAGCACTTCCTCAGCCAGACGATGACCTTACGCGCCCCCCTTCTGCACCATTGACATGGAAAACTCTACGCTTACCAACCGACGTCGAGCTTACTGCTGCACTAAAGCGCTTGGTCGCTACGGTTGTGGTGCAGGACTCAAGAGCTACGCGTAGAGAAGACCAACTGCGCGAACTGCTTCATGTCATGCTGGTGAAGCTTGACAATGATGCTTTTTACTCCCTGCCAAAACACTCACACGAACCAGTTCGGTTCCGAGTTTATGGAGGCGAGCACAACCGCATCCAAAAAACCGCTGAGGCTATCCGCAAACAGTTCAAGGATTACTTTGCTAAGCAACAAAACCGTGTGTTCAACCAAGATGATCAGGATGAGATAAAGCTTACGGACGCAACTCTATATAGAGTCGTCGTCGAGCTGTCTCAGTTCCGTATACTTGGGGACGATATGGATGTCTTATCCAAGGCTTTCCAAGTATTTCGCGCGTCCGCGCTAAAATCTGGTGAAGGACAGTTTCTTACACCTCAACGGGTAATTCGACCTTGCGTTATGGCACTGGAGATAACCTCTGAGGACAGCGTAATTGACCCGGCATGTGGCACAGGAAGCTTCCTACATGAAACCCTACGTCAAGTTAAAGAAAACGAGTTTCCGGACGAAGCAGAGTCGTATCGCATTGTTAAGTACGCCAATGACAATCTCTACGGCACCGACATGGACAGCATTGGCATCAAGCTTACCAAAGCATTGATGATTGCGTTCAGAGACGGTTCGACGCACGTTTTGCAGGGTGATTCGGTACGAGTACATAACTGGGCATCAAGCTTCCCCCAACTTCAAAGCGAGCTAGGTAGCAAGCATCACCCCGATGGTGTTGCAAGAAAGTTTACTGTGGTAGTAACCAACCCTCCCTTTGGGGAAAGCTTGAAAGTTTCCGCTGCCGATGCCCGCGCAGGGAAGTACACCATATCCAAAGCGGCGGCGGCAGGTAAGAAATCGGAATATGTGGAACTAGAGATAGGCCTTATTTTCCTTGAGCATGCCTATCGACTACTCCAGGTGGGCGGCCGCGTCGGAATCATTCTTCCCGAAACCTATTTTTTCTCATTTAGCTATCGCTGGCTACCTGACTGGCTCGAAGGGCGACTCAAACTGCGTGGCATGGTGAATATCCCTATGGAAGCGTTCGAGGAGTTCTGCCGCGCTAAAACTAATTTCTATATTTTTGAGAAAATCGGCGAGCTCGTGATTGATCAGGAAACCACAGAGGAGAAGGCACGATGATCCATAAACCCTCATGGTTTAGAGAAGATCAAATCATGGTCTCGACAGCTCCAACTTGCGGCTTAACTAAAGGTGGTCGACTGCTACCGCTGGTAAATCCTCAAACCGGCCAGCGCATTCAGGTTATAGACCCCGACACTGGAGGACTCGTAGACGCCATTGACGATCAACTGAAAACGGATATGGAAGCACTACGAGATGGCAACTGGACATCTACGCTACGCTACGTCAGCGCCGAAGAGGTGTCCATGCGCTGCGCTGTACCTAATTTTTACGACCGCCGCTACGACGATACCTTTGATGAAGTGATGGATACCGATAAATTTCGGAACTTCACCTCTATGACAATTGGCCAGATGATTGAGGCGAGGATGCTTACAATCCGTAACGGCCACGGATCGCCAACTCAAAGCGTTCGAGTTGGAACTGTACCGTACATCAAGGTCAGCGACCTTCGCGCGGGGCTGCTCAATATAAACCCAACAAATCGGGTGCCCCATGCTGTAGCGGAGAAATTCTGGAAAGGAAAGTCATCAGGCCTTGCTGCATGGGATCTAATTTGCCCAGAGCGCACATCAAAGAACATAGGCGATTTTTGTATGATCTTGCCGGGTCAAGAACAAGTCGTCACTACGAAAGAAGTGATCATAGTACGCCCCGGAGAAGAGGCGAATTTTGACCCATTTTATCTTATGTGGGCACTCACACTTAATATCGTGAGAGATCAATGGCGGCGAGTTATTTTCATGCAAACAAACCGTGAAGACGTAGGAGATCGGTATCTTTCTATTCGCATACCCATCCCACGCGACGCCAACCACGCAACTTTAGTGTCCCGCCCATTCCGTGAGTATTATAAAAACCTAGCAAATGCGCGAGATGAACTTAGGTCTTACTTCGCGGCTGAACCGAACCATCATTTCTTTATTGGCACAGCTGATGAAGCCATTGATTTAAAGGAGTTAGAGGAAGAGGGAGCTTTCGAGCCCAACGCTATTGGTGAAGCATAACCTTCTTTGTATATTGACAGAGAATATGGCGCTACCACCTCGGAAGCGCCAATCCAACCATCGGCCGAGGTGACGTGCAACCCCGCAGTCGCTCGGCTCAACGAACAGGGGGCCGTCATCACAGGGCGCGTGGTCCAAGAGCCTCGCGTCCTATCGTCCATTTAGGCTTGCTTTCGGTAAGATCCGAACATCACAGGATCGCCGAAGGTTATGAAATGGACTTCCCCCCCATCATCGCGCAGGTCTGGGGCACGCTAGGCTGGTTTATCCCGCTGACGCTGCTGATCGGCCTGCTCAAGTCGCATTGGGCCAAGGGTCATATTGGCGAACTCCTAGTGCGACTGTTTGCCCATTGGCAGCTGGACAAACAGACCTACCGCCGCCTGCACAATGTCACGCTGAACACACCAGACGGCACCACGCAGATCGACCACGTATTCCTCGCACCCTACGGCATCTTCGTGCTGGAAACAAAGAACATGAGCGGCTGGATCTTCGGCAGCGAGAAGCAGCCACAGTGGACGCAGAAGCTCTACAAGCGCACATTCAAATTCCAGAACCCGCTACGCCAGAACTACAAGCACCTCAAAGCCCTGGAAGCCACCCTTGGCGTTAACCCCGAGCACCTGCACTCGGTGATCACCTTCGTCGGCGGCAGCACCTTCAAAACCGAAGTGCCGGCCAACGTGACACAGGGCCTAGGCTTTATCCGCTATATCAAGTCATTCCAGCAGCCGGTATTCAGCGAGACTGAAGTCGACGCCATGGTGCAAACCCTGCAAACCGGCCGCCGCGCCCCCACACTCGCCACCCACCGAGAGCACGTGCAAAACCTCAAACGCCGAAGCGACCCAACAGCCGAGCGGCAATGCCCGAGATGCGGCAGTGCGCTACTTATTCGAACGGTGAAATCAGGGGCAAAAGCGGGGCAGCAGTTCTGGGGATGCTCGGCATTCCCCAAATGCAGAACCATGTAGAGTCTTTAGCACGCGGCCCTAACATCAATCCTGCGCCTGGAGTCGCAATGCCCGTACCTACTTACGACCAGTTTATTGAGCCGATCCTACGCTACCTGGCCGCCACGCCCGAAGGCGCGACAGCACGTGACGCCCATGAGGCCGCTGCCGATGTGCTGAACCTGTCGGAAGCTCAGCGCCAAGAGTTGATTGCCAGCGGCCAGGCCACCTACAAAAACCGCGCAGGCTGGGCACACGACCGCCTCAAGCGTGCCGGCCTGTCCAGCAGCGCCAAGCGTGGATACTGGAAGCTGACAGACGCAGGCATTACCTATGCCTTAGAGCATCCCGAGCCACTCGCAGCAGATGAAGTGGAACGGCTAGCCATCGGTTTCAAGAACGTAAACCTGAAGAGCCCAACCGACGCTATCCCCCTCGATGGTCAAGAACAGCCAGCGCCGACGCTTAGCTCAGCAACTGTTAGCCCTGACGACCGCCTGGAGCAGGCTCTACGTGAGCTACGTGAGGCAACGGCTGCTGACCTCCTGGATAACCTCCTGCAAGTCAGCCCTAACCGTTTTGAAGTCATCGTGCTGGATGTGCTGCATAGCCTTGGATACGGCGCTAGCCGCAACGATCTGCAGCGTGTCGGCGGCAGCGGTGATGGCGGTATCGACGGGGTGATCTCACTCGACAAGCTCGGCCTGGAGAAGGTCTACGTCCAAGCAAAACGCTGGCAGGGCACAGTTGGTAGACCAGAACTGCAAGCCTTCTATGGAGCTCTTGCAGGGCAGAAGGCCAAGCGTGGCGTGTTTATTACCACCTCAGGCTTCACGGCCCAGGCAATCGAATTTTCCCGTTCCGTAGAAGGCATGGTGCTGGTAGATGGCAGTCGACTGGTCAACTTGATGATGGATCACGGGGTTGGTGTAACGTCGCGCCTACTTAAGCTTCCGAAGCTGGATAGCGACTACTTCGACGAGGAATAACTAGAGAGATAATAAATCTGATCATTTTCGTGCTAATGAACAGACAAATTACGGCGAGTGAAGCAGGCCAACAATATAAGGATGGCATAATGGAAATTGATATTAAGCAATGCAACAACATTACATCAGCCAAGGTATCCATCGAAGCAGGTAAGCTGAATATCAAATTTGCCCCTAATGGCACGGGGAAAAGCACCATTTCAAAAGCCATCCAGTTTGCCACAGCCAAAGATGACCAAGCGCTAGCCGAACTATTGCCCTTTAAATTTCGTAGCGAAAATCCAAACAACATCAAACCTGAAGTTTTTGGCATCGAACACTTCGACAGCATCATGTGCTTTAACGAAGAGTACGTAAGCAAATTCACTTTTCAACCAGATGAACTGGTGAGCAATAGCTTTGATATTTTTATACGCACAGAAGCTTACAAAGAAAAAGAGCGAGAAATCCAAGCACTCACAAGCGCAGTTCAACAACAATTTGCAAACAACCCTAATTTAGAAGCACTACTAGCCAATCTAAAAGAGCTGAGTGGCGCATTTAAAGTCACCGCTAGCGGTGGCTTGGCCAAAACATCAACCGGAGCCAAAGCGCTTTCCAGCGCAAATAAAATTGATCATATCCCACAGGGACTAGAGCACTATCAGCCATTCATCCAAAGCCCCAAGAGTGTTACTTGGATTGATTGGCAAGCCAAAGGACACAAAGAATTCTCCGAATTATCTGATTCATGCCCATTTTGCACCAGCGACTCTACGGACAAGAAAGAGCAAATTGCCAAGGTGAGTCAAGAGTACGACAAAAACCTGATAAAGAACCTGGTCAGCATTATCGAAGTAATAAATAAGCTAGGGGATTTTTTCTCAGACCCTGCGCGAGAAAAGCTGAACATCATTAAGTCACTTAAGGACGGGATCGAAAAAGAGCACGAAACCTTTATCGTAACGATCAAGTCACAGATTGATGACTTAGTGGCGAAACTTGAGAGAATAAAAAGTTTAACTGGTTTTGATTTTAAAGAAGGAGATATTGTCGGGCAAAAATTACTAACTTACAAAATCGATCTTCAGTTTTTCGACACTTTAAACTCCGCCAAAACCAACGAAACAACAGCCATAATCAACCAGTCAATTGACGGTTTAATACAACAGGCCGGCCCGCTACAGGGCAAAATTAATCAACAGCGAAAAGAGATGCAAAAACTGGTTGAAAAGCATCAGACTGATATTAATGCGTTTCTTACTTTCGCAGGGTATCGCTATCAGGTGGCAATCATTGGCGAGGGCGAGCAATCACAGCTCAAATTACGGCACATGGATCATTCAAGCCATCTGAGTGGTGGCAGTCAGCATTTGAGTTTCGGTGAACGCAACGCCTTTTCGCTTATTTTGTTTATGTACGAGTGCATAGCCAAAAAACCAAATCTAATCATATTAGATGACCCAATATCTTCATTCGACAAGAACAAAAAATACGCAATTTTAGAGATGCTTTTTAGGCGAAATGCTGAATATTGCTTGAAGGGCAAAACAGTCTTGATGCTTACCCATGATGTCGAGCCGATTATTGACACATTAAAATCTGTTCGAGGACAGTTTAGCAATCAAGTTTTCGCGGCATATTTGCAACTGCGAAACGGCGAAATCACTGAGCAGCCAATTTCAGGCGACAATATAAAAACTTTCATACAGATCTGCGGAACCATATTGGCATCAACGCAAAACCCAATTATTAAGCTTATTTATCTGCGACGCCGCTATGAAGTTCTGGGCGAGCTTGAAGCCGCATACCAAGTGTTGTCAAATCTATTTAAGAAGCGCGCTGAACCGGAAGACCATCGATTTCCAAAAACTGATGACGGTTTGAGCACGCCGCTGTCGCCCGATGACATTTCGGCTGGAATCGCGGAAATAAAATCCCATATTTCTGACTTACCGACAGACTACCCATCTTTGATCGCCTTATTCAATGACAATGAGCGAATTAAGGCACTGTATCACCAAAGCACTAATGGCTATGAGAAATTACAGCTGACCCGGATATTGTTAGACATAGAAACCATTGACAATTCTGTCATCAGGAAATTCATCAACGAAACTTACCATATTGAAAACGAGTTTATCTTTCAGCTAGATCCAACGCAGTTCGATTTAATTCCGGAATATGTCGTTAGGGAATGCGAAAAAATCCTAGCTGAAACCACAGAATGAGCTATCGGGTGAGGTTTGATGAATGGAATTCGATTACCGTTGAGGGCTGGCTAATGATCTATCGAAAACCAAAGCAGACTGTTTCTTTGAGAATACCTTCCTGACCGCCATCAAGCTTTCGGAACACGAAAATACTTATGAGGTGGCTAAAGCTTGATCGTTTCACGGTACAAAAAACAGTACACTGGCGGTACAGTGCCCAGCTTTTACAGATTTCGCTAAATTACGCTTAACCCGCTCTACGACGCTACTTTCAGCTAACTGTACCTGCGCTAAGCTACGCCCGATTTCACTAGGCTTGCAGCGTTTCTAGGCAACTCATAATCCTTTGGTCCACGGTTCGAGTCCGTGTGGGCCCACCACCTTCAAAGCCGCGCGAAGCGAGGCTTTTCTCGCTTTACCGGTCAGGTTTTCAGAGTTCTCCCCTTTCAAAACATCTCCAGTGACCACGAAGTGTCCACACTGCTTCGCCAGCGGGTTCAGGTCGCCCACATCTATCAGATGTCCCGGGCTGAAGCGGGCATAGCCAAGATCGCGTAGTCGAGGGCACGCTGCTGGGTCAGGGTCCATCTTGAACGGGTAAAACCGCGTCCACTACTGCCGCAGTTCATGAGTCGATGCCGGCAATGTACCGGGCAGTTCAAGGTTCGGGGGAGTCGTGCCTGGGTCGCTCGGCCTCCCGTTCGGCCGTCTCTCCGCCGTACCACAACTTAGCTATGCGGCTACTCAGATGGCACTTACGCGATAGCGCAAACGCTTTTCGCCCAGCCGTTCCAGCACAATCCTGACCGGCAGGAAGCGTTTGATCCTCCGAGCGTTGGTCTGAAGTCGCCAGGCTGCCATCTACCGCCTCTCGGAAGCCGGACGCCAGCTCTTTGCCGTATCTCGCCAGGCCAAGCAGACACCGAAGACGCCGACCGCCAGCGCAAATACCTGGCACGCTTCGGGCTAAGGCATCAAGCGCGCATAGAGCGCTGGAAAGCGTGGTTCCGGAGAGGACTCGAAAACAGCCAGCCCCTGGCAGTCCTACACTAATCGCCTCAGCGCCTCTCCCCTGCGTGCGCTGCGCCGGAGTTCCTGCGGCGTGCGTCCGACTACCCGCAGGAAGCTCTGGCTCATGCGGCCGGCATCGATGAATCCGGTCAGGCGCGCGATCTCCTCGAACGTCTGCCGTCCATCCTCCACTTGCGGTCGCGCCGCTTCCACGCGCAGCCGTTCGACCGCCCGCGCCGGCGTCATCCCGGTGGACGAGGCAAACGCTCGCCCGAACTGGCGCACGCTCAGGTTGGCGACTTCCGCCAGGCGCTCGACCGACAGGTTGTCGCGCAGGTGTTCGCGAATGAAGCTCAGCGTGGTGCGGATACGGTCCGAGCCCGGATCGAAGTCCAGCAGCGAAGAGAACTGGTACTGGCCCCCGGGCCGCCGGTAGTAGACGACCAGCATGCGCGCCACCGACAGCGCCACCTCCTTGCCCAGGTCCTGCTCGATCATGGCCAGGCTCATGTCGATGCCGGCCGACATGCCCGCCGAGGTCCAGATACCGCCGTCTTCGGTCCACATCCGGTCACCATCGACGCGCAGCGCCGGGTGTCGCGCCTGCAACAGCGGGGCGTAGTACCAGTGGGTCGTCGCGACGCGGCCGTCGAGCAGGCCGCTGGCAGCCAGCAGGAAGGCGCCGGTACAGACGCTGGCGGTCCTGCGCGAACTCAGGGAAATGTCGCGGATGCTCGCCGCCAGTTCGGCCGCCCGCTCACCTTCCAGCGGTACCGGGGCGCCGACCACGATGAAGGTGTCGAACACGGTGCTCTGCAACGCCTCGGTGAGTACCGGAAGCCCGCAGGCGCTGCGTACCAGGCCACCCTCCAGTGAAGTGACGGTGAGCCGGTAGTCGGACGATGACAGGTGGCTGGCGTTCAGAAAGGCTTCGAGCGGCCCACTCAGATCCAGCAGCACGAACCCCGGGTAGACCAGAAAACCGACATGACGTGCCATGGCCGGAATCCCACGATCGATATCCTTGGCCGCATTAGGCTCCCGCCCTGGTGCCACAGTCAACGCCAGTCACCGGCCATGCAGTCCGCTGGCCAGGCAGCGTGAAGATGCTCTGAATGACCATGCCTGCTCGAGCAGCGAGCACGCACCGGTCAGATGCGTGCCCCGTGCCCGGCCGGGCTACAACTGCGACAGCCCTCCGTCGACGCACAGGTCAACACCGGTGACGAAGCTGCTGTCGTCCGAGGCGAGGAAGAGAGCGGCGTTTGCCAGCTCGTCGGGACGTCCGATCCGCCCGAGGGGGATCTGGGAAGCGAGCATCGCTTCGAACTCGGCGAACTGGTCGTCCTTGACCCCCATCTTGCCAATGATCGGCGTATGTACCGGGCCGGGACTCAGGCAGTTGACGCGGATATTCCGCTGCTTGAGTTCCGCCGCCCAACTGCGGGCGAAGGAACGGACCGCGGCCTTGGTGGCGGCGTAGACCGTGTGGGCTTCCAGCGCCTTCAGGTGGGCGATCGAGGAGACCAGGACGATCGAGCCGCCATCGCTGAGCAGGGGCAGGGCTTTCTGGACGGTGTAGAAGACCCCTTTGACGTTGATGTCGAACTGGGCGGCGAACTGTTGTTCGTCGACCTGCTCGGTGGACGCGGGGATGATGATGCCGGCGCTGGCGACGATGATGTCGAGCCGGCCATGGCGCTTGGCGATGTGCTGGTAGAGGTCGTCGAGGTCGGCCGAACGGCTGACGTCCGCAGTGACGCCAGTGGCCTTTTCGCCAATCAGGCCGACGGCGGTTTCGACCACCTGCTGGCGCCGGCCGGTGATGATCACCTCCGCGCCCTCCTGGGCGAACCGTTGTGCGGTGGCGAGGCCGATGCCGCTATTGCCTCCGGTCACGAGCGCGATCTTGCCTGCTAGCTTTCCCATCATTACTCCGGTGTGGTTGTTGAACGAACACGGACTGGAGGTGGCGGGGCAACGGCGAACGGCGACTCATCCTGCAATGGCATGTAGCGCTCGATCTTCGCCGCCAGGCGCGCGCGCCGATCGGCGAGCTGGGCCAGGAGCGCATCCAGGGCGCGGAGCTTTTCCAGATGCTGCTGCAGGCAGGCGAGGAAGCCTTCGCTGTCCTCCTCCTCGTCCAAGTGCTGCAGTAGCCCCCGGATCTGCCGGGTACTGAAGCCGCACTCGATCAGCTCACGTATCCACAGCACCCGTTGCAGCATGATGGGTGCGTAGTCGCGATAGCCGTTCTCCAGCCGCGTGGACTCGATCAACTCCCTGGATTCGTAATGACGCAACACGCGTGTACTGATGCCGGCGCGGGATGCCAGTTCCCCGATTTGCATGACCACCTCCACTGGAATGGGACTGTAAAGGCTTGACGCTAGTGTCAAGGTCAAGCGTCGAAGCCATGCGCCGCATTGGACCTTTCCCGTTGCAGGCAATTTATCGGCGGATAAGTTGCGCGACCTACTCGGCGCCAGATATCTCATCACGGCGACCATTCGCCCCGTAGTGCAATAACTTCCGACACAGCGAATTACCCACCCTGACTCTTCGCCTGGATCAATGATGCAGCGCAGAGATGGCCGCAGTGGCCGTTACCGGCCACCGGACACTTCAAATCTGGAAGTAACTGGAGACTACAGAAGCATCCCACCAACAACCATATGAACAAAAGTACAAGGACATCATGCGTGAGTATGAGCCAGGCAACTCTTGGTAGAAGTGATCGGGCGCACCACGGAGTTTATCTTTAAGTCACGAATAACAAGCCAGCTCGAAAATATTGAACTTTCCCCTCCCTAGAAACAAATAGCTCTACCTGCTCACAACATCCCCTGTATCGAATACAGCGAGTCCCGATATGCAAGGCCAAATGATTTCTGAAGAGCAGCGCTATAGCGGATGCCGAATCACTCGGCACGGGGCACATTTTTCTCTCGACCGCGATGGGTGCATCAGGTTGTTCAACCTTCTGAAGGAACAACTCCGGCATGCCATCTTGCTGAGAGTCTTTTTCGCGGAACCGTGGCAAGGGACAAGATCGGCGTTGCCACGACCTGGCCCCGCGATGGAGCTGGGCAGGTACATCGTCCTGCTGCGGACAGCCATGGACGATATTGCCGGCTTTCCCGGAATGGATCACTCATCGCCACTCGGCGCGGTACTGCCCGCCACACAGGGTCGCCTCTCTCTCGGTCACGCCTCCGTCCATTGCCACTTCAAGTTGCTGACGGCATTTCCCTGGCGCGTTCGCGAGACGCTGGATCGTGCCCACGAAACCGGGGACTACGCGACCTCGGAGTTACTCACCGACCTCGTTGCCCAGGCCAATCACATCTCGCGCCTTGTCGAGGCAATGCAATCGCATCCGCGTCTTGAGTCCTGACATCCACCATGAGGAAAAAACGATGAAGAAGCTCACCACGGCGTTCGGTGCCCCGGTCGTCGACGACAACCACATCCTGACCGCAGGGCCACGAGGGCCGGCCCTGCTGCAGGATGTCTGGCTCCTGGAAAAGCTCGCGCATTTCGACCGGGAGGTCATCCCGGAACGCCGCATGCACGCCAAGGGGTCGGGCGCCTACGGTACGTTCACCGTCACTCACGACATCACTCGCTTCACCAAGGCGAAGGTGTTTTCCGCAGCCGGCAAGAAGACCGATGTTTTCGTGCGCTTTTCCACGGTAGCCGGTGAGCGCGGCGCGGCCGACGCGGAACGTGACATTCGCGGCTTCGCGATCAAGTTCTATACCGAGCAGGGCAACTGGGACCTCGTCGGCAACAACACCCCGGTATTCTTTATCCGGGACCCACTGAAGTTTCCCGACCTCAACCACGCCGTGAAGCGGGACCCTCGCACCGGCGTGCGCAGCGCGCAGAACAACTGGGACTTCTGGACATTGCTGCCCGAGGCCCTGCACCAGGTCACCATCGTGATGAGCGACCGGGGGATTCCGGCCAGCTATCGCCATATGCACGGCTTCGGCAGCCATACCTTCAGCTTCATCAACGCCGCCAATGAACGCCATTGGGTGAAGTTCACCCTCAAGACGCAACAAGGCATCAAGAACCTGACCGATGCCGAAGCCACCACGCTGATCGGCCAGGATCGCGAGACCCACCAGCGCGATCTGTACGACAGCATCGAACGCGGCGAGTACCCGCGCTGGACCCTGTACGTACAGGTGATGCCCGAGGATGACGCCGCCAGCTATCACACCAATCCTTTCGACCTGACGAAGGTCTGGCCGCACAGCGACTATCCGCTGCACGAGGTCGGCGTCCTGGAACTCAACCGCAACCCGGACAACTACTTCGCCGAAGTGGAACAGGCGGCGTTCAGCCCGGCCAACATAGTTCCGGGAATCGGCTTTTCTCCAGACAAGATGCTCCAGGGACGGCTGTTCTCGTACGGGGATGCCCAGCGCTATCGACTCGGGGTGAACCACGCATCGATCCCGGTGAACAGTGCCCGTTGCCCGGTCCACAGCTATCACCGCGATGGCCAGATGCGCGTGGATGGAAACCACGGCGGCCTATGCCCCTACTCACCCAACAGTGCCGGCCAATGGAGTGACCAACACGATTTCGCCGAGCCGCCACTGAGCATCACGGGCCCTGTCGACCATTGGAATCCCCGCCCCGATGAAGACCACTACTCCCAGCCAGGCGCCCTGTTCAGCCTGATGACCCCGGAGCAGAAGCAGGCGCTGTTCGACAACACGGCTCGGGCGATGAAGGGCGCGTCCCGGGAAGTGATCCAGCGCCACATCGATAACTGCACCCGGGCCCATCCCGACTACGGTGCCGGCGTCCAGGCGGCAGTCGAAAGGCTTCATTGAACGGTATGCCCCATAGGACGGGGAGCGCTTCCGGGCCGCACGGACGGCCCGGAAGAGACACCGGACCGAACGACTTCCGATACCCAGAAGCCCCCCTCCTGGATAAACCAACGTATAGTTTCTCCAGCCAACATATGAACTTATTCTTCCGGCACCAGATTCCTGAACAACCAGCCTTTTCGTGAAGTTTCCTGGCAGGTTGCCCGCTCCTACTGATCCGAGCGGAGTTCATACCTGGAAAATGCCACGCCTCACGCAATAATGACGAAACACAAGTATCGCAGGCGCCCATGCAAACGATTCGAGAAACTCTTTTACGAATTGGCGCCATCATCCTGGCTGCGGTCATTTTCATCATTGACACTGCGACATCGCTGGAGATAGCCGTCGCCGTCCTGTATGTAACGGTAATTCTGATCTCGGTAGCGGTATTCAGCCGCAGGGGTGTGCTGGGAATAGCACTGACCTGCATGTTTCTCACGGCTGTTTCCTTCCTGATATCCCACTTTGGCGATATTGCCACTCCCGCTTTCACACGCTGCCTGGTGAGTCTGGTCGCGATAACCATCACGACGGTTTTCGCGCTCAAGAACAAGTCCGCCAACGACGAACTTCAAGTACAACTCAAGCAACTTTCACAGACCCATGACGCCATAATCGTACGGACGCTCGATGGCACGATAACCCGTTGGAACCAGGGTGCGGAAAAGCTCTACGGCTGGAGCCAGAAAGAAGCCAAGGGCAAGAATCTTCATGAGCTGCTGAGGACACGGTTCCCGCTTCCCATGAAGGACATAATGACGACATTGCTCGACGCCGGGACGTGGGAAGGCGAGCTTGTCGTATATCGGCGCGATGGAGCCCCCATTACAGCCACTTGCCGATGTGCGCTGCTCCGCGACAAACATGACCGCCCCATCGGCATCCTTGCCACGCACAACGATGTCACGGAGCGAAACCAGGCCATCGAGGCACTGCGCCGCAGCGAGGCATTCCTTGCCGGCGCACAGCGCATCAGCCGCACCAGCAGCATCGGGATCAAGGTGCCCAGAGGCGACATCTACTGCTCGGAGGAGGCGCTGCGCCTATTCGAGTTCTCCCCCGACGAAAGACCATCGCTGGAGCGCATCCTCCAGAAGACCCACCCCGACGACAGGGCTGTCAT
Source organism: Zestomonas carbonaria (assembly GCF_904061905.1). Classification (GTDB taxonomy): domain Bacteria; phylum Pseudomonadota; class Gammaproteobacteria; order Pseudomonadales; family Pseudomonadaceae; genus Aquipseudomonas; species Aquipseudomonas carbonaria. The sequence goes on from NZ_CAJFCI010000056.1 coordinate 70,100, forward strand.
CGAGCGGTCGTTCGCCGACGCGCTCAGGATGGAACCCAGGCTGGACCTCGAATTCCGCCTATCGATGCCGGATGGACGCATCAAGTACGTGCACATGCTTGCCCATCCGGTAATGGACAACACCGGGAACTGCGAATATGTCGGGGCACTGATGGAGGTGACCGCCAGCAAGATCGCCGAGGAGGCCCTTCATCGTTCCCAGGTCGAATTGGCGCACGTCACCCGGGTAACGACCCTTGGCGAACTGGTCGCGTCGATCGCCCATGAAGTCAACCAGCCGCTGTCGGCAATAGCCGCCAACGGCGAGGCCTGCCTGCACTGGCTGAAACACGACGAACCCGACTTGCAGGAAGTACGTGACGGCATCGCACGGGTGCTGAGCGAGGTGCGTCGGGCCAGTGACGTGATCCTTCGAATCCGCGCGCTGTCCAGGAAATCGGATCCGCAATATGCGCCACTGGATCTGCGGGAGGTCGTGGAAGAGGCCCTTGCGCTGGTTCAGCGGGAAGCCGCGCACAACAGCGTTATCCTGTCGGCAGCGCTGACGACCGAGACGCTTGCCGTGCAAGGGGATCGCGTTCAGTTGCAGCAGGTGATCATCAACCTGGTGATGAACGGAATGCAGGCCATGGGCGGATGCCCGGGAGACAAGCGGCGACTGCGTGTGCGACTGCAGCGATCCGACCAGGGCGACCCGCTGCTGGCGGTCATGGATACCGGACCGGGAATAGACCCGCAGGTGAAGTCGAAGCTCTTCAATCCCTTCTTCACGACGAAAGCGGAAGGAATGGGGATGGGACTCCCCATCTGCCGCTCCATCATCGAAAGGCACGGTGGCCGGATCTGGGCCGACGACCAGGCCAGGGCAGGTGCGGCGTTCTACTTCTCCCTGCCCAACCTGGTCGAGCCGGTCGATACCGTCCTCGCTCACGAGGCCCCCACTTTCGCCCGCGACCAGCGCTGATCGAGCTGGCACGAAGGCGAATTGATCCCCGATTCCGCCCCTCGTCCCCCTGGATAGCCC
>NZ_CAJFCI010000057.1 GCF_904061905.1 Zestomonas carbonaria
GGGGAGAGGGGTCTGTGGGTGGACGCATCTCCCCGGATTGCATCCGGGCTACCAGCTTCTGGATCCCCGCCTTCGCGGGGATGACGGATGAGCTTCGTAGGATGGGTCGAGGAGCGCAGCGACGATACCCATCCTCCGGCCACCAGTCCCCAGGGAAACTTCGAACTGGCCTGAAACGCCGAAGCTTCGTCCCCTGTCACCCCTCTCCCATTCATGGGAGAGGGGCCGGGGGAGAGGGGTCTGTGGGTAGGCACATCTCCCTGATTGCATCCGGGCTACCAGCTTCTGGATCCCCGCCTTCGCGGGGATGACGGGTGAGCTTCGCTCGCCCCATTCTACGGGCAGCCACTGCCCCCCCTGAATCACTTCACCTTGTAGATGATCCCCGGACTGCACTGGACCATCTGGTAGTGGTCCGGCAGGCCGTTCAGCGCTTCGGAGGCACCCAGGAACAGGTAGCCGCCTGGCCGCAGGGTGGCGTGGATGCGCAGGAGGATGTCGCGCTTCACGTCGGCGGAGAAGTAGATCAGTACGTTGCGGCAGAACACGATGTCGAACTTGCCAAGCACCGCGTAGCTGTCCAGCAGGTTCAGGGCGCGGAACTCGACGCGGTTCCTGATCGCCGGCTTGACCGCCCAGCGGCCCGGCGCCTTGTTGTCGAAGTAGCGCTGCAGGCGATCCTGGGACAGGCCCCGGCCGATCGCCAGGCTGTCGTACTCGGCCGTGCGGCAGGCCTGCAGCATGGAGCTGGACAGGTCGGTGCCGAGAATCTGCACGCCGCCGCGCAACATGCCGGGGTTGCTGCGCTCGAATTCGTCGATGGCCATCGAGATCGAATACGGCTCCTGGCCGGACGAGGACGCCGCCGACCAGATACGCAGGCGCTGGTTCGGGGTTTCCTTGAGCAGTTCCGGCAGCACCCGCGACTTGAGCACCTCGAACGGATAGGTATCGCGAAACCACAGGGTCTCGTTGGTGGTCATGGCGTCCACCACCTGCTCGCGCAGGCCGCTGCGCGGCATGGTTTCCATGCGCTGGACCAGCTCACCGAGGCTCCTGATGCCGTTCTGCTCCATCAGTTTGTTCAGCCGGCTGGAAACCAGGTACTGCTTGTTGCTGCCCAGCAGGATGCCGCAGGCCTTCTCCAGGAACGCCCGGAACTGATCGAAACCCAAATCACCTGAAGACACTAAGGCCGCCTCTCCTGTCATGGATACCGCCAAGAAGATGACTCTCAGCCCCCATCCGTCACCCGGATGCGCTCCACCACGCGTGAAGCCAGGTCATCCGGACGGAACTTGGCGAGGAAATCGTCCGCCCCGACCTTCTTCACCATAGCTTGGTTGAACACGCCGGAAAGCGAAGTATGCAGGAGGATGTGCAGGTTCTGCATGCGCGGATCGTGGCGGACCTCGGCGGTCAGGGTGTAGCCGTCCATCTCCGGCATCTCGATGTCGGAGATCAGCATCAGGAACTCGTCGTTGGGGTTCCTGCCCGAGTCGGCGAGCTGGCGCAGGTAGTCCAGGGCTTCGCGGCCGTCGTTCAGGGCGGTGACCTCCACCCCCACCGTCTGCAGGCAACGGGTCACCTGCTTGCGCGCCACCGACGAGTCGTCGACGATCAGCACGCGCTTGCTGACGGCCTTGCTCTGGGTCTCGGCGTCGATCACCCCCTCGGAAATCACCTCGGAAGTCGGCGCCACCTCGGCGAGGATCTTCTCCACGTCGATGATCTCGACCAGTTGCTGGTCCAGTTGGGCGACGGCGGTCAGGTAGTGCTCGCGGCCGGTGCCCTTCGGCGGCGGCAGGATCTCTTCCCAGTTCATGTTGACGATGCGTTCCACCGAGCGCACCAGGAAGCCCTGCACCTTGGTGTTGTACTCGGTGATGATGACGAAGCTGTTGGCCAGGTCATCCAGGCTGCGCCGCCCGGTGGCCAGCGACAGGTCGAGGATCGGGATGGTGCCGCCACGGATGTTCGCCACCCCGCGCACCACCGGGCTGGACTTGGGCATCACGGTGAGCCTGGGGCACTGCAGCACCTCCTTCACCTTGAACACGTTGATGCCGTAGAGCTGGCGGCCATCGAGGCGGAACAGCAGCAGCTCCAGGCGGTTCTGCCCGACCAGTTGCGTCCGCTGGTTAACTGAATCCATCACACCGGCCATGCCGCGGTCTCCTCATTCGTTGACACCGTCGCCCCGAGGCGGCACGGGCCTTGCTACACAAGTCGTATGAACCTGATGACGACATATTTTCGGCGCCTGGTGGCAAAACGCCACGCCATCTGCCTGGCAGTTTTACCGGGATTGCCATGGCTCGGCTACAGCTCCGCCGCAAACGCCACCACGACCCCGCCTGAAGTGCTTATCGGCACCGCCCAGGGTTTTCTTGAGTTCACGGTCGAGGACTATTTGCAGCGCAGCGGCATCGAAGGCCGCTACGAAATACAGGTCAACCGCCTCGACCCACGCCTGCGCCTGGCGCAATGCGACAGGGATTTGACGGCCTCGCAGGAAAACGCCGCGAGCCCCATCGGCCGGGTCACCGTCCGCGTGCGCTGCGACGGCAACTCGCCCTGGACGGTGTTCGTCCCCGCCCAGGTCAAGCTGTTCCGCGATGTGGTCGCGCTCATCCGGCCGATGAAGCGTGGCGAAACCATCGGCGTGGACGATCTCAGCCTGGTGGAGCGCGATGTCGGCCTGCTCGGCCAGGGCTACCTGACCGCCATGGAACAGGCAGTCGGCAAGACCATCACCCGCCCGCTGCTGGCGGACCAGGTGCTGGCCCCTGCGCACCTGCAACGTTCGCAGGTGGTCCGCAAGGGCGACCACGTGATGATCAGCGCGCGCGGCGGCAAGGTGAACGTGCACATGAACGGCGAGGCCCTGTCCGATGGCGCCGAAGGCCAGCAGATCCGCGTGCGCAACCTGAGTTCGCAGCGGGTGATCAAGGCACGGGTCGCCGGCCCGGGGATGGTCGAAGTGGCGTTGTAGGCACGACTCCTGTGGCCTGCCGGGGATGATTTTTCCTAAAATGCCCCGGTGAGGCGGTTATCGACGCGGCATCGCTCGACCAGTCTGTAGAAATTGGGATGAAATGCGCGTTTTTACCCTAAAGTTTCTTCAGGCTCGGCCGAAAAACCTGGCAAGCGTCCAACACCCTCAGAGGTTTTCGCATCATGGTCATCGACTTCAACCGGCCCAACAATGCCGCCACGCCCAGCACCGCTGGACGTACCACCGGCACCCAGAGCGGGGCTCGCAGCGAGTCCGTCGGCACCCAACAGCCCGCTTCGCCGCAAGCGCCGACCGAGCAGACGGCGGCCCAGGCCGGTGAATCCGTGCAGCTCAGCCAGGAGGCCCAGCAGTTGCAGAAGATCACCGAAAAGCTGAACGACCAGCCCATCGTCGACAAGGAGCGCGTGGAGCGTCTCAAGCAGGCGATCGCCGACGGCAGCTACCAGGTCGACAGCCAGCGCGTCGCCAGCAAGCTGCTCAACTTCGAATCCCAGCGCTAAGTCCCCCGGGCGCGCTGGAGATGTTGGACGCCCTTCGGGCCACACCGGCCCGCTGACTCCCAGAGCCTGCCATGCACGATCTAACCCTGCTGCAACTGTTCAACGAGGACATCACCGCCGCCCGGCGCCTGCTCGAGCTGATAGAAGCCGAATTCCAGGCTCTCGGCGAGCGCGACCTGGCGCGCCTGGAAAGCCTTCTCGGCGAGAAGCAGCCCTTGCTCGCGCAACTTGCCCAACACGGCAACCAGCGCAACCAGATCATGGCCAGCCTGCAACTCGGCGCCGATCGCGCCGGCCTCGAAACCCTCGCCAGCCGCTCCGCCCAGGGCGCCGAGCTGCTGGCCCGTGGCGACGAACTGAGCGCCCTGCTGGAGGAATGCCAGGCCGCCAACCTGCGCAACGGCCGCGTCGTGCGCACCAGCCAGGCCTCGGTACGCAGCGTGCTCGGCATCCTGCGCGGCGGCAGCGACACCCCGGGGCTCTACGACAGCCGCGGCGGCACTGCCAGCGTCGCCACGCAGCGCCCACTCAGCCAGGCCTGAACGAGCCGAACACCAGAACGAGACGGCGCGGACATAAAGGCAAAACGCCAGTATGCTAGCGCTGGAATTCCAGCCCGGAGATGCGCGGACCGTGTCCAACCCCTTCAACGCGGATAATGGCCCGCAACCCCCAAGAGTTCTCACCGCCCCCTTGGAGATCTACTCCAACCTGCGCCTGCTGCAGCAACACCACGATCCGCTGGTGATTACCTTCCATGAGCGCAGCCAGCGCTTCCAGACCTACCTCATCGAGGTCAACCGCGAGCGCGGCTACCTGGCCTTCGACGAACTGATCCCGAACGACGGCGAACGCTTCCTGAGCAACGGCGAAAGCTTCAAGGTCGAAGGCTTCCACGAAGGCGTGCGGATTGCCTGGGAATGCCAGCACCCGGTTCAGTTCGGCGAGCTCGAAGGGCATCGTTGCTACTGGAGCCTGCTGCCCGGCGAGGTCCACTACCATCAGCGCCGCAACGCCTACCGCGCCCCTCTGAAGCAGACCCAGATGGTCGGCATCGAGCTGGCGGGCGACAAGCTGGCCAAGTCGCTGAAAGGCCAGATGCTGGATATCTCCGCCACCGGCTGCAAGCTGCGCTTCTCCGGCGACCTCGGCAAGCAGTTGCAACCGGGCCAGGTCTACGAGCGCCTGACCATCCAGCTCCCCTTCGGGACCCTGACCTGCGCGGTCGAACTGCGCCATGTGCAGTACGAAGAAAAGCTCGACCTGAGCTTCGCCGGCCTGCGCTTCCACCAGATCGGCGGGCTGGAACAACGGCAGATCGAGCGCTTCGTCTACCAGTTGCAGCGCGAGGCGCGGCGCGACGAGCTGTAGCCGTCAGACCTTCGGCTCGTCCGCCTGCGGCTCCGCAGTTCCCAGCATCTGGTCCTTGACCACCTGCTCGTCGACCCTCGGATCGAGCGCGGCCACCAGCGGCGAGCTGGTCAGGTTGTCCGGCATCGCCACGTGGTGCAGCGGCGCATCCTCGACCTGATGCAGGTGGGTGACCGCTTCCGGACGCACTCGCCAGACCAGCACCAGGGCGCACAGCACGACGAACACATACAGCATGTTGGCCCCCAGCAGGCGCATCAGCACCCCGCCCAGCAAGGGGCCGACGCAGGCGCCGACGCCGAAGGTGACCAGCAGCATGGCGCTCAGCGACACCCGCCGCTCGGTTTCCACGTGGTCGTTGGAAAACGCCACCGCCAGCGGATAGAGGCAGAACTGCAACAGGCAGACCACGAAGCCGACGGCGAACAGCATCGGCAACGGCGCTTGCGGCAGTACCGCCAGGGGTAGCGCGGCCAGCGCCAGCAATATCGCGCAGCCACGGATCAGGCGGGCGCGATCATGGCGGTCGGACAGCCAGCCCAGCGGCCACTGCACCAGCAAGCCGGCCAGGATGCAGCTCCCCATGAACAGGCCGACCTGCTCGGTGCCCAGCCCCTGGCGCGTGGCGTAGAGCGGCGCGAGGCCGTAGAAGGAGCCGATCACCAGCCCGGAAACCAGTATCGTGGTCAGCGACTGCGGCACCCGTCCGATGAAGAAACGCGGTTCCAGGGGCGCCGGGTGCAGCGGCGCCGGGTGCAGCTTGCGGGTCAGCGCCACCGGCACCAGGCACAGCGCGAAGCACAGCGCCACCAGCATCAGCAGCTCCGGACCGAGGCCCGGATGCAGCACCAGCGCCAGTTGCCCCAGCACCAGCCCCAGGTAGGAAGCAATCATGTAGCCGGAGAATACCTGGCCGCGCTGGCTCGCCTCGGCCTGCTCGTTGAGCCAGCTCTCGATCACCATGTACTGGCACATCATGCCCAGGCCGACCATGGCGCGCAGCACCAGCCAGGCCGGCAGCCAGTCGAGCAGGCCGTGGCCGAGCACCGCCGCGGTGACCACCCCGGCGCAGGCGACGTAGGCGCGGATGTGCCCGACCCTGGCGATCAGCCGGTGGCCGAGCTTGCCGCCGAGCACCAGGCCGAAATAGTTGGCCGCCATCAGCGCGCCGACCCACAGGCCATCGGCGCGGTCGGCCAGGCGCAGCGCCAGGTAGGTGCTGAGCAGGCCGGAGCCGATCAACATCAGCAGGGTGGCGAAATACAACGCCCTGAAGGATTTCCAGATGCCTCTCATTTGCCCGCCGGTGTCTCCTTGGCTCCGTTCGTAGGGGGTATTTCCGTACCAGCGGAAATGATGGGGGAAACGCCGGAACGGTCCATGCCTGAAAAGGTCATGGCCGTGTCCGGATGCGTCAGGCCTGGGCGGCGAGCACACGCCGCTCCCACGGCGTGATCTCATCGAGGAAGCTGCCCAGCTCCAACGCCTTGCTAGCAATGTAGCCGTCGATGAACTCGTTGCCGAACCATTCCCGCGCCAACTGGCTGCGCTTCAGACGCTCGATCGCCGTGTGCATGGCACATGGCAGCGTGAGCTCGTCCGGCACCGCGAACTCGCCCTGGATCGGCGGGCTCGGCTCCAGCTTCTCGTCGATCCCGTGCAGGCCGGCGGCCAGGCTGGCGGCCAGGGCCAGGTAGGGGTTGGCGTCGGCGCCCGGCAGGCGGTTCTCCACCCGCCGCGCGGCCGGCGAACTGGCCGGGATGCGCAGGCCGGCGGCGCGGTTGTCGTGCGACCAGCAGGCATTGTTCGGCGAGGCGTAGGGGTGGCAGAGGCGCTGGTAGGAGTTCACATGCGGGGCGAACAGCAGGGTGAAGTCGGCCAGCGCCGCCTGCTGGCCCCCGATGAAATGGTAGAAGGCCGGCGTCGCCTCGCCCGCCTCATCGCTGAAGATGTTCCGGCCGCTGCCCTGCTCCACCACGCTCTGGTGGATATGCATGGAACTGCCCGGCGTGCCGGCCAGCGGCTTGGCCATGCACACCACGGTCAGGCCGTGCTTGAGCGCCACTTCCTTGAGCAGGTGCTTGAACAGGAAGGTCTGGTCGGCCAGCAGCAGCGGATCGCCGTGCAACAGGTTGATCTCGAACTGGCTGACGCCCATCTCGTGCATGAAGGTATCGCGCGGCAGGCCGAGCGCCTCCATGCAGCGATAGACCTCCGCGAAGAACGGCCGCAGGCCGTTGTTGGAGGCCACGCTGAACGCCGAATGCCCGACCTCGCGACGCCCATCCAGGCCCCGCGGCGGCTGGAACGGCTGCTGCGGATCGGCGTTCGGGGCGAACACGAAGAACTCCAGCTCGGTCGCCACCACCGGCGCCAGGCCATGCTCGGCGTAGGCGGCGATCACCTGCTTGAGCAGTGCGCGGGTGGACAGCCCGGAAGCCTTGCCGTCCAGCTCGACGGCATCGCAGACCGCCAGGGCGCGCGGCGTGTCGCTCCAGGGCAGGCGGTGGATCTGCGCGGGATCGGCGACCAGCGCCAGGTCACCGTCGTCGCTGCCGTAGAAGCTGGCCGGCGGATAGCCGCCCATGATGCATTGCAGCAATACGCCACGCGCCAGTTGCAGCCGGCGGCCGGCGAGAAAGCCTTCGGCGGTCATCACCTTGCCGCGCGGCACGCCATTGAGATCAGGGGTTACACACTCGATTTCATCGATGCCGCTCAAGCGTTCGGCGAGCGAACCACGGCCTTCGGTAGTCATGACTTCTTATCCTTGTAGAGACTGATGCCGCTCCCTATGGGCGACGCGTACAAAATACGCACCGCCCGTTCAATATTTCAAGCAGAAGGCGTTGTGGGTCGGTTGGTTGTGGATTCCTGTGCTTTTTATTGGGTTTCTTTTTATTGGGTCCCCGCGTTCGCGGGGATCCAGTATCCGTAGGCGCGAGCTCTGCTCGCGAAGCTTTTGCGTTGCCGGAGTTCGCGAGCAGAACTCGCCCCCACAGTCGGCGGTCGGGACACGTGATCTAAGCTGAACAGGAACGGCAGCCATCACGAGACCGGCATGGCACTCAGCGTATTCGACCTGTTCAAGATCGGCATCGGCCCCTCCAGCTCGCACACCGTGGGCCCGATGCGCGCGGCCGTGCGTTTCGCCGAGGGCCTGCAACGCGATGGCCTTCTGGAAGACACCGAGACCGTCAAGGTAGAGCTGTACGGCTCGCTCGGCGCCACCGGCAAGGGCCACGGCAGCGACAAGGCGGTGCTGCTCGGCCTGGAAGGCGAACAGCCGGACCTGGTGGACACCCGGAGCATTCCCGAGCGCCTGGAACGCCTGCGCGGCAGCGGTCGCCTCAACCTGCTCGGCCACAAACCGATCGTTTTCCACGAGAAGGAACACCTGGCGTTCATCCGCAAGCCGCTCCCCTATCACCCCAACGGCATGATCTTCCGCGCCTTCGACGTCGCCGGCCTGCAACTGCGCAGCCGCGAGTACTACTCGGTGGGCGGTGGCTTCGTGGTCGACGAGAGCGCCGCCGGCCTCGACCGCATCGTGGAGGACCGTACCGAACTCCCCTACCCCTTCACCACCGCCAGGCAGTTGCTGGACCTGTGCGTCGGGCACGGCCTGTCGATCAGCCAACTGATGCGCGAGAACGAAAAGGCCTGGCGCCCGGACGCCGACACCTCGGCCGGGCTGCAACGCATCTGGCAGGTCATGCAGGACTGCGTGAGCAACGGCTGCCACAACGAAGGCATCCTGCCCGGCGGGCTCAAGGTCAAGCGCCGCGCCGCCGCGCTGTACCGCCAGCTCAGCGAACATCCGGAAGCCAACCTGCGCGACAGCCTGAACGTGCTCGACTGGGTGAACCTCTACGCCCTGGCGGTGAACGAGGAAAACGCCAGCGGCGGCCGGGTGGTCACCGCACCGACCAACGGCGCGGCCGGCATCATCCCGGCGCTGCTCCACTACTACTCACGCTTCATTCCCGGCGCGAACGACCAGGGCGTCGAGCGCTTCCTGCTCACCGCCGCCGCCATCGGCATCCTCTACAAGGAGAACGCCTCGATCTCCGGCGCCGAGGTGGGCTGCCAGGGCGAGGTGGGCGTGGCCTGCTCGATGGCCGCCGGCGCGCTCTGCGAAGTGCTCGGCGGCACCGTGCAGCAGGTGGAGAATGCCGCCGAGATCGGCATGGAGCACAACCTCGGCCTGACCTGCGACCCCATCGGCGGGCTGGTCCAGGTGCCGTGCATCGAGCGCAACGCCATGGGTTCGGTGAAGGCCATCAACGCCGCGCGCATGGCCCTGCGCGGCGACGGCAAGCACTACGTCTCGCTCGACAAGGTGATCCGCACCATGCGCCAGACCGGCGCCGACATGAAGAGCAAGTACAAGGAGACCGCCCGCGGCGGGCTGGCGGTGAACATCATCGAATGCTGAGCGAGGACGCCTGCCAAGCGCTCGCCTCAGCGCACCAGCACTACCACCAGCAAGCCCAGCCATACCGCCAGCAGCCCCAGGCACAGCCAGCCCCAGCGCCCCATGCCGCGCCAGGCGACCTTCCACGGACTCATCTTCTCTGCTCCCGTCGTTGCCGCGAGCGCAGCGCCTCGATGCTGCGCAGGCCATAGAGATACACACCGGTGACGCTCAGGGCGGTCAACGCGGCGCCGAACAGGAACCACAGCAACTTGCTGGACAGCCCCATGAACGTACCGAAGTGCAGCGGGTCGGCCATTTCCGCGATGCGCTGGTGAAGGCTCATGTCCCTGGCGTCGAACTGTCCCCGCAGGAGGCCCTGGCGCAGGTCGAAGACCAGCACGTTGGCCCGGTCCCGTACCAGCCAGGCCTGTGCCTGCCCGGCCAGGCGCAGGCTGGAGCCATCCGGCGACGGGTACAGGCCCCTCACCTCGAATGCCGGCCAGAGCCGCCGCGCCTCGGTTACCGCACGGTCCACCGAGGCGGGATCCAGCGGCGTCGCCGGCCGCTCGGACTGGGCCTGCCTGGCCAGCGCGGGCACGGCGGCGTCGCCGCCCAGGGACTCGACCAGGTACCAGAAACCGGTCGCCGCCATCAGGACGACGAACCACAGGCTCCAGACGCCCGCCAGCCGGTGCACGTCGCCCCACAGGCGGCGCGGACGACCGCCCCGTGGCCAGGTGAAGAAGCCGCGCCACCAGTGTTTGTAGATGTACAGGCTGCTGATCAGCGACAACAGCAGAAGCAGGCTCAGCGCCGACACCAGCGGCACGCCGATGCGGGTCGGCAGCAGCAGGTGGCGGTGGCTGGTGCGCAGGATACGCTGGGCCGACAGCCAGCCGGTGTCCCCGGTCACCTGGCCGAGGTAGGGGTCGACCCAGACGAAGCGCCGCTCGCCGTCGCCGGTGACCATCGTGGCCATGGCGGCGAAACGCGGCCCCTCGGGCGCGGCGAGGTAGTCCAGGGTCCAGTCCGGATAGCGCGTCTGGATCGCCTCCAGCATGTCTCCCCAACTGGCCGTGCGCGCCTGGGGCGTGACCTGGATTTCCTCGTGCAGCAACCAGTCGATCTCATGGGCGAAGACCGCCAGGGTTCCGGTCAGACAGACGAACGTCATCAGCAGGCTGAACTTGAGCCCCGCCCAGCTATGGATGTCGAACCATAGCCGGCGGTGCTGCTTGCCCGTTTTCGGGGAGGGATCAGCTCGCACGATCAGAAGTCGTAGGTGGCCTGCACATAGAAGCGTCGCGGCTCGCCCGGGAAGTGCCCGTTGCGCTCGATGAAGCCGCTGGCGGCGTACTTCCGGTCGAACAGGTTCTTCACGTTGGCCTGGAACTTCCAGTTCTGGATCGTGGTTTGCCAACTGGCATCGAAGATGGTGTAGGGCTTCACGGTCTGGCCGTCGAGGCTGACGCGCTCGTCGACGTACTCGGAACCGAAGGACACCGCCGAGTTCCACTGCGGCAGGTCGTAGCGGGTCCACAGGCCGAGCTGGTTGCGCGGCGCGTTGGCGAAACGCTTGCCGACCGAGTTGGTGATGCCGTTGGGGCCGGCGTCCCGCACCTCGGCATCGTTGTAGGCGTAGGACAGGTTGAGCACCCAGCGTTCGGTCAGGTCGGCCAGCAGGTCGACCTCCACCCCCTGGCTGCGCACCAGGCCGAGGGGCGACAACTGGTTGAAGCCGTTCACCACCTCGCCGGTCTGCTGGAGGATATTGCGACGCTCGATGCGATAGATGGCGGTGTTGAGGTTGACCCGGCCATCGACCAGTTCGGTCTTCAGGCCGACCTCCCAGAGCTTGCTTTCCTCGGGGTCGAAGGGCCCGCCGAAGCGCTCGTCCTGGTTGCCGGAGGCCTGCGGGTTGAAGCCGGTGGCCAGGGTGGCGTAGGCATTCACGCCACGGGCCAGCTCATAGGTGGTGCCCAGGCGCCAGGTCAGGTCGTCGCCGCGCACGGAGGAGTCGCTGATGCGGTTCTCGTCCTTGAACTCGTCCCAGCGCAGGCCCAGCAGCAGGCTCCAGCGCTCGGTCAGGTCGATCTGGTCCTGCAGGTAGCCGCCGTAGCGGGTGCCACGGGTTTCGCTGAAGGCCCAGGGCAGGCTGTCCAGGTCGTAGTCGCTGCGGCTGCTCTGGCCATAGGCGGGATCGAACAGGTCGAGGCCCGGGACGGTGCCGCCCGGGTTCGGCCTGCCGTCCGGGCGCAGGTCGCTGGCGGCGGTACGCTGCCGCAGGTTGCCGTCCAACTGGAACCAGTCGGCGCCGAACAGCAGGGTGTGGGCGAAGCCGACGGTGTCGAAGCGCCAGATGCTGTTGCCGTTGAGGTTGAGGCCGTCGTTCTCGCGCTTCTGGTCGCGGAACTGGCGGGTCATCCACTCGCCGGTGCCATCGCCGTCGCGGTCCACCAGGCCCATGGGCTCGTGGTACTGCTGCCGCTCCGTGTTCTCGAACCAGCGTGCAGTGAAGTCGAGGTCGACCATGTCGGACGGGGCGAACTGGTAGCGCGCCAGGGCGATGCGGGCGTCGAGGTCGAGGAAGTCGGTGCCCTCGTTGTGATTCCACTCGCGGTCGGTGAGGAAACTGCCCTTGTCGTTCACCGGCACGCCGCGCAGGCGGTTGCCGTTGAGCTTCTGCTTGATCTCGGTGTACTGCAGGGTCAGCTCGCCGGTTTCGCCGATATCCATGGCCAGGCCGAAATCGGCAACGTTGTTCTCGGCGTCGGTGTTGTCGCGGAAGGGGTTCTCGCCCTCGGTGAAGATTCCCACCCGGTAGCGCAGCCGCTCGTTGCCCGGCAAGGGACCGGTGGACTCGAAGGAGCCCGAGCGGTAGTCGTAGTTGCCGCCCTGCACCTGCAGGCGGTTCAGGGCCTGGTGCTGGGGTTTCTTGGTCACGTAGTTGATCACCCCGCCCGGGTCGCCGCCGCCATACATCACCCCGGCCGGTCCCTTGAGCACTTCCAGGCGGTCGATGTTGAACAGCAGAGGGACGGCGAAACCGGCGTAGGGATCGCCGCGCATGCCGTCGTACAGCACGTTTTCCTGGCGGAAGCCACGCATGGTCACGCCGGCGTAGCTGAACTGGGTGACGCCGCTGATGTTGCGGTAGAGGTCGGTCACCTGGCGCGCCGCCTGGTCGTCGATCAGCTCGCGCGGCAGCACCTGGATCGCCTGGGGCACCTTCTCCAGCGGCGTCGGCGTCCGGGTGCCGGTAGTGGCCTCGGAGACCTTGTAGAGCGTCTGGGCCCGGCCCACGACCTGGGTGGCGTCCAGGGTTATCTGGCCTTCTTCGCCGTCACTCGGTTGATCCGGCTCGGCCTGGGCGTACAGGGTGACGAGCAAGGCGGTGATGGAGAGGGCGAAGCGTGAAGGGATCTGGTGTGGCATTGGCGAGCTCCTTGAATGCGCCGCCAATATTATTTGTAAATTTAAATCTTTACTATTTCCAAAAGAGAATATTTCACATTTGAATACCATGCTCATCGCTTCCCGGTTCGAGGCGGCCCCTGTATCGCTCCGACATCGCCGATCGTTCGCGACATGGAACGCTGCGACATGTTTTCCGCCCTACCCGCCCCTGGGTCGCCTGGTCTACCGTTAGCGCACCTCTCGCCGCCACGGCAGACACCCGTTCAATCCCAGGAGCAAGCACGATGAGCAAAGAAATCGTCACCGCCACGATCGGCACCACCCCGTACCGGGTCACCCTTTCCGAAGGCGCCCACCAGTGGTTCGGCGATGCGCCGCAAAGCCTCGGCGGCGGCGAAAGCGCGCCTTCGCCGCATCAGTTGCTGCTGTCCGCATTGGGCGCCTGCACGGCGATCACCGTGAGCATGTATGCGCAGCGCAAGGGGCTGCCGCTGACGGGGATAGACGTCGAGCTGTTCATCAGCGCCGAGCAACTGACACCGCCGGCCCTGACCCAGATCGAGCGCCGCGTCGACTTTCACGGCGAACTCGACGACGCCCAGCGCGCACGCCTGCTGGAAATCGCCAACGCTTGCCCGGTGCACAAGCTGCTCAGCGGCGAAATCCGTATCGAGACCCGACTCGCGGGTTGAGGGGGAGTATCTGGATTCCCGCGTGCGCGGGAATGACGGATCGGGGAGGACAGCACCACCTGCGGTGGTGTTCAGGCCTCCCGCATGCGCGGGGAGTGGCGGACCGGGGAGGACTCAAGCCCCTCCATCATCCCCGCGAACGCGGGGATCCATTGAAATAGCGCGGGGCCCCAACCTCCCTTCAGACCTTGTCCGTCGGCGCCTCCTCCGGCACCGTCTCGGCTTCCGGGTCCTGGTGGACCCAGGACATGAACAGCTTGTAGCCCACCGCCAGGATCACCGGGCCGACGAACAGGCCGATGATGCCGTTGGCCACCATGCCGCCCAGGGCGCCGATCAGCACCACCGGCATCGGCACCGAAACCCCGCGCCCCAGCAACAGCGGCTTGAGCACGTTGTCCACCAGCCCGGCGACGAAGGTCCAGACGGCGAACAGTACGGTCACCAGAGTCACCCCGTCGACGATGAAGACATAGGCGATCACCGGCAGGGTGATCAGTGCGATCGGCAACTGCATGATGCCCAGCAGCAGCACGGCCAGGGCCAGCAGGCCAGCGCCGGGAATCCCCATCAGCACCAGGCCGACGCCCACCAGCAGCATCTGGATGAAGGCGATGCCGACCACGCCCTGCGCGACCGCGCGGATGGTCGCCGTGCACAGCTCGGCCAGTTGCGGCCCGCGCACCGGCCCGGAGATCCGGGTGGCGATGGCCCGTGCGGTGGAGGCTCCGGTGTCGCCGTAGGCCATGATCACCCCGGCGATGATCAGCGCACAGATGAAGATCATCAGCCCCAGGCCGGCGCCGGCCAGTTGGGCCAGGACGACCTTGGCCACGCCCTGCACATGGGGCAGCACCTGCTGCAGCAACCAGCTCATGTCGCCCGACGCGTGCTGCCAGAAGTTGAACAACGGCTCACCCACCAGCGGCCAACCGGCCACCGATGGCACGGGTGGAGGAATCTTCAGACCGCCGCTCTCCACCAGCTCCATGCCCTTCTGCACCGACTCGACGATCGAACTGCCGAGCATGGACAACGGCAGCATCAGCAGGGCCAGGGCGATGACCACGATGATGAACGCCGCCCGCCCGTGACGCTCGCCCAACCGGCTCGACAGGCGAAGGTTCAGCGGATGGAGCGTCACCGCCAGGATCAGCGACCACAGCATCAGGCCCAGGAACGGATTGAAGATCTGGTAGCAGGACACCACCAGCACGACGATGAGTCCGGCGCGAATCAGCACGTCCAGCAATTCACGCGACGTCGTCTTTCCCACGATGCGCTCGTCCGACATCGAATCTTTCCTTATGCGATGAGAGGCCCGGCCTTGCGACTGCCCGGGCGCGGATGGACGGGGCTGCGCGCCCGCCTATCAGCAGACTAGCAATGCTCGCCCCTTCCGCCCAGCGACCTCGGTACGGATTTGTCGGAACCCGGCACGGATTCATCGGAAAACGATCCGGCCGGCATCGCACCGGAGGAGTCCCGGCTAGCCGGGACCCACCGACGCCGGTCGCTCCCGACGCTCCTGACGCTCGCCAACCTCGCTGCCGATCGCCGGCGGCGGCGGCGGCGGCGCCACGGCGGCCACCTCCTCGTCGGCGTCGCGCAGGGAACGACGGAATCCCCTGATCGATTCGCCCAGGTCTTCCCCCAGGCTTTTCAGGCGCTTGCTGCCGAACACGACGATCGCCACCACCAGCAGCACCAGCCAGTGTTTCCAGTCAAATATCCCCATGGCGGAGCCCCTCTCCTGGGATGGCGACGCTCATTCGATGTCCTCGTAGGGCAGGCCGACGTAGTTCTCGGCGATGTTGACGAGGCCGGCGTGGGAGCCCAGGTAGTACTCGCGGTCGGCCTGCTGCATCTTGCGGTCCCAGGCGTCCTTGTCATCGCCGAAGTCGTGCAGCAGGTTGGTCATGAACCAACTGAAGCGCTCGCCCTTCCAGATACGGCGCAAGGCCAGCTCGGAGTATTTCGCCAGCAGGTCGGTGCGCCCTTCCCGGTAGACCCTGACCAGGATGCGGTACAGGTAGCAGACGTCGGAAGCCGCCAGGTTCAGGCCCTTGGCGCCGGTGGGCGGGACGATGTGGGCGGCGTCGCCGACCAGGAACAGCTTGCCGTACTGCATCGGCTCGACCACGTAGCTGCGCAGCGGGGCGATGCTCTTCTCCAGCGACGGACCGGTGACCAGCCGGCCGGCCACGTCTTCCGGCAGGCGGGCCTTGAGCTCTTCCCAGAAGCGCTCGTCGGACCAGTCCTCGACCTTTTCGCTCAGCGGCACTTGCAGGTAGTAGCGGCTGCGGGTGCGCGAGCGCTGGCTGCACAGCACGAAGCCGCGGTCGTGGTGGGCGTAGATCAGTTCGTCGTTGACCGGCGGGGTATCGGAAAGCAGGCCCAGCCAGCCGAACGGGTAGATGCGCTCGTAGTGGGTCAGCACCTCGGCCGGGATGCTCTGCCGGGAGACACCGTGGAAACCGTCGCAACCGGCGATGTAGTCGCAGTCGATGCGATGGACCTGGCCGTCCTTCTCGTAGGTCAGGTAGGGGCGTTCGCCCTCGATGTCATGAACCTGCACGTCGGCGGCGGAATAGACGGTGGGCGCACCGACGGCCCGGCGAGCGTCCATCAGGTCGCGGGTGACCTCGGTCTGGCCGTAGACCACCACGGTCTTGCCGCCGGTCAGCTCCTTGAGGGGGATGGATACCCGCCGGCCGTCGACGATCAGTTCGACGCCCTCGTGCACCAGCCCCTCGGCGTCCATGCGCTCGGCCACCCCGGCCTCGCGCAGCATGTCGACAGTCCCCTGCTCCAGCACGCCGGCGCGGATGCGACCGAGGACGTACTCCGGCGTCTGGCGCTCGACGATGACGTTGTCGATCCCGGCCTTGTGCAGCAACTGGCCCAGCAGCAGGCCGGAAGGGCCGGCCCCGATAATGGCAACCTGAGTCTTCATTGTGATTGTCTCTCTTGTCTTTCCAGGATTGCCCCAGAGCGACGAGCGAGCGGGTCGCCATGGGGATGCCTGCATTTTTTTATGGAGAAGACGGCCAAAGAAGGTAAAAATCCGCTGATCACCTGTACTTTTGAAAACACAGGGCGATTATCGGACGACCCGTCGAACCATCGCCCCGCCACCACCGGCTCCCACGACCATGAAGAAATCCCCTGGCGGCGTTCCCGTCTTCAAGCTGTACGGCGAGGACCAGGCCTGGCCCACGCCCGACCTGCTGCACTGCGAATCCATCCCCTCCCGCAGCCGGCTGCACCACTGGGAAATCCAGCCGCACCGGCATGCCGACCTGTTCCAGTTGCTCTACGTCCAGCGCGGCCATGCCCTGATCGAGATCGAAGGCCAGCTCCAGGAGGTGCGCGAGGCGGCGATCCAGGTGACGCCGCCGCTCTGCGTGCACGGCTTCCGCTTCTCGGAGAATACCGAGGGCTACGTCCTCAGTCTGGGCGCTCCCCTGGTGGCCCGGCTGGAAGAACAACTGGGTCCGCTCACGGTCCTGGCGTCCGCCGGCTGCTACCCGGTCGGCCGGGACCGCCGCCACCTCAACACCCTGTTCGCCACCTTGCAGCGCGAATACGAGGGCAGCGAGCCGTCCCGCGACCTGATGCTGCACTCGCTGGTCAACGTGCTGATGGTGTGGATCGGCCGTCGTGGCCGGCAGAACCTGCCGCCGGCCAATCGCGACGAGCGCAACGACCAGTACCTGGGCAACTTCATCCGGCTGGTGGAGGCGCACTACCGCGAACACCTCTCGGTGGAGACCTTCGCCCACCGGATCGGCCTGTCCAGCGTCCACCTGAACACCCTGTGCCGCCGACTGACCGGGCAGACCGCGCTGCAGATCATCCACCAGCGCCTGCTGCTCGAAGCCAAGCGCAACCTGGTCTACACCACCATGACCGTCAGCCAGTTGTCGGACCACCTGGGCTTCAGCGACCCGGCCTATTTCTCGCGCTTCTTCCGGCGCCTGAGCGGCGTGTCGCCACAGGCCTTCCGGCAAGACACGGAACAACGCGCCCGCTGAAGATTTTTCCTCGCGATGGTGGATTCTTCTTAACAGTTTTCTCGGCAGGCCCTTCCAGGAATAAACTTATCTATTTGATAAACAAGGAATTTTTATAAAACCAGAACTGGCACGCTAGTTGAGAGAGCCCGCCAGGCGCACCGCTGCGCCTCACTCATAACAACAAAGGCTGGCTTTCCTATGCATTGCAAATCCATTCGCTTCCGTGCCGCTTCCCTGACCCGTCTCGCCACAGCCCTCGCCCTGGCCGGCGGCGCCTCCCTGGTCCAGGCCACCGAAGGCGGCGTCTCCTCCTGGCCGATGGGCATCGAAATCCACGGCATGGGCATCCTGCCGCCGCCCGGCACCTACGGGCAGGTGTTCGTCGGCAACTACCTGGCCGATACGCTGCGCGACGACGCCGGCGACAAGCTGCCGGTGGACTTCGACCTGCGCGTCACCACCATCGTGCCGCGCTTCGTCTGGGTCACCGAACGGCAGGTCCTCGGCGGCCAGCTCGGCTTCCACGCCCTGCTGCCGCTCAACGACATCCGCCTGAACGTCGGCGGCCAGCGCGACCACAAGCGCGGCATCGGCGACGCCCACCTCGGCCCGGTGATCGGCTTCCACCCGAGCGACAAGTTCCATGTCGCCACCGGCGTCGATTTCATCCTGCCCACCGCCAGCGAGTACGACAAGGACGACCTGGTCAACCTGGGCACCAACTACTACACCGTGCAGGCCGTGCTGGCCATGACCTACCTGGACCCCGCCGGCTTCAACGCCGACGTGCGCCTGATGCACGACTACAACTTCGAGAACAGGGACACCCACTACCGCTCCGGCCGCGAGCTGCACGCCGACTACACGCTCGGCTGGGGCCTGGGCAACGGCTGGGTGATCGGCGTCGGCGGCCACGCCTACCAGCAGATCAGCGACGACAAGTGCGGCGCCTCCGCGCAGGTCGACGCCACCGACGGCAACCGCGGCCGGACCTTCTCCATCGGCCCGGCCGTGCAGTACGCCAGCAAGGACGGCTGGTTCTTCAGCGCCAAATGGCAGGACGAATCCGGCGTGCGCAACCGGCCGGAAGGGCAGACCTACTGGCTGAAGTTCACCACGGCGCTCTGAAGCCAGGACGAGGGGAGATCGGGCCTACACCGAACGGCCTCTCTCCCCCCGGGAGAGGGCTGGGGTGAGGGGCGGTATCCAAACACCCGCACCAGCCCTCCCATCACTTCCCCTTCAACCGATAGCTGACCTGCGCCCGGCTCATCCCGAGCATCTGCGCCGCCGCCGTGATATTGCCGCCGGAACGCTCCAGCGCCAGGTGCACCAGGCGCCGCTCGACCTCATCCAGGGAAGTGCCCAGCGCCTGCTCCCGCCCGGACACGAAGGCCATCAGGCTGGCCAGTTCCGGCTCCTCGCCCGCCGTGGCCCTGGGCGCCTCGGCGGTGCGCTCCTGCACCGGCTCGTCGCCCGCCCGCCGCCCGGACATCTCCGGCGGGGCGGACAGGCGTCCCTCGGCGGTCAGACCCACCGGCGTGGAGATCGGCGACGACCCGCCTTCCGACAGGTGGATGACGTCCATCACCTCGCCGTCGGATGCGGCGATCACCCCGCGCTCGATGAGGTTCTGCAACTCGCGGATATTGCCCGGGAACCGGTAGGTCAGCAGGGCGTTGACCAGCCGCGTGCTGAAGCCCGCCAGCCGGCGCCCGTGGCGGGCGCTGAACTTGCGCAGGAAATAGCTCATCAGCAGCGGGATGTCCTCCCGGCGCTCGCGCAGCGGCGGCAGGTGGATGGGGAAGACGTTCAGCCGGTAGAACAGGTCCTCGCGGAAACGCCCCGCCTCCACTTCGCAGCGCAGGTCCACGTTGGTCGCGGCGACCACCCGCACGTCGACGCGGATCGGCGTGGTGCCGCCGACCCTCTCGATCTCGCCCTCCTGCAAGGCGCGCAGGATCTTGCTCTGCGCGCCGAGGCTGAGGGTGCCGATCTCGTCGAGGAACAGCGTGCCGCCGTTGGCCCGTTCGAAACGCCCGGGGCGCGAGCGCTCGGCGCCGGTGAAGGCGCCCCGCTCCACACCGAACAGCTCCGCTTCCACCAGGTTCTCCGGCAGGGTCGCGCAGTTCAGGGCCACCAGCGGGGTCTGGCGGCGCGAACTGGACTGATGCAGGGTGCGGGCGAACAGCTCCTTGCCCACCCCGGATTCGCCGGTGAGCAGCACGGTCGCCTGGGTGGGCGCCACCCGCTCCAGCAACTGGGTGGCCGCGACGAAGGCGGCCGAGATGCCCACCATCGGCTTGTCGTCGGCCGGCTCCTGGAGCTCGGCGACCGCCGTCGCGTGCCCGCAGGCATAGGTGCTGCGGCTGAGGAAGTCGCTGGCATCCAGGTGGGCCAGTTCGGCATCGAGATCGTCCCACTCCTCGGCCGGCTTGCCGACGATCCGGCAGGCGTGCTGGCCGGTGGCGCGGCACTCCTGTTCGCGGAACACCACCAGGCGGCCGAGCAGCGACGAGGCATAGCCGCTGGCGTAGCCGATCTCCATCCAGCAGGCCGGTTCATTGCCCAGCCCGTAGCTGGCGATGTGCTCGTCGGCCTCCAGCGAGTTGTGCCAGAGGAATTCGGAATAGAAGTGGCCGACGCTGGAATCGATCTCGAAGCGCACCACCTCGACGTTCACCATGC
Organism: Zestomonas carbonaria; assembly: GCF_904061905.1. Taxonomy (GTDB): domain Bacteria; phylum Pseudomonadota; class Gammaproteobacteria; order Pseudomonadales; family Pseudomonadaceae; genus Aquipseudomonas; species Aquipseudomonas carbonaria. The sequence continues at coordinate 20,127 of NZ_CAJFCI010000057.1, forward strand.
CTTCGAGCATGTGCAGGCGCGGCCCGGCGCTGTACAGGCTGGCATGGTCGCCTTCCGGCCACTGCTCGCTGACCTGGGCGGCATCGCGGGCACCGGCCTGCCAGCCGATACGGGTGAGCAGGCCGCGCGCCCTGTCGAAGCCCAGGGCCTCGATCAGCTCGCGGCGGATGGCGCCGAAGGCGGAACCTTGCAGGAGCATCATGCGTTGGCCGCACAGCCAGATGCTGCCGTCCTGGGGAGCGAAGGCGACGGTTTCGGCCAATTGCTCGGCCGACGGCAGGCCCTTGGGATCGAACCGGCTGGCGCGATCCACGATCAGGCGCTTCTGCCGGCTGAGCAGATGCCTGAAGAAGTCCTCGTCCGTCGCTCGCCCGTGCTTGCCCGGAATTGTATTAGTCATAGGCAATCGAGAAAGAAGTAGGCAGGAATGAGTCGCCCAGCAGTATGAGGCCCCGTCTTCAGGGGTCAATGCGACCAGCGTCGGAGCCCGCCCTCCCGATGGGGAATCCGTCCGATAACCGCACCGAATCGCTCCCTCCTTGCCGGGGTGTCGAGCTTTCCGCGCGACCGTTGCTTTCTCTGCACAATTTTCCGCGAACGCCCGGCGAAGATGGCCGAGGCGGAATCGCAGATGAACACAACCACCTGTTTTAAAAGGAAAAATAATAAAGACGGATGCATGGCACGATAGTTGTTATCGCCGGGATACGTGCATCTCCATAACAAGAAACCCGGTGACCTCGACATGACCCCAATGCTCCCCCTCCCCCACGCGCCCGCCACCCAGGCCCTTTCCGGCCCTGGCGCCGCAGCCTGAACCCCACGTCCTCCAAGCAACCCGTGACTCCGTGGCCATCGCCAGGCCGGCGGCAGTCGCCCCTTCGTCCAGCCAAGAGAGACAACCGATGAGTACCCCCTCTTCCGCCTATGCGAACCTCGAACTGCAACCGATCGCCGGTCAATGGCGTGCCGGCAGCACCGGCCGTCGACTGGAAGTCCTCGATCCCTACACCCAGGAGCGCCTGCTGACGCTGAGCCTGGCCAGCCGCGAAGACCTCGACGCGGCCTACCGCAAGGCCCGCGAAGCCCAGGCCGCATGGGCCGACACCGCCCCGGCCGAACGCGCCAGGGTCTTGCTCGAGGCCGCGCGGATCTTCGACGAACGCCGCGAGGAGATCATCGACTGGCTCATCCGCGAGTCCGGCAGCACCCGCATCAAGGCGCAGATCGAATGGGGCGCGGCGCGCGCCATCACCCTGGAGTCGGCCAGCCTGCCGAGCCGCGTGCACGGCCGCATCGTCGCCTCCAACGTCCCCGGCAAGGAAAGCCGCGTCTACCGCGCGCCGCTCGGCGTGGTCGGCGTCATCAGCCCGTGGAACTTCCCACTGCACCTGACCCAGCGCTCGCTGGCCCCGGCCCTGGCGCTGGGCAACGCGGTGGTGGTCAAGCCGGCCAGCGACACCCCGGTGACCGGCGGCCTGCTGCTGGCGCGCATCTTCGAGGAAGCCGGCCTGCCGGCGGGCCTGCTCAGCGTGGTGGTCGGCGCCGGCAGCGAGATCGGCGACACCTTCGTCGCGCATCCGATCCCGGCGCTGATCTCCTTCACCGGCTCGACCCAGGTCGGTCGCGGCATCGGTGGCATCGCCAGCGGCGGCCCGCACCTCAAGCACGTGGCCCTGGAGCTGGGAGGCAACAGCCCGTTCGTGGTGCTGGCCGACGCCGATCTGGAACAGGCGGTGAACGCCGCCGTGGTCGGCAAGTTCCTCCACCAGGGACAGATCTGCATGGCGATCAACCGCATCATCGTCGAGCAGCCGCTGCTGGAAGCCTTCACCCAACGCTTCGTCGAACGCGTCAAGGCCCTGCCCTACGGCGATCCGAGCCGGCCCGAGACGGTGATCGGCCCGGTGATCAACGCCCGGCAACTGGCCACCCTGAAGAACAAGGTCGCCACCGCCCAGGCCGAAGGCGCCCGGTTGCTGGTCGGCGGCGAGGCCCAGGGCAACGTGTTGCCGCCGCACGTGTTCGGCGACGTCAGCGCCGACATGGAAATCGCCCGCGAGGAAATCTTCGGCCCGCTGGTCGGCATCCAGGCCGCGCGCGACGCCGAGCACGCCCTGGAACTGGCCAACGGCAGCGAATACGGGCTGTCCAGCGCGGTGTTCACCGCCGACCTGGAACGCGGCGTGCGCTTCGCCCGGCGCATCCACGCCGGCATGAGCCACGTCAATGACATCCCCGTCAACGACGAGCCCAACGCGCCGTTCGGCGGCGAGAAGAACTCCGGCCTCGGCCGCTTCAACGGCGACTGGGCGATCGACGAGTTCACCACCGACCAGTGGATCACCCTGCAGCACGCGCCGCGCCCCTACCCGTTCTGATCCGCCACGAACCACCCAACCCATAACAAGACGGAGTACGCCATGTCCCCACTCCCCGACAGTCCGGCCGCGAAACGGACCTTCGCCGCTTGCCTTGCCCTACCGCTCGCCCTGTTCGCCTGCACCGCCGCCGCCGATGGCGACGGCGACGGCGTCTGGAAAGGCGGCGAGAACGTCTACGCCAAGGTCTGCGGCCACTGCCACGACACCGGCATCGGCCCGCAGGTCAAGGGCCGCCAGTTGCCGGCACCGTACATCACCGCCGTAGTGCGCCACGGTTTCCGCGCCATGCCGGCGTTCCCGGCCTCGTTCATCGACGACGACGCGCTGCAACAGGTCGCCGACTACATCGCCAACGCCCCGGCCCCCGTCGCCAAGCCATGAGGAACCATGCATGAACGTCGAACGTCGTTCCCTGCTCAAGGGCCTGGCCCTCGGCGGCCTGGCCGGCGCGGCCCTGGGCGGCTCCGGCCTGGCCGTCGCCAATGCCGTGGTCGGCGGCCCATCCCTGCCGGAGCAACCGATCCTGGCGCTGGTCAACGGCGAAACCGCCGAATCGGCCTTCCTGCTGGGCATCGGCGCCAGCCCGGTAGCCCGCCAGGTCGAGGTCCTGCGCGCCGATGCCGGCCTGGACTTCCTCCTGGGCCTGGAGAAACGCCTGCGCGGCGGCCGTCCGCAACGCCTCATCGGCCTGCTGGACGACGCCAGCGCGGCGCTGGTCCTGGACCTGGCACGCAGCGCCGGCGCCCGCGTGCAGTGGCTCGGCCAGCACGGCGTCGGGGCCACGGCGTCCCGGCACCGCCTGCTCGGCGCCGAGTCGGCCAATGGCTGCGCCCCGCATCTGGGCCGGCACCTGAACGCCTGTGGCGCCGGTTTCGACCTCAGCGCACAGCGCTTCCACGGCGGCCAGGCACCGCTGCGTCTGGCCGCCCCCGCCCGCAGCACCGCCGCGTCCGGGCAATGGGCCGCCACCCTGGGCTTCACCCTGGCCACCCTGGGCCGCATCGACACCGCCCGGGCACCGCTGGCAAGCGATCAGCGGGCGCCGCTGACCGGCCATTTCGTTTCGTTCTCGATCGAAGCTTGAAGGAGCACACCCCATGACCGAGCAAACCAACAAGGCCCCGCTCCCGCGTGGAGTGGACGCCACCAATTTCCAGCAGGCCGTCGCCAAGTTCCGCAAGCTGCTGGGCGAGGAAAACGTCCTGGTCAAGGACGAGCAACTGATCCCCTACAACAAGATCATGATCGCCGTGGACGATGCCGAGCACGCGCCGTCCGCCGCCGTCACCGCCACCACGGTCGAACAGGTGCAGGGCGTGGTGAGGATCTGCAACGAGCACAAGATCCCGGTGTGGACCATCTCCACCGGCCGCAACTTCGGCTACGGCTCGGCGGCCCCGGGCCAGCGCGGCCAGGTGATCCTCGACCTGAAGAAGATGAACAGGATCCTGCACGTCGACCCAGAGCTGTGCACCGCCCTGGTCGAGCCTGGCGTGACCTACCAGCAGCTCTACGACTACCTGCAGGAAAACAACCTCCCGCTGATGCTGTCGTTCTCCGCCCCCTCGGCCATCGCCGGACCGCTGGGCAACACCATGGACCGCGGCGTGGGCTACACCCCCTACGGCGAGCACTTCCTCATGCAGTGCGGCATGGAAGTGGTGCTGGCCAACGGCGACGTCTACCGCACCGGGATGGGCGGCGTGAAGGGCGACAACGCCTGGCAGGTGTTCAAGTGGGGCTACGGCCCGACCCTGGACGGCATGTTCACCCAGGCCAACTACGGCATCTGCACCAAGATGGGCTTCTGGCTGATGCCCAAGCCGCCGGTGTTCAAGCCGTTCGAGATCAAGTTCGAGGACGAGACCGACATCGCCGAGATCGTCGAATTCATCCGCCCGCTGCGCATCGCCCAGGTGATCCCCAACGCGGTGGTGATCGCCGGCGTGCTGTGGGAAGCCGCGACCTGCAACACCCGCCGCGCCGACTACACCACCGAGCCGGGCGCCACGCCCGATGCGATCCTCAAGCAGATCCAGAAGGACAAGAACCTCGGCGCCTGGAACGTTTACGCCGCGCTGTACGGCACCCCGGAGCAGGTCGAGGTCAACTGGAAGATCGTCACCGGCGCGCTGAAGCAACTGGGCAAGGGCAGGATCATCACCGAGGAGGAAGCCGGCGACACCCAGCCGTTCAAGTACCGCGCCCAATTGATGTCCGGCGTGCCGAACCTCCAGGAATTCGGCCTGTACAACTGGCGCGGCGGCGGCGGCTCGATGTGGTTCGCCCCGGTGAGCCAGGCACGCGGCAGCGAATGCGCCAAGCAGCAGGCGCTGGCCAAGCGGATTCTCAACAAGTACGGCCTGGACTACGTCGGCGAGTTCATCGTCGGTTGGCGCGACATGCACCACGTCATCGACGTGCTGTACGACCGCACCCTCCCGGAGGAGACCGAACGCGCCAACGCCTGCTTCAACGAGCTGCTGGACGAGTTCGAGAAGCAGGGCTACGCCGTGTACCGGGTGAACACCGCGTTCCAGGATCGCGTCGCACAGAGCTACGGTCCGGTCAAGCGCCGGCTCGAACACACCCTCAAGCGCGCCCTGGACCCTAACAACATCCTGGCCCCGGGCAAGTCGGGCATCGACCTGGCCAACGACTTCTGAGCGGGCCAGGGAGGAGCCCCCGCAACCCGCTTCGATGACAAGCGCTGAAAAGACTCGGGCCCGCTGGAAAGGCGGGCCCGGCAATGCGTGGTGTCCCAGAGTGGGTTCGAACCACCAACCTTCCCCTTAGGAGGGGGATGCTCTATCCAATTGAGCTACTGGGACATTTTCGTTGTCGTCGCAACCTCGCGACGATTGCGACCGGGCGGCATGTTAGCGGCCGAAACGGTTTTTGTCATGCCGTCAGCGGCGCAATAGCACCAACAATTCCTCTACCGTCCGTGACAGCGGTCCCGAGTTGTCCAGCGCCAGAATCGAGCCGGCATACGCCTGCAACTGCCCATTGCGGGCCAGCCGCGCCTCGATTTCCGCCAACGTCTCGCGACCACGGGCCAGCAGGCGGCGACGCAGTTCCTCCGGCGCGACGTGCAGCATCACCCCCAGTATCCGTGGATAGCGCTGCCGCGCCTGCGGCCAGTAGTCGCGCGAACCATTGACCAGCACGTCCCAGCCAGAACCCAGCCAGTCATCGATCTCGGCGGGAATCCCGTAGGCCAGGCCATTGGCCCGCCAGCTCATGGCGAAGGCCCCTTGCCGCTCCAGTTCGTCGAAGCGCGCCTCGCCGACAGCCAGCGCATCCTCGCCCGACGCTTCCGCGGAGCGGGTGATCACGCGGCGGACGATCCGGCACCCCTGCGCCAACAAAACCTCGCGCGCGGCCGTCAACACGCTATCCTTACCAGCGCCCGAGGGCCCCATGAGATAGATCAACCTGCCGACCATGGGCTCCAGCTTCCTCGGGGGATATCGTTCACTCCGGCAGCTCCTGTTTCACGCGATATTTGCCCAGTGCAGCGCATTTCGGATAACCGGTGCTGGCAAAAAGCCTTCTCTCCAGCCAGAATGTGACATGTAATTGACGCCAAAGACTGGACATTTTTTACAGCAAATTGCGATATTGACGGAACCGTTCCGCCCTGAGGGCTGTCGAAGAATGACAATTCTGGCGGCTCAGTGCCATCATCGATCCCTTGAACTAATCGGTTAATGTATGCGCCCTATGAAACAGGCTATCTACTCCAGCCGCACGGCTGACAAATTCGTGGTTCGCTTACCCGAAGGCATGCGCGAGCGTATCGCCGACATTGCGCGCAATCATCACCGCAGCATGAACTCCGAGATCATCGCTCGCCTCGAGCAGAGCATGCTGCAGGAAGGCGCACTCGATGACGATCTGAGTCTGAGCCATGATCGCCCCGAGCTGTCCCTGCACGAACGCGAGCTGCTGCAACGCTTCCGCCAGTTGTCCCGCCGCCAGCAGAACGCCCTGATCGCCCTGATCGCCCATGATGTGGAAATGAACGCCGAAGAGGCCTGATTCGCTTCCACGATCATAGAGAAAGCCGGCTCACCGCCGGCTTTTTCATTTGCGTCAGAGCAGGAACAGCGTCGCCAGCCCCAGGAAGATGAAGAAGCCGCCGCTGTCGGTCATCGCGGTGATCATCACGCTCGCACCCATCGCCGGGTCGCGCCCCGTGCGCAGCAGGGTCATCGGGATCAGCACTCCCATCAACGCCGCCAGCAGCAGGTTCAGGGTCATCGCCGCGGTCATCACCACGCCCAGCGACCAGCTACCGTAAAGCCACCAGGCCACGCCACCGATCACCCCGCCCCACACCAGGCCGTTGATCAGCGAAACGCCCAGCTCCTTGCGCAGCAGCCGGCTGGTGTTGCCGGTACTGACCTGGTCCAGGGCAATGGCGCGAACGATCATGGTGATGGTCTGGTTGCCCGAGTTGCCACCGATCCCCGCCACGATGGGCATCAGCGCGGCAAGGGCCACCAGCTTCTCGATGGAGCCTTCGAACACGCCGATCACCCGCGAGGCGATAAAGGCGGTGATCAGGTTGATCGCCAGCCAGGACCAGCGGTTGCGCACCGACTTCCACACCGAGGCGAAGATATCCTCCTCCTCGCGCAGACCGGCCATGTTGAGCACTTCGCTCTCGCTTTCCTCACGGATCAGGTCGACCATCTCGTCGATGGTCAGACGGCCGATCAGCTTGCCGCCCTTGTCCACCACCGGCGCGGAAATCAGGTCGTAGCGCTCGAACGCCTGCGCAGCGTCGTAGGCATCCTCGTCGGGGCCGAAGCTCACCGGGTCGCTGGCCATCACTTCGGAGACCTGCTTGTCCGGGTCGTTGACCAGCAGGCGCTTGATCGGCAGCACCCCCTTGAGGATGCCGTCGTAGTCGACCACGAACAGCTTGTCGGTATGGCCCGGCAGCTCCTTCAGGCGGCGCAGGTAGCGCAATACCACTTCGAGGGTGACGTCCTCGCGGATGGTGACCATCTCGAAGTCCATCAGCGCGCCGACCTCGTCCTCCTCGTAGGACAGCGCCGAACGCACGCGCTCGCGTTGCTGGGCGTCGAGGGACTCCATCAACTCGTGGACCACGTCGCGCGGCAGCTCGGGCGCGAGGTCGGCCAGTTCGTCGGCGTCCATCTCCTTGGCGGCGGCAAGGATCTCGTGATCGTCCATGTCGGCGATCAACGTCTCCCGCACCGCGTCGGAGACCTCGAGGAGGATGTCGCCGTCGCGCTCGGCCTTGACCAGTTGCCAGACGGTCAGGCGATCGTCCAGGGGCAGGGCTTCGAGGATATGGGCAACGTCGGCGGAGTGCAGCTCGTCGAGCTTGCGCTGGAGTTCGGCGAGGTTCTGTCGGTGGACCAGGCTCTCGACCCGCTCCTGGTGCTGGCCTTCCTGACGGTGGGTCAGGTCTTCGACCAGTTTGTGCCGATGCAGCAGGTCGACCACCTGTGCGAGGCGATCCTGCAGGCTTTCTTGCGGCTTTTTGGCTTCTACTTCGGTCATGGCGCGCTCCACCCCAGCGGTGGCGCACCACAGGGGTTCAGACGGTCAGGTTGTAATCGGACAGCGGATTCGAATATCTACTGGGTAAGTCCATGGTGGTGCCCAACAAGCCCCGGCGGGGCTGACGGCGCAAATGATAGCACCGCCCAGCCCGGTTCACGTGACAAAATCTTGGCAAGAACAAACAGTTGCACAACAAAGTTGAGTGTCAACCGCATTCCCCTCTGCGACGCAGACCACATTGCAAAGGACACATCCTGACGCTCCCCGCCCATCCGGCTAAGCTGTTTCGCGATCGTCAAGGAGGACGTCATCATGCTTGGACAAGCCTGCGCCCGTTTTTGCGCCACCCTGCTCTGCTCATTTCTCGTCGCTGCGCCAGCCACGGCGAACACCGTGTTCCGCTGCGAAGACGCCCGGGGACACGTCACGTTCACCCAGCACGGCTGCTCCGCCGGGCAGAACCAGCTTCTTCAGGACGCCCGCAACCCCACGCCGGGAAGCGGGAAGCCGGTGCCGATGGCGAAATCCGCCGGGCATGAACGCAAGACGGCATCCCGAGCGGCGGAGCATCACAAGGAACCCGTGGTCGTCGCCGAACGCCATGACGGCTGCGGCAACCGCGTCACCGGCAGCGCCCGCCGCACGGCGATCATCCAGCAGCAGGTGCGCGCCGGCATGACCCGCGCCGACGTGGAAAGCGCCCTGGGCAAACCCGACAGGATCAGCAGCCAGGACGGCCGGACGCGCTATCACTACCGCGATAACGACGGAAACAGTCGCCAGGTCAGTTTCGACGAGAATGGTTGCGTGCGCGGCAAGTAGCCGCCGCTCCTCGGGAAAGCCCCTGTCCGGCAACGGCCAATGCGCACGTATCGACGGGCAAAGAAAAAGGGCCTGCATTTCTGCAGGCCCTTTCTGGATGGCGCACTCGAGAGGATTCGAACCTCTGACCGCCCGGTTCGTAGCCGGGTACTCTATCCAGCTGAGCTACGAGTGCGTGTGGCGCTTGATGGACCAGATCACCGCTGGTTGAAACGAGCCTTCTTCCATCACTGGAAGCCGACTTGAATATGGCGCACTCGAGAGGATTCGAACCTCTGACCGCCCGGTTCGTAGCCGGGTACTCTATCCAGCTGAGCTACGAGTGCGCTGAGCGTGCGCATTATAGGGAGTGAATCTCGATGTTCAAGTACTAGTCCGAATATTTTCAACAACTTACCGGACCGCTCGAACATTACCCCGCAATGCGAATATGGCGGAGAAGGGGGGATTCGAACCCCCGACACCCTTTTGAGGTGTACTCCCTTAGCAGGGGAGCGCCTTCGGCCACTCGGCCACCTCTCCGCAACACGGGGCGCATAATAACCATGTTTTCCCCGTTTGCAAAGCCAAAAATTTTAGAAAAATTAGTGGTTTGGTTCTTGGTCCTTCTCTTTCTGGATGCGCTGGTAAATCTCTTCGCGGTGCACCGCAACCTCCTTCGGAGCGTTGACCCCGATGCGCACCTGATTACCCTTCACACCCAACACGGTGACGGTGACATCGTCACCCACCATCAGGGTCTCTCCGACCCGGCGAGTTAGAATCAGCATTCCTTTCTCCTCACGGATAAACAGTTCAGGACAACAAATCAGTCTGCAAAAAGTAAATGGTGGCAGCCGCCGACCTTATCAAGGGCAGACGGCCTAACCTGAGTATTGACTAGCGCGGGCAGAAAGAAAGTTCCACCCCGACGGCCAAAACGATGAAAGGCGCGGGGTTGACCGCGCCTTTCATTCAACAGCCTTACTCGCCCTGCGGGGCGGGAGCGTCCAGCTCGAAAGCGGTATGCAACGCGCGCACCGCCAGTTCCAGGTACTTCTCTTCGATCACCACCGACACCTTGATCTCCGAAGTGGAGATCATCTGGATGTTGATGCTTTCCTTGGCCAGCGCTTCGAACATGCGGCTGGCGACCCCGGCGTGGGAGCGCATGCCGACGCCGACGATGGACACCTTGGCGATGTCGACGTCGCCACCGGCTTCGCGCGCGCCGATCTCGCGGGCGGTCTGCTCGAGGATGCGCAGCGCATTCTGGTAGTCGTTGCGGTGCACGGTGAAGGTGAAGTCGGTGGTGTTATCGTGCGCGACGTTCTGCACGATCATGTCCACTTCGATGTTCGCGGAGCTGATCGGGCCGAGGATCTTGAAGGCCACGCCGGGGGTATCCGGCACGCCACGGATGGTCAGCTTGGCTTCGTCGCGGTTGAAGGCGATGCCGGAAATGATCGGCTGTTCCATGGATTCCTCTTCATCAAGGGTAATGAGGGTGCCCGGCCCCTCCTGGAAGCTGTGCAGCACGCGCAGCGGGACGTTGTACTTGCCGGCGAACTCCACCGAGCGGATCTGCAGCACCTTGGAGCCGAGGCTGGCCATTTCCAGCATCTCCTCGAAGGTGATCTTGTCCAGGCGCTGGGCGCGCGGCACCACGCGCGGGTCGGTGGTGTAGACGCCGTCGACGTCGGTGTAGATCTGGCATTCGTCGGCCTTCAGCGCCGCCGCCAGGGCCACGCCGGTGGTATCGGAGCCGCCACGGCCGAGGGTGGTGATGTTGCCGTGCTCGTCGACGCCCTGGAAACCGGCGACCACCACGACGCGGCCGGCCTTGAGGTCGGCACGCAGCTTCTGGTCGTCGATCTGCAGGATGCGCGCCTTGTTATGGGCGCTGTCGGTGAGGATGCGCACCTGGTTGCCGGTATAGGACACCGCGGGCACGCCGCGCTTGATCAGCGCCATGGCCAGCAGGGCGATGGTCACCTGCTCGCCGGTGGAGACCATCACGTCCAGCTCGCGCGGCACCGGGTGGCCGTCGCTGATCTGCTTGGCCAGATCGATCAGGCGGTTGGTCTCGCCGCTCATCGCCGAGACCACGACAACGACGTCGTCGCCGCCCTCGCGGAACTTCTTCACCTTCTCGGCAACCTGTTCGATGCGCTCGACGGTGCCGACGGAGGTTCCCCCAAATTTCTGTACGATCAAAGCCATTTCAAAGCTGCCTCAGCCCGCGAAGGGCGCCCATTAAACAGTTAACGCAAGAGACTGCCAAGGCCCGCCGGGCGCACGGCGGGCCTGAATCGCCGACTTACAGCCCCTGTTCGGCGAACGGCACAGCCAGCGCCAGCGCTTCGTCCACCTTGCCGGCTTCCACGCCGCCACCCTGGGCCATGTCCGGGCGGCCGCCGCCCTTGCCGCCGACCGCCGCCGCGGCCTGCTTCATCAGCTCGCCGGCCTTCAGCCTGGCGGTCAGGTCCTGGGTGACGCCGGCAACCAGCACCACCTTGCCGTCCTGCACGCCGCCGAGCAGGATCACCGCGCTGCCGAGCTTGTTCTTCAACTGGTCGACCAGCGCCAGCAGCGCCTTGCCGTCCAGCCCGTCGAGACGCGCGGCGAGCACCTTGGCGCCCTTGACCTCGACCGCCGAACCGGCCAGGTCGTCGCCGGCCGCGCTGGCGGCCTTGGCCTTGAGCTGCTCCAGTTCCCTCTCCAGTTGGCGGTTGCGTTCGAGCACCGCGCCAAGCTTGTCGAGCAGGTTGTCGCGGCTGCCCTTGACCAGCGCAGCCGCTTCTTTCAGTTGCTCTTCGGCCCCGTTCAGGTAGGCCAGGGCGGCCGCGCCGGTGATCGCCTCGATACGCCGCACGCCGGCGGCCACGCCGCCTTCGCTGGTGATCTTGAACAGCGCGATGTCGCCGGTGCGCGACACGTGGGTGCCGCCGCACAGTTCGACGGAGAAGTCGCCACCCATGCTCAGCACGCGCACCTGGTCGCCGTATTTCTCGCCGAACAGCGCCATGGCGCCTTTCTTCTTGGCGCTCTCGATGTCGGTTTCCTCGGTCTCGACCTCGGAGTTCTTGCGAATCTCGGCGTTGACCAGGTCTTCCAGCGCGCGCAGTTGCTCCGGCTTGATCGCCTCGAAGTGGCTGAAGTCGAAGCGCAGGCGCTGGCTATCGACCAGCGAGCCCTTCTGCTGCACGTGGTCGCCGAGCACCTGGCGCAGCGCGGCGTGCAGCAGGTGGGTCGCGGAGTGATTGAGCGCGGTGGCGTGGCGCACCGAGGCGTCGACCTCGGCCTTCAGCGAAGCACCGACGCTCAGGCTGCCCTTGCTGACCACGCCGTGGTGCAGGTGGGCGCCACCGGCCTTGGTGGTATCGCGCACATCGAAGCGCACGCCGGCGCCTTCGAGGTAGCCGCAGTCGCCCACCTGGCCGCCGGACTCGGCGTAGAACGGCGTCTGGTCGAGGACCACGACGCCCTCCTCGCCTTCCTTCAGGGTGTCGACGGCCTGGCCGTCGGTGAACAGGGCGAGGATCTTGCCGCTGCCGCTGGTGCCTTCATAGCCGAGGAAGAGGGTCTCGCCGTCGACCTTGACCAGGCTGTTGTAGTCCAGGCCGAAGGCGCTGGCGGAACGGGCGCGCTCGCGCTGGGCCTGCATCTCGCGCTCGAAGCCGGACTCGTCGAGGGTCAGGCCGCGTTCACGGGCGATGTCGCCGGTCAGGTCGTAGGGGAAGCCGTAGGTGTCGTACAGCTTGAACACGGTCTCGCCGGGAATCACCTTGCCCTTGAGGCCGACCAGGTCCTGCTCGAGGATCTTCAGTCCCTGCTCCAGGGTCTTGGCGAATTGCTCTTCCTCGGTCTTCAGCACGCGCTCGATGTGCGCCTGCTGCTGTTTCAGCTCGGGGAAGGCATCGCCCATCTCGGCGACCAGGGCGGCAACGATCTTGTGGAAGAAGGTGCCCGTGGCGCCCAGCTTGTTACCGTGCCGGCAGGCGCGACGGATGATGCGGCGCAGCACGTAGCCACGGCCTTCGTTGGACGGCAGCACGCCGTCGGCGATCAGGAAGCCGCAGGAGCGGATGTGGTCGGCCACGACCTTCAGCGAGGGCGCGTCGTCGTTGGCGCAGCCGATGGCCTCGGCGGAAGCCTTCAGCAGGCTCTGGAACAGGTCGATCTCGTAGTTCGAGTGGACGTGCTGGAGCACGGCGCTGATGCGTTCCAGACCCATGCCGGTGTCCACGCTCGGCGCCGGCAGCGGGTGCATGACGCCGTCCGCGGTGCGGTTGAACTGCATGAACACGTTGTTCCAGATCTCGATGTAGCGGTCGCCGTCTTCTTCCGGCGAGCCGGGCGGGCCGCCCCAGATGTCGGCGCCGTGGTCGTAGAAGATCTCGGTGCAGGGGCCGCACGGGCCGGTGTCGCCCATCGCCCAGAAGTTGTCGGAAGCGTACGGGGCGCCCTTGTTGTCGCCGATGCGTACCATGCGCTCGGCCGGCACGCCGACTTCCTTGGTCCAGATATCGTAGGCCTCGTCGTCGCTGGCGTAGACGGTGACCCAGAGCTTTTCCTTGGGCAGGTTCAGCCACTTGTCCGAGGTGAGGAATTCCCAGGCGTAGTGGATGGCGTCGCGCTTGAAGTAGTCGCCGAAGCTGAAGTTGCCCAGCATCTCGAAGAAGGTGTGGTGGCGCGCGGTGTAGCCGACGTTTTCCAGGTCGTTGTGCTTGCCGCCGGCGCGGACGCACTTCTGGCTGGTGGTGGCGCGGGTGTAGGCACGCTTCTCCAGGCCGAGGAAGCAGTCCTTGAACTGGTTCATGCCGGCGTTGGTGAACAGCAGGGTCGGGTCGTTCGCCGGGATCAGCGAGCTGGAGGCGACTCGGGTATGTCCCTTCTCTTCGAAGAAGCGGAGGAAGGCTTCACGGATTTCTGCGCTTTTCATAGGCTTTTCTCAGGAAAACGACGGCGATAACGTCACGGGCGAAGCCGCGGCCGGACAGGGGCAGGATAGAGAAACGAGAGCTGCCCTGGAGTGTTCGGCCTTTCCGGCCTGTCGTCACTCAGCCACGGCGAACGCACAGGTTCACGGTTCGCCGGCAAAGGGCCGCATTATATCGGCCCGGCGGCTCGCGCATAGAGTGTTGTGCGATAGAAAGGGTTTATGGACGTCCACGAGCACGCTGTCCACCCGCAGGCATGGGCGTGAGGGGTCAGCCTAGTCGTTCGGCGTCGGCGGGGACGATGATGATCGCGGCGCGCAGGCCGTTCTGCACCTTGGGGTTGGGGAAGATGATCCGCGCATCCTGCTCGTCCACCACCCAGCGGGTGCCGGCGATGTCCTCGGCGAGCAGGTAGCCCTGGGGCAGTTCGCTGAAGTTCTCGATATCCTTGGGCAGGTGCAACTGGAAGGCGTCGCTGCGCTTGATCACCTCGCGGGCCACGGCGAACAGTTGCAGGCCGTCCAGCGGCGACGGCTCGGTAGCCGGCTCACTGCCGTCGATCAGCGCGCGCAGGCGGGCTTCCAGAAGATCGAGGTTGACCGCCTGGTTGTGGCCGAACGGCCGTGCCTTGCCCAGCTCCAGGGTGAAGGCTTCGGCGCCCAGGCTGGCGTAGGTGTAGGCGCTGAAGGTGATCGACGCCTTGCTCTGCAGCAGCACCGCCTCGATGCCGGCGGCATGCAGGCGCGCCAGCTCCAGGGCGGAATGCCGGCGCCCTTCTGCCCAGGGGTAGAGGGCGAACTGCTCGATCTTCGAACCACGGATGGCGGTGTGCAGGTCGTAGTGCAGGCGGGTGCGTTCGGGCTTGGCGAAGAAGTTCGCCGCCAGCCGCTCCAGCTCGCCGGCACGCAGGGCCTCGGTGCCGCTGGTCTGCTCGTGCCGCCCGTTGAACAGGCGGTTGATGTCCTGCTCGACGTAACGCTCGCCACGACGCATGGCCTCGGGGTTGCCGAACAGGAACAGCAGGCGCGCGCGCGGCTTGAGGTCGCCACGGGCGATGTCGTGCAGCAGCCGGTCGAGCAGTTCGATCGGCGCCGTCTCGTTGCCATGGATGCCGGCGGAGAGCAGCAGGTCGAGGCCGCTGTCGGCATCGGCCGGCGGCGTCACCTCCAGCGCGCCTTCGGTCAGCCAGCGCAGGCGCGCGCCCTCGTGGGTGAGCTGGATCTTGGCCGCCGGCTCGTGGTCGGCCAGGGTCATTTCGAGCAGCTTGCCGAGGGCTAGCATCGTACCTCCTTACCTTCGATAAAAAGCGCTGGAGGCTGGAAAGCTGGGCGAAAAGCGTGGACTTGCCGTCTGGATGGCTGCTTTTTCGTTCGGCCTACAGCCTTCGAGCGCTCTTTTCGTCAATGATCGTGGTTGCAGTCCGGGCCATGCACATGGTCATCCTCATCGGCCTCGACCGGCTCCATCTCCAGTTGCAGGCTGACCAGGTTGGTAGCCTGCGGACGCAGCAGCAGGTTGGCGTACTCGGTATCGCCCTCCTCCACGTCCACGCCGATCAGCAGTTGGTCGCCGACCGCCTGGACCCACACTTCCCTGCCCTGCCAGATGACGGCGAAGCGGGTGCAGGAGGTTTCCAACTGGGTACCGTCGGTATCTTCGAGAACGAGTTGCAGGGCTTCGGACATGGCGTGAGCACTCTCAGTCGATTTGGAAAGGGTAGACCGAGCCCAGTTTAAGGATGCCGGTCAGCTCATCCAAGGCCGTACGGCATTCGGTCAGCAGTTGCGGATCGCCGAGGTCGGCCTCGGTCAGGCTGTCGCGGTAATGCTTGTTGACCCAGGCCACCAGGGTGTCGTGCAGTTCGGGAGTCATCACCACGCCGGGATTGACCGCCTTGAACTCGGCCTCCTTGAGCGCCACGCGCAGGCGCAGGCAGGCCGGGCCACCGCCGTTCTGCATGCTCTGCTTGAGGTCGAAGACCTTGATCTCGCGGATCGGCCCGTCCTCGCTGGTGAGCTGCGAGAGGTACTGCCAGACGCGTTCGTTCTGCCGGCACTCATCGGGCACGATCAGCAGCATGTTGCCGTCGGCGCGGGTCAGCAGTTGGCTGTTGAACAGGTAGGACTGCACCGCGTCCTCGACGCTCACCGCATCGCGTGGCACGCACACCGCGCGGAAGCGGCCGCCGCGGCGGTTCAGCTTGTCGTGCAGCTCGGCGAGCACGCGGTCGGTGTCGAGGAAGGCGTCCTGATGGTGGAACAGCACCTCGCCGTTGCCCACCGCGATCACGTCGTTGTGGAACACGCCCTGGTCGATCACCGCCGGATTCTGCTGGGCGTAGACCACGCCCTCGTCGCCCAGGCCGTGCAGGCGGGCGACCGCCTGGCAGGCTTCCAGGGTCTGCCGCGCCGGATAGCGCTGCGGCGCCGGGAAGCGGGCATCGAAGGCGCTGCGGCCGAACACGAAGAACTCCACGCCGGCTTCGCCATAGCTCTTGCAGAAGCGCGTGTGGTTGGCCGCGCCTTCGTCGCCGAACTGGGCCACCGGCGGCAGCGCCGGGTGATGGGCGAAGTGGCGCTCGTCGGCGAACATCGCGGCGAGCACGCGGCTGGTGGTCGGGTGCTCGATGCTGCGATGGAACTTGCAGTTGAGATTGGCGGCGGTGAAGTGCACGCGGCCATCAAAGGTGTCGGCGCTGGGGCTGACGGTGCAGGCGTTGGCGGTCCACATGCTGGATGCCGAACTGCACGCGGTGAGCAGCGCCGGCGCCTGCCTGGCAGCCTTCTCGACCACCTCGGCGTCGCTGCCGGAGAAGCCCAAGGCGCGCAGCGCGGCGACGTCCGGGCGCTCCTGCGGGGCGAGCACGCCCTGCTTGAAGCCCATGTCCATCAGCGCCTTCATCTTGGTCAGGCCCTGCAATGCCGCTTCGCGCGGGCTGGACACCGCCTGGCTGTTGCTCTGCGAGGCGACGTTGCCGTAGGACAGGCCGCCGTAGTTGTGGGTCGGCCCGACCAGGCCGTCGAAGTTCATTTCATAGGCGGTCATCACAGACACACTCCCGGGGTCAGGGTGGCGGGCAGGCTCAGGCTATCGCTCTCCAGCGAGGCGACCGGATAGGCGCAGTAGTCCGCCGCGTAATAGGCGCTCGGCCGGTGGTTGCCGGAGGCTCCCACGCCACCGAACGGTGCCGAGCTGGCGGCGCCGGTGAGCTGCTTGTTCCAGTTGACGATGCCGGCGCGGCTCTCCAGCCAGAACTGCTCGAAACGCTCGCGCGAATCGGACAGCAGGCCGGCGGCCAGGCCGTAGCGGGTGGCGTTGGCTTCGGCGATGGCGGCGTCGAAATCGGTGTAGCGGATCACCTGCAGCAGAGGGCCGAAGAACTCTTCGTCCGGGCGCCCGATCACCGCCGTCACGTCGAGGATGCCCGGGGTGAGCAGCGCCGCCGTGTCGATCGGCTGGGTCATTTCCAGCAGCGGCTCGGCGCCGTGGGCGATCAGGTGCTGCTGGGCCTTGAGCAGGTGCTCGGCGGCGTTCAGGGAGATCACCGAGCCCATGAAGGGCGCCGGCTGCTCGTCGAAGGCACCGACCTTGATGGTCGCGGCGACCGCCGCCAGGCGTGCCAGCAGCGCGTCGCCCCAGGCACCCGCCGGCACCAGCAGGCGGCGCGCGCAGGTGCAGCGCTGGCCGGCGGAAATGAAGGCCGACTGGATGATGGTGTAGACCGCCGCGTCGACGTCCTTCACTTCATCGACGATCAGCGGGTTGTTACCGCCCATCTCCAGGGCGAGGATCTTGTCCGGGCGGCCGGCGAACTGGCTGTGCAGCAGGTTGCCGGTTCGGCTGGAGCCGGTGAAGAACAGGCCGTCGATGTCCGCGTGCCCGGCCAGCGCAACGCCAGTGTCGCGCGCGCCCTGCACCAGGTTGAGCACGCCCGCCGGCAGGCCGGCCTCGACCCAGCACTTGACGGTCAGCTCGGCGACCTTGGGGGTCAGCTCGCTGGGCTTGAAGATCACCGTGTTGCCGGCCAGCAGCGCCGGGACGATATGTCCGTTGGGCAAGTGGCCGGGGAAGTTGTAGGGGCCGAATACCGCGACCACGCCATGCGGCTTGTGACGCAGCACGGCGGTGGCGTCGGCCAGCGGGCCGCTCTTCTCGCCGGTGCGCTCGCGATGCGCCTGCACGGAAATGGCGACCTTGTTGACCATGCTGGTCACCTCGGTGGCCGACTCCCACAGCGGCTTGCCGGTTTCCTCGCCGATGGCGCGGGCCAGTTCGTCGCCGCGCGCCTTCAGGGTCGTGGCGAAGTGTTCGAGGATGGCGATGCGTTCGTCCAGCAGGCGGCGGGCCCAGGCCGGGAAAGCGGCGCGGGCGGCGGCGACCGCTTCGTCCACCTGTGCGCCGGTGGCGGCGCGGCCGCTCCAGACCACCGCCTGGGTGACCGGGTTCAGCGATTCCAGGGCCTCGCCCTGCCCTTCCAGCCAGCGGCCGGCGATGTAATGGGTAGTCATTGGTTGCTCTCCCGGGCCGACAGGGATACCGCGCGCACCTGGTCGCCGGCGCTGAGGCGCAGGCGCTTGGCGGTCCGTGCGTCGACCACCAGGGTACCGGCGGCGATGCGCGCGGCGCCGACGGTGATCCGGCAGTCTTCCAGCTTGCGGTTGTGGATCAGGTACTGGGCGGCGTCCTCGCCCGGCGTGCCGACCGCCAGGATCAGCACCTGGCTGTCGCGCACCGCGCGGATCTTGTCGGTCTCCGCCTCGATGGCCGGGCCGGCGTCGAAGATGTCGACGTAGCCCTGGTAGCTGAAGCCCTCGGCCTTGAGCATCGCCAGGGCCGGCTCGGTGTCCGGGTGGACGCGGCCGATGACGCTGCGCGCCGCTTCGGACAGGAAGCAGGTGTAGAGCGGGAACTTGGGCATCAGTTCGGCGATGAACGACTTGTTGCCGACCCCGGTGAGGTAGTCCGCCTGGCAGAACTCCATCTTGAAGAAATGCCGGCCGAGGCTTTCCCAGAACGGCGACTGGCCCTGCTCGTCGGACATGCCGCGCATCTCGGCGATCACCTTGTCGCTGAACAGTTGGCGGAACTCGGCGATGAACAGGAAACGCGCCTTGGACAGCAGGCGGCCGTTGGAGCCGGAACGATGATCGGCGTGCAGGAACAGCGAGCACAGCTCGGAGTTGCCGGTCAGGTCGTTGGCGAGGAACAGGGTGGGGATCTCGCGGTGGATCTTCAGCTCCTGGGAAGCGCTCACGGTGAGACCGACCCGATAGTTGTACCAGGGCTCGCGCAGGCCGACCGCGCCGGCCACGGCGGAGATGCCGACCACCTTGCCATCGTCGCTTTCCAGCACGAACAGGTAGTCGGCATCGGCGCGCTCGGCCTCGCCGCGAAAGGTCTTCTCCGCCCAGCCGACCCGGTGCGTCAGGCGCTCCTCGTTGGCCGGCAGCGTGGTCAGGCCGGTGCCGGTGCTACGGGCGAGCTCGAGCAGGGCCGGCAAATCGGCGCTGCGGACGGGACGAACGATCATAGATCCTCCGGATCAGCTAAAAGCGTCAAGCGGCAAGCTTCAAATTGACGAGCATGCTGGCTTGCCGCCTGGGGCTTGCAGCTTGCCGCTTCTGTTTCAAACCGCCACCAGCCTCACGCTGGCGCCTTCGCCGATGCCCAGGGCCTCGGCTGCTTCGCGGGTCAGGCTGACCGGCTTGCCGGGCACCCAGTCCAGCTCGATGACCACCGCGCGGAAATCCTGCAACTGGCCGTTGCACACCAGGTACTGGCGGCCGCCACGCCCCACTTCGGCGTCCTCGATGCGCACCGGCACCACGCGGCTCTGGGCGATCGAGCGGATGCCGGAGGTGCGTGCATGCAGGGTCGGGCCGCCATCGAAGATGTCGATGTAGTGGTCGGTCTCGAAGCCTTCGCGCATCAGGATGTCGAAGGTGATCTGCGCGCGCGGGTGGACCTGACCCATGGCTTCCTGGGCGGCATCCGGCAGCAGCGGCACGTAGATCGGGTAGTGCGGCATCAGCTCGGCGAGGAAGGTGCGGCTCTTCAGCCCGCACAGGCGCTCGGCCTCGGCGTAGTTCATGTCGAAGAAGTTGCGGCCCACCGCGTCCCAGAACGGCGAGTCGCCGTGCTCGTCGCTGGTGCCGACGATCTCCACCACCACCGCGTCGGCGAAACGCTCCGGGTGGCTGGCGACGAACAGCAGGCGACCGCGCGAGTTGAGCTCGGCGTACACGCTGTCGACCAGCGGCCGCTCGACGTAGAAGCTGGTCAGCAGGCTGTTGCCGGTGAGGTCGTGGCACAGCGACAGGGCGTGGATCTTGTTGTGGATCTTCAGCTCGCGCGAGGCGTGCACGAAGGTCTCGTTGCGGAAGCTGTAGAACGGCTCGGAATAACCGGCCGAGGCGACGATCGCCGAGCAGCCGACCAGGCGACCGGTGACGCTGTCCTCGAGGACGAAGAAGTAGCTTTCCTCGCCGTTGAAGCTGACCTCGGCGGCGAACGAAGCCTCCGAGGCGGCGATCTTCTCGCCCAGGCGCGCGGCGTCGTCGGGGAGCGAGGTGACACCCACCGGACTGTCCGCGGCAAGGCGCTGTACTTCAGCCAGGTCGGCCATTTGCGCGGGACGCATCACCAGCATGGTGTCCACTCCTCTTGAAGAAAGTTCCGGACCGCTCGCGCCGCCCGGATAAACCATGGCTCGAGACGACCGCCATGGCGCACACAGAACTCAGGACCCCGGCAGGTAACTCACTCGTGAGTTACCTGCCGGGACGGATCGATCCCGGCAAGGAAACCGGCGCCTGCCCGGCCTCGGGCAGGCGGCCCGGTCATTGCTGGGTCAGTTTGGCGATGGCGCGCTCGAGACGGTCGAGGCCTTCGTCGATGTCGGCGTCCGGGATCACCAGGCTGGGGGCGAAACGCACCACGTCCGGGCCGGCCTGGAGGACCATCACAGCTTCCTTCTCGGCGGCGTTGAGCACGTCCTTGGCCTTGCCTTTCCAGGCATCGGCCAGTTGCGCGCCGATCAGCAGGCCGAGGCCGCGTACTTCGGTGAAGATGCCGTACTTGGCGCCAAGCTCCAGCAGGCGCGCCTTGAAGCGCTCGTGCTTGGCCTTGATGCCGCTGAGCACTTCCGGCGTGTTGATCACGTCCAGCACCGCGCCAGCCACCGCGCTGGCCAGCGGGTTGCCGCCATAGGTGGTGCCGTGGGTACCGACCGACAGGTGCTTGGCGATCTCGCTGGTGGTCAGCATGGCGCCGATCGGGAAGCCGCCGCCCAGGCTCTTGGCGCTGGACAGGATGTCCGGGACCACCCCGTAGTGCATGTAGGCGAACAGTTCGCCGCTACGGCCCATGCCGCTCTGCACCTCGTCGAACACCAGCAGCGCCTTGTGCTGGTCGCACAGTGCGCGGGCGCCTTCCAGGTAGGCCTTGTCGGCCGGCAGCACGCCGCCCTCGCCCTGCACGGGCTCGAGGACCACGGCGCAGGTCTTGTCGGAGATCGCCGCCTTCAGCGCTTCGAGGTCGTTGAACGGCACATGGGTGATGCCTTCGATCTTCGGCCCGAAGCCATCGGAATACTTGGGCTGGCCACCGACGTTGACAGTGAACAGGGTGCGGCCGTGGAAGCTGTTGCTGGCGGCGATGATCTCGTACTTCTCGGGACCATGGACGTCGCAGGCGTAGCGACGGGCCAGCTTGAACGCCGCCTCGTTGGCCTCGGCGCCGGAGTTGGCAAGGAACACGCGCTCGGCGAAGGTGGCCTCGACCAGCTTCCTGGCCAGGCGCAGGGCCGGCTCGTTGGTGAACACGTTGGAAACATGCCAGATCCTGTTGGCCTGCTCGGTGAGCGCCTGCACCAGCGCCGGGTGCGCATGGCCCAGGGAGTTCACGGCGATGCCGCCGGCGAAGTCGATCAGCTCTCGACCGCTCTGGTCCCAGACTCGCGAGCCCTCGCCACGCACCGGAATGAAGGCGGCGGGAGCATAGTTGGGCACCATGTACTGGTCGAAATCGGCGCGTTGCACCGGCTCGTGCTGAACGGACATCGAAGCTCTCCTGGTAAGAAGCGCACTGCCTTGACTGGCGAGTACTGAGAAGAATTGTAGGGACTGATCCGCAGGGGGCATTGCCGCGATGCGACAACTTCTTACAGCGCCCACCCGCGATTTTCCGGCCCTTGCATCGATGCGACAGAAAGGGTCGGAAAGGCGCAGTTTAAACAGCGCAGCAACGAAGCGGGACAGAACTTTGCGCGATACACCGGCCAGGCGGGACCGCACCGCGCACGCCGGAGGAGGAGAAACAGGTCACGCCCCGGGAGAAAAGTAGCGAAAAGCCACTACACAATCGCTATCCTCGGCGCCCGCCGCAGCCACGCGGCGACAGACAACCCTGGAGAAGGAACCTCAGCATGACCCGCTACCTCCCCCTCATCGCCCTGTTCGGCGCACTCCTCGGCTTGACCGGTTGCGCCACGCCCCAACCACCGGTTCCGCTGGACCAGGCCTTCTGGACCGAAAAACAGGACCGTATCGGCGTCGCCTACAACGACATCCCCAAACCGACCGTGGCAATGGTAGGACAACAGGGCCTGCTCGACATCGCGATCAACCAGGGGCTGGCCTCCGGACTGCGCAGCAAGGTGGAAACCTGGGACGCCCAGGCACTCGAGCGCATCCCGGTCGAAATCACCGGCACGCTCAAGGAGCAGGGCTACCAGGCCGTGCAATTGCCGAAGCCGCTCCATCTGGAAGCGCTGGGCGAGGCCAAGGAAAAGAAACTGGGTTACTTCGCGGTCGACGCCAGCCCGTTGAAGCAGCGCTACCAGGTCGACAAGCTGGTACTGCTCAGCTTCTCCAATGCCGGCACCGAGCGCAGCTACTACGGAATGATCCCCACCAGCGACCCGGTCTCCCGGATCGTCGTCAGCACCTATGTCGTCGACCTGGATGACAACCGCCTGCTCTACTACAAGCCCATCGTCGTCAGCCGCACCGCCGAGGGCGAGTGGGACGAATCGCCGGAATTCCCCAACCTCACCAACGCGTTCTACCAGGCCCTGGATGCCACTCACCAGGAGCTCGTGGCGCCGTTCCGCAACCAGCAACTGTCCCTGAGCGACCAATGAGCCTGGCGACCCGCAGCCTGCTGGCGCTGACCCTGGCGCTGGCCGGCTGCTCGACGTCGACACCCTTGCAGCCACGGGCTTCGGAAGAGCTGTCGAGCCTCCTCCGCCAGGAGAGGCTCCGCCTGGAACTGGCGCCGGCCGAGCGCCCCCTGCTGCGCAGCGCCACCAGCATGGATGGCGCACAGATGACGCAGGATGGACAGCAGGTGGCGCAGAGCCTGAGCAGCATGAACCAGGGCGTCGTCAACGCCGGCAGCACCGATGCTGGCGCGGCAGCCGTCGGCATCGTGCTCGGCTCATTGCTGGTCACCCAGCTCAAACGATCCGGCGTGGAGGAAAAACGCCAGACCGAAGCGGACCTCGCCATCGCCGAGCTGATCGGCCTGCTGGAGGCGCCGCCACGGCAGGACTGGCTGGCGCCGAGCTATGCCCAGGCGCTCGCCGAGGCCGGCCGCGCGCCGAGCGACAGCGCCGCGCTGACCCTGAGGGTCGCCCCGCAGTTGGTGCTCAGCCGGGACCGCCGCAGCGTGCGCCTGATCAATGAGATCAAGCTGCTGCATGGCCGGGGCAGCCTTTATGAAGGCCGCATCGAGGTCCACGGTGCCGCCCTGGCCTGTACCGATGAGTGCCTGCAAATGTGGGCGGCCGACGACGGCACCGCGCTCCGCCGGGCGACCGACGAACTGGTGCGGGAGTCGGTCAGGGTCTTGCTGCTCGACTGGCAGACCGAGAATTTTCGCGGACTGGCCGGCGAGGAGCGCACGCTGCGCTACCAGGTCGGCGAGGAACGCTTCGTCGAGCGCGGGCGCCTGCTGGCGCTCGATTCCCCGTCTCCGCTGTTTCTGAACCTGCGCGGCTGGGTGAAATCGGTGCCGGCGCCGCTCGAACCCTGACAGCCCCGTCGCTCAGCCGCGCTCGATGGCTGCCGGGCTGAGTTCGAACGGGCTGGCGCTGCGCCTCTGGTTGCGGTCCTCGCGCGGGGTGGCGCCGAAGAAGTTGCGGTAGGCGCTGGAGAAGTGCGGGCCGGAGGAGAAGCCGCAGGACAGGCCGATCTGGATGATCGACTTGCTGGTCTGCATCAGGAGCTGGCGCGCCTTGTTCAGGCGCAGCTCCAGGTAGTACTGACTGGGCACGCGGTTGAGGTACTGCTTGAAGATGCGCTCCAGTTGGCGGCGCGACACGCAGACGTGCTGGGCGATCTCGTCGGTGGTCAGCGGCTCCTCGATGTTCGCCTCCATCAGCAGCACCGCCTGGGTGAGTTTCGGATGGCTGGAGCCGAGGCGGTTCTGCAGCGGGATGCGCTGGCGCTCGCCGCCCTCGCGAATGCGTTCGACCACCAGTTCCTCGCTGACCGCACCGGCCAGTTCGGCGCCGTGGTCGCGGGCCAGCACGGCGAGCAGCAGGTCGAGCACGGCCAGGCCGCCGCAGGCGGTCAGGCGGTCGCGATCCCAGTCGAACAGGTGGCTGGTGACGATGGCCTTGGGGAAACGCTCGGCGAAGTCGTCCTGCCAGCGCCAGTGCACGGCCACCCGGTAGCCGTCGAGCAGGCCCAACTGCGCCAGCGGGTAGACCCCGGCGGACAGCCCGGCGAGCGCGCAACCGCTGCGCGCAACCTGCTTGAGGGCGTTGCCCAGCGCCGGCGCCAGCGCAGCCGGCGGCTCGTCGGCGACCAGGAACAGCTTCTGCAATCCTTCCAGCTTGCCCGCCCAGGGTTCGCCCGGCAGCCGCCAGGCGCCCTCTTCCACGCTCGGCTCGGCCTGGAGGAAGAGTTGTTCGTAGATCACTTCCGGGTGCAGGCGCTGGGCAGTCCGCAACGCTTCCTCGGCCAGGGCGAGGGTCATCGGCTTGGTGCCGGGCCAGAGCAGAAACGCGATTCGATGGGCAGTCATGGCAGGCAGTCTAGCCGCTTCCTCTTACTTCAGGCTTCCGGAGAGGAACTGCTTGAGCCGCTCGGATTGCGGATTGGCCAGGACCTCCTTGGGACAACCACGCTCTTCCACCAGGCCCTTGTGCAGGAACAGCAACTGGTTGGAGACCTCGCGGGCGAAGCCCATCTCGTGGGTCACCACCACCATGGTGCGGCCCTCGACGGCCAGGTCCTGCATGACCTTGAGCACCTCGCCGACCAGCTCGGGGTCGAGCGCCGAGGTCGGTTCGTCGAACAGCATCACCTCCGGCTCCATGGCCAGGGCGCGGGCGATGGCCACGCGCTGCTGCTCGCCGCCGGACATGTGCGCCGGGTAGGCGTCCTTGCGGTGCGCCACGCCGACCTTGGCCAGGTAGTGCTCGGCCTTCTCCAGGGCTTCCTTCTTCGGCACGCCGAGCACATGGACGGGCGCCTCGATGACGTTGTCCAGGGCGCTCATGTGCGACCACAGGTTGAAGTGCTGGAACACCATCGACAGCCGCGAGCGCATGCGCTGCAACTGCTTGGCGTCGGCGGCCTTGAGCCCGCCGTTCTTGCTGGCCACCAGCTTGAGTTCCTCGCCGTTGAGCAGGATCTTGCCGCTGTGCGGCTGCTCCAGCAGGTTGATGCAGCGCAGGAAGGTGCTCTTGCCCGAACCGCTGGAGCCGATGATGCTGATCACGTCGCCGGCCTTGGCCGCCAGCGACACGCCCTTGAGCACTTCGTGGTCGCCATAGCGCTTGTGCAGGTCTTGGACTTCGAGTTTGTACATGGATCGACTCTCGCTCAGTGCTTGCGGGGGGCCAGATAGGCCAGCCAGCGGCGCTCGGCCAGTTTGAACAGGCGCACCAGGATGAAGGTCAGGCAGAGGTAGAAGATGCCGGCGGTGATGAACGCCTCGAACGGCAGGTAGAACTGCGAGCTGACGGTACGCGCCGCGCCGGTGATGTCAATCAGGGTGACGATCGACGCCAGGCTGGTGGTGTGCAGCATCATGATCACCTCGTTGCTGTACTGCGGCAATGCGCGGCGCAGCGCCGAAGGCAGGAGGATGCGCCGGTACAGCTTGAAGCGCGACATGCCGATAGCCTTGGCCGCCTCGATCTCGCCGTGCGGGGTGGCCTTGAGGCTGCCGGCGAGGATTTCCGCGGTGTAGGCGCTGGTGTTGATGGCGAAGGCCAGGCAGGCGCAGAAGGTGGCATCGGACAGGTACGGCCACAGCACGCTCTCGCGCACCGTCTCGAACTGGGCCAGGCCGTAGTAGATGAGGAACAACTGCACCAGCATCGGCGTGCCACGGATCACGTAGGTGTACAGCCAGGCCGGGAAGTTGACCAGCGGCTGCCTGGACACCCGCATCAGCGCCAGCGGGATGGCGGCGAGCAGACCGAGGGCCAGGGAAATCAGCAGCAGCTTGATGGTCACCAGCACGCCGCCGAAGTAGAGCGGCAGGCTGTCCCAGATCACGGAGAAGTCGAAGATCATGCGGGTTCTCCGTCAGAGCTCGGCGACTTTGATGCCGGCCGAGTAGCGTTTTTCCAGGTAGCGCAGGGCCAGCAGCGAGACGCTGGTCAGCACCAGGTACAGCGCGGCCACCGCCAGGAAGAAGGTGAACGGCTCGCGGGTCGCGTCGGCGGCGTTCTTGGCCTTGAACATCATGTCCTGCAGGCCGACCACCGAAATCAGCGCGGTGGCCTTGGTCAGCACCAGCCAGTTGTTGGTGAAGCCGGGGATCGCCAGGCGGATCATCTGCGGCACCAGCACGCGGAAGAACACCTGCAGGCCGCTCATGCCGTAGGCCATGCCCGCTTCGGCCTGCCCCTTGGGGATGGCCATGAAGGCGCCACGGAAGGTCTCCGACAGGTAGGCGCCGAAGATGAAGCCGAGGGTGAACACGCCGGCGGCGAACGGGTGGATGTCGATGTAGTCGTCGTAGCCGACCATCGGCGCCACGCGGTTGAGGATGTCCTGGCCGCCGTAGAAGATCAGCAGGATCAGCACCAGATCGGGAATGCCGCGGATCACCGTGGCGTAGGTTTCACCGAGCAGCGACAGCCAGCGCACCGGCGACAGGCGGAAGGCCGCGCCGATCAGGCCGAGCGCGGTGGCCAGGGCCATGGAGGACAAGGCCAACTGCAGGGTGAGCCAGGCACCGTCGAGAATGGTCGAGCCGTAGCCGTGGAGCATGAATCAATCCTCGAGAGAACGGTGAGGCGCCGGGCGGGATGCTCCCCTATCCCGCTGGCGGGAAAGGGGCTGTGGGAGAGGAGCGACGAACCCGGTCCTCTCCCGAAGCGGCTTACTTGCCGTAGACGTCGAAGGTGAAGTACTTGTCCTGGATTTCCTTGTACTTGCCGTTTTCACGGATCGCCAGGATGGCGTTGGAGATCTTCTCCTGCAGCGCCTTGTCGCCCTTGCGCACGGCGATGCCCTGGCCTTCGCCGAAGTACTTCTCGTCGGTGAAGTCCGGGCCGACGAACTCGAAGCCCTTGCCGGCGCTGGTCTTCAGGAAGCCGTCGTCGATGTTCACCGAGTCGGCCAGGGTAGCGTCCAGGCGACCGGAAGCCAGGTCGAGGAACACTTCGTTCTGCGAGGTGTAGCGGACGATCTCGGCGCCGGCGGGAGCGAAGACGTCGGTGGCGTAGCGGTCATAGACCGAGGAACGCTGCACGCCGATCTTCTTGCCCTTCAGGTCGGCCACGTCGTTCATCACGCTGCCGGACTTCATCGCCAGCTTGGCCGGGGTGGCGTAGTACTTGCCGGTGAAGTCCACCGAGCGCTTGCGCTCCTCGGTGATCGACATGGACGACAGGATGGCGTCGAACTTGCGAACCTTCAGCGCCGGGATCAGGCCGTCGAACTCCTGCTCGATCCACACGCACTTGACCTTCATCTCTTCGCACAGGGCGTTGCCGATGTCGTAGTCGAAACCGACGATGCTGCCGTCCGGAGCCTTGGAGGCGAAGGGCGGGTAGGCCGCCTCGATGCCGATGCGCAGCGGCTTGGCGTCGTCTGCCATGCTGAACGCCGACAGAACGGAAAGCGCCATCGCGCCGAGAAGTGCAATCTTCTTCATCTTGTGACTCCTGGGAATTGGTTTGCGGTTGGCAGAGCGAAAAATCGCCGGGTCCGTGCCTGGAAATTGTAGAAAGAGTCTCCGCCTTTGCAGTCCATGGAGTGGCTGCGGGCGGTTCCGGCCGAGTGAGCGGCATTCTAGCGACAGCCCCCAAGCCGTTATTTCCTCAATGCGACAACTAATTACAAAAGCACTGGAGGGTGGCGACGGACGCCTTGACAGCCCTGCGGAAAGATGCAGGAACAGGAAGAAGAGCAAACCTTTGTATCAGGCAATAATCGCACCGCATTTCACCAACCCCAGTCATTCCGGGGGTTGGCGCCTGGAATCGGAAATCGACCGGAGGGAAAAACGCCCGAGAAGGATGCGCGGCGTTTCCCCGCGCCCCACCCTGGCGCCCGATTGTTACCGGAAGAGTCGCCGGCCGGCGATCACTCCTCCGATGCTTCCACAGATGGCTGCAAACGCGGCCAGACCAGGCTGAAGTGCGCGCCACCGAGGCTCTCGCTGTCGCCGATCAGGGCCCGGCCGCCGTGCCAGTAGATGATCCGTCGCACGATGGACAGCCCCAGGCCATGCCCGCCGGAAGCACGGGTGCGGCTGTCGTCCAGGCGCAGGAAGGGCCGGAACAGCCGTTCCCGCGCGCTCACCGGCACGCCCGGCCCGTCGTCCTCGACGTCCAGCCGGCAGCGTCGCGGGCCGATCCGGTAGCTCAGCCGCACCCGCGTCTCGGCATGTCGCAAGGCGTTGGTCACCAGGTTCTGCAAGGCGCGGTGCAGGTAGCGCGGCTCGGCCTCGACCAGGGTGCTGCCGTCTTCCGCCGGCTGCCGCTGGCCGCGTTCGACACGGATATGGCCGTGCAGCGGCGCCAGCTCGGCGATCACCTGGTCGACCAGCGCATCGAGGTCGACCATCTGGAAATCCAGCGCCGGCGAGCCCTGCTCCAGGCGCGCATAGGTCAGCATCTCGTCGAGCAGCTTGTCGAGGTCCTGGATGTCGCTGTCCATGCCCTCCATGTACTTGCGCCGCGCCGCCTCGGTCTCGGCGTCGCCGATCATCTCCAGGCCGAAGCGCAGGCGCGCCACCGGCGTGCGCAGCTCGTGGGACACCGCGCGCACCATCTCGCGCTGGATGCCCAGGGAACTCTGCAGGTGCTCGGCCATGGCATTGAAGGCGGCGGCCAGGCGACCGACCGAGTCCGCGCCGCCAGCCGGCACCCGCGAGTCCAGGCGACCGCTGGCGATACGCGTGGCGGTGCGCTCCAGCACCTGCAGGCGCTGCTCCAACTGGCGCACCAGCAGGTAGACGATCAAGCCGATCAGGCTCAGGCCGAGCACGCCGATCAGCACCAGCAGTTCCGGCGGATAGGGATTCATCTGGTACAGCGGGCCGATCTCCAGCACCCAGGGCGTGCCGACCACGCCGGAAAACACGTGGATGGAATCACCGCCCTTGCCGAGGGCCATCACCGTGTCGCCCTCCTCCACCCGGCGGCGCTGGTCGTCGTCGAGCTTGGCGTCCTCCAGGCGGACCAGGTGCAGGTCGAAGCCAAAGCGCTTGTCTTCCTTCAGTTGCGCCAGGCGCGCCGGCTGCTCGGCCAGCGGGTAGCGCACCAGTTCGTCAGCCAGCAGGAACACCGTGGCCCGCGCCAGTTGCTCGCTGATCTGCTGGATCTCGCCGACCAGCACCGCTCCCTCCTTGGCGCTGACCATGCTGTAGACGCGGGCGGCATGCGGGCCGGTCAGCTTCACCACCACCTGGCCGCCGAGCAGCCGGCTGCGCGCACCGCTATCCAGCGGCTGGCTCTGCAACGGCTGGACAGCCAGCGGAATGCCCAGCAGGCGCCCCCAGATCACGGTCGAGCGGCGGCGCTCCACCGGCGTCATGTCCCGCAGGTTGTCCGCCATCAGGCTGAAGGTTCCGCGCGCCAGGCGCTCGCGGTACTGGTCGGAGCGCACCTCGTTGACCAGGTGCACGGTCAGCACGCCGAGCAGCGCCACCAGCACCAGCACGGCGAGCATGCCGCCATAGATGCGCAGGAAGATCGAATTCATCGCCGGCCGTCCTTATATATGCAGTACACGCGTTCGCTCGCGGCCATTGGCCAGCCCGCCGACCGCACGACGAATGCGCTCAAACCAGCTCTTCGGCCGCCTCGCCGACGAACAGGTAGCCCTTGCTGCGCACCGTCTTGATCAACCTCGGATGCATGGGGTCGTCGCCGATCTTCGGGCGGATGCGCGAGATGCGCACGTCGATGGAGCGGTCCTGGCCGTCGTATTCGATGCCGCGCAGGGCGTTGAAGATTTCCTCGCGGGAGAGGATGCGCCCGGCGTTGGAAGCCAGCAGCCAGAGCAGGTCGAACTCGGCGCTGGTCAGCTCGATGCCCTGCCCGCGCAGCCAGGCCTCGCGCATGGCGTTGTCGATCACCAGCGCGCCGAACTCCAGACGCCGAGGTTCGTCCCCGCCGCTGGCCGGCTCGCTGCGGCGCAGCATGGCGCGGATGCGCGCCAGCAGCACGCGCGGGCGCACCGGCTTGCACACGTAATCGTCGGCACCCATTTCCAGGCCGAGCACCTGGTCCATGTCGTCGCTGCGCGCGGTGAGCATCAGGATCGGCCCCTTGTACTGTCCGCGCACCTTGCGGCAGATGCTCAGGCCGTCCTCGCCGGGCAGCATCAGGTCGAGGATCACCAGGTCCGGCTGCTCGCCCAGGATGCGCCCCGCCGCCCTGGCGCCGTCAGCCTCGATGGCCACCCGCAGGCCGTTGGCCTCCAGGTATTCCTTGGTCAGTTCGGCGAGACGTTGGTCATCCTCGACGATCAGAATTTGCCAGGCTGTCTGCTCCACCGCTGCCTCCCATGATCCCGCAAAGCGCGGGCATTGTAGCAATGCCGGAGATGGCGTCACCTTGCCTTCATGAAAACCCTACATATTGTGTTCGCTTCCCGGAGCGGAAGGCCCCGCCGCTTCCGGCAAAAACCTGCGCACAGCCACGACGAACGGCATTGCCCAGCAATCATGAGGGCTGACGAAACTTACCCCAAAGTAACCCACAGGGTTATCCACAGGCCGGAGAGAAATGTCGGCTTGCCTTCGCCCATTCACCGCACTATCTTGTATCCCCATCGCGCCAGACACCTACATGTTGGGTTTTGGCTGAAACTGAAACACAAGAAAAAGTTGCACCAACGGCAGGCGCGGAGCCCCGAAAACGTGCAGATAAAGTTTCGACATGCCGGCCAGGCGCTACCGCGTCGGCCAATGCCCCGAGGACCGCGAGCGACGCGCCGGGGACCAGGTTCACGGTGGGCCACCCCAGGGCGGACCACCACTAGATGTAGTGCTGGCACGAAACCAGCAGCAGTGACTTGAGAGCCAGGGAAGTGCTTGAGTCGAGGCCTTCTCCTGACTTGCCCGAGAATTCCACACGCCCGGCCACGCGCCGCGCGCATGGCGTTTTTGAACGGAAAGAAAGAGACGGCACCTCAAGTGTCCAGAATCCATTAGAGAACACGGAGACCTCCATGCAGACCGAAACCACTCGCGAGAACCCGCAGGCAGGCGTGCCTCCGGTCGCCGAAGCGGCCCAGGACCTGAACGCCACCGCCCCCGGCCAGTTGCGCGTGATCAAGCGCAACGGCACCGTGGTGCCGTACACCGATGACAAGATCACGGTGGCCATCACCAAGGCCTTTCTCGCAGTGGAAGGTGGCACCGCCGCCGCTTCCTCGCGCATCCACGAGACCGTCGCCCGCCTGACCGAACAGGTCACCGCGACCTTCAAGCGCCGCATGCCGTCCGGCGGCACCATCCACATCGAGGAAATCCAGGACCAGGTCGAACTGGCCCTGATGCGCGCCGGCGAGCAGAAGGTCGCCCGCGACTACGTGATCTACCGCGAAGCCCGCGCCAACGAGCGCAAGAACGCCACCGCCGAAGTCGCCCAGCCGCACCCGAGCATCCGCGTCACCAAGGCCGATGGCAGCCGCCAGCCGCTGGACATGGGCCGCCTGCAGACCATCATCCGCGAAGCCTGCGAAGGCCTGGCCGAGGTGGACGGCGCGCTGATCGAGCGCGAAACCCTGAAGAACCTCTACGACGGCGTGGCCGAGAAGGACGTCAACACCGCCCTGGTGATGACCGCCCGCACCCTGGTCGAGCGCGAGCCGAACTACAGCTACGTCACCGCCCGCCTGCTGATGGACACCCTGCGCGCCGAAGCGCTGGGCTTCCTCGGCGTCGCCGAGAGCGCCACCCACCACGAGATGGCCGAGCTCTACGCCAAGGCCCTGCCGACCTACGTCGAGAAAGGCGTGGAATTCGAACTGGTCGACGCCAAGCTGAAGACCTTCGACCTGGAGAAACTGGGCAAGGCGATCGATCACGAGCGCGACCAGCAGTTCACCTACCTGGGCCTGCAGACCCTCTACGACCGCTACTTCATCCACAAGGACGGCATCCGCTTCGAGCTGCCCCAGGTGTTCTTCATGCGCGTCGCCATGGGCCTCGCCATCGAGGAACCGCAGAAGGAAGAGCGCGCCATCGAGTTCTACAACCTGCTGTCGTCGTTCGACTACATGGCGTCCACCCCGACCCTGTTCAACGCCGGCACCCTGCGCCCGCAACTGTCCTCCTGCTACCTGACCACCGTGCCGGACGACCTGTCGGGCATCTACAGCGCCATCCACGACAACGCCATGCTGTCGAAATTCGCCGGCGGCCTGGGCAACGACTGGACCCCGGTGCGCGCGCTGGGCTCCTACATCAAGGGCACCAACGGCAAATCGCAAGGCGTCGTGCCGTTCCTGAAAGTGGTCAACGACACCGCCGTCGCCGTGAACCAGGGCGGCAAGCGCAAGGGCGCGGTCTGCGCCTACCTGGAAACCTGGCACCTGGACATCGAGGAATTCCTCGAGCTGCGCAAGAACACCGGTGACGACCGCCGCCGCACCCACGACATGAACACCGCGAACTGGATTCCCGACCTGTTCATGAAGCGCGTGTTCGACGACGGCGAGTGGACCCTGTTCTCCCCCTCCGACGTACCGGACCTGCACGACCTCACCGGCAAGGCCTTCGAGGAGCGCTACGAGTACTACGAGGAGCTGACCAAGTACGGCAAGATCAAGCTGTTCAAGACCATCGCCGCCAAGGACCTGTGGCGCAAGATGCTCTCCATGCTGTTCGAGACCGGCCACCCGTGGCTGACCTTCAAGGACCCGTGCAACCTGCGCAGCCCGCAGCAGCACGTCGGCGTGGTCCACAGCTCCAACCTGTGCACCGAGATCACCCTGAACACCAACAAGGACGAGATCGCCGTCTGCAACCTGGGTTCGGTGAACCTGGTCAACCACATCGTCGACGGCAAGCTCGACCTCGTGAAGCTGGAGAAGACCGTCAAGACCGCGGTACGCATGCTCGATAACGTCATCGACATCAACTACTACTCGGTCCCGCAGGCGCAGAACTCCAACTTCAAGCACCGCCCGGTCGGCCTCGGCATCATGGGCTTCCAGGACGCGCTGTACCTGCAGCACATCGCCTACGGCTCGGACGCGGCCATCGAGTTCGCCGACAAGTCGATGGAGGCCATCAGCTACTTCGCCATCCAGGCCTCCTGCGACCTGGCCGACGAGCGCGGCGCCTACTCCAGCTTCGACGGCTCCCTGTGGTCCAAGGGCGTGCTGCCGCTGGACTCGCTGGACATCCTCACCGAGGCCCGTGGCGCCAAGTACATCGAAGTCGACCGCAGCGCCACCCTGGACTGGGCGCCGGTGCGCGAGCGCGTGCAGAAAGGCATCCGCAACTCCAACATCATGGCCATCGCGCCGACCGCGACCATCGCCAACATCACCGGCGTGTCGCAGTCCATCGAGCCGACCTACCAGAACCTCTACGTGAAGTCGAACCTCTCCGGCGAGTTCACCGTGATCAACCCCTACCTGGTGCGCGACCTCAAGGCACGCGGCCTGTGGGACAGCGTCATGGTCAACGACCTGAAGTACTACGACGGCTCCGTGCAACAGATCGAGCGCATCCCGCAGGACCTGAAGGACCTGTACGCCACCGCCTTCGAAGTGGAGACCAAGTGGATCGTCGACGCCGCCAGCCGCCGCCAGAAGTGGATCGACCAGGCGCAGTCGCTGAACCTGTACATCGCCGGCGCGAGCGGCAAGAAGCTGGACGTGACCTACCGCATGGCCTGGTACCGTGGCCTGAAGACCACCTACTACCTCCGTGCCCTGGCCGCCACCAGCACCGAGAAGTCCACCATCAACACCGGCAAGCTCAACGCCGTGTCCTCGGTGATCGACGAAGGCTTCTCCGCCGAACCGGCCGGCCCGGCCCCGGTGCCGAAGGCTTGCAGTATCGACAACCCGGACTGCGAAGCCTGCCAATAAGAGCAGCGGCAAGCTGCAAGCGACAGGCCGCAAGCGGTCCGCAGTTGCCTTAACGTGCTCGACGACGGTGAAGCCAGGTGCGCCCTGGCTTCGCCGGCAACACCAAACCTCTTGCAGCTTCAAGCTTATGGCTTGTAGCTGCGACTGAAAGGAGCCCCCAATGCTGAGCTGGGACGAATTCGACAAGGAAGACGGCGCCGAAGCCGCCTCCGCCAAACCCGCCGCCCCGGTGGTGAACGCCGCCATCGACAAGCTCGACGAAGAAGTCGCCGGCTCCGTGGAAGACGCCCGTGCGGTCTCCGCCGATGACTCCGACGCCGTTGCCCGCGCCAAGAAGGCGCTCGACGACCTCGACATCCAGGAAGGCCTGGACGACCTCGAAGGCGCCTCCGCGCGCGTGCAGGTCGGCGACAAGCAGATGATCAACGCCCGTGCCGACCTCAACCAGCTCGTACCCTTCAAGTACGACTGGGCCTGGCAGAAATACCTGGACGGCTGCGCCAACCACTGGATGCCGCAGGAAGTGAACATGAACGCCGACATTGCCCTGTGGAAGAGCAAGGACGGCCTCAGCGAAGACGAGCGCCGCATCGTCAAGCGCAACCTCGGCTTCTTCTCCACCGCCGACTCGCTGGTCGCCAACAACCTGGTGCTGGCCGTCTACCGCCTGATCACCAACCCCGAGTGCCGCCAGTACATCCTGCGCCAGGCCTTCGAAGAGGCGATCCACACCCACGCCTACCAGTACTGCATCGAGTCTCTGGGCATGGACGAAGGCGAGATCTTCAACATGTACCACGAGATCCCCTCGGTCGCTAAGAAGGCGTCCTGGGGCCTCAAGTACACCCGTTCGATCTCCGACCCGGAATTCAAGACCGGCACCCCGGAGACCGACCGCCAGTTCCTGCGCAACCTGATCGCCTACTACTGCGTGCTCGAAGGCATCTTCTTCTACTGCGGCTTCACCCAGATCCTCTCCATGGGCCGCCGCAACAAGATGACCGGCACCGCCGAGCAGTTCCAGTACATCCTCCGCGACGAGTCCATGCACCTGAACTTCGGCATCGACATGATCAACCAGATCAAGATCGAGAACCCGCACCTGTGGGACGCCCAGATGAAGGACGAAGCGACCCAGATGATCCTCCAGGGCACCCAACTGGAAATCGAATACGCCCGCGATACCATGCCGCGCGGCGTACTGGGCATGAACGCCGCGATGATGGAGGACTACCTCAAGTTCATCGCCAACCGCCGCCTGACCCAGATCGGCCTGAAAGAGGAATACCCGGGCACCACCAACCCGTTCCCCTGGATGAGCGAGATCATGGACCTGAAGAAGGAGAAGAACTTCTTCGAGACTCGGGTCATCGAGTATCAGACTGGTGGGGCGTTGAGCTGGGATTGATTCCGGGTCGAACCATTAGGAAATCAAGAAACGCTATGCCTTACAGGATGTTGGGTAGCGATAGAAAGACAAAAGCCCCGCCTTGTGCGGGGCTTTTTATTTCCAGGAAGTAGCCTGGATATCCCCGGTGGAAAACGCTTCGCGGTTTTCCACCCTACGCATGGGTATCGTGACGTAGGGTGGACAACGTTTTACTTGTCCACCATCGAACCGTCCGATCACACAACGCTCAAGGATGAGCCGCCATGTCCAACTACCGCCGCGCCCGCATTCCGGGAGCGACTTACTTCTTTACCGTGAACGTGAATGACCGAACCAGCGACCTGCTGGTTCGGGAGATCGACCTGCTCCGGGCCACGGTCCGTGCCACCAAAGCTCGTCATTCCTTCCATATCGATGCCTGGGTGGTGCTGCCCGAACACATGCACTGCTTGTGGACACTCCCCGAAGGCGATTCCAACTTCGCCCTGCGCTGGAAGGTCATCAAATTCGGTTTCGCCAAGCGTCTGCCGGTAACGGAGGCGCGAACCACCCCGCAACGCCAGCGCGGCGAGCGCGGCATCTGGCAGCGGCGCTATTGGGAACACCTGATCCGCGACGATCTCGACTACCAGCGACATTTCGATTACATCCACTTCAATCCGATCAAGCATGGATATGTAGAGCGGCTGATCGACTGGCCGTATTCGAGCTTTCACCGGGCGGTGCGAATGGGGGTTTATTCGCCGGACTGGTGCGGAGGTGTGGATTTGGCGGATGAGGGTTTTGGGGAAAGATGAAGGCATGGTGGAAAACGCTTCGCGGTTTTCCACCCTACGCCAATGAGGCGCCCGGGGCCCTGACCTCAAACCGATCGCTCCCACGCTCCGCGTGGGAACGCAGTCACGGACGCTCCCGCGTCCACCTGGTTAGGCTCCCATACGGCGCCAGGATGGTGCCGTTCCCTCAACCGATTCAAGGACGAAGCCCATGGGCCGCAGCCGTTGCGTCATTACCGCCCCCGAAAAACCGCAGTTCCTCAAGGCCTGGATTGCCATCCTCTTCTATCCCGTCACCCTCGCCGCCTGGGCCACGCCCTGTCCCGACTGGCCCGAGCCACGGGCCGTCGAGGAAATCGCCGCCCTCGATCGGCAACTGGCCGAATGGGATGACGCCTATCACCGCCAGGGTCGTTCGCTGATCGCCGACGAACTCTACGACCAGGCCCGCACCCGCCTGGAACACTGGCGAAGCTGTTTCGCCGAGGCCGCGCCGGCGACAACCGACCCGCTGGCGGGCAGCGGCGGGCCTGTCGACCACCCGGTGGCTCAGACCGGCCTGCGCAAGCTGGCCGACGAAAACGCGGTGCGCGTCTGGATCGAGCCACGCGAAGACCTGTGGATCCAGCCCAAGGTCGATGGCGTGGCCGTGACCCTGGTCTACCGCCAGGGCCGTCTGCGACAGGCCATCAGCCGCGGCGACGGGCGCAGCGGCCAGGACTGGACGGCCAATGCCCGGCGCCTGCCGGCCATCCCCCGGCAACTGGCCACGGACCGTGAACTGATCCTGCAAGGCGAGCTGTACTGGCGCCTGGAAGATCACGTCCAGGCCCGCGATGGTGGCCGGGGCGCCCGTGGCAAGGTCGCCGGGCTGATGGCCCGACGGCACCTGGACAACGCACAGGCTGCCGGCATCGGCCTGTTCGTCTGGGACTGGGCGAACGGCCCGGCGCAAATGGATGAGCGCCTGGAAACGTTGAACGCCCTGGGTTTCAGCGACAGCCGCACGTACAGCCAACCGCTCACGGACCTGGTCGCGGCCAGCCACTGGCGCCGGCACTGGTACGAGAGCCCACTGCCTTTTGCCAGCGACGGCGTGGTGCTGCGCCAGGGACGACGCCCGCCCGCCAGCAGTTGGCGCGCCGAGCTACCGCACTGGGCGGCTGCCTGGAAATACCCGGTCAGCCAGGCCCTGGCCATGGTGCAGGAAGTGGAGTTCGCCATCGGGCGCAGCGGGCGCATCACCCCGGTGCTGCACCTGCAGCCGGTCCGCCTGGACGACCGCCGCATCAGCCGGGTCAGCCTCGGTTCGCTGCAGCGCTGGCAACAACTGGATATCCGCCCTGGCGATCAGGTCGCCATCCAGCTCGCCGGGCTGACCATCCCCAGGCTGGACAACGTGGTCTGGCGTGCCCGGGAACGCAGCCCCCTGCAGGTTCCCCAGGCCGACGCCTACCATGCACTGAGCTGCTGGCGACCCGGCACGCTGTGCGACGGCCAGTTCCAGGCCCGCCTCAACTGGCTCGGCAGCAAGCAGGGCCTGGACCTGCCCGGTGTCGGCCCCGGCACCTGGAACAAGCTGCTGCAAGCCGGGCAACTGGACGGCCTGCTCGACTGGCTGGACCTGAGCGAGGCGCAACTACGCACGGTCCCGGGTCTCGGCGAACGCAGCGCCGCCAACCTCCACCAGGCCTTCCGCCTGGCCCGCCAGCGCCCATTCAAGCAATGGCTGCTCGCCCTCGGCGCACCGCCCGGCAGCACGGAAGAACGCACGACCAACTGGCACGACCTGGCCAGCCGCAGCCGGGCCGAGTGGCTACGCCAACCCGGCGTCGGCGCCAGGCGCGCCGAGCAGTTGCTCGCCTTCTTCCAGCACCCCGAGGTGCGCCTGCTCGCCCAGCAGCTAGCCGACACCGGGATCGCCGGCTTCCAGCTACCGGCCCATTCCGGATTCGCCCCAGATCAATAAAAGCCGGATACACCCACCCGATGAGTTGCCGCAGCGCGGCGCCGAGTCGGCACTGCATCGTGGCTATCGGACTGGTGTGGAGGCGCGGATTTGGCAGAAGAAGGTTTTGGGGAGAGATGAAGACGCGGTGGAAAACGCTTCGCGGTTTTCCACCCTACGCACAGGTCGCGGCAACGGAACCTTTGCATCGCTCCCGGCACTAATTCCGCACCGCCCCTCCAACGCCAGGAAACCCACCATGCATACCCTCACCCGCCTCGCCCTGCTGGCCACCGCCGCGCTGTCCCTGTCCGCCTGTTTCAATAACGACTCGCCCAAGGAGCAGAGCAGCCTGTGCATCTACAACACCGATCCCCAGGCGGAGCGTTGCAAGCCCGGGCAAATGGCCTGGTTCCGGCCGGAGGACGGGCAGCAGATCACCGAACAGGCGGCGCTGAGCGTGGCGGCGGCCTATTGCGACTTCAACCACCAGGTGATGCACAACCGTGCCGGGGTGCTCTGCGTGTTCACCGACCAGCGACTCGACTCGGTCAAGTAACGTCACCATCGCCATGCCCGGCGGCTGGACGCTCGAGGACGGGCCTGCCGTCGGCAATCCTTGGCTATCCTTCCTGAAAGCCGCTCTTTTCAGTATCGGAGGTTAGCGGCGCATCTTCCCCATGGAGGAGTCGCCATGTTCCAGGTAACGCGCAACGGCGAGAACCGCATCGACGTGGAGTTCGCCGGCAAGCTCGATAGCACGCAGATGAAGATCGCGCTCGATGAGCTGACCCAGCAATCCGAAGGCATCGAGCACGGCCGGATGCTTTATCGAGTGGGCGAGTTCGAGCTTCCCACCCTGGGCGCCGTGGCCGTCGAGCTATCGCGCATCCCGCAGGTGTTCCGGTTCGTGCGGCGCTTCGACCGCATGGCGGTGATCGCCGGCAAGGAATGGGTGAGGAAGGTGAGCGAGGTCGAGGGCGCGCTGATTCCGGGCTTGCAGATCAAGGCGTTCGAGCCGGGCCGGGAAGCGGAGGCCGAAGCCTGGCTGCAAAGCCCGTGAGGCCCGTGGGAAACGGCCTCAAGGCGTGCCGAACACCGCCGTCCAGTAGATCCCCGCATCGCTCTGCGGATCGACCGCATAGGCCGCGCCCAGGTCGCTGAACTGCGGGTTCATCAGGCTGGCGCAATGACTGGGACTGGCCAGCCAGCCGTCGATGACCTTGCGCGCGGTGTCGAGCCCCGCGGCGATGTTCTCGCCGATCTGCTGGCCGCTGTAGCCGGCGAGTTCCGCCCGGTCGCTCGGGGTGAGGCCGTCGCTGCTGCGATGGGAGAAGAAATTGCCGTTGGCCATCGCCCGGCTGTGCGTCTCGGCCGCCGAGCCCAGCGCGGCGTTCCAGGTGAGCGGCGTCGTCGAGGCGAAAGACTCGTCGCCACACTGACGCGCCTGCGCGCGGGCGGTGTTGATCAGTTGCAGCAACCGCTGCCCTTCCGTCTGCCAGTCCCCCAGGCGCCCCTCCAGCAGCGGTCGCGCCAGGACGATGCGCCAGTCGTCGCCGGCACGGTTCACGCCGATGTCGACGAACTGAGGGTCCAGCACTACCTGGCAGAAGCTCTCTTGCAGCGCCGTCATGGCCGCTTGCGCGTCCTTCGGACCGGACAGGCTGATCGCGCTGACGCTGACCATCGGATAGCCGGAGCGCTCCAGCGCCTGCCGCCAGTCCACATCCCCGGCCGGCAAGACCAGCCGCGACTCCACGGCCAACGGCGGCAGCGGCTCGGACGACTGGTCCGCGCAGGGCTGTACCTGGCTGCGGTAGGCGTTGATCGTCTCGACCAACTGCATCTCTTCGGCCGCACCGGCACTGGCAACGAACAGCAGCCCCAGCGACAGCACGGCAAGACGCGGAACGGATGACAGAGTGCGCATGGAAGCCCCCTTATGCGGAAATGGCTCCATAATGCGCGATTCTTCACATTTTGGCTTTTACCATGACGTGCGCTTCGCGGCTTTCCGCCCTCCGTGGCGCCCGTCCTACGCAGCCGGGCTCAGCATCTCGATCTCGCGAATCTCGAAATCCCGCCGCAGATACTCCATGCGCCGCTCGTGAAACTCGCGCATGTGCGGCAACGCGCTGTGCGCCGCCAGATGCTCCTTCGACTGCCAGACCTCGAAGAAGATGAACAACGTCGAGTCCTCGCGGTCGCGGAGCATGTGGTATTCGATGCAGCCCTCCTCGGCGCGGCTGGGCTCGACGTAGGCGCGGAACAGGCGCTCGAAGGCGTCGGCCATCTCGGGCCTGGTGTGGGCGTGGAGGATGAAACCGTACATTCGGGAAGCTCCTGGGAAGTGGGTTTCACACCACCTTACCGCAACAGACAGCACCAAACTCATGACTTTCAGTCAAAAATAATTTGCCGCCGAGCGGGTGTTTCCGCGTGGGCGCGATCGATAGTCTGCCGCCACTCATTCTTGCGGAGGCATCATGAAAAAGATCCTGCTCCTCAACGGCGGCAAGCAGTTCGCCCACTCCAACGGCCGCTACAACGCCACCCTCCACGAAACCGCCGCGGCCTTCCTCGACCGCGCCGGGTTCGACATCAAGACCACCGAGATCGACGCCGGCTACGACATCGACGAGGAAGTGCAGAAGATCCTCTGGGCCGATGTGGTGATCTACCAGATGCCCGGCTGGTGGATGGGCGCACCCTGGACGGTGAAGAAGTACCTGGACGAGGTGTTCACCGCCGGTCACGGCAGCCTCTACGCCAACGACGGCCGCACCCGCTCGGACGCTTCGCGGAAGTACGGCAGCGGCGGCCTGATCCACGGCAAGCAGTACATGCTGTCGCTGACCTGGAACGCCCCGCAGCAGGCGTTCGACGACCCGACCGACTTCTTCGAGGCCAAGGGCGTGGACGCGGTGTACTTCCCCTTCCACAAGGCCAATCAGTTCCTCGGCATGAGCACGCTGCCGACCTTCCTCTGCACCGACGTGATGAAGCAGCCGAACATCGAGGCCGACGTGGCGCGCTACCAGCAGCACCTGGCCGAAGTGTTCCGCGTCCAGGCGTGATCTTGCCAGTGGCGGACAAACCGCGAGGTGGTGGAAAACGCTTCGCGGTTTTCCACCCTACGGTGGTCGGCCCATCGTTTGAATCGCCCACCGATTGCGCTAGGCTCTGCAGCTTCTTCGACAAGGAATAATCCCATGGCCCGCGCCACTGCCCGTCACATCCTGGTTGCCACCGAAGCCAAGTGCAACGAACTGAAAGCCGCCATCGAAGCCGGCGCCGACTTCGCCCAGGTCGCCCGAGAGAACTCGACCTGCCCGTCCAGCCGCGACGGCGGCAACCTCGGCTCGTTCGGCCCGGGCCAGATGGTCAAGGAATTCGATACCGTGGTGTTCAGCGCGCCGCTCAACGTCGTACAGGGTCCGGTGAAGACCCAGTTCGGCTATCACCTGCTCGAAGTCACCAGCCGCCAGGACTGATGACGACCGTCCCCACGCCCCGCGTGGGGACGCCCATTGCCGCTTATCCCAACTGATCCACCATCACCGCATTGGTGTAGATCAGGCTGCCGTCGCTCTCCCGATGGCCGACCAGGTGGAACTGGCCGCGCCGGTCGCCGGAACTCAGGTAGACACGCAACTGGCAGTCGGACAACGGCCCGCATTCCGCTGGCGTGACCAGTTCGAGTTCGGCCGCATCGACATCGATCAGCACCTCGG
Source organism: Zestomonas carbonaria (assembly GCF_904061905.1). Taxonomy (GTDB): domain Bacteria; phylum Pseudomonadota; class Gammaproteobacteria; order Pseudomonadales; family Pseudomonadaceae; genus Aquipseudomonas; species Aquipseudomonas carbonaria. The sequence goes on from NZ_CAJFCI010000057.1 coordinate 62,175, forward strand.
AATCCTCGCTGTTCTGCAGGTGCTCCTCGGCCTCCTCCAGACGCACGTGGTCGACGCCATTGACGTGGAAGTGGAATTGCCCGATCGGTGTGGACCTGGTGTCGCCGCTGCCTTTGCGCCAGCCTTCGATGGTCAGGGTGTTCATGACTGGACCTCCTGAAGTGGATGTCTGGACTGTCCCCCTCCCTCACCCGACTTTAGACAAACGACAGGCGCCGAGTTTCCTTTGCCGACGAGGTGCCCTACCGCTCCGGTGCTACCCCGGATTGCCGTCCACCCGCGCGCGCCAGAGCATCGGCGCGTAATCCTTCACGAACAGCGCGAAGGCCAGGCACCAGAGGGCCGCGGCCAGCCACAGGGCATGGCTGCTGAACGGCGCCAGCAGCACCCGGCAGGCGGCGCCCAGGTGCAGGGCCGCGAAGGCCCAACTGATGGCGCGCGGCGGCTGCAACGGGCGGCCGGTGTGGCCGAGGGTGACGCGGGCGATCATGGCGAGGATCAGGCCGCCCATGGCGCCGACGGCCAGGGTGTGGGTGACGAGGCTTTGCTGCTCGAGCAGCCCCAGGTGCCAGGCGGCCATGCCGAGGGCGGCGACGATCAGCCAGGCGAAGGCGATGTGCAGGGACCACAGCAGCGGCACGCGCCAGATGCCGTGGTCGTACCAGCGGACGAGTTGCAGGATCTGCACGCCGGCCACCAGCAGGAATAGGACGGCCCATATCGGCCGGGCGACAAGGCCCTGGCCGGCGGCCATCGAGGCGGCGATCAGCAGGGTGCAGGCCAGCGCCAACCAATTCTGCCAGGGCCTGGGCGTGAATGGTTCGGTGCGGCCGAGTCCGCGCTGGGTGAAGAAGGGAATCACCCGGCCGCCGATGATGCCCATCAGCGCGGCGATCAACCACAGCGCGGCCAGCACGCCCCGGCGCTGTAGGTCGACATCCTGCACGGCCAGGCCGTAGAGACTGAGCGCCTGGCCCAGGCCGATCAGGCCCAGCACCACGGGAATCGGGTAGTTGTGCTTCTGCCGGGAGATGAAGATCTGCCGCGCCAGCACCCCGGCCAGCGCGAAGGCGAAGCCGAGTTGCAGGACGACCAGCAACGCCAGGGGCATCGACACGAACCAGGCCAGCCGGCCCAGGCACCACAGCGCGAACAGCCCGGCCAGCGGCCGGCCGGACAGGCCCGGGCGGCCGGTCCAGGTCTGCACGGCGGTGAGCAGGAAGCCGGCGACTATCGCCAGGCCGAAACCGAACGGCATCTCGATCCGATGCCAGGCCAACACCCCGCCGGGCGGCTGCCAGGCCGGCAACAGGCCGGCGAGAATGACGCTCCACAAGCCGATCGCCACCATCGCGAACAGTGCGCCGGCGAGGAAGAAGGGACGGAAACCCAGGCGCCAGATCGGCGTGATACGCAAGGCGGCGGCACGATCAAGCAATAGCACAGCAGACCTCCCCGTTCAGCTTGCGCAGGTTGTGCTGGGCCAGCAGGCGCATCACATAGCCGACCTTCAGCAGGGTCGGACCGAGGATCACACCGCTGTGGGCCAGCACCTGCTGCGGGATGCTCAGCGCGCGGTCGAAGCCATAGGCAGCGGTGACGCCCACTATCAGCAGCGCGGTCCCTACCGCCAGCAGATAGCCGGAAAGACGCAAGACATGGACAGGGCAGCCGAAAAGATCGCTCATGGTGTACCTCCGCTTGGCTCAAGGCTCACCTTTGAACAACCACGAAACGTGCCAAGAAAAAACACCATTGAAATCATGGCGTTGGTGATAATGTGTAGTTATGACCACAAACCAATCCGAGTCCTTGAGACAACAAGGAGTCTTTATGACACACGTTTCTCAACCCGTAGGGTGCGCCGTGCGCACCGACAAGAAGCCAACACGATGGCCCGCCCGATCACCAGGCGCTTGCCGGATGTTTCCGCGCTGCCCCCTGGCGGTGCGCGCGGCACACCCTACAAAAGCGCCGCGAACAGGCCCTCTCAGTATGCGGAGAAACGCCTATCCAGCCCTTGCTTGCGGAATTGCTCGACCACGAAGTCAATGAATACCCGGGTCTTCTGTGGCAGAAGCTTCTGGGCGGCGAAGTGGATGGAAACGATGCCGGTTAGTCCAGCAATGGCTGGCCGGACCAGTCGATCGCCGGCAGTTTCTCTGCCTGATGCCAGGTGGCGGCGCAAACCGCTAGAATCTGCGTCCTATCTCCCGGGCCGGCCAGCGTCGCGCCCGGGTCGTCTAGTCCGCAGCCAGCGAGAACACCGCCATGGGCGCCCAGTGGAAAGCCAAACCCAAAGAAGCCGCCGCCAATGCCCGAGGAAAGATCTTCGGCAAACTGGTGAAGGAAATCATGATCGCCGCGCGTAACGGCGCCGATCCGGACATGAACCCCAAGCTGCGCCTGGCCGTGCATCAGGCCAAGAAAGCCTCGATGCCCAAGGACACCCTGGAGCGCGCCATCAAGAAGGGTGCCGGGCTGACCGGCGAGGTCGTCAACTACGAACGCACCCTCTACGAAGGCTTCGCGCCGCACCAGGTGCCGGTGATCGTCGAGTGCCTGACCGATAACGTGAACCGCACCGTGGCGGAAATCCGCGTACTGTTCCGCAAGGGCCAACTGGGCTCGTCCGGCTCGGTGAGCTGGGACTTCGACCACGTCGGCATGATCGAGGCGACCCCGGAAAACGGCGCCGATCCCGAGCTGGCCGCCATCGAGGCCGGCGCCCAGGACTTCGAGCCGGCCGAGGAAGGCGCCACCTTGTTCATCACCGAGCCGACCGACCTGGACGCGGTCAGCAAGGCGCTGCCCGAGTTCGGCTTCACCGTACAGTCGGCGCAGCTCGGCTACCGCCCGAAGAACCCGGTGAGCCTGTCCGGCGAAGCGCTGGAGGAAGTCGAGGCCTTCCTCGAGGCCATCGACAACCATGACGACGTGCAGAACGTGTACGTCGGGCTGTCCGTCTGACCTGGAAGCGCCCTCTCCCCAACCCTCTCCACTAGGCGTGCCCCCATGAATGGGAGAGGGGGCTGTGCGAGTTAACCTGAAACTCCGAGCTCTCTCCCCCGGATTGCATCCGGGCTACGCCCATGCTCCCGTAGCCCGGATGCAATCCGGGGGCGCTCCGCGCCTCACTCCTCCTTCAGTCCCAACGCCTCGCGCAATTCGCGGGCGGTGGGCATCTGCCCGGAAATGCCGCTGCTGTAGTCGAACTGCTTGGCGGTGCTCAGCGGCCCGACGACCACCGGGTCGAAGCCCGCATCGCGAACCAGGCCGGCGGCCACCTGCAACGCCTCTGCGTCGTCCGCGGCCAGCGGGATGGCGAGTTTTTCGCCGGCACGGTGCGCCTGGCTGCGCAGGTTGCCGGCGGAGATGGCATTGAAGGCACGCACCAGCCGCACGCTGGGCAGGAAGTTCTTCGACGCCAATCCGGCACCCAGTTCGCGCGCCTCCTCGGCCATCGGGCCGTCGCGGGCGGGGATCGGGTTGCCGGCGTCCAGCACCACCTTGCCGGCCATTTCCTCGGCGTAGTCGCGGCCGATCTGCGGCGTGGCGGCGTAGGGCACGGCGAGCATCACCACCTCGCCGAAGGCCGCGGCCTGGCGCGGCGTGCCGACCCGGGCACGGGGACCCAACTGGTCGGCCAAGGGCTGTAGCCGCTCGGGATGCCGCGAGGCGATCAGCACCTCGTGCCCGGCATCCACCCACAACCGCGCCAGCGCGCTACCGATATTGCCGGTGCCGATGATGCCGATCTTCAGCACCGGATTGCCCGCCGTGGTCTGCCCGCCCTGGGCATGGGCCAGGCCCGCCGCCAGTATCAGGGCGACGGCCAAGAGACCGGCCATCAACCATTTGAAACCTTTCGCTGCAGTGCTCATTGCACCCTCCTCCGCCATTGGTATTCGCTCAGAAGGTGCAATTGGGTATAGCAAATGGCGTCCCAGCGCTGTTTTCCTACCCTACAAAAGCCGGAGCGCTTTTTCGTCCAGCCTCCAGCGCTCTTATCGGCTTTTCGCCTGCTGGTCGGCGTGATAGGAGGAGCGCACCAGCGGCCCCGAGGCCACGTTCCTGAAGCCCATCTTGGCGCCTTCCTCGGCGAACCAGGCGAAGGTATCCGGGTGCACGAAGCGCTGCACCGGCAGGTGGCTGCGCGACGGTTGCAGGTACTGGCCGAGGGTCAGCATGTCGATGTCGTGCTCGCGCATGCGCTGCATCACTTCGATCACCTCCTCGTCGGTCTCGCCCAGGCCGAGCATCAGGCCCGACTTGGTCGGCACGTGCGGGACCATCTGCTTGAACTTCTGCAACAGGTCCAGCGACCACTCGAAGTCCGAGCCCGGCCGCGAAGCCTTGTACAGGCGCGGCACGGTTTCCAGGTTGTGGTTGAACACATCCGGCGGCTCCTGGGCGGTGATTTCCAGGGCCACGTCCATGCGCCCGCGATAGTCGGGCACCAGGGTTTCCAACTGGATGCCGGGCGACAGCTTGCGGATCTCGCGCAGGCAGTCGGCGAAGTGCTGGGCGCCGCCGTCGCGCAGGTCGTCGCGGTCCACCGAGGTGATCACCACGTACTTGAGGCGCAGGTCGGCGATGGCGATGGCCAGGTTCTTCGGCTCGTCCACGTCCAGCGGCTTCGGTCGGCCGTGGCCGACGTCGCAGAACGGGCAGCGACGGGTGCAGATGTCGCCCATGATCATGAAGGTCGCCGTGCCGCCGCTGAAGCATTCGCCGAGGTTCGGGCAGGAAGCCTCTTCGCAGACACTGTGCAGGTTGTGCTTGCGCAGCAGTTGCTTGATGCGCGCCACCTCCGGCGAAGCGGCGATTTCCACCCGGATCCACTCGGGTTTGCGCGGCACCGATTCGGTGGGAATGATCTTCACCGGGATGCGCGCGACCTTCTCGGCACCGCGCAGCTTGACGCCGACCTCCAGGGATTTCGGGCGGGTAGCGGTCTGGGGTTCTGTCATGATGTTGCTCCGGATTGGCGCCCCTCCCCCATTCATGGGGAGAGGGGACAAGACAAAAACCTCAACCGCGGTAATAGCGCTGCGGCACGAAGGGGGTCTTGGCGACCTTCATCGGCACCCGCTTGCCACGCACCATGGCGAAGACTTCGTTGTCCAGGGCGGCGTGGGCGCTCTCCACGTAGCCCATGGCGACCGGCGCACCGAGGCTGGGGCCGAAGCCGCCGCTGGTCACCCGGCCGATGACGGTACCTTCGGCGTCGACGATTTCCGCGCCCTCGCGCACCGGTACGCGCTCCTGCGGCAGCAGACCGACGCGCTTGCTGGCCACGCCTTCCTTCTGCTGGGCGAAGACCCGCTCGGCGCCGGGGAAGCCGCCGGCGCGCGCGCCATCGACACGGCGCGCCTTGGAGATGGCCCAACCCAGGCTGGCCTCGACGGGCGTGGTGAGGCTGTCCATGTCGTGCCCGTACAGGCACAGGCCGGCTTCCAGGCGCAGCGAGTCGCGGGCGCCGAGGCCGATCGGCTGGACCTCCGGCTCGGCCAGCAGGGCGCGGGCCAGGGCTTCGGCCTGGGCCACGGGCACGGAGATCTCGTAGCCATCCTCGCCGGTGTAGCCGGAGCGGCTGACGTGGCATTCCACGCCGAGCAGTTCGAGGGTGGTGAACTGCATGAAGGTCATGGTTTTCACCTGCGGCGCCAGGCGGCCCAGCACCTCGGCGGCGGCCGGGCCCTGGAGGGCGAGCAAGGCGCGGCTGTCGAACAGGGATTCCACTTCGCAGCGGCCTTCCAGGTGCTGCTCGAGGTGCGCCAGGTCCTGCTCCTTGCAGGCGGCGTTGACCACCAGGAACAGGTGATCGCCGGCGTTGGCCACCATCAGGTCGTCGAGGATGCCGCCGTCGGCCTTGGTGAACATCGCATAGCGCTGCATGCCCACCGGCAGGTCGACGATGTCCACCGGCACCAGGCTTTCCAGGGCCTCGGCCGCAGCGGCGCCGCGCAGGCGGATCTGGCCCATGTGCGAGACGTCGAACAGGCCGGCCTGGGCGCGGGTGTGCAGGTGCTCCTTGAGCACGCCGAGCGGGTATTGCACCGGCATGTCGTAGCCGGCGAAGGGAACCATCCGGGCGCCGAGTTCGAGGTGCAGGGCATGCAGCGGGGTTTTAGCGAGGTTTTCGGGGGTCATCTGTTTCTCCTTCGGAGGCCGCATGCTGCAAGCGACAAGCCGCGAGCAGATACAGCCGAACGACGATGTTGACGTGGAGCTTGCCGCTGGCGGCTTGTCGCTAGCATTCGATGATGTTCACCGCCAGCCCACCGCGGGCGGTTTCCTTGTACTTGCTCTTCATGTCGGCGCCGGTCTGGCGCATGGTGCGGATCACCTTGTCCAGCGAGATGAAGTGCTGGCCGTCGCCGCGCAGGGCCATGCGCGCGGCGTTGATGGCCTTGATCGAGCCCATGGCGTTGCGCTCGATGCACGGCACCTGGACCAATCCGCCGACCGGGTCGCAGGTCAGGCCGAGGTTGTGTTCCATGCCGATCTCGGCGGCGTTCTCGACCTGTTGCACGGTGCCACCGAGCACTTCGCAGAGCGCGCCGGCGGCCATCGAGCAGGCCACGCCCACCTCGCCCTGGCAGCCCACTTCGGCGCCGGAGATCGAGGCGTTCTCCTTGTAGAGGATGCCGATGGCGGCGGCGGTGAGCAGGAAGCGCTGCACGCCCTCCTCGCTCGCGCCCGGTACGAAGCGTGAGTAGTAGTGAAGCACCGCCGGGATGATGCCGGCCGCGCCGTTGGTCGGTGCGGTGACCACCCGGCCGCCGCTGGCGTTTTCCTCGTTCACCGCCAGGGCGTAGAGATTCACCCAGTCGAGCACGTTCAGGCTGTCGCGCAGGTTGGCTTCCGGCCGCTCGCTGAGCTGGCGGTACAGCGCGGCAGCACGTCGCTTGACCTTGAGCCCGCCGGGCATGATGCCCTCGGTGCGGCAGCCGGCACGCACGCAGGCCTGCATCACCTCCCAGATGTGCAGCAGCCCCTGGCGCGTCTGCTCCGGGCTGCGCCAGGCGGTTTCGTTCGCCGCCATCAGCCCGCTGATCGACAGGCCGTTGGCGGTGCACTGCTCCAGCAGTTCGCGGGCGGTGCGGAACGGGTAGCGCAGCGGCGTGCGGTCTTCGACGATGCGGTCCAGGCCGACCGCCGATTCGTCCACCACGAAACCGCCACCCACCGAGTAGTACTCGCGGCTGCGCAGTTGCAGGCCGGCGGCGTCGAAGGCGCGGAAGATCATGCCGTTGGGGTGGTACGGCAGGGGCTTCCTGATCATCGCCAGGTGTTCCTTCTCGACGAAGCGGATCGGCTTCTCGCCCAGCAGGCGCAGGGTGTCCGTGTCGCGGATGGCCGCCAGGCGCTCGCCCACCGTGCCGGTATCCACCAGGTCCGGCTGCTCGCCCTCCAGGCCGAGCAGCACCGCCGTGTCGCTGCCGTGGCCCTTGCCGGTGGCGCCGAGCGAGCCGTACAGCTCTACCCGCAGGCTCTCCACCCGCGCCAGCAGGCCCTCGTCCCGCAGCCCCTCGACGAAACGCACGGCGGCGCGCATCGGGCCCACGGTGTGCGAGCTGGAGGGGCCGATGCCCACCTTGAACAGATCGAAAACGCTGAGCGACATGACCGCCTCCAGCCGGCACTCAGGCCGGATACACCGGGAAGCGCGCGCACAGCGCGGCCACCTGGCGGGCCACCTGCGCCTCGACGTCGGCATCGCCGAGGTGGTCGAGGATGTCGCAGATCCAGCCGGCCAGGGCGCGGCACTCCGGTACCTGGAAGCCACGGGTGGTAACCGCCGGGGTGCCAATGCGCAGGCCGGAGGTGACGAACGGCGACTGCGGGTCGTTGGGCACCGCGTTCTTGTTCACCGTGATCCCGGCCCGGCCGAGCGCCGCGTCGGCGTCCTTGCCGGTGATGCCCTGGCGGATCAGGCTGACCAGGAACAGGTGGTTGTCGGTGCCGCCGGAGACCACGTCGTAGCCGCGCTCGACGAACACCTGGGCCATGGTCTGGGCGTTCTTGATCACCTGCCGCTGGTAGTCCTTGAAGCCCGGCTCCAGCGCCTCCTTGAAGCACACCGCCTTGGCGGCGATCACGTGCATCAGCGGGCCGCCCTGGGCGCCGGGGAACACCGCCGAGTTGAGCCTCTTCTCGATGTCGGGATTGGCCTTGGCCAGGATCAGGCCACCACGCGGACCACGCAGGGTCTTGTGGGTGGTGGTGGTGACCACGTCGGCATAGGGCAGCGGGTTCGGGTACAGCCCCGCCGCGACCAGCCCGGCGACATGGGCCATGTCGACGAACAGGTAGGCACCGACCTTGTCGGCGATGGCGCGGAAGCGCGGGAAGTCGAGGGTCTTCGAGTAGGCCGAGAAGCCGGCGACGATCATCTTCGGCTTGTGCTCGACGGCCAGGCGCTCGACCTCGTCGTAGTCGATCAGGCCGTTGCCGTCGATGCCGTACTGCACGGCGTTGTACAGCTTGCCGGAAGAACTGACCTTGGCGCCGTGGGTCAGGTGGCCGCCGTGGGCCAGGCTCATGCCGAGGATGGTGTCGCCGGCGTTGAGCAGCGCCAGGTACACCGCGCTGTTGGCCGAGGAACCGGAGTGCGGCTGGACGTTGGCGTAGTCGGCGCCGAACAGTTCCTTGGCGCGGTCGATGGCGATCTGCTCGACCACGTCGACATGCTCGCAGCCACCGTAGTAGCGCTTGCCCGGATAGCCCTCGGCGTACTTGTTGGTCAGCTCGGTGCCCTGGGCCTGCATCACTTGCGGGCTGGTGTAGTTCTCCGAGGCGATCAGCTCGATATGGTCTTCCTGGCGCCGGGCCTCCTGGCGGATGGCCTTGAACAGCGCGGGGTCGAAGTCGGACAGGGTGAGGCTCTTCTGGAACATGACTCGTATCCTTCTTGTTCTGGGGGCGTGGCCCGGATGGCTTGTTCTCTTGGGCCCCCGCGTTCGCGGGGGTGACGGTATCGGGCGAAGGTCCTTCCCTCATCGTTCCCGCAAACGCGGGACGGTGCTCGCACCGAACGCCCTTCAGGACGGCCCGAAGGGCGGGCGAAGCGAGTAACCCAATGAACGGACGCTCCATTGAATCCCCGCGTTCGCGAGGATGACGGTATCGGGTGAAGTTCCGTCCCTTGCCGTTCCCGCGAATGCGGTAACCCAATCAATCCGGCCTCACGCCTCCTGGTAGCTGGCCACCGACGGGCAGGCACAGGCCAGGTTGCGGTCGCCGTAGACGTTGTCCACGCGGCCCACCGGCGGCCAGTACTTGCCTTCGACCAGGCTGGCGGTCGGGTACACCGCCTGTTCGCGGCCGTAGGGATGCGTCCATTCGCCGACCAGTTCCGCAGCGGTGTGCGGGGCGTTCTTCAGCGGGTTGTCCTCGCGGTCCAGCTCGCCGCGCTCCACCGCGCGAATCTCCTCGCGGATGCGGATCATGGCGTCGCAGAAGCGGTCCAGCTCTTCCTTCGATTCGCTCTCGGTGGGCTCCACCATCAGCGTGCCGGCCACCGGGAAGGACATGGTCGGGGCGTGGAAGCCGAAGTCGATCAGGCGCTTGGCCACGTCGTCCACGCTGATCCCGCTGGTGTCCTTGAGCGGGCGCAGATCGAGGATGCATTCGTGGGCGACCAGGCCGTTCTCGCCGGTGTAGAGCACCGGGTAGTGTTCCTCCAGGCGCCGGGCGATGTAGTTGGCGCCGAGGATGGCCAGTTGCGAGGCGCGCTTGAGGCCTTCGCCGCCCATCATGCGGATGTACATCCAGGTGATCGGCAGGATGCTGGCGCTGCCGAACGGCGCCGCGCTGACCGCGCCTTCCTTGCGCTCCATGTGCCCGTGGCCGGGCAGGAACGGCGCCAGGTGCGACTTCACACCAATCGGGCCGACGCCCGGACCGCCGCCGCCGTGGGGGATGCAGAAGGTCTTGTGCAGGTTCAGGTGCGAGACGTCGCCGCCGAACCTGCCCGGCGCGCAGAGGCCAACCATGGCGTTCATGTTGGCGCCGTCGATGTACACCTGGCCGCCGTTGTCGTGGATGATCTGGCAGATCTCGCGGATGCTCTCCTCGAACACGCCGTGGGTCGACGGGTAGGTGATCATCAGCGCGGCGAGGCGCTCCTTGTGCTCCTCGGCCTTGTTCAGCAGGTCGGCCACGTCGACGTTGCCACGCTCGTCGCAGCCCACCACCACCACGCGCATGCCGGCCATCTGCGCGGTCGCCGGGTTGGTGCCGTGGGCCGAGGACGGGATCAGGCACACGTCGCGATGGGCCTCGTCACGGCTGGCGTGGTAGGCGCGGATCGCCAGCAGGCCGGCGTACTCGCCCTGGGAGCCGGCGTTGGGCTGCAGCGACACCGCGTCGTAGCCGGTGGCGGCGCAGAGCATGGCCTCCAGCTCACGGGTCAGTTCCAGGTAGCCCTGGGCCTGCTCGATCGGTGCGAACGGATGCAGGCTGCCGAACTCCGGCCAGGTGATCGGGAGCATCTCGCTGGCGGCGTTGAGCTTCATGGTGCAGGAGCCCAGCGGGATCATGCTGCGGTCCAGCGCCAGGTCCTTGTCCGCCAGCTTGCGCAGGTAGCGCATCAGCTCGGTTTCCGAGTGGTAGCGGTTGAACACCTCATGCTGCAGGAACGGCGTCTCGCGCAGCAGCGCCTGCGGCAGGCTGTCGCCGGCAGCGGCGGCCAGCGCGGCGAAGTCCGGCAGCCCCTGGTCTTGGGCGGCGAACACTTCCCACAGCGCCTCGACGGCGGCCTGGTCGCAGGTTTCGTCCAGCGACAGGCCAACGCGCACCTTGTCGATCACCCGCAGGTTGATGCCACGGGCCTTGGCGGCGGCATGGACCTCGTCCGCCGGGTAGGCGGTGACCACGCTCAGGGTATCGAAGAAGTGCTGCTGCTCGACCTTGTGGCCGAGCTGCGCCAGGCCCTGGGCGAGGATCGCGGTCAGTCGGTGCATGCGCCGGGCGATCCGCTTCAGGCCCTGCGGGCCGTGGTAGACGGCGTACATGCTGGCGATGTTGGCCAACAGGACCTGCGCGGTACAGATGTTGCTGGTGGCCTTCTCGCGGCGGATGTGCTGCTCGCGGGTCTGCATGGCCAGGCGCAGGGCCGGCTTGCCGAAACGGTCGATGGAGATGCCGACCAGGCGCCCCGGCATGTCGCGCTTGAACGCGTCACGGGTAGCGAAGAACGCCGCGTGCGGGCCGCCGAAGCCCAGCGGCACGCCGAAGCGCTGGGCGCTGCCGAACACCACGTCGGCACCGAATTCGCCGGGCGGGGTCAGCAGGGTCAGCGCCAGCAGGTCGGCGGCCACCGCCACCAGGGTGCCGGCGGCATGGGCGCGCTCCACCAGCTCGCGATGGTCGGACACATCACCGGCGCTGGCCGGGTATTGCAGGAGCAGGCCGAAGTAGCCGGACAGGTCGTCCAGCGCGGTTTCGTCACCGATCACCACTTCGATGCCCAGCGGCTGGGCGCGGGTGCGCAGCACGTCGAGGGTCTGCGGGTGGCAGTGCTCGGAAGCGAAGAAGGCCTGCGCCTTCTTGTTCTTCGACAGGCGCTTGCAGAGGGTCATGGCCTCGGCGGCGGCGGTGGCCTCATCGAGCAGCGACGCGTTGGCGATCTGCATGCCGGTGAGGTCGATGACCAAGGTCTGGAAGTTCAGCAGCGCCTCCAGGCGGCCCTGGGAGATTTCCGGCTGGTACGGGGTGTAGGCGGTGTACCAGGCCGGGTTCTCCAGCAGGTTGCGGAGGATCGGCGCCGGCGTGTGGCAGGGGTAGTAGCCCTGGCCGATGTGGTTGCGGAACAGGCTGTTCCTGGCGGCGATGGCCTTGAGGTCGGCGAGCGCCTTGGCCTCGCCCTGCCCGGCCGGCAGGTCGAGCACGCTGGTGCCCTTGATGCTGGCGGGGATGACGCTGTCGATCAGGCTTTCCAGCGAGTCGTGGCCGATCAGGCCCAGCATGGCATCGATGTCGGCCTCGCGCGGGCCGATGTGACGGGCGATGAATTCGTTCTCGGTGCCCAGTTGGATCTGCTCGTTGCTCATGACGGCTCCCCGGCTCAGGCCTGTTCGGCCAGGAAGGCTTCGTAGCCGGCCTGGTCCATCAGATTGGCGAGGGCCGCGGGATCGTCCGCGCGCATGCGGAAGAACCAGCCCGCGTCCAGGGGCGACTCGTTGACCAGCTCGGGACTGTCGACCAGCACCTGGTTGACCTCCAGCACTTCGCCGGTCAGCGGCATGGCGATGTTGCTGGCGGCCTTGACCGATTCCAGCACGGCGACTTCCTGCCCTTCGTCATAACGCCCCGGTTCCGGCAACTGCACGAACACCACGTCGCCCAGCGCGTCCTGGGCGAAGGCGGTGATGCCGACGGTCAGCTCGCCGGACTCTTCCAGGCGCAGCCATTCGTGCTCGGAGGTAAAACGCAGAGTGCTCATGAATCTCCCCTTGTTGTCTGGTGTCCCGCAGGACGGAAATGCGACCGTGGGAACGGCTTGGCTGGCGGAGCAATAGCAAGGGAGATGCCAATTAAATTAAATACTTATAAATCAATAATTTAAATAAAAATAAGCCATTCCACACAAACCACATGGAACGAAATCACTCCACTATTTACGACCTGGAATGGCCTGAATGCGACACGGGCGGCGGATTGCATGCGCTGGACGCAGATGGATCGAAACCGCTCCACCGGAACGAAATCGCACCAGGTTTGATGAGGTGGCTTCCCGGACATCCGACGATCTCCGGCCTCAGGCACTCTGGCGCTGAAGCCACTCCCTCGGGCTTTCCCCCACCTTGCGGCGAAAGGCCCTGGCCAGGGCCGAAGGGCTTTCGTAACCCACCTCGTCGGAGATGAGCGCCATCGGCCGGCCCTCGCGCAGGCGTTTCTGCGCCAGACTGACGCGCCAACCGACGAGGTAGTCGGCGGGGGTCTGCCCCACCACCTGGCGGAAGTGCGCGGCGAAGCTCGCCCGCGACATATTGGCGGCGTCCGCCAGCTCCGCCACGGTCCAGGCATGGCCGGGGCGGTCATGCATGAGCGTCATCGCCTGGGCGAGCCGCAGGTCCGCCAGGCCCGCCATCATCCCCGTGGTCAGGCTGTGGTTGGCCATGAGGTGCCGCAGCAACTGGATCATGGTCAGCTCGAACAGGCGGTTCATGATCGCGTCGCGCCCGCAGTTCTGGGTGAAGGCTTCGCTGAACAACCATTCCAGGGTGCCGCCAAGCATGGGAATGGTGTCCATCGGCATCAGCATGCAGGGCGGCAGGGCCACCGAGATGGGATTGTCCAGGCCGCCGTCGAAACGCAGGGTGGCGCACACCAGCTCCGCGCCGTCGCTCTCGCTGACGGTCAGGCGGTGGCGATAGGGACGGGGGATCAGGATCAGGGTCGGGCCGGCCACCCGCGTTTCCCGTCCATCGCCCAGGCTCAGGGTGGCCTGCCCGGCGCGCAGCAGGTGAACGTGGCCGCACTGGTCGCCCTCATCGACGAAGGTGCCACGAAACACACCGCTGTGAACGGTGCCGGCGTGCATGCCGAAGTGGGCCAGCAGGGTGGACAGGCGATCCATGGTCATCTCCGTCATTCTTGGACGATCTGTCGCATAAACTGGACGTTTTGCGTCCAATAGTAAAGCGCTTCCACGCACCATGACTGCGAGCCCGGAACCTCCAGCGAAGGTGCCGGGCGGGGCTCCAGCGCCCTGCCCGCCAGAAACGCATGAGCTGTTTCCCAGGCGATCCCTGTACCCACTCGAAACGAAAGGTAAACAGCATGTTCAAGTTCAAGGCAGGTTTCTCCACCCTGATCGCCGCCAGCGCGGTAGCCGCCCTGCTGGGCGCGCATCCGGTCATGGCCAAGGAAGCGGAAACGCATGACGGCAAGGCCACCGTGGTGCTGGTGCATGGCGCTTTCGCCGAGTCCTCCAGTTGGAACGGCGTCGCCGCCCGGCTCGAGAGCGAAGGCTATCCGGTCGTCGCGGCCGCCAACCCACTGCGCGGCGTGAAGAACGATTCCGACTATGTCGCCGATATCGTCGGGCACACCCCGGGGCCGGTCATCCTGGTCGGCCACTCCTACGGCGGGACGGTGATCTCCAACGCCGTGCATGGCCAGGACAACGTCAAGGCGCTGGTCTATGTGGCGGCTTTCGCGCTGGAAAAGGGTGAAACGACGGCCGAACTGTCGGGACGCTATCCCGGCGGCACGCTGGGCAGCGCGCTCGCCCAGCCCGTGGAACTGCGCAACGGCGACAAGGACCTCTACATCCAGCAGGACAAGTTCCACCAGCAATTCGCCGCGGACGTTCCAGCCGAGGAAGCCGCCCTGATGGCCGCCACGCAACGGCCCATCACCGTGGCCGCGCTGAACGAGCCCGCTGGCGATCCCGCCTGGAAACAGCTTCCGTCCTGGTTCATCTACGGCACCGCCGACAAGAACGTTCCGGAAGCGGCGCTGGAGTTCATGGCCGAGCGCGCCGGCTCGAAGAGGACCGTCGTAGTGAAGGACGCCTCTCACGTGGTGATGACGTCCAACCCGGACAAGGTGGCCGACCTCATCATCGAGGCCGCCGAAGCGACGAAATAGAAACGCGCAGGACCACCAATCTGCCCACCTTCAAGGCGGGCAGATTTTCCTTGCCCACACGAAAACCGCGGGACCGCCCTACTCCGTCCGCGAGGAAATCCCGTACTTGCGCAACCGCTGGCCTATGGCGGTATGCGAGGTACGCAGCCGCGCGGCCAGTTGCCGGGTGGACGGATAGGCGGCGTAGAGCCGTTCCAGCAGCGATTTCTCGAACCCCTGCACCGCCTCCTCCAGGCTGGTCACTTCCAGCGGATCGACCTGCGGATCGCCCAGGGCGGTGCCGGCCAGCTCCAGCCCGTCGCAGTCGATCAGCTCGCCCTCGCAGATGGCCGCGGCGCGGAAGATCACGTTCTGCAACTGGCGCACGTTGCCCGCCCAGCGGTTGCCGAGCAGCAGCGGATGGGTCGCCGGCGCCAGGCGGCACGGTCGCCGCTGGATCTGCGCGCAGGCCTGGCGCAGGAAGTGCTCGGCCAGCAGGATGATGTCCTGGCCGCGCTCGCGCAGCGGCGGGACCACCAGGTTGAGCACGTTGAGCCGGTAGTAGAGGTCTTCGCGGAAACTGCCCTCGCCGACCATCCGCTCCAGGTCGCGATGGGTGGCGCACAGCACCCGCACGTCGACACGCACCTCGCGATCGCCGCCAACGCGGCGGAAGCAGCCGTCGCTGAGAAAGCGCAGCAGCTTGGCCTGCAGGTAGGGCGACATCTCGCCCACTTCGTCGAGGAACACCGTGCCGCGATCGGCCAGCTCCAGCAGGCCGGGCTTGCCGCCGCGCTGGGCGCCGGTGAAGGCGCCGGCCGCGTAGCCGAACAGCTCGCTCTCGGCCAGGCTTTCCGGCAGGGCCGCGCAGTTCAGGGCGAGGAACGGCGAGTCGCGGCGCGCGCTCAAGGCGTGGCAGGCGCGCGCCACCAGTTCCTTGCCGGTGCCGGTCTCGCCCTGGATCAGCAGCGGCGCGTCCAGGCTGGCGACCTTGCGCAGGCGCGTCTTGAGCTGCTTGAGCACCGTCGAACGGCCGAGCAGCGCCTCCAGGCCCTCGGCGTGATCGTGGTGCAGCGAAGCCAGGTGCTCGCCGATGCGGCTCGGCGGATAGAGCGTCAGCAGGCCGCCGGCCAGATAGCCGGAGTCCGCGCCGCCGCTGATCGGCGTGACGTCGAGCAGGAAAGCCTGGCCCTTGAAGCTCACCTCGCACATCGGCAGGCGGAAACCCTTGTCGATCAGGGTCTGCGCCAGCGCCGGGTCATCGAACAGCTTCGACAGCGGCTTGCCGGCCGGCTCGCGGCCGCACAGCTCGACCAGCGTGGGATTGGCCAGCAGCACGCGACCCGCGGGGTCCACCGCCAGCACCGGATCGCTCATCGCCGCCAGCAGGGCGTCGAGTTGCAGGCGGCGGCGCTGGCCGGGAAGGATGTCCACCAGTTCCACCGCCTGCACGCCGTCCACGCTCAAAAGCGCGTCGTGCAACTCGTCGAGCACCGCCTGGCTGAGGGTCGGGGCGTCGATGTAGACGTTCGGCGGGATCATCTCCACCGCGTCCAGGTTGAGATTGCGCGCGCCGAGCAGCGCCAGGACTTCCTGGGTGATGCCGACACGGTCGATGAAGGTGACGTGGATTCGCATGCAGGGCCTTGGGTTTATCTACGGCAGCCATGGCACGGCGCCATGCCATGGCGGGTGATGATCGCGAAGGCCGGCAGCGGACGCAATCGCTCCGGGCTGGGGTTGATTGGATTCCCGCGTTCGCGGGAATGACAGGGGAGACTCCGCACATACCCCAACTCCGTCATCCCCGCGAACGCGGGGAACCAGCAAACCACCACCCAGACCATTTCCGGCTCCCCCGCCGGTCACCCTCCCCATTCCCCGCCTTCCAGCGGGCTATCCTTATGGGCAGTCATCCGTGCGGCCGGTGCAGCCGGGGGAGGTGGAAATGGTCGAAATGCAAGCATTCGTCAGTACGACCACGTTCCGGAGGTGAACAATGAAAAGCCACAATGCCCGGAAGGAAGCGAAGAAAAAGCCGCTGAAATCCGCCCACGACAAACGCATGGCCAAGCGCGAGAAAAAGTCCGGCACCACCCTGCTGGGCAGCCACGGCCAGACAGCCTGACCCACCCCGCCCCGGCCCTAGCGCCGGGGCTTTCCTGCCCCAAGTAGGGTGGGCTTCAGCCCACCAGAGAGGGTGAGGCCTAGCCATGGAGCCGGGCTCACGTCCGCCCCTCACCCCAGCCCTGGCTACGCGCCCCGCTCCGGAGGGAGAGGGGTCTACGAGGCCGCCTCCGGCTCCGTGTCCCGGCCCGACCTCTCCACCACCACCGGAATCCGAACCGCGCCTGGAGCCAGGGCCGGCTAGTCTGTGAAGACATCCCCGGAATCGAAGGAAGGATGCCCATGACCAGATGGCTGCTGCTCGCCGCCCCATTGCTGCTCGCCGGCTGCGTCTCCACCGGCTGCGACGACGCGCCGCTCAGCGGCAGTTCCTGTCGTGAAGAACATCTGCTGCAACAGAACGACATGCTGCAGGCCAAGCTGCTGATCGCCTCCGGCGACCTGGAGAACTACGAACTGGCCCGGGCGCTGCTCAACCGCGCCGCACCACGGGACTCCAGCGGCGAGGTGCCGTTCTACCAGGCGGTGCTGCTGATCCGCGAAGGCCCGCAGGTGGACGAGGTGCTCGGCCTGCTCGAGGATGCCGCCGCCAAGGGTCATCCCCACGCCATCGCGCTGCTCTACAAGATCCATTCCGAGCCCTACCTGATTGCCGAGGCCGACCTGATCCAGGCGGAAAGCTACCGCGCCACCTACGCCAGTCTCGACGTGGCGAAGAGCGGCTACCCGTCCTTCGACCAGGCCCTGCGGGTGGTCGATGGGTTGCTCGGGGCGCCCGCCACGCTGCCGGCCGACGGTACCGCCGGATCGCCCTGACACCTCCGCAAGGCCCGCAACACGCCCCACCGCGCCGCACTGCTACACTTTTCAGGTCGAACTTCGGCTGCACGCAGCCGTGGACATCCACCGGAGATGGGGGCTCCAGTCGCAACCGATGGGAGGCAGGTCAATGAACCGGCACTACTACATCAGTGACAACCTGGACGAACTCGAAAGTGTGGAGCACGAGCTGGAGGCCCGTGGCATCAGTACCGAGCAGATTCACGTGTTGAGCGAGAAGGACGCCGAGGTGGAGCGGCACCATGTACATGACGTGCCGCCCTTCATGAAACGGGACGTGGTCAATGTCGGCCAGCTCGGCATCGCCGTCGGCGTGCTGCTGGCCGTCGTGGTGCTGATCGGTGCCTACCTGAGCGGGATGACGCAGAGCGTCGCCGGCTGGCTGCCGTTCATCTTCCTCGCCGTGGTGTTGATCGGCTTCTGCACCTGGGAAGGCAGCCTGGTGGGTCTGCAACGGCCGAACAGCGCCTTCCGCCAGTTCGAACCGAAACTGCGCGAAGGCAAGCACATCCTGTTCGTCGATGTGACCCCGAACCAGGAACCGCTGCTCGACCAGGTCGCCAACCTGCACCACCTGGAACTGGCCGGCACCGGCACCGCGGTACCGGACTGGTGGGTGGCCGTGGAGCGCAAGTGGCACCAGTTCCGGCGCATGATCTGACGCCGTGGCGGGGCGTCCCGGCGCACGCCGGGGCGCCTCGGCCCGAGCGAATCGCGCCCCGCCGGGCAGAAAAAAGCAGAAATGCTTAGGTAAATGCAGTGCGGGGGTGTATGGTGGTCGCACTGTGCTGCATGTGTCACCGTAAATCGCCTGCTTAGATCTCCGATCGAATCACTCCCGGTTTCCATACTCTTTGCGCTCAGTCGTGGCCTGGACGTTCCAGCGTCGCGTTCACTTTGTTCAAGGAGCATTTCCATGTCCGATCGTCAAACTGGCACCGTCAAGTGGTTCAACGATGAAAAAGGCTTCGGCTTCATCACCCCGGAAAGCGGTCCCGACCTGTTCGTTCACTACCGTTCGATCCAGAGCACCGGCTTCAAGAGCCTGCAGGAAGGCCAGAAGGTTTCCTTCGTTGCAGTGAAGGGCCAGAAAGGCATGCAAGCGGATGACGTTCAGGTGATCTGATCACCCGCCGCACCGAGAAAACCGGCCCTCGCGCCGGTTTTTTCATTTATGGCCGCGACTTGCGGCCCCACTTCTGAAAAGAGGACGAACACCATGCGCGTCAAGGGATCCAACAGTAAACCCAAACCGGCCCCGGCGACGGAAACTCGTGAATCCATCGAAGCCCAGGTAGCCGCCTTCCTTCAGTCCGGCGGCGAGATCCAGGAAATCGCCCGGGGCGTGAGCGGCCAGACCTATACGCCGACCCGCCACATCAGCCTCGGCAAGAAATGATCCACCCCGCCTTGTGCCGGGCTTCCTGACGAAGCCCCGGCGCCCTCCTCCGCTCCCCCGAACACCCGGCCGACCCAGCTTTCGGCCAACGATGCACTGGCTCATATCAGGGCAATATTTCAGAATGATGTCGTAGCGGTTACAAAACCCGCCCGCTCGTCCGGCTTTTCTGGATTCTCTCTGCCCTATCTCAGGAGTTCCCGTGCGTCGTTTTCGCAGCCAACCCGCGAGCTCCCGGGCCTCGCTCCTGGCCCTCGTCCTCCTCTTCGTCCTGCTGCCGCTGTCCGCGCGTTACTGGCTGGGCTGGTCGAACGGGTTCGGCTACGCCTCCGACCTAGCCATCGGCAGCCTGCTGGTCCTCCTGCTGCACAACCGCCCGCCGTGGCTCGGCCTGCCCGTGATGCTGGCCTGGGGCGCGCTGCTGTTCGGCAACGCGGAACTGGTCACCGCCGTCGGCCGCATGCCGGAGCCGAGCGACCTAAAGTATCTCGGCGACCCGCAATTCGTCAGCCACTCCACCCAGGGCGGCGGCCTCGCCCATCCCGGCCTGGCGCTGGCCCTCGGCCTCGGCGTGCTCACCTGCATCCTCTTCGTCCGGCGCCACTCCGCGCCACTGCCGCGCTACTGGTATGCCCTGCCCGCGCTACTGCTGGCCGGCCACGCGGCCAGCCAGCACTGGAGCCCCAGCGAGGCGGAACAGTGGAAGCAGTTCAACCTGCCCCACAAACTGCTGGCGGAAGCGCTCAGCCATGGCCAGTTGGCGCTCGAGGAGCGGCTGAGCGGCGACGAACCCGAATCGCCGCCGGACATCGCCGGCCTGACCCGCCTGGACCTCGACGGCAGCCGCCTGCTGCCGGAAGGCAAGGCGCGCAACGTGCTGATCGTCACCCTGGAAGGCATCCCCGGCGCCTACATCGCCGGTAGTCGCCAAGCGATCCGCAGCAGCTACGCCGAAAACCTCATGCCCCGCCTGAGCCAGTGGGCCGAGCGAGGCATGAACACGCCGGACTACGTGCTGCACGCGCACCAGACCATCCGCGGCCTGTACGCCATGCTCTGCGGCGACTACGACAAGCTCGGCGGCGGTACGCCGAAGGGCGTCGAGATGCTCAACAACGAGTTGCGCAACCGGCAGTGCCTGCCCGCGCAACTGAGCGAGCAGGGCTTCTCCACGCATTTCCTGCAAGGCGCCGGGCTGCGCTTCATGGCCAAGGACCGGATCATGCCGCACATCGGCTTCGACAAGACCCTCGGCCGCGAATGGTTCAGGAACGAGCCCTACCTGGACTTCCCCTGGGGCATGGACGACAAGTCCTACTTCGAGGGCGCGCTCGGCTACGTCGAACGGCTGCGCAAGCAGAAGAAGCCCTGGATGCTCACCCTGCTGACCGTCGGCACCCACCAGCCCTACTCCGCGCCAGACGACTACCTGGCCCGCTATCCCAGCGCCAGGCAGGCGGCCATCGGCTACCTCGACGACGCGGTCGGCGATTTCCTCGATGGCCTGGAGAAACGGGGCGTGCTCGAAGACACCCTGGTGATCGTCACTTCCGACGAATCCCACGGCATCGAGGACGTGCGCCTGGCTTCGGCCTGGGGCTTCAACCTGGTGCTCGCACCCGAACAGGCGCAGCTCCCGGCGCTCAAGCGCGGCACCTACGGGCATGTCGACCTGACCGCCTCGGTGCTCGACTATTTCGGCTTCGACGTGCCCGGCAACCTTTCCGGCCGCTCGCTGTTCCGCGACTACGCGCACGGCCGCGAGATCATCTCCTACACCAACGGCCTGCTGCGCCTGCACGACGGCAAGGGCAGCCTGGTCGAATGCGACTTCCAGCAGGTCTGCCGGCGCTACGCCAGCGAAGGCTTCATCGCCGACCGGGCCCGCTACCTCGGGCGCTTCCGTGGCAGGCAGGCGCGCCTGGTCAGCCAGCGCGCGGCCCTGCTCGACCAGTCTCTGACCAGCGGGCAGATCGGCCAGCGCTACCAGTTCGCCGATCGCGAGCGCATCCGCCTGCGGGAAGCCTTCGGCAACGACTGGGCCGACAACCTGATCGGCGCCCAGTACCTGGAACTGCCCCAGGGCACCCGCACCCGGGTCGACCTGAAGATCCGCGCCCTGAAGCTGGACAAGGCTGGCGCCACGCTGCTGCTCAAGACCAAGGAGTTCGACCGCGACGTCACCGAACTGGTCCCCGAGCTGCCGAAGCTGGCGCCCGGCAAGACCCTGGAGCTGAACTTCGGCTTCGACAACCTGGTGACCCGCAAGGCGTTCTCCTTCCACCTGCTCGGCCAGGGGCGCGGCGCCATCGAGATCACCGAGTTCAGCGTGGTCACCGAGCCGCTGCTGCCGGACGACATGCTGAAGCTGGAAAAGGCCCAGGAAAACGCACTGGCGCGATAGCCGCGCCGGTGTCGCCCGGCAGCCGTCGCGCTTACAATGCGCCGCCCCGCACCCGCGATCGCCAACCATGAATCCAGACGCCATCGGCACCCTGCAGCAGCACCTACTCTCCGCCCTGGAATCCGTTCCCGACGAAGCCCGCCGCCTGTTCCACGGCCGGGGCCGGCAATGGCCGGGGCTCGAACACGTCACTGCGGACTGGCTGCTGGGCCTGCTGCTGGTATCCCTGTTCAGGGAGCCGGGCGAGGCCGAGCTGGCCGCCCTGAAACGGATGCTCGTCGACCTCGGCGAGTCGCCCGCCTGGCAGCGTCTCGGCGCGCGCGGGCTGCTGCTCCAGCATCGCTACCTGCTCGACAGTCCGAGCGAATTCCTGCTCGGCGAGCCCCTGGACGAATGGCTGATCAGCGAGGACAGCCTGCGCTTCAAGCTGGACATCGGCAAGAAGCAGAACAACGGCCTGTTCCTCGACATGCGCTACGGCCGCCGCTGGGTGCGCGAGCAATCCGCGGGCAAGCGCGTGCTCAACCTGTTCGCCTACACCTGCGGCTTCTCGGTCGCCGCCATCGCCGGTGGCGCCGAGCAGGTGGTGAACCTGGACATGGCCAGGGCGGCCCTGAGTCGCGGCCGCGACAACCACCGGCTCAACGGGCACGACCTGGAGCGGGTGGTCTTCCTCGGCCACGAGCTGTTCAAATCCTGGGGCAAGGTGAAGAAATACGGCCCCTACGACCTGGTCATCATCGATCCGCCGTCCTTCCAGAAAGGCAGCTTCGCCCTCACCAGGGACTACCAGAAGATCCTCCGCCGCCTGCCCGACCTGCTCTCCGAACACGGCAGCGTCCTGGCCTGTGTCAACGACCCGGCCATCGGCCCCGATTTCCTCATCGACGGCATGGCCCGGGAAGCTCCCGGCCTGCGCTTCGTGCAACGCCTGGACAATCCGCCGGAGTTCGCCGACATCGACCCGGACAGCGGGCTGAAGGTGCTGCTGTTCACCCTCGACGAAGCCCAACCAACCGCCCAATCGAACGAAAACCAATCATGAGCGACGAACTGCGAATAGAAGACATCCGCCCGGGCGATGGCAAGGAAGTGATCAAGGGCGCCCTGATCACCACCCAGTACGACGGCTTCCTGGAGGATGGCAGCAAGTTCGACTCCTCCTACGATCGCGGCAAGCCGTTCCAGTGCGTGATCGGCACCGGCCGGGTCATCAAGGGCTGGGACATCGGTCTGATGGGCATGAAGGTCGGCGGCAAGCGCAAGCTCTTCGTGCCGGCCCATCTCGCCTACGGCGAGCGGCAGATCGGCGCCCACATCAAGCCGAACTCGAACCTGGTCTTCGAGATCGAGCTGCTGGAAGTGCTGACGCGGGACGATTGATTCCTGCAAGAAAAACGTAACATTTCGACCGCTGCTCTTGGCCTACAGTAACGTCACGCCGTGAATCCGCGAGGTCGACGATGACGGACAAGCTGAGAGTTCTCTTCGTGTGCATCGCAAACGATGTGCGCTCACCGATGGCCGAGGCATTGCTGAGGCACGCCGACAACGAGCACTTCGACGCCCAGAGCGCCGGCATCCGGCCGACCGCGCTCGACCCACGCACCCTCGAGGCCCTGGAGCATGCGGGCGTGTCCACGGATGGCCTGCGCAGCAAATCCATCGATGAGTTCGCGGGGCAGCACTTCGACTACCTGATCGACCTGTGCGACAAGTCCTCCGACGAGGCGGAGCTGCTGCCCCACTCGAAGGAGGTGCTGGTCTGGAACTTCGCCGACCCGGCCGCCAGCGACCGCCCCGACGCCTTCCGCCACACGCTCCAGGAACTCCATGAACGGATAAAGATGTTCACGGTGGTCAAGAACCGGAGCTGACCCGTAGCCCGGATGCAATCCGGGCTACGTC
>NZ_CAJFCI010000058.1 GCF_904061905.1 Zestomonas carbonaria
TCTCCCGGGGGGGAGAGGGGAGTATCCGTGCGTGCCGTCGGGCTCCGTGCTTTCCCGCCACGCCGTTCTTCCCCCTCTCCCTCCGGAGCGGGGCGCGTAGCCAGGGTTGGGGTGAGGGGCGGAATCGATCCCCTAAGCGTGCCTCCCGTATACAGGAAAGGGAGGCCCCTACCTGAGCTTCTTCACTGCCCCACACCCAAAGCCACCCGCCCCAACCCCGACGGAACCGGCGGGAAACACCCGATACTGGAGTACACTGCTCCTGCTCGTTGCCCCGCGTGAGAAACCCATGCCAGACAAGAATCGCCCGCGCCTCATCAAGAAATACCCCAACCGCCGCCTGTACGACACCCACAGCAGCAGCCACGTGACCCTGGCGGACATCCGGCAGATGGTCATCGACGAAATCCCCTTCCAGGTCGTCGATGCGAAAAGCGGGGAAGACCTGACCCGCAGCATCCTGATGCAGATCATCCAGGAGGCGGAAAGCGACGGCGAGCCGATCTTCTCCAGCGACATGCTCAAGAGCATCATCCGCTTCTACGGCCCCTTCCAGGGCATGCTCGGCAGCTACCTGGAAAAGAGCATCCAGACCATCATCGACATCCAGACCCAGACCGGCGTGCAGTCCTCGCAGGCGTGGAGCGAGTTCATGCACAAGCAGGTGCCGGTGATGCAGAACCTGATGGAGCAATACATCGAGCAGTCGAAGAACCTCTACCTGAACACCCAGAACCTGTTCGGCCTGTTCGGTGGCGTGCCTCCCGGCAAGAGCGGCCCCGACAAGAAAAAAAATGGCGACGAGGAGTGATCCTCGTCGCCATCGCCGGCCAACGCTTTAGCGATTACGCCTGCTTGCGCGAACCACCCGCGGCCTTGCCCGCTTCGCGAGTCGCCTGACCGGCGGCGGAGGCTGCCGCGGCGATGCCGCTCTCGGCGATCTCGGCGGCCTGCTTGGCCGCCTTCTGCGCGCTTTCATAGACGCTGCTGGCGGTCTCCAGGGCCGACTTGAACACCGCCACGGCCGGCTCCGAACCAGCCGGCGCGTTCTTGGCGATCACCTCGACCAGTTCCTGCGCCTGCTTGGCGCCCGCTTCCACCTGGCGCTCGGCGAGCTTGGCGATTTCCGCCTGGGTGCCGGAAATCAGCTCGTACACCTGGCGATTGAATTCCAGGACGCGCTCGGCCTGGGCAGTGGGCTGGGCGAAGGACGCCTGCCACTCGACGAATGCCTGCGGGTCGCGGATCGACACCAGCTTGCGCAGGCTGTCGAACTGCGCGTCGGCCGTCGCCCTCAGCGCCTTGAGTTGCAGTTGGCCGAGCTGTTCGGCGCCTTCGAACAGCTTGCCGCTGATCTGTTGCAGCAGGTCGAGGTTGGCTTTTTGGGCCTTGTTCAATTTTTCCGTATCGAATAGGGACATGATCGAGTCTCCTGGGCAGTGGGCGGCCGTCTGGCCTGATTCCGCATGTGCCGGCTCGATTGCGCCGCATGGCATCCCCGCCACAGGTGATCGAGTCGAATGAAAAACGCCGTGCGCCTCTTCCGGAGGTGGAGCACGTCTCGATTGTTGCACCGCAAAAAAGCCATGACAAGAAAATATTTTTGCAGTGCAAAAAATTCTTTTGCCTGACGTCCCACCTTTGGCTATAAGGAAGCCTCTGCCGCGTCATTCACCCCGGATCAGACAGCCTCGCCAAGTACGGGCATGCGCTCCGGCAGCCAGAAACGGGAGACGGTCATGGCCCAAAAGGCTTATTGTGCAAAGCAGGAAGACAGCTTCTCATCCTTCCACAACCTGTTCGATCACCTGGGCCAGTTGCACCGACTGCACCTGGACATCGTGCTCGATGCGCTGGGCCAGCGTCAGAAGACGGTCCTCGCCCCCGTGCGCGCGGGCCAGTTGCGCCAGCCGAGCGCCGGCCAGTGGTGGGAATACATGGTCGACCTGGGCCAGCGCACCCTGCTGTTCTGGGACACCCTGCGCCAGCGCGGCGACAACACCCTGGCCCACGAACGCGCCGGCTACCCGCTGGTGCTGAAGTTTCCCTACGAGGTGCTGATCGACGGGCGCGACCTGCACCATCCGGTCAACTATTCCCTGCTGCGCATCCTCCCGGGGCCTGACCAGCCGGTGGACGAAGGCCGCCGCCCGGTGATCGTCGTCGATCCGCGTGGCGGCCACGGCGCCGGCATCGGCGGCTTCAAGCAGGATTCGGAAATCGGCGAGAGCCTGCGCGCCGGGCATCCCACCTACTTCATCTCCTTCAGCCATGCGCCCGAACCGGGCCAGACCCTGCTCGACATCGCCGAGGCCGAGGCGCGCTTCATCGAGGCGGTCGGCGATCGCCATCCCGCCGCCGGAAAGCCGGTGGTGATCGGCAACTGCCAGGCCGGCTGGGCGTTGATGGGGCTGGCGGCGGCGCGTCCGGAACTGCCGGGCCTGGTGATCATCAACGGCGCACCGCTGTCCTACTGGGCCGGGGTCAACGGCCGCAACCCGATGCGCTACGCCGGCGGCCTGCTCGGCGGCGCCTGGATGACCCGGCTGGGCAGCGACCTGGGCAACGGCCGCTTCGACGGCACCTGGCTGGTCAGCAACTTCGAGAGCCTCAACCCGGCCAATACCCTGTGGAGCAAGTATTACGACCTGTTCCGCGAGATCGACAGCGAAGCGCCGCGCTTCCTCGAATTCGAGCGCTGGTGGGGCAGCCCCACCCTGCTCAACAGCGAGGAAATCGAATCCATCGTCGACGACCTGTTCATCGGCAACCGGCTGGCCAGCGGCTACGAGCGGCGCAGCACGAGCATCGACCTGCGCCGCATCGAGGCGCCGGTGGTGGTGTTCTGCTCCTACGGGGACAACATCACCCCGCCGCAGCAGGCGCTCAACTGGATCGCCGACGTCTACCCCAGCGACCTGTCCCTGCGCAGCGCCGGCCGCACCATCGTCTACCTGCGCCATGCCAGCGTCGGCCACCTGGGCATCTTCGTCTCCGGCAAGGTCGCGCGCCGCGAGCACCGCCAGTTGCTGGGCGCGATCGATGCCATCAGCCTGCTGCCGCCCGGCCTGTTCGAACTGGTCATCGACGACATTCCGGGCCAGTCGCCGGGCGAGCCCACGGAATATGCCGTGCACTTCGAGCCCAGGAAGATCGCCGACATCCTCCGCGACGACGAGGACGGCCGCGACGACGAGCGCGAGTTCGCCCTGGTGCAGCGCGTCTCGGAGCTCAACAGCACACTCTACGACTGGCTGGTACGGCCATGGATGCGGCGGACCGTCAACGAACCCCTCGCCGACCTGCTGCGCCGGCTGAACCCCTTCCATCAGCGGCAGGTGGCCTGGAGCAGCCTGAACCCGGCGCTCTGGTGGCTGGCGGGCACGGCCGCCCTGACACGGGAGCACCGCCGCCCGGCCCCGGCGGACAACCCGTTGTTCGCCTGGCAGGAGTGGTTCTCCAGCCAGGTGGAGGCACAACTGGACACCTACCGGGACATCCGCGACGCCGCCCAGGAGATGACCTTCCATGCCTTCTACGGCGGGCTCAGCACGCTGACCGGCGGCAAGCGGCCGCGCTCCCAGGAGGAGCGTGTCCGGCAACGGGACAAGGCGCTGGTCGACCGCCTGCATGACGCCCTGCCGCGCGGCGGCAGCCTGGAGGGGCTGGCGCGCATCCTGTTCCTGCTCGGCCACGTCGGCGGCAAGATCGGCAAGGAGCGCATCGAACAGCTCGCCCAGCAGAGCCGGATGCTGATCGAGCAGTTCGACATCGACCCGCTGACCCTGCGCGACACCACTCACCTCCAGGGCCTGCTGGTCTTCGCCCATCCAGAGGAAAGCCTGAAGACCCTGCCCCTGCTGATCCCCGTCGAAGAGCGCCAGCGAGTGCTCGACGCCGTCGTCCACCTGGTGCCGGAGCTGCTGGTCGCCGAAGGACCGGTCGGCGAACTCTGGCGGGAACTGCACCGCGTGCTGGAACGCCCCCTGCCCGGCTTCGCCCTCGCCGCGCCACCGGCGCCAGAAGCCACCGCGAAGCCGGCCGCGCCAGCCAAGCGGAAAACCACCAGGGTCGTGCCATCGGCCAAGCCGCAACCGGCCGCTCCCGAACCGCCGGCCCCCGCAGCGACAGACGCCGCCCCCGCCAAGGCGCCGAAGCGCAGTCGGCCGGTACGCGGCACGGGGAAAGGTGAAAGCCAATGAGCCAGGATCACTACGCCGAGCTGTTGCAACGCTGCGCCAACCTGCCACCCCTGCCCACGGCCGTGGTCCACCCCTGCGAGGCCGGCGCCCTGCGGGGTGCGCTGGAAGCTGCCCGGCAGGGGCTGATCGCGCCGATACTGGTCGGCCCCCGGCACAAGATCGAGGCCACCGCCACGGCCGCCGGCCTGACGCTCGGCGACCTGCCGCTGGAGAACGTGCCGCACAGCCACGCCGCCGCCGAGCGTGCCGTCGCCCTGGTCCGCGAGGGCCGCGCCGGGATGCTGATGAAGGGCAGCCTGCACAGCGACGAACTGCTCCATGCGGTGCTCGCCAGGGACAGCGGCCTGCGCACTGAACGGCGCCTGAGCCATGTGTTCGCCATGAGCGTGCCCAGCTACCACAAGACACTGTTCGTCACCGATGCCGCGGTGAACATCTTTCCCGGCCTGGACGACAAGGCGGACATCTGCCGTAACGCCATCGACCTGCTCCACGCCCTCGGCGTCGAGCGGCCCAAGGTCGCCCTGCTGTCGGCGGTGGAGACGATCAACGCCAAGCTACCGTCGACCCTGGAAGCCGCGGTGCTGGTGGTGATGTCGCTGCGCGGACAGATCCAGGGTGCCCTGCTCGACGGCCCTCTGGCCTTCGACAACGCCATCAGCGCCGAGGCCGCGCGGATCAAGGGCATCCAGTCGGAAGTCGCCGGCGACCCGGACATCCTCCTGGTCCCCGACCTGGAGGCGGGCAACATCCTGGCCAAGCAACTGATCTACCTGGCCGGAGCGGAGTCCGCCGGGCTGGTGCTCGGCGCCCGGGTGCCCATCGTCTTCACCAGCCGCTCCGACAGCCCGCGCTCGCGCATCGCCAGTTGCGCGCTGGGCGTGTTGCTGGCCGAGGCCCGGCGGGCCGCCCTGGCCCTGGGAGTGACGGCATGAGCCTGCCCGGTGGCGAGCGCATCCTCACCGTCAACGCCGGTTCGTCGAGCATCAGGATCGGCCTGTTCACCGGCCATCCCGAACACGAGGCGCCGACACCGAGGGCGCGCGGCAAGCTGGACGGCATCGGGATACGCCCCCGCCTCCAGGTCGTCCTGGCCGACGGCACCCACCTGTTCGACCAGACCTTCCCGGCCGAACAGGTCGCCGACATGCAGGCCGCTTTCCGCCTGGTGGACCTGGCGCTGGCCAACGGCCTGCGCGGCGAGCAGCCGGCACTGATCAGCCACCGCGTAGTGCACGGTGGCGGCCTGTTCAGCGCACCAGTGCGTGTGGATCGCCCAGTGCTGGACCAGTTGCGCGCCTTCGAACCCCTGGCGCCGCTGCACCAGCCCTACAACCTGGCACCGATCCAGGCGGTGCTCGATGACATGCCCGAGTTGCCCCAGGTCGCCTGCTTCGACACCGCCTTCCATGCCGGACGCGACGAACTCAGCCAGCTCTTCGCCCTTCCCTATCCACTGTACGAACAGGGCATACGCCGCTACGGCTTCCACGGCCTGTCCTTCGAATACGTCAGCCTGCGCCTGGCCGAGGTGGCGCCGGAGATCGCCCGCGGCAAGGTGGTGATCGCCCACCTGGGCAGCGGCTCCAGCCTGTGCGGCATCGAGGGTGGACGCAGCGTCGAGGTGACCACCGGCTTCAGCGCCCTGGACGGCCTGCCGATGGGCAGCCGCTGCGGCGCCCTCGATCCCGGCGTGCTGCTCCACCTGCTGGCCCGGGGCGAGGATGCGCGAAGCCTGGAGGAACTGCTCTATCGCCGCTCCGGGCTGCTCGGCATCTCCGGAGTGAGCAGCGACATGCTCGCCCTGCGCGCCAGCCAGGAACCCCACGCCCGGTTGGCCATCGACCACTACGCCTATCGCATCGCCCAGGAGGTCGGACGGCTGGCCGTCAGCCTCGGCGGGCTGGATGCGCTGGTGTTCACCGCCGGCATCGGCGAGAAGGATGCCGAACTGCGCGCTCAGGTGGTGGAACGCCTGGCCCCGCTGTTCGACCTGCGCCTCGACGCGGACGCCAACCGGCGCAACGCCGAGCGCATCTCCAGCGCGGACAGCGCCCGCTCGCTGCTGGTGATCGCCACCGACGAGGAAAGCATGCTCGCCCGGCATGCTTGGCGGTTGTATCGGGATGGGCGGTCTTTGGGCTAGGTTCCAGCCAGGCCATGACTTGCAATGACACTCCGCCCCTCACCCCCGGCCCCTCTCCCAGGGGGAGAGGGGAGTATCCGTGCGTGCCGCAGGACTCCGTGCTTTCCCACTGTGTCGATCTGCTCCCGCTCCCTCCGGAGCGGGGGGTGTAACCAGGGTTGGGGTGAGGGGCGGACTTGATGACCGCCCCTAGAGCTGCGTGGAAGCCAAACTCCATCAGCCCTCAAGCCACCGCACAATCCCCCTCACGCCCTCCAGCCCGATAGCGCCCGGGCGACATGCCGAACCAGCGCAGGCAGGCCTTGTGGAAGCTGCTCTGGTCCTTGAAGGCCAGAAGTTCGCCCACGCGAGTCAGGTCGTACGGGCAATGCCGCAGGTAGTAGTCGGCCATCTGTCGCCGGGCATCGCTGAGGATGTCCTTGAAGTTCGCCCCTTCCCTGGCCAGCCCTCGTTGCAGCGTGCGCTTGCTGATGCACAGGGCCATCGCGATGGACTCCATGTCGCAGGCGCCCTGGTTCAGGCTCTCGATGACCATGGTCTGTACCCGGGCGCTGTAGGAGCCGCCGTACAGTTGCCGGAGGCGGAATTCGGCGAAACGCCCATGCAGCAACGCCATCACCTCGTTGGCGGTACTCAGCGGACGCAGCAGTTCATGCCGGTCGAACAGGATGCTGGTGTGCCGCGCGCCGAAATGCAGCGGGCAAGCGGACAGCTTCTGGTACTCGGCGGTATCCGCCGGCTCGTCGTAGGTGAAGGTGAGCTGTCGCGGCTGCGGCTGGCCCTCCCCGGTCAGCCAGCGGCAGAACCCCAGCAAGGCGGCGACCCCGGCATCCTCGAACTGCCTGGGCTGGGGATAACCGTCCTGGGGATGTTCCGCGAAGGACAGGCGCAGCAAGGCGCGGCCCTCCGGAGCCAGGGTCACGGAGAAGCCGCTCCCGATCAACGGGGAAAAGCGCGACAGTTGTTCCAGCGCCACCTTCATGTTCGGGCTGGACATCATCACGTAGCCCACCATCTGGAAGCTGCCCGGCAGGAAATGCGCATGGGCCCGCAGGCCTATGCCCGGATTGCCGGACTCCAGGGCGGCAAGCTCCATCAGCCTGTAGGCGTCCTGCCGCCTGAAGAATGCATCCGCCTGCCCGAGCTGGCCCATGTCCAACCCCGCCTCGCGACACAATCGCGAGGCATCCAGGCCCTCCGCGCGCAACATATTCACCAATAACGCCACGCCACCCGCGCTGACCCGATACATGACCGATGCTCCTCCCGTTTGCGAAGGACTGCTCACCTCCTCGTTTCGTCCCGATACTAATCACGCCCCTCGCCCATCTACTGATCCAGATCAATACCGAACCGAATGTCCGTGACCGGCCGTCCTGTCACCGAAGGACAATCCAGCGTCGCCCCGGAACATTGTTCAGCCCTTCCCGCTGCCAGACACTGCCCTGGCAGCACACTCACATTCACATCGGGGGGGACGGCCAATGACCGATTCAGCTCGCATCGCACTGGTCACTGGGGGAATGGGCGGCATCGGCACGGCGATCAGCCAGCGCCTGCACCGCGAGGGTTTCACCGTGGTGGTCGGCTGCAGTCCGGCATCCAGCCGCAAGAACGACTGGATAAGCCGGCAACAGGAGGCCGGTTATCACTTCCACTGCGTGGACTGCGACATCACCGACTGGGAGAGCACGCGCCAGGGCTTCGAGCTGGTGCGGGAGAGCGTCGGCCCGATCGACGTGCTGGTGAACAACGCCGGCATCACCCGCGACGCAACCTTCCGCAAGCTGACTCCGGAAAACTGGCGCGCGGTGATCGAGACCAACCTCAACGGCCTGTTCAACACCACCAAGCAGGTCATCGACAGCATGCTGGCGCGGAACTGGGGACGGATCATCAACATCTCCTCGATCAACGGCCAGCGCGGCCAGTTCGGCCAGACCAACTACTCGGCGGCCAAGGCCGGCATCCACGGCTTCACCATGGCGCTGGCGCGGGAAGTGAGCGGCAAGGGGGTGACCGTCAACACCGTCTCTCCCGGCTACATCCAGACCGACATGACCGCCGCCATCCGCCCGGACATCCTCGAAGGCATGATCGCCGGCATCCCGGTCGGGCGACTCGGCCAGCCCGAGGAAATCGCCTCCATCGTGGCCTGGCTGGCCTCGACGGAATCCGCCTATGCCACCGGCGCCGACTTCTCGGTGAACGGCGGCATGAACATGCAGTGACCACGATTCCCGACCCCGAGAGGTGAACCATGACCGACGTGGTGATAGTCGCCGCAACCCGTACCGCCATCGGCAGCTTCCAGGGCTCGCTGGCGGACGTTCCCGCCCCCGAGCTGGGCGCCGCGCTGATCCGCGCCCTGCTGGAAAAGACCGGCATCGCCGCGTCCGCAGTGGACGAGGTGATCCTCGGCCAGGTCCTAACCGCCGGCGCCGGACAGAACCCGGCGCGCCAGGCGGCGATCGCCGCTGGCCTGCCCGCCGAAGTACCCGCCCTGACCCTCAACAAGGTCTGCGGTTCCGGACTCAAGTCCGTGCACCTGGCGATCCAGGCGATCCGCTGCGGAGACGCCGAGCTGGTCGTCGCCGGCGGCCAGGAGAACATGAGCCTGGCGCCCTATGTGTTGCCGAAGGCGCGCACCGGCCTGCGCATGGGACATGCGCAACTGCTCGACAGCCTGATCCAGGACGGCCTGTGGGACGCCTTCAACGACTACCACATGGGCATCACCGCCGAGAACCTGGTGGAGCAGTACGGCATCAGCCGCGAACAGCAGGACGCCTTCGCCGCCGCATCCCAGCAGAAGGCGCTGGCCGCCATCGAGGCCGGGCGCTTCGCCGACGAGATCACCCCGGTCCTGATCCCGCGGCGCAAGGGCGATCCGGTGGCCTTCGCCATCGACGAACAGCCACGCGCCGGCACCACCGCCGACGCCCTGGCCAAGCTCAGGCCGGCGTTCAAGAAAGACGGCACGGTGACCGCCGGCAATGCCTCGACCCTCAACGACGGCGCGGCCGTGCTGATCCTCGCCAGTGCCGCCAAGGCCGAGGCCCTGGGCCTGCCGGTCCTGGCCAGGATCAAGGCCTACGCCAGCGCGGGGGTCGATCCGTCGATCATGGGCATCGGCCCGGTGCCGGCCACCCGCCGGACACTGGAGAAAGCCGGCTGGAGCCTGGCCGACCTCGACCTGATCGAAGCCAACGAAGCCTTCGCCGCCCAGTCGCTGGCGGTCGGCAAGGATCTCGGCTGGGACGCGGCGAAGGTCAACGTCAACGGCGGCGCCATCGCCCTCGGCCACCCCATCGGCGCTTCCGGTGCGCGCATCCTGGTCAGCCTGCTGCACGAGATGATCAAGCGCGATGCGAAGAAGGGTCTCGCCACCCTGTGCATCGGCGGCGGCCAAGGCGTGGCCCTGGCCATCGAGCGCTGAACGACACCCGCGTACGGCACCCGCCATCGACCCTCGTACCACCAGGACCGGCCGCCCCGCGATCGGGGCGGTGCTTGCCGTTTGCCAGGGAGCCCCGCATGGACAACCCGCACACCTTCAATGCCTATTGGTCGGGCCAGGCCCCGTTCGTGGCCAGCCTGGTGCTTCAGCAACTGCGCCTGTGGATGGCGCGGAACCCCTGGTTCAGCGACTACGACCAGAGCCGCTGGTTCGAGGTGCCGGCCGAGCAGCTCGACCACCTGCAGAGCGACTACCAGCAGGAATGGCTCGCCCTCGCCCAGCAACTGCTGACCCTGCGGCCGTTCGACTTCAGCGACCGCCGCTTCGCCGGCGCCAACTGGAGCGAACCGATGTTCGGCTCGCTGGCCGCCTTCTACCTGCTCAACTCCGGCTACCTGCTCAAGCTGGCGGCCCTGCTGCCCATCGACGTGGAAAAACCACGCAAGCGGCTGCACTACCTGGTCGAGCAGACCGTCGCCGCCAGCGCGCCGAGCAACTTCCTGCCGAGCAACCCCGACGCCCTGCAACGGCTGGCGGAGACCGGCGGCGCCAGCCTGTTCACCGGCCTCCTCCACCTGCTCGGCGACATGCGGGAAGGCAAGCTGCGCCAGTGCGACGCCGGCGAGTTCGAGGTGGGCGTCAACCTGGCGATCACCCCCGGCGAGGTGGTGTTCGAGAACCACATCTTCCAGTTGATCCAGTACCGGCCGCTGACCGAGACCCAGTACCGGACGCCCCTGTTCATCGTCCCGCCGGCGATCAACAAGTACTACATCCTCGACCTGCGCCCGGAGAACTCCCTGGTCCGCCACCTGCTGGAAGAAGGCCACCCGGTGTTCCTGATGTCCTGGCGCAACTTCGGCCAGGAGCAGTCCGGCCTGGACATGGACGACCTGATCCAGGACGGCGTGATCGCCGCACTACGGGTGGTCCGCGCGATCAGCGGCGAACGGCGGCTCAACTGCGTGGGCTTCTGCATCGGCGGCACCATGCTGACCAGCGCCCTGGCGATACTCGCCGCCCGTGGCGACCGGGACATCGCCAGCCTGAGCCTGCTGGCGACCTTCCTCGACTACCTCGATACCGGCCAGATCGACGTGTTCATCGACGAACAGATGGTGAGCTACCGCGAGCGCACCATCGGCGGCCAGGGCGGCCCCACCGGCCTGTTCCGGGGCGAGGACATGGGCAACACCTTCTCCCTGCTGCGCCCCAACGAACTGTGGTGGAACTACCACGTCGACAAGTACCTCAAGGGCCAGAAGCCGCCCGCGCTGGACCTGCTGTTCTGGAACAACGACAGCACCAACCTGCCCGGCCCCATGTACTGCTGGTACCTGCGCCACACCTACCTGCAGAACGACCTGAAGAGCGGCGAGCTGGAGAGCTGCGGCGTCAAGCTGGACCTGCGGCGCATCGAGGCGCCCGCCTACATCCTCGGCACCCAGGACGACCACATCGTGCCCTGGCACAGCGCCTACGCCAGCACCGCCCTGCTGAGCGGCCCCTGCCGCTTCGTCCTCGGCGCCTCCGGGCACATCGCCGGGGTGCTCAACCCGCCGGCGAAAAACAAACGCCAGTACTGGACCAACGCAGACACGCCGGCCAGCCCGGACGATTGGTTCGCCAGCGCCGAGCAGCACCCCGGCAGTTGGTGGACCGACTGGTTCGCCTGGCTGGCGGCCCAGGCCGGCAAGCGCAGGCAGGCCGTCGAGCGCCTGGGCAGCGCCGAGTACCCGCCCCTGGAGCCCGCTCCCGGTCGCTACGTCAGGGAATGAGCGCTGGCCCGCGATGGGCCGGCCGCCTCAGACGCCCGGCCGGCTCATCAGCACGTCCTGGCTGGCGGCGGCCTTTTCGCGCAGGAAGTTCCAGGTGGTCTTCATCCGCGCGATGTCCTTCAGCTCGATGGGCATCAGCATCCAGAAGGTGCGGGTGAAGGCTATCTGCTCGCCGAGCACGCAGTGCAGCCGCGAGTCGGCATCGGCGGCGAAGGCCGGGAGAATGGCGATCCCCGCCCCGGCGGCGGCCGCCTGCTGCTGGGCGAGGATGCTGGTGCTGCGCAAGGCGATGTGCAGGGGCTTGCCGATCTCGTCGAGGTAGAACAGCTCCTTGCTGTACAGCAGGTCGTCGATGTAGCTGACGAAGCTGTGTTCGCGCAGGTCGTCCCGGCCGCGTATCGGCGGATGGCCCGCCAGGTAGTCGGCCGAGGCGTACAGCCGGAGCACGTAGTCGGTCAGCCTGGTGATGATGAACGGCCCGCGCTCCGGGCGCTCCAGGGTGATCACGATGTCCGCCTCGCGCCGCGACATGTGGAGCATGCGCGGTACGGCGAGCAGGTCGATGCCGAGGTTGGGATAGCGCCTGGTGAGCTCCGCGAGCTGGGGCGCCAGCATCATCGCCCCGTAGCCCTCGGTCGTGCCGATGCGCACGTGGCCGGAGAGGCTTTCCTGCTGGTCTTCGCGGGTCCTCTCGATGGCCGAGAAGGCGCTCTCCATCGCTTCGGCCTGCGGCAGCAGGTCCCGCCCCGCCTCGGTCAGGCTGTAGCCGCCGGTACTGCGCAGGAACAACTGCGCCTCCAGGCTCTTCTCCAGGGCCTGCACACGGCGCGCCACGGTGGTGTGGTCCACGCCCAGGCGGCGCGCGGCAGCGGTCAGCCGGCCGGCGCGGGAAAGTTCGAGGAAATAGCGCAGGTTGTCCCAATCCATCCGGCGGCCCCGCTCGCTGTGCAAAAATGCAGAATAGCCTTGCACGAGATCGCATTGCTACCAGCAAAAACGCACTGCTAGGATCGATGGAAAGGGTTTCGACGCCGATGCCCTCCGCATCCACTCTCAAGAGGCTGGAGACAAGAACAATGACAGCGCAAGCCAATACCCGGAACGCCATTCCCACCGTCAAGCTGCTGATCGGCGGTGAGCTGGTCGAATCCACCACCCGCGAGTGGCGCGACGTGGTCAACCCGGCCACCCAGGAAGTTCTCGCCCGCGTGCCCTTCGCCACCGTCGAGGAAATGAACGCCGCGGTGGCCAGCGCCAAGGAAGCCTTCAAGACCTGGCGCAAGACCCCGATCGGCACCCGCGCGCGGATCTTCCTCAAGTACCAGCAACTGATCCGCGAGAACATGAAGGAACTGGCGGCGATCCTCACCGCCGAACAGGGCAAGACCCTGGCCGATGCCGAAGGCGACGTGTTCCGTGGCCTGGAAGTGGTCGAGCACGCGGCGGGGATCGGCAACCTGCAACTCGGCGAACTGGCCAACAACGTGGCCGGCGGCGTCGACACCTATACCCTGCTGCAACCGCTGGGCGTGTGCGCCGGCATCACGCCGTTCAACTTCCCGGCGATGATCCCGCTGTGGATGTTCCCGATGGCCATCGCCACCGGCAACACCTTCGTCCTCAAGCCCTCCGAGCAGGACCCGATGGTGACCATGCGCCTGGCCGAACTGGCGCTGGAGGCCGGCATCCCGGCCGGCGTGCTGAACGTGGTGCACGGCGGCGCCGAGGCGGTCAACCTGATCTGCGATCACCCGGACATCAAGGCGGTGTCCTTCGTCGGCTCGACCCGGGTCGGCACCCACGTCTACAACCGCGCCAGCCAGGCCGGCAAGCGCGTGCAGTGCATGATGGGCGCGAAGAACCACGCGATCATCCTGCCCGACGCCAACAAGGAACAGACCCTCAACAACCTCGCCGGCGCGGCCTTCGGCGCCGCCGGGCAGCGCTGCATGGCGCTGTCGGTGGCGATCCTGGTGGGCGAGGCGCAGAGCTGGCTGCCGGAACTGGCCGAGAAGGCCAGGTCGCTCAAGGTCAACGCCGGCGTCGAGCCGGGCACCGATGTCGGCCCGCTGGTCTCCTGCTCCGCCTTCGAGCGCGTCAGCGGCCTGATCGAGCGCGGCGTGGGCGAAGGCGCGGAACTGGTGCTGGACGGTCGCAATCCGGAGGTTCCCGGCTATGCCAAGGGCAACTTCGTCGGCCCGACCATCTTCTCCGGCGTCACGCCCGAGATGACCATCTACAAGGAAGAGATCTTCGGACCAGTGCTCTGCGTGATGGCGGCCGACAGCCTCGACGAAGCCATCGAGCTGATCAACGCCAACCCGAACGGCAACGGCACCGCCATCTTCACCCGCTCCGGCGCCGCCGCCCGGCACTTCCAGGAAGAGATCGACGTCGGCCAGGTAGGCATCAACGTGCCGATCCCGGTACCGGTGCCGATGTTCTCCTTCACCGGCTCGCGCGGCTCCAAGCTCGGCGACCTCGGCCCCTACGGCAAGCAGGTGGTGCAGTTCTACACCCAGACCAAGACGGTCACCGAACGCTGGTTCGACGAGAACGAAGTCGGCGGCCCGGTGAACACCACCATCAACCTCAAGTGACGACCCGGGCCGGCGCCCTCGCGCGCCGGCCCCTTGCCGAGGATTCCCCCAGATGAGCTACGAAACCCTGCTGCTCGAAGTACGGGAGCGCGTCGGGCTGGTCACCCTGAACCGCCCGAAAGCGCTCAACGCGCTGAACAGCCAGTTGATCGCCGAACTCAACCAGGCCCTCGACCGCCTGGAAAGCGACCCGGCCATCGGCTGCATCGTCATCACCGGCTCGCCCAAGGCCTTCGCCGCCGGTGCGGACATCAAGGAAATGGCCGAGCTGACCTTTCCGCAGATCTACCTGGACGACTTCTTCTCCGCCGCCGACCGCATCGCCAACCGCCGCAAGCCGATCATCGCCGCGGTAGCCGGCTACGCCCTGGGCGGCGGCTGCGAGCTGGCGCTGATGTGCGACTTCATCTACGCCGCCGACAACGCCCGCTTCGGCCTGCCGGAAGTCACCCTCGGCGTGCTGCCGGCGATCGGCGGCACCCAGCGCCTGACCCACGCCCTGGGCAAGTCCAAGGCCATGGAACTGTGCCTGACCGGCCGCCAGTTGACCGCCGAGGAAGCCGAACGCGCCGGCCTGGTGGCCCGCGTCTTCCCGGCGGAACAACTGCTGGAGAAGACCCTCGAGGCCGCCCAGGGCATCGCTTCGAAGTCGCTGCCGGCGGTGATGATGGTCAAGGAAAGCGTCAACCGCGCCTTCGAAGGCAGCCTCAGCGAGGGCCTGCGCTTCGAGCGGCGGATCTTCCACTCGGTGTTCGCCACCCACGACCAGAAGGAAGGCATGGCCGCCTTCGTCGAGAAACGACCGGCGCAATTCAAGCACCGCTGACAGCTTCCGTAGGGTGGATGTCGCTTTTCACATCCACCGCCGCGATGGTGGAAAACGCTTCGCGGTTTTCCACCCTACGAACTGCCCGGCTCCCTCTCCCCTCGGGAGAGGGCTGGGGTGAGGGAGCGAACGATCCGCTGCGCCCCGCTCCGAAGGGCCACGGGACGCATAACGACAACAACAGAGGTATCGCCATGCATATCGGCTTTCTCGGTCTCGGCAACATGGGCGCGCCCATGGCCCGCAATCTGCTCAAGGCCGGCCACGCGCTGACCGTCTTCGATCCCTCGGCCCCGGCGCTCGCCGGCCTGGTCGAGGCCGGCGCCACGGCGGCCGCCTCCCCCGCCGCCCTGGCCCGCACCGATGTCGAGGCGATCATCACCATGCTGCCGGCCGCCGCCCACGTGAAGGGCGTGTACCTCGGCGAAGACGGCCTGCTGGCCAACGTGCGCGAAGGCGTGCTGCTGATCGACTCCTCGACCATCGACCCGCACAGCGCCCGCGAAGTGGCCGCGGCGGCCGTCGCCCACGGCAACCCGATGCTCGACGCACCGGTCTCCGGCGGCACCGGCGGCGCGGCGGCCGGCACCCTGACCTTCATGGTCGGCGGCGAGGCCGGCGACTTCGAGCGCGCCCGGCCGATCCTCGCCAGCATGGGCAAGAACATCGTGCACTGCGGCGG
Source organism: Zestomonas carbonaria (assembly GCF_904061905.1). Taxonomy (GTDB): domain Bacteria; phylum Pseudomonadota; class Gammaproteobacteria; order Pseudomonadales; family Pseudomonadaceae; genus Aquipseudomonas; species Aquipseudomonas carbonaria. The sequence goes on from NZ_CAJFCI010000058.1 coordinate 15,695, forward strand.
CGCCGGCAACGGCCAGGTGGCCAAGGTCGCCAACAACATGCTGCTCGGCATCTCGATGATCGGCGTGGCCGAAGCCATGGCCCTCGGCGTGGCGCTGGGCATGGACGCCAGCGTGCTGGCCGGGGTGATCAACACCTCCAGCGGCCGCTGCTGGAGTTCGGACACCTACAACCCCTTCCCCGGCGTGCTGGACAACGTGCCGGCGTCGCGCGGCTACAGCGGCGGCTTCGGCACCGACCTGATGCTCAAGGACCTCGGCCTCGCCACCGAGGCGGCCAGGCAGGCGCGCCAGCCGGTACTGCTCGGCGCGGCGGCACAGCAGCTCTACCAGAGCTTCAGCCAGCAGGGCAACGGCGCCCTGGACTTCTCCGCCATCATCAACTTCTACCGCAAGCAAGAGGCCTGAGCATGAGCGACGCCGAAGCGCCCGTATTGGCCGAGGTACGCAACCGCGTCGGCCACCTGACGCTGAACCGCCCGGCCGGGCTGAACGCGCTGACCCTGCCGATGATCCGTTCCATCCAGCGACGGCTGAGCGCCTGGGAACACGACCCGGCGATCCTCGCCGTGGTCCTGCGCGCCAATGGCGAGAAGGCGTTCTGCGCCGGCGGCGACATCCGCGCGCTGTACGACAGCTACCTGGCCGGCGGCGACCTGCACACCACGTTCTTCGAGGAGGAATACGCCCTCGACCAGTACATCCACGCCTACCGCAAACCCATCGTCGCGCTGATGGACGGCTTCGTCCTCGGCGGCGGCATGGGCCTGGTCCAGGGCGCGGCGCTGCGGGTGGTCACCGAGCGGGCCCGGATGGGCATGCCGGAAACCGGCATCGGCTACTTCCCGGACGTCGGCGGCAGCTACTTCCTCTCGCGCCTGCCGGGCGAACTGGGGCTCTACCTCGGCGTCACCGGCATCCAGATCCGCGCCGCCGACGCGCTGTACACGCGGCTGGCCGACTGGTGCCTGCCCAGCGAACAGCTCGCCGAGTTCGACCGCTGCCTGGACAACATGGGCTGGACCGGCCACCCGCACGAGGCCCTGCGCAGCCTGCTCGCCACCCTGGCCGGCAACAAGCTGCCGGGCGCCGAACTCCAGGCCCTGCGCCCGGCCATCGACGAACACTTCGCCCTGCCCGACCTGCCGGCGATCCACGCCTCGCTGCTGGCGGAAAGCCGCCCCGAGTTCCAGGACTGGGCCGGGCAGACCGTCAAGCTGCTCGACAGCCGCTCGCCGCTGGCCATGAGCGTGACCCTGGAACTGCTGCGCCGTGGCCGCGACCTGCCGCTCGAAGCCTGCTTCGAACTGGAACTGCACCTCGACCGCCAATGGTTCGCCAAGGGTGACATCATGGAAGGCGTGCGCGCACTGATCGTCGACAAGGACAAGACACCGCGCTGGAACCCGCCGACACTGGCGGAACTCGACCCCGCCCGCGTGGACGACCTGTTCAGCGGCTTCCAGCCGGCCAGCGGCAAGGCCCAGCGCAGCGCCTGAGCCGCGTCACAGAACGAGAGAGAGACCGATGCACGACCTCGAACTGAGCGAAGAACAACGCATGATCCGCGACCTGGCCCGCGATTTCGCCCGCCGCGAGATCGCGCCCAAGGCCCAGGAATGGGAAAAGGCCGGCTGGATCGACGACGCCCTGGTGAGCCAGATGGGCAACCTGGGCCTGCTCGGCATGGTGGTTCCGGAAGAATGGGGCGGCTCCTACATCGACTACGTCGCCTACGCCCTGGCGGTGGAAGAGATTTCCGCCGGCGACGGCGCCACCGGCGCGCTGATGAGCATCCACAATTCGGTGGGCTGCGGACCGGTCCTGCGCTACGGCACCCAGGCTCAGAAGGAGGAATGGCTGCCGAGCCTCGCCAGCGGCCAGGCCATCGGCTGCTTCTGCCTGACCGAACCGCAGGCCGGCTCGGAAGCGCACAACCTGCGCACCCGCGCCGAACTGCGCGGCGGCCGGTGGGTGATCAACGGCGCCAAGCAGTTCGTCAGCAACGGCAAGCGCGCCAAGCTGGCGATCGTCTTCGCCGTCACCGACCCGGAGCTGGGCAAGAAGGGCCTGTCGGCCTTCCTGGTGCCGACCGACACCCCTGGCTTCGTGGTCGACCGCAGCGAGCACAAGATGGGCATCAGGGCTTCCGACACCTGCGCGGTGACCCTCAACGAATGCGCGGTCCCCGAAGCGAACCTGCTCGGCGAGCGCGGCAAGGGCCTGGCCATCGCCCTCTCCAACCTCGAAGGCGGCCGCATCGGCATCGCCGCCCAGGCCCTGGGCATCGCCCGCGCGGCCTTCGAAGCGGCGCTCGGCTACGCGCGCGAACGCATCCAGTTCGGCAAGCCGATCATCGAGCACCAGAGCGTGGCCAACCTGCTCGCCGACATGCACACCCAGCTCAACGCCACGCGCCTGCTGGTCCTCCACGCGGCACGGCTGAAGAGCACCGACCTGCCCTGCCTGTCGGAAGCCTCGCAGGCCAAGCTGTTCGCCTCGGAAATGGCCGAGCGGGTCTGCTCCAAGGCCATGCAGATCCACGGCGGCTACGGCTACCTGGAGGACTATCCGGTGGAGAAGTACTACCGCGACGCGCGCATCACCCAGATCTACGAGGGCTCCAGCGAGATCCAGCGCCTGCTGATCGCCCGCGAGCTGGCCCACTACGACCTGTAGCCAGCGCGACACGGAACGGGCCCACGGGCCCGTTCATGTTTCTCCTGCGCCCATGCGATTTGCCCTGCCGCGCGCCGCTCTGCTAGTGTCGCGCCGCTGAATTCCCGCCGAGTGAAGCCTCATGGCCCGCAAGAAGAACGCCCCTGATTTCGAGCAGTCGCTCGCCGAACTGCAAACCCTGGTCGAACGCCTGGAAAGCGGCGAGTTGTCGCTGGAAGACTCGCTGGCCGCCTTCGAGCAGGGCATCCGCCTGACCCGCGAGTGCCAGGACGCCCTGGCCCAGGCCGAACAGAAGGTACAGATCCTCCTCGAACGTGACGGCGAACTGCAGGAAGCACCGTTCGACACGGACGAGCCGGCATGATCGCCAGCTACCAGAAGCGCTGCCAGCAGCGCGTCGACGCCGCGCTCGACCGTCTGATCCAGGCCCCGCGCACGGAGCTGGAACGCCTCTACCAGGCCATGCGCTACAGCGTGATGAACGGCGGCAAGCGGGTCCGCCCGCTGCTGGTCTACGCCGCCTGCGAAGCACTCGGCGGCCGTGACGAACAGGCCGACGGCGCGGCCTGCGCGGTGGAGCTGATCCACGCCTACTCGCTGGTCCACGACGACCTGCCGGCGATGGACGACGATGACCTGCGCCGTGGCCAGCCGACCACCCACAAGGCCTTCGACGAAGCCAGCGCGATCCTCGCCGGCGACGGCTTGCAGAGCCTGGCCTTCGAAGTGCTCGCCGACCCGCGGCGCAACCCCCACGACGCCGAGACCCGCCTGGCCATGCTCGCCAGCCTGGGCCGCGCCGCCGGCCCGGCGGGGATGGTCGGCGGCCAGGCCATCGACCTCGGCTCGGTCGGCCACAAGCTCGACCAGCAGGCCCTGGAGACCATGCACCGGCACAAGACCGGCGCGCTGATCGAAGCCAGCGTACGCCTCGGCGCCCTGGCCAGCGGGCATGCCGACGAACGCAGCCTCAAGGCCCTGCACAGCTACGCGCAAGCCATCGGCCTGGCCTTCCAGGTGCAGGACGACATCCTCGACGTGGAAAGCGACACCGCCACCCTGGGCAAGACCCAGGGCAAGGACCAGGCCCACGACAAACCCACCTACCCCGCCCTGCTCGGCCTCGACCCCGCCAAGGCCTACGCCCTGGAACTACGCGACCAGGCCCTGCACGCCTTGCGCTCGTTCGACGAAAGCGCCGAGCCGCTACGCGACCTGGCCCGCTACATCGTAGAACGACGCAACTAGCCTGTAGGGTGCGCCGCGCGTCCCGACGAGAGGCCAGCCCGAAGCTTGTGCGCCTGGCCTACGCATGACCTGATGCCGCCTCTCCAACCACGCTCCCTCACCCCCGGCCCCTGGCTACGCGCCCCGCTCCAAAGGGAGAGGGGAGTTTTACCCTCCCGATAGACGGCCCTTCTACCCCGCCCGCTTACAGCAGCTCGACCGCCACCGCCGTCGCTTCGCCGCCACCGATGCACAAGGAGGCCACGCCGCGCTTGCCGCCGGTGTTCTTCAGGGCGTTGATCAGGGTGACGATGATCCGCGAGCCGGTCGAGCCCACCGGGTGGCCCTGGGCGCAGGCGCCGCCGTAGACGTTGACCTTGGCGTGGTCCAGGCCGTGTTCGCGCATCGCCAGCATGGTGACCATGGCGAAGGCTTCGTTGATCTCGAACAGGTCGACGTCGTCCTTGCTCCAGCCGGTCTTCTTGAACAGGTTGGTCATGGCGCCGATCGGGGCCAGGGTGAATTCGCTCGGGTCCTGGCTCTGGGTGGCGTGGCCAACGATCCTGGCCAGCGGCTTGAGGCCGCGACGGGCGGCTTCCTCGGCGGTCATCAGCACCAGGGCGCTGGCGCCGTCGGAGATCGAGCTGGCGTTGGCGGCGGTGATGGTGCCGTCCTTGCGGAATGCAGGCTTGAGGCCTGGGATCTTGTCCAGGTTGGCGGTCAGTGGCTGCTCGTCGTCCTTGACCACCACCTCGCCCTTGCGGCTGGTGACGGTGACCGGCACGATCTCGGCGGCCAGCGCACCGCTCTGGATCGCCACCTGGGCGCGCTTCAGCGATTCGATGGCGTAGGCGTCCATCTCCTCGCGGCCGATGCCGTACTTGTCGGCGGTTTCCTGGGCGAAGGAGCCCATCAGGCGGCCGGTACGGGCGTCTTCCAGGCCATCGAGGAACATGTGGTCCTTGATCTCGGCGTGGCCCATGCGCAGGCCGGCGCGGGCTTTCTCCAGCACATAGGGGGCGTTGGACATGCTCTCCATGCCGCCGGCGACCATCACCTGGTTGGTGCCGGCCTTGAGCAGGTCGTGGGCGAGCATCACGGCCTTCATGCCGGAGCCGCACAGCTTGTTGATGGTGGTGCAGCCGGTGGCGGCGGGCAGGCCGGCGTTCAGCGCCGCCTGGCGGGCCGGGCCCTGCTTGAGGCCGGCCGGCAGCACGCAGCCCATGATCACTTCCTGTACGTCCTCGGCGGCGATGCCGGCGCGGCTGACCGCTTCCCGGATGGCGATGGCGCCCAGGTCGACGGCGCCGACACCGGACAGGCTGCCCTGGAAACCGCCCATGGGGGTACGGGCGCCGCTGACAATGACGATCTCGGACATCACAAACTTCCTCTTCGGTGGAGGGCCGCGAACGGCCTGGTGGGGCGAATGTTACTCCGTGACCGGAAACGGCTGAAGAGTCACGCCGGCAAATCATTCTTAGGGCTGATGCCTTGATGGGCCAGGCGACCTAGAGTCTGTCCGACAATCAACAACAATCCGTCCCAGGTGTGCACATGCTCCAGACCCGTCTCATCGCTCCAGCCGACAACGCCTACAGCTATCCGCTGCTGATCAAGCGCCTGCTGCTCTCCGGCGCCCGCTACGAAAAGACCCGCGAAATCGTCTATCGCGACCGGGTGCGCCACAGCTACGCCACCTTCACCGAGCGGGTCGCGCGCCTGGCCAACGTGCTCACGGAGGCCGGGGTCAAGGCCGGCGACACTGTCGCGGTGATGGACTGGGACAGCCACCGCTACCTCGAATGCATGTTCGCCATCCCGATGATCGGCGCGGTGCTGCACACCATCAACATCCGCCTCTCGCCGGACCAGATCCTCTACACCATGAACCACGCGGAAGACCGCTTCGTGCTGGTCAACCAGGAGTTCGTGCCGCTCTACCAGAGCGTCGCCGGACAACTGACCACCGTGGAAAAGACACTGCTGATCAGCGATACGGAGGCGAAAAGCGCCGATCTGCCGAATCTGGTCGGTGAATACGAGAGCCTGCTGGCGGCCGCGAGCCCGAGCTACGACTTCCCCGATTTCGACGAGAACTCGGTGGCGACCACCTTCTACACCACCGGCACCACCGGCAATCCCAAGGGCGTGTACTTCAGCCACCGGCAACTGGTGCTGCACACCCTGGCGATGGCCTCGACCATGGGCAGCCTGGACAGCATCCGTCTGATGGGCAACGACGACGTCTACATGCCGATCACGCCGATGTTCCACGTGCATGCCTGGGGCGTGCCCTACGTGGCCACCATGCTCGGCATCAAGCAGGTCTACCCGGGGCGCTACGAGCCGGACATGCTGTGCCGGCTGATCCGCGAGGAGAAGGTGACCTTCTCCCACTGCGTGCCGACCATCCTGCAAATGGTGCTCAACGCGCCCAACGCGCAGGGCCACGATTTCGGCGGCCTGAAGATGATCATCGGCGGCAGCGCGCTGAACCGCTCGCTGTACGAACTGGCCAAGTCGCGCGGCATCCAGCTCACCGCCGCCTACGGCATGTCCGAGACCTGCCCGCTGATCTCCGCCGCCTACCTCAACGAGCAACTGCGCGCCGGCAGCGAGGATGAGCGCACCACCTACCGGATCAAGGCCGGCATCCCGGTGCCGCTGGTGGAGACGGCTATCATGGACGACCACGGCAACTTCCTGCCGGCCGACGGCGAGTCCCAGGGCGAACTGGTGCTGCGCGCCCCGTGGTTGACCCAGGGCTACTTCCGCGAGCCGGAGAAGGGCGCGGAGCTGTGGCAGGGCGGCTGGATGCACACCGGCGACGTGGCGACCCTCGACAGCATGGGCTTCATCGATATCCGCGACCGCATCAAGGACGTGATCAAGACCGGTGGCGAGTGGTTGTCCTCGCTGGAGCTGGAGGACCTGATCAGCCGTCACGCGGCGGTGCGCGAAGTCGCGGTGGTCGGCGTTCCCGATCCGCAGTGGGGCGAGCGTCCGTTCGCGCTGCTGGTGCTGCGCGAAGAGGGCGGCCTGGACGCCAAGGCGCTGAAGGAACACCTCAAGCCCTTCGTCGAGCAGGGACTCATCAACAAGTGGGCGATTCCCAGCCAGATCGCCGTTGTTACTGAAATTCCCAAGACCAGTGTCGGCAAGCTCGACAAGAAACGCATCCGCGCCGATATCGCCCAATGGCAGGCCAGCGGCAGCGCTTTCCTCTCCACGCTATAAGCCTTTCGGGCTGCCGGATGACCCCGGCAGCCTGCCTACCAAGCAAGCGCTTGGCGCATTTGTTGCTCCTTTCGGACGAGACTGGTCTAGGGTTAATCCCAGGCTGGGGGCTCAAACCCGCGCGTTAGAGTGGTTCGCTGTGCAAATCACACTTTCGGCTGATCAAGCGGTAGTAACCCCTGGCTATAGTCCCCGTCATCCATAACAAAAAAACACATGGAGTAGCGTCGATGACAACAACAAGATCGCTCTGGCGCCTGGCGAAACTGCCATTGGCCGTCAGCCTGGCTTCCACACTCGCTTCCCCGGCCTTCGCCATCAACTTCAACATCGGCGAGATCGAAGGGCAGTTCGACTCCGCGCTGTCGGTCGGTGCAAGTTGGTCCACCGCCAAGGCCGACAAGAACCTGATCGGCGTGAACAACGGCGGTCGCGGCCTGTCGCAGACCTCCGACGACAGCCGCCTCAACTTCAAGCGCGGCGAGACCTTCTCGAAGATCTTCAAGGGCATCCACGACCTCGAACTGCGCTATGGCGATTTCGGTCTCTTCACCCGTGGCAAGTACTGGTACGACTTCGAGCTGAAGGACGAGAGCCGTCCGTTCAAGGACATCAGCGACCACAACCGCAAGGAAGGGGCCCAGTCCTCCGGCGCCGAGCTGCTCGACGCCTTCGTCTACTACAACTACGCCCTCGCCGATCAGCCGGGCTCCGTGCGCCTCGGCAAGCAGGTGGTGAGCTGGGGTGAAAGTACCTTCATCCAGAACGGCATCAACGCCATCAACCCGGTGGACGTGGCCGCCTTCCGTCGCCCTGGCGCGGAGATCAAGGAAGGCCTGATCCCGGTCAACATGTTCTACCTGTCGCAGAGCCTGACCGAGAACCTGTCCGCCGAGGCCTTCTACCAGATCGAGTGGGACCAGACGGTCATCGACAACTGCGGCACCTTCTTCTCCCAGCCGGATGTGGTGGCCGATGGCTGTACCGACAACCTGCGGGTGCTGCGTAGCCGTTCGAGCCTGCCGCCGGGGGTACCGGAGCTGGCGGCCGGGCTTGGTGTCGAGGTCGACGAGGAAGGCATCCTGGTGCGTCGTGGCCCTGACCGCGATGCCCGCGACAGCGGCCAGTGGGGCCTGGCCTTCCGCTACCTGTTCGAACCGCTGGACACCGAGTTCGGCGCCTACTACATGAACTACCACAGCCGCTTCCCGATCTTCAGCGGCTCCGCGGCTTCCCAGAGCGTCTTCGACCTGGCCGGCAGCCTGCCGCCGGCCTTCGCCGCCCTCGCGCCGCTGCTGGTGGCGGGTAACTCCAACTACTTCATCGAGTACCCGGAAGACATCAAGCTGTACGGCCTGAGCTTCTCCACCACGCTGCCCACCGGCACCGCGTGGAGCGGCGAGATCAGCTACCGGCCCAACGCGCCGGTGCAGCTCAACACCACCGACATCCTGTTCGGCGGCCTGACCCCTCTGGACCCCTCCGTATCGCCGATCCAGGCGACGCCGGGCACCGATACCCACGGTTACCGCCGCAAGGAAATCACCCAGTTGCAGACCACCTTCACCCACTTCTTCGACCAGGTGATGGGGGCTTCCCGTCTGACCCTGGTGGGCGAGGTCGGCTGGACCCACGTCGGCGGCCTGGAAAGCTCCAACAAGGCCCGTTATGGCCGCGACCCGATCTTCGGCCCGGGCCAACTGCCGACGGCCGGCCGCTGCGAGGCGCTGAACGAAGGCACGCTGACCGGGGGCGGCGGTCCTCTGAACAATGTCAGCCGCTACTGCGAGAACGACGGCTTCACCACGGCCGACTCCTGGGGCTACCGCGTTCGCGCCATCTGGGATTACCCGGACGTGTTCGCCGGCGTGAACCTCAAGCCGAACGTCGCCTGGTCCCATGACGTCGACGGCTACTCGCCCGGCCCCGGCGCCAACTTCGAGGAAGGTCGCAAGGCGGTCAGCCTCGGTCTGGATGCCGAATACCAGAACACCTACACCGCCAGCCTGTCGTACACCAACTTCTTCGACGGCAAGTACTCCACGGTCGAGGACCGCGACTTCGTCGCCCTCAGCTTCGGCGTGAACTTCTAAGCGGACTGGAACAAGGACAAGAATGAAGATGAAAGCAACCAAGAGTCTGCTGCAAAGCGGTGCCCTGGCACTGTCCATGCTGTCCGCCAGCGTCATGGCGGCGGTATCCGCCGACGAGGCGGCCAAACTGGGAACCAGCCTGACCCCGGTCGGCGCGGAAAAGGCCGGCAACGCCGACGGTTCCATTCCCGAGTGGACCGGCGGCCTGCCGCAGAACGCCGGCGCCGTCGATGCCAAGGGCTTCCTGGCCGATCCGTTCGCCAACGAAAAGCCGCTGTTCACCATCACCGCGCAGAACGCCGACCAGTACAAGGACAAGCTGACCCCCGGCCAGCAGGCGCTGTTCAAGCGCTACCCGGAAACCTACAAGATGCCGGTGTACACCACGCACCGTACCGCCAGCCTCCCGGCCAAGGTGCTCGAGGACACCAAGTACAACGCCACCAACACCAAGCTGGTGCAGGGCGGTAACGGTCTGGAGAACTTCCGCACCGCCAACCCGTTCCCGATCCCGCAGAATGGCCTGGAGGCGATCTGGAACCACATCACCCGCTACCGTGGCGGCAGCGTGCGTCGCCTGGTCACCCAGGCCACCCCGCAGCCGAACGGCTCCTACTCGCTGGTCTACTTCCAGGACGAGTTCACCTTCCGCACCAGCCTGAAGGACTACGACGGGAGCAAGCCGAGCAACGTGCTGTTCTACTTCAAGCAGCGGGTGACCGCGCCGGCGCGCCTGGCCGGTAACGTGCTGCTGGTGCACGAGACCCTCGACCAGGTCAAGGAGCCGCGCCTCGCCTGGCTGTACAATGCCGGCCAGCGTCGTGTGCGCCGCGCCCCGCAGGTGTCCTACGACGGTCCGGGTACCGCCGCCGACGGCCTGCGTACCTCCGACAACTTCGACATGTACAACGGCGCGCCGGACCGCTACGACTGGAAACTGGTCGGCAAGCAGGAACTGTACATCCCCTACAACAGCTACCGCCTGGACGATCCGAAGCTCAAGTACAGCGACATCATCAAGGCCGGCCACATCAACCAGGACCTGGCCCGTTACGAGCTGCACCGCGTCTGGCACGTGACCGCGACCCTGAAGCAGGGCGAGCGGCACATCTACGCCAAGCGTGACTTCTTCATCGACGAGGACACCTGGCAAGCCGCCGAGATCGACCATTACGACGGTCGCGGCACCCTGTGGCGGGTCGCCGAGGCCCACTCGCAGTACTACTACGACAAGCAGGTGCCCTGGTACACCCTGGAAACCCTGTACGACGTACTGTCCGGCCGCTACCTGGCACTGGGTATGAAGAACGAGGAGAAACAGGCCTACGACTTCAACTACAGCGCTTCGGAAAGCGACTACACCCCGGCGGCCCTGCGCCAGTCCGGCGTTCGCTAAGCGACATCTACTCCATATTGAACCGGCCTTCGGGCCGGTTTTTTTATGCCTGTCCCGGTGGCGTGGCCCAGGAAGCCATTTTTATTGCCAGCGGTAACGAGGACTTCAAATGCCGCCGCCAAGCGACTAGGCTGCGAACGTCCAGATGGCTGCCAAGGTTCAGCTAGATTCCCGGTGATGAGTGACCTATCCCGCACTACCAGCCTCGCCGACTCGACGGTGACGGTCAGCGATGGCAGATTCTTCCGGCCGCCGCTGCCGGCGGGATATGTGCCGCGTCCCCGGTTGTGCGAGCGGTTGCTGGGCGGGCTGGATGGACGCCTGCTGCTGGTCTGCGCGCCGGCGGGGTTCGGCAAGAGTTCCCTGGCCAGCGAGTTCTGCCAGGGGCTGCCGGCACACTGGCGCAGCCTGTGGCTCGGCCTGAGCCAGCGCGACAGCGATCCCGGCCGCTTCCTCGAACGCCTGCTGGCCGGCTTGCGCCAGTACTTCCCGGCGCTTGGCGATGAAGCCCTGGGCCTGCTGCGCATGCGCCAGCGCCACCAGCCGTTCGCCTTCGAGGAATGGCTGGACAGCCTGCTCGACGAACTCTCCGAATGCCTCGATCCGGCCCGGCCGCTGCTGCTGGTGCTGGATGACTATCACCTGGCGCAGGGCGCGGTGCTCGATCGCTGCCTGCAATTCTTCCTCAACCATCTGCCGCCCGGGCTGGTGCTGCTGGTCACCAGCCGCCAGCGGCCGGACTGGCACCTGGCGCGCCTGCGCCTGTCGCAACAGTTGCTTGAGTTGCAGGAGCAGGACCTGCGCCTGACCGCCGAGGAGTCCACCAGCCTGCTCGCCGGCCAGGGCACCGACCTGGAATGCGCCGATGTGCAGGCCCTGCTGCAACGCAGCGAAGGCTGGGTGGCCGGCCTGCGCCTGTGGCTGCTGGCCGCCGCCGACGAGCCGGATGGCAAGCTGCCTTCGCTGCACGGCGCCGACGGCCTGATCCGCGACTACCTGCTCGAGGAAGTGATCGAGCGGCAGGGCCGCGAGGTGCAGGCCTTCCTTTACGAGACGGCCTGCCTCGACCGCTTCTGCGCCGAGCTGTGCGACGCCGTGCGCGACAGCCACGACAGCGCAGCGATCCTCGACTACCTGCAGGCCCACCAGGTGTTCCTGGTGCCGCTCGACGAGCAGGGGCGCTGGTTCCGTTATCACCACCTGTTCTCCGACCTGCTGCGCGCGCGCCAGCCGGACAACCTGAGCCAGCCGCTGGCCCGCTCGTACCTGCGCGCCTGTCGCTGGTTCAGCGCGCAGGGCCAACTCGACGAAGCCATCGGCCTGGCCCTGCGCGCAGGCCAGCCGGACGTCGCGGCGAGCCTGGTGCAGAACCTTTCCGAACTGCAACTGCTCGGCGAGCAGAACGTCGCCATGCTGCTGCGCTGGAAGATGGACCTGCCGGACAGCCTGCTGAGCAGTTCGCCACGACTGATCGTGCTGTACGCCTGGGCGCTGGCCCTGGCCTGCCAACTGGATGCCGCGGAAGAGCTGGCCAGCCAGTTGGCGAACTTCCTGCCCGCGCCTTCGGCGCGTGCGCAGCGCTCGATGCTGTCCCAGTGGCTGGCATTGAGCGGTGTGATCGCCCGGGGGCGTGGCGACAGTGCGAGGGCCGAGGCGTATTGCGGCGAGGCATTGGCCAGCCTGCCGCGCGAGCGTACCGGCCAGCGGCAGATGTGCCTGTCGACCCTGGCCAACCTGGCGGTGGCGAACGGCGACCTGTGGCGCGCGCGCGGGCTCAACCGCGAGTCGCTGGAGTTGGCCCGGCGGGTCGACAATCCGTTGTTCGAGGCACTGGCCCACTACGACCGGGCGCGCGTACTGCAAGCGCGCGGCGAGGTGCTGCGCGCCTTCGATGAAGTGCGCCAGGGTCTGGATCGCTTGCGCGGCTTGCCGGCGCAACGGCTGTACGCGGTGCGTGCGCGGCTGACCTTGTACGAAGGGCTCCTGCTGGTCCTGCGCCTGCAACCGGGGGCGGCGCGCGAGCGCCTGCGGACGGGGATCGCCGAAGCCTGTGCCTGCCGCGACCTCAGCCTGCTGCTCGGCTACTATCTGCTGGCCAGCCTGGACGGCCGCGAGGGGCGCTACGCCGAAGCCTTCGCCCACCTGGCCGAGGCCGAGCGGCTCATGCATATCTGGGACGTGCCGCCGATCTACTACCTGGCCATGCTGACCCTGGCCAAGTGCGAGCTCTGGCTGGCCCAGGGGCAACTGGAACAGGCGGGGCTGTGGCTGACCCGGCTGGCGGAAACCTACAGCGGCCCCGAGGCCGCCACCGCGCCGGAGTTCCACCCGCAACTGCCACTGTACGTCGAATTGCAGCTCGCCTCCCTGGAACGCCTCCAGAACCAGTGGCCGCAGGCCGAGCGCCGGCTACGGGCGCTCAGCCTGCGTGCGCAAGGCTGCGGCGGGCAGGCCATCGGCATCGCCGCCCAGGTCCAGTTGATCCTGCAATGGCTGCGCCTGGGCCATGAGCGCGAGGCGCGCCAGCAGTTGCTGAATTGCCTGGAGGCGGCGGTCGGTGGTGCCTTGCTGCCGTTCCACGACCTGATCCGGGAGCAGCCGCAGTGGCTGCGCGAGCAGTTACGCGCCGCCCCGGCCTGCCTGGTGGGCGAGGCGCTGCGGACGCTGCTGCCAGCCGGCGAGGAGGGTACGGGCGAGTCCCTCGTCGGCTCCACCGAGGCGCTCAGCGTGCGTGAGCTGGCGGTGCTCAAGCTGATTGCCCAGGGGTGTTCGAACCAGGAGATCAGTGATCAACTGTTCATCTCCCTGCACACGGTGAAGACCCACGCCCGCCACATCAACAGCAAGCTCGGCGTCGAGCGCCGCACCCAGGCGGTGGCGCGGGCCAAGGCGCTGGGGTTGTTGAGCTGAGCATCCACCCGCAGGAGCGGCCCATGGCCGCGATCGCGCGCATGGCGCGCTCCTACGGTTGGGCGTGGCGGGAATGGGTTCAGCGATGCGATGCCTCTCGCCTTGCACGCGCCGTTCCCGTAGGAGCGGCCCATGGCCGCGAATCGCACGCATGGCGTGCTCCTACGGTTGGGCGTGGCGGGAATGGGTTCAGCGATGTGATGCCCCTCGCCTTGCACGCGCCGTTCCCGTAGGAGCGGCCCATGGCCGCGATCGCGCGCATGGCGCGCTCCTACGGTTGGGCGTGGCGGGAATGGGTTCAGCGATGCGATGCCCCTCGGCCTTGCACGCGCCGTTCCCGTAGGAGCGGCCCATGGCCGCGAATCGCGCGCGTGGCGCGCTCCTACGGTTCGCTGGGCACGCTGAGGTCGAGCTTGCTGGCCGGCTTGGCGGGCGCTTGTGGCTGGGCTAGCTGACGTTCGACGTCGGCCTGGATCGCCGCCAGCACCGGCAGCAGTTCGCCCATGCTGGCGCGCACGGGCGGGTAGGGGTGCTTCTCCGCCAGTTCTCCGACCCGGCCGAGCAACTGCGGACGGATCTCGGCATCCAGGTGGACGAACAGCTCCGGCAACTGCTTGCCGAGCTCTGCGCCGTACAGCTCCAGGTCCTCGCGGTCGAACTGCCTGGTCAGGCCCAGGTAGTCCAGCGCGCTGGAGGTGAGCATGGCCGCCGCCGCCTTGGTTTCCCGCAGGCCCTGGAGGCGCACCGGGTTGCTCTGCTCCTGTTGCGAGAGGGTCGTCCAGAACTCGGTGGTGAGGGTGAACAGCACCACCTGCTGGCGCAGCGAATAGGTCATCAGGCCCAGCGCCTCGGCGCCGTAGGGCTGCTGCGCGGCGCGGAAGTCGAAGTACAGGCGCATCAGCTCCTTGAGCTGGAACAGCACCTCGCGCGCCTCGTTCTGGCGCAGTTCCAGCGGCGCATAGATGTTCAACTGCGGGCGGAAATTCTCCTCGCTGACCATGCGCCGGTAGATCGGCCCGGTGAATTCGCCGTTGCGGCGGGGCAGGGCGTTGACCTGGCTTTCGTCGACTTTTTTCAGCGCCTCCAGCAACTGGTGGTACTGGTGGCTGCGCCAGGGTTTTTCCGGATCGGGAATCCGCTGCCCGAGGTAGAACAGCTCGGCTGCCGCCAGCGGGCGCCACAGAACCAGTAAAAGGATGGCCAGCGGCCAGAGCAGGCGGCGTGATAGCGTCATCGCGAAGAAGATTCCGACGGCAAATAGGGCAGGCAGGAAGAGTATCGGGCCTGCCGTGAGCCGTCACCCCAGGCCTTGGTTGGGAGCGGCGATGGAGACGGGAAGCGAGCTGGGCGCGGTGCGCGCGGTATTCGAGGAACTTGGCGGGCACGAGGTGCTGCTGCGCCAGCCGGGCGCCGATGCCGATCCGCTGGTCGGCCACCTGCAACGCACCAATATCCAGTTGGCGGCGATCCCGGTGTTCGTCCGCAAGGGGTTGGCCGATGCCACGGTGAACGACCTGCTGGACGCCGCGAGGGTGTCGCGGCGGACCTTCTACAAATACTTCGCCAACAAGATGGACGTGCTCGAAGGCATCTACCGCACCTCGGTGCTGCTCCTGCTGGCGCGCTTCCGGGAGCAGGAGAACGGCGCCGCTAGCGTCGACGCCTGGCTGCGCGGCATGGTCGACTGCTTCTTCGACTACCACCTGGCGGTCGGTCCGATCATCCGCCTGATGCAGGAAGAGGCCCTGCGCGCCGACTCGCCGCTCGCCGTCCATCGCCAGCATGCCCACCAGGAAATGGTGCGATTGCTCGACGAGCGCCTGGCCTCCCACGGCCTGAACCGCGACCCGCTGGTGCCGCGCACGCTGATCTGGGCGATGGAGGCCGCCTCGCTCGACCTGCTCGGTCGCCAGGCCGCGCGCGAGGAGATCGAACACGCCAAACGGGTGCTCGGCGAGCTGGTCTGCGCTTCCCTCGGTCCGCGCTCAACCTAGGTTGGGGAGGCAACGCGGGTGCGGCGTGTTTTGCTAGGCGGTATTCCGACAAGAACGACTGCCGAGGTGCATGCATGACCGCTTCCAGCCTTTCCCTGAACCCGCCACTGGCCGCCGGTTTCGCCCGCCTGGGCTTCGGCGCCCTGCCGCTCGAACGCCTCAAGGCCCGTTATGCGAACCCGGAAAGCGGCTCGCGTTTCATCGAGCTGGACGGCTTCAACGTCCACTACCGCGACGAAGGCAGCCGCGACAAGCCGGTGCTGGTGCTGATCCATGGCGTGATGGCCTCGCTGCACACCTGGGACGGCTGGGTACAAGCCTTCGCCCCGCACTACCGGATCGTCCGCTTCGACGTGCCCGGTTTCGGCCTCACCGGCCCGGCGCGTGACGGCCGCTACGACGCCGAGCGCATGGTGGGGATCTTCGAGAAACTGCTCGACTACCTCGGGGTCGCCAGCGCGGTGGTCGCCGGCAACTCGCTGGGCGGCTACATCGCCTGGAACTTCGCGCTGGCCCAGCCGCAGCGGGTGGAGAAGCTGATCCTCATCGACCCGGCCGGCTACCAGATGAAGAAGGTGCCCTGGATGATCGCCTCCGCCGCGCTGCCCGGCTCGACCGTGGCGATGCCGCTGTGGATGCCGCGCGCGCTGATCGCCCAGGGTATCAAGGAAGTCTACGGCGAGCCGGGACGGATCAAGCCCGGCGTGGTGGAGCGCTACTACGACATCAGCCGCCGCCCGGGCAACCGCAAGGCGGCGATGGAAATCTTCCGCCTGCTGCTCAAGGTCAACCGCGAGGAACTGCACACCACACCGCAACGGGTGGCCCAGCTCAAGGTGCCGACCTTCCTGATGTGGGGCGACCGCGACCGCTGGATCACGCCCCGGCACGTGCCGCTCTGGCAGCGCGACGTGCCGGGGATTCAGGTCAAGGTCTATCCCGGCGTGGGACATGTCCCAATGGAAGAGATTCCGGAACAGAGCGCGGCGGATGCGCTGCGTTTCTTGCAGGGGTGATTGGTGGGAAGGGGGCGCGTAGCCCGGATGCAATCCGGGAAGCCGTTCAGGTCTGGCACGGAGCAGGCCCTCTAGCACCGCCCCTCACCCCAGCCCTCTCCCGAGGGGAGAGGGAGTTTACGTGGCCCTCCATGACTTGACCGCCACTCCGACAAGTCCCCTCTCCCTCCGGGAGAGGGTTAGGGTGAGGGGCTGCGCTCGACCTTCTACGCCGATCTCCCGGACTACATCCAGGCCACACACAACATGAGAAAAACAAGAAAGCCCCACCCGCATAACATCGCGGGTGGGGCTGGGCCGTGTTCAAACAGCCTGCGCCAGCGGCTCGGGATCGAATTCGCGGCGGGTCTGGTGCAGCAGGTCGAGATTGTTGTGCTGCCAGGGGTGGAAGTCGTCCTTGAAGAAGTCCAGGTAGGGGCGGATCAGGCCACGGAAGATGCCGTCCTTGCCCCACATCCAGCTCAGGCCGTCGCGCCACACCCGCCAGTTCCACAGCAGGCCATCGCGCTTGAGCATGTGGATAAGCCCGCGATGGGTGTCGAGCATGAAGAAGAACGTGCCCATCACCATCGCCCGGCGCAGCAGTTTGCGGCTGCCGCAGACCTGCTGGTAGACGTCGAAGGCCACCGCCTTGTGCTCGGTTTCCTCCAGGGCGTGCCAGCGCCACAGGCGTTGCAGGGTGGGGTGGGCGCCCCCCAGGTATTCGGGGTGCTTGAGCAGGCCGTCGGCCATGATCGCGGTGATGTGCTCCAGGGCGGCGGTGGCGGCCAGTTGGCGCTTCGCGGAGAACTTCTTCTGGGTGTAGCGGATGCGGACCTGCGCACGCTTCTCCAGGCGGCCGATGTCGTAGCCGAGGTCGCGCAGGCGTGCGCTGTATTCCAGGTGTTCGCGGCTGTGGTGGCCTTCCTGGCCGATGAAGCCGCGGATCTGCTCTTTCAGCACCGGGTCTTCGATCTGCTCGCGGAACAGCCGCACCGAGTCGATGAAGAAGCGCTCGCCGTCGGGGAACATCACCGACATGGCGTCGAACAGGTGGGTCTTGAAGGCATTGCCGCCGTGCCAGTGACGCGGCAGCGGGTTGGGCAGGTCGAAGTCCATGTGGCGCGGACGGATGACCAGGCCTGCGGGGGTGGTGCTAGCCATGGGGACTCCCTGAGTCGTGTTGATCCATGGCTGCACTATGGGCGGAGGGCGACGGGCGGCAAAGGTTATGACCAGCCAATATGCGGGTCATTTGCGGCCATGGGGGTGGTCGCTCGTCTCGCGGATATCGTCGGGCAGCCCGGCCCGCTCCGGGGCGCCCGGCCACAAGGCAGGCAATCTAGGCCACTTCGTGCGGAGCGTCGAACTCGCGGCGATATCGTTCGACCAGGTAGAGATTGTCGTGCTGCCAGGGGTGGAAGTCGCGGCGGTAGAAGTCCAGGTAGACCTTCACCAGTTCGCGGAAGATGCCGTCCTTGCCCCACATCCAGCGCAGGCCGTCGCGCCACACTCGCCAGTTCCACAGCAGGCCGTCGCGCTTGAGCATGTGGACCAGGCCCTTGAAGGTGTCCCTGGTGAAGAAGAAGGTGCTCTGCAGCATCGCCCGCCGGCGCAGCCAGGGGCTGCCGCACACCGTCTGGTAGACGTCGAAGGCCACCGCCTTGTGCTCGGTTTCCTCCAGCGCGTGCCAGCGCCACAGGCGCGCCATCGCCGGGTCGGCGCCGTCCAGCCAGCGGGGGTTCTTCAGCACGGCATCGGCCATGATCGCGGTGAGGTGTTCCACCGAGGTGGTGGCGGCCAGTTGCAGTTCCGGCGACAGGTACTTGCGGACGAACGCCAGGCGCCGTTGCAGGCCGCGTTCGAGGTAGTCGACGTCGTAGCCGAGTGCGCGCAGGCGCTCGCTGTATTCCGCGTGCTCGCGGCTGTGATGCCCTTCCTGGCCGATGAAGCCGCGAATCTGCTCCTTGAGCAACGGTTCGTCGATACGCTCGCGGAACAGCCGCACCGAGTCGATGAAGAAGCGCTCGCCATCGGGGAACAGCACCGACATGGCGTCGAAGAAATGGGTCTTGAAGGCGTCGCCGCCGTGCCAGTGACGCGGCATCGGTTGCGGCAGGCCGAATTCCGGGCGGCGCGGGTGAATTTCCAAACCTTTAGGTGTGGTACTGGGCATACCAGCTCCCTCGATAATCTGGAACGCTGGTTCCGACTATGCTCCCATCAGGCAGGGTCGACAAGGCAGATCCGGCCAATATCCGGGTCGTATCCGGCCAGCACAGCCCTTCATGACAACATGCAGTAGCAGGGTATGAAACAGTCATTCAATTTCACTGCCGAACTGGTCCCCCTGGCCTATGTCGAGGCCTTGCTGGCCCTGGCCGGGGAATGGGGCATCGAGCGTGGCGAGCTGCTCGCCGCCGCCCGCCTGCGCCCCGAGGCGCTGGGCAATCCCAACGGGCGCCTGTCGTTCATCGATTTCAACCTGCTGGTCAGCGCGGTGATGCTGCGCTGCGACGAGCCGGCCCTGGGCCTGGTGCTCGGCCAGCGGCTCAACGTCTCCACCCATGGCATCCTCGGCTATGCGGTGCTGTCCAGCGCCAACCTCGGCAAGGCCATCCAGTTCGCCCTGCGCTACTACCGGGTGCTCGGCCTGGCCTTCGAGCTGGAGATGGTCGAGGACGGAGACCGGGTCGAATTGCGCGCCAGCGAGTCGCTTCCGCTCGGCTCCCTGGAGCGTTTCGCCGCGGAGGGGTTGATGACCAGCCTGTTCACCATCGCGCGTTTCCTGGTCGGCGAGGAACTGCGCGACGTGCAGGTCGGTTTCGCCTACCCGCCGCCGTCCTACGCCGCGCGCTACCAGGAAGTGTTCGGCGTGCCGGTGGCCTTCGACCAGCCCTGTTACCGCCTGAGCCTGCCGCGCGCCTACCTGGACCGGCCGATGGCCCTGGCCAATCCGGCCACGGTGCAGATGTGCGAGCAGCAATGCGAGGCGCTGCTGGCCAGCCTCGACGTGCAGGACGGCCTGCTCACGCGGGTGCGCCGCCTGCTGCTGGCCCGCCCCGGCGATTTCCCCGACCTCGACAGCGCCGCCCGTGCCCTGCACACCAGTGGCCGCAGCCTGCGCCGCCACCTGGCGCAACTGGGCACCAGCTACCAGGAAGTGCTCGACGACGTGCGCAAGCGCCTGGCCCAGGAATACCTCGCCAGCACCCACTTGCCGCTGTTCGAGATCGCCAGCCTGCTCGGCTTCAGCGATCCCTCCAACTTCCGGCGGGCGTTCAAGAAATGGACGGGCAAGTTGCCGAGCGACTATCGCCAGGACCCTGGGGGCTTGATAGGAACGTTCTGAAAAGAATCTGCGGACTGGGAACGGGACGTTAGTCTGGGAGACCGCTCGAGGCCGAAGTACTTCGATGCGGCTTCGAGGCGAGTGACGCGAGCCAGCGGCCTCGCCTCTTTCTGCCAGGCTTGACTGACTCGAGGAGACCAAGATGTCCGCGGAGGGAATCTGGAAGAACGAATACGGCTCGATCATGATGCTGTCGGGCAAAGGGCACGTGCTCAGTGGGATCTACCAGTCATCGACCAGCATGGTGGGCACCTATGAAGTCCGCGGGGTGCGGGTCGGCAGAAGGGCGACCGAGTCGTACGGCCAGCCGCTGGCCCTGGCGATCTCCTGGCATTCCATGGACGACGCCAACGCCAATCCGAGCTGGCATTGGTGCTCCGGCCTGAGCGGGCAGCTCAGCGTCCGGGATGGCGTGGAGGTGCTGGTCCTGTCTCATTCGCTGGTTGCGCCCAACCGCTTTCCCGGCCTGGTGGAAGATGGCACCTACATCGACAGGATGACCTACCGGCGGCTGGGCGGGGCAGAGCGGATACCGCTGCCGGTCAGGGTCGCCGGAGCGCCGGACAATCCGCTGGCGGGCGTCTGGGAAGCGCCGGATGGCACCAGCCTGGCGCTGGAAGTGGGCGCCTCCCTCGATAATCGCCTCGGCTACGTGTCGGGCACCCTTCATGCCGCCAGCGAGCTGGAGGTTTCAGGCTTCACCGACCTGCACGCGGTCGGCAACGGCCTTTCCCGGCAAGCCGTCACGCTCACGGCGGTGGCGACTTCCGAGCGGCGGGCCATCTCCCTGTCGGGAACCCTGGACCTGGAAAAGGGCACCCTGGCCCTGCTCGACCTGTCCAGCGAGCCGACGCCGCCGCACCAGCATTTCGGCCAGACGCGGATTTCCTCGTCGGTATACAGAAGGCGGCTCGCCAGTTGAGAGCGCCCGCCGCGTATTGAAAACGATATCCTGTTGGGGCCACCCTTAGCGTCGATCCGAACGTGCCGCCGGCACCACTCCAGCAGGAATACCCATGACCGCCGCAGAATCCGCCCTGATCCGCGAAACCTTCCCCGTCGGCCCCTTGCAGTGCAACTGCACCATCATCGGCGACCCGGTGAGCAGGAAGGCCATCGTGGTCGACCCAGGCGGCAATCCGGAGCTGATCATGGCGCGCCTGGAGGCGCACGGGTTGAAGGTGGTGAGCATCATCCACACCCACGCGCACCTCGATCATTTCCTCGCCTCCGGGCAGATGAAGGAGAAGACCGGCGCCACCCTGCACCTGCACCAGGGCGACCAGTTCCTCTGGGACAACCTGGAGATGCAGTGCCGCATGTTCGGCGTGCCCTACACGCCGGTGCCGTCGCCGGACCAGTGGCTCAAGGACGACGAGGAGCTGGCCTGCGGCTGCGGCGTGGCGCTGCATACACCGGGGCACACGCCGGGCTCGATGAGCTTCTGGTTCCCCGGGGCCAAGCTGCTGATCGCCGGCGACACCCTGTTCCGTCGCGGCATCGGCCGGACCGACCTGTGGGGCGGCGACTACGGCGCCATCGAGCGCTCCATCAAGCAGCGCCTGTACAGCCTCGACGAAGACGCCACGGTGATTACCGGCCATGGCCCGGACACCCGGCTGGGCGACGAGATGCGCGAGAATCCCTTCGTCCGGGCCTGATCGCGGGATCAAGGCCGGCTAGACTGAAAGACCCGGCTTTTCTCGGAGTGATCGCCATGCTTCGTTCGCCGCTATTGACCCTGGGCTGCTGCGCCCTCCTGTTGAGTGGTTGCGCTTCGCAGAACCCCTACGACAACCAGCCGCCGAGCAGCAACAAGACCGCCACCTACGGCGGCCTGGGCGCACTCGCCGGAGCGGCGGCCGGCGCCCTGATCAACCACGACGACCGAGGCAAGGGTGCGCTGATCGGCGCCGCCGTGGGCGGTGCGGCGGGTGCCGGCTACGGCTACTACGCGGACAAGCAGGAGGCCGAACTGCGCCGCAGCATGCAGGGCACTGGCGTGGAGGTGCAGCGGGAGGGCGACACCATCCAGTTGATCATGCCGGGCAACATCACCTTCGCCACCGACTCGGCTGAGATCGCCAGCAGTTTCTACAATCCGCTGAACAACCTGGCGAGCTCGTTCAGGCAGTACAACCAGAACAGCATCGAAATCGTCGGCCACACCGACAGCACTGGCAGCCATGCCTACAACATGAGCCTGTCACAGCGCCGCGCGCAGAGCGTGGCCAGCTACCTGACCGCCCAGGGCGTCGAGCCGGCGCGGGTCAGCACCCGTGGCATGGGGCCTGACCAGCCGGTCGCCAGCAATGCCACGCCCGATGGCCGGGCGCAGAATCGCCGCGTCGAAGTCACCCTGCGGCCGCTGCCCGGGGTGCAGTGATCCGGCCGTAACCGCAGGTCCCAGGTCCCTTCCTTCCCTGGCCGGGCAGCCTTTTGCAGGGCGGCCCGGCCACTCCGGTATTTTGTCGCAGCTCGTTCATGCTCGGGCTGGTACCCTTGCGCGGAACTTCGCCGAGGCGCGGAGTTCGAAGTGCCGGGCCGAGTCCCCGACAACAGAACACAGCGAAAGGAAGTACCTATGAAGAAGTGGCGTAACCTGACCGCCCTGGCTGCCGGCGTCGCACTGCTGGCGGGCTGCACCACCAACCCCTATACCGGCGAACAACAGGCCGGCAAGGCTGGCATCTACGGCGGTATCGGTGCGGTGACCGGAGCAGCCATCGGCGCTGCGACCTCGAGCAAGAAGGACCGCGCCAAGGGGGCGTTGATCGGCGCAGCGGTGGGCGGCGCGGCCGGTGGCGGCTACGGCTATTACGTCGACACCCAGGAAGCCAAGCTGCGCCAGACCCTGCAGGGCACTGGCGTGCAGGTGCAGCGCAACGGCAATGACCTGACCCTGATCATGCCGGGCAACATCACCTTCGCCAGCAACTCGGCGGACATCTCCAGCAGCTTCTACCCGACTCTCAACTCGCTGGTGCTGGTGTTCAAGGAGTTCGACAAGAACGGCGTCGACATCGTCGGCCACACCGACAGCACCGGTTCGCTGCAACTGAACCAGAGCCTGTCGCAGCGTCGTGCGCAGAGCGTGGCGTCCTACCTGGCCGCCAATGGCGTGGCCCCGGCGCGGATTTCCTCCTACGGCGCCGGCCCCAACCAGCCGATCGCCAGCAACGCCAACGAGGCGGGGCGCGCACAGAACCGCCGCGTGGAGATCAACCTGCGTCCGTTGCAGTAAAAGGTTCTCCTTCCGTGAGAAAGCCCGCCGATCTGGCGGGCTTTTTTGTTTTTGGGGGAGGGGCATGCAGATGCTGATGGTGCGGACAAGCAGGGGGCAGGGTGAGGGGCGGTGGAGTCTGTGCTGGCGGAGAGGTTGTGCTGGGTCGAGAGTCCGCTCCCTCACCCCAGCCCTCTCCCGAGGGGAGAATGGGCAGAAAGTGTGTGCCGTTATGGCCGTGCGATGCCGGAGGCGGCGGGTTTTCCGTTTCCAGGGTGGGGCGGTAATCACTAGAGATACGCCGGCAGCTCGGACAGACCCCTCTCCCACTGGGAGAGGGCAGAGGGGCGGTGGTGGGGATGGGCGAATGTGTTTCGTGACTCCGCTCCCTCTCCCCCAGCCCCTCTCCCGTAAACGGGAGAGGGGAGCAGTACAGCGCGGAACCGGACCGTTAGCACGGCCAGTTCCCTCTCCCATTCATGGGAGAGGGCTAGGGAGAGGGGCGAAGCGTCGGGTCTCACCGAACCTTATCTGGTAGCCCGGATGCAATCCGGGATGACGCCGATTCCCGGATTACAGGTTCAACCCTGCGCCGGCGGGAATTCCCGGTGCAGCCGCTCCAGCTCCTGGTCCTTGGCTTCCCACAACTGGTTGACCCATTGCTGGAATTCCAGGCGATAGGCCTCGTCGTTGTTGTAGTCGCGGCCGAGGAACTGGGTCGGGATATCCAGGCGGTGGTAGCGCACCACCACCTGGCGCACCTTGCCGCAGAGGAAGTCCCAGAAGCTCGGGTTGCCGTCCGGATAGTGGATGGTGATGTTGACCAGCGACTTGAGCTGGTTGCCCATGGCGTCGAGGACGAAGGCGATGCCGCCGGCCTTGGGCTTGAGCAGGTAGCGGAACGGCGAGCCCTGCTCGTCGTGCTTGGCCGGGGTGAAGCGGGTGCCTTCCAGGAAGTTGAAGATCGCCACCGGCACGTCGCGGAACTTCTCGCAGGCGCGGCGGGTGGTGCGGGTGTCTTCGCCGCGTTTTTCCGGGTGGCGCTCCAGGTAGGCCTTGGAGTAGCGCTTCATGAACGGGAAGTCCAGCGCCCACCAGCACAGGCCGATCACCGGGACCCAGATCAGCTCCTGCTTGAGGAAGAATTTGAAGAACGGCATGCGCCGGTTCAGCGTGTGCTGCAGCACCAGGATGTCCACCCAGCTCTGGTGGTTGCTGGTGACCAGGTACCAGCCGTCGTACTTGAGCTGTTCGCGGCCATTGAGGTTCCAGTCGGTCTTCTGCACCAGCCACATCCAGCCGCTGTTGCAGGCGATCCAGGCTTCGGCGATCCAGTTCGAGAGCAGGTTGCAGGCCTTGCGCATCGACTTGACCGGCACGCACAGCTTGACCAGCGCGACGAGGAACAGGAACCAGCACCAGAACAGGGTGTTGGCGAACAGCAGGAGCATGGCCAGGATGCCGCGCAGAGGGGCAGGCAGGAAACTCAGCATGAGGGACTCAGGCCTCTGAATGGGTCGGTGTCGCGGCCTGGATTCCTGGCCAGTGAATTTTTTCGCGGCAATAGTTAACGCTTGTGCACTGAACTGCAAGCGTGCTGTCGGACTGGCCGGTCATGCCGTAGGGGGGACCATGGAGCCGGGGGCCGTTGCTCCTGCTTTGTTCATTGGGTCCCCGCGTTCGCGGGGATGACGGGGACGAACCAGGCACACCTCCAACCCTGTCACTCCCGCGCACGCGGGAGTCCAGAAGACGCCGGCCACACGGCCGGTCAGTCCTTCGTCGCCGCCTGGATTGCGGTGAGGGCGATGGTGTAGACGATGTCGTCCACCAGCGCGCCGCGCGACAGGTCGTTCACCGGCTTGCGCAGGCCTTGCAGCATGGGGCCGACGCTGACGCAGTTGGCGCTGCGCTGCACCGCCTTGTAGGTGGTGTTGCCGGTGTTCAGGTCGGGGAACACGAAGA
This sequence comes from Zestomonas carbonaria, assembly GCF_904061905.1. Lineage (GTDB taxonomy): Bacteria > Pseudomonadota > Gammaproteobacteria > Pseudomonadales > Pseudomonadaceae > Aquipseudomonas > Aquipseudomonas carbonaria. The sequence continues at coordinate 40,767 of NZ_CAJFCI010000058.1, forward strand.
CCGTGGCGCGGCCGGCCACCGGGCTGTCCGGCGCCTTCTGGCGGCCGACGCTGGCGATCGCCGCGGCGTCGTATTGCAGCGGGCCGTCGAGCGGCAGGTCCGGGCGCGCGGTGCGGGCCAGGCGGGTGGCTTCGCGGACTTTCTCGACGTCCGCGCCGCTGCCGGAGTCGCCGGTGGAGTAGCTGAGCATCGCCACGCGCGGCTCGATGCCGAAGGCCTGCGCCGATTCGGCGCTCTGCAAGGCGATCTCGGCCAGTTCCTCGGCATTCGGGTCGGGGTTCACCGCGCAGTCGCCGTAGACCACCACCTGGTCCGGCAGGAGCATGAAGAACACCGAGGACACCAGCTTGTAGCCGGGCGCGGTCTTGATCAGTTGCAGCGCCGGGCGGATGGTGTTGGCGGTGGTGTGGATGGCGCCGGAAACCAGGCCGTCCACCTCGTCCAGGGCCAGCATCATGGTGCCGAGCATCACCGTGTCTTCCAGTTGCGCGACGGCCATCGGCGCGTTGAGGCCCTTGCTCTTGCGCAGCTCGACCATCGGCGCCACGTAGCGCTCGCGGATCAGGTCGGGATCGAGGATTTCCAGCCCGGCCGGCAGGTCGATGCCGTGGGCCTTGGCCACCGCCTGCACGTCCTCGGGCTTGGCCAGCAGCACGCAGCGGGCGATACCGCGCGCCTGACAGATCGCCGCCGCCTGCACGGTGCGCGGTTCGCTGCCTTCCGGCAGGACGATGCGCTTGTTCGCCGCCTGGGCGCGCCTGACCAACTGGTAGCGGAACGCCGGCGGCGACAGGCGCACTTCGCGCGGCTCGCCGCAACGGGCGCGCAGCCATTCGTAGTCGAGGTGCCCGGCGACGAAGTCGGCGACCCGTTCGGCGCGCTCGCGGTCGTCCACCGGGATTTCCTTGTTCAGGCGGTTGAGGTTGGTCGCCGTGTCGTAAGAGCCGGTGCTCACCGTCAGCACCGGCAGGCCCCCCTGCAAGGCACCACGGCACAGCTCCATGATCCGCGTGTCCGGCGGGAAGTCGCTGCACAGCAGCAGGCCGGCCAGCGGTACGCCGTTCATCGCCGCCAGGCTGGCGGCGAGGATGATGTCGTCGCGGTCGCCGGGGGTGACCACCAGCACGCCGGGCTTGAGCAACTGCACGGTGTTGGCCACCGCGCGGGCGCAGAGCACGATCTGCAGCATGCGCCGCTGCTCGTAGTCGCCGGCGTTGAGCACCCGTGCGCCGAGCAGGTCGGCCACGTCCTTGGTGCGCGGCGCGTTCAGCTCGGCCTGCCAGGGCATGCAGCCGAGTAGCCGGAAGGCGTCGGTACGCAGCAGCGGCGACAGTTCGCGCAGGCGCTCGGCGAAGGCTTCGACGCCGCTGGCGTCGCGTACCTTGTTGATGATCACGCCGAGCACCTTCGGGTCCTGCGGGCCGCCGAACAACTGGGCCTGGATCTCGATGCGGTCGGCCAGTTCGTTGAGCGGCTCGTCTTCCGGCGCGGACACCAGGATCACCTCGGCGTCCAGGCTCTTGGCCAGGTGGAAGTTGACCCGCGCCGCGTAGCTGGCGTGGCGGGTCGGCACCATGCCTTCGACGATCACCACGTCCTTGTCCTGCGCGGCCTGCTGGTAGAGGTTGATGATCTGTTCGAGCAGTTCGTCGAGCTGGCCGTCGCCGAGCATCCGCTCCACTTCGGACAGGGCCAGCGGCCTCGGCGATTCCAGCCCGTGGGTACGGGCGATCAGTTCGCTGGAGCGCTCCGGGCCGAGGTCGCCGGCATGCGGCTGGGCGATCGGCTTGAAGAAGCCGACCTTGAGGCCGGCGCGCTCCAGGGCACCGACCAGGCCGAGGCTGATGGAGGTGAGGCCGACGCCGAAACCGGTGGGGGCGAGGAAGAAGGTTTGCATGCAATCTCCATTCGGTGGGAGCGGGTCCCGGTGACTCAAAAACGCTACAAGGGTTCGGTGATCGCCGTAGGGTGGACCGGGCGGCGCTCCGCTTCAGCCCGCCTGTTTCAGACGCGATTGGTGGGCTGAAGCCCACCCTACGGGGGCGGAGGTTCAGTCGTCGAGCAGGTCTAGGGTCTCCAGGGCGATCTGCCGTTCCTCGTCGGTCGGCACCACCAGCACGCGTGGATGGCCGGTCGCCTGGATCTCTCCACCGGTGCCGCGCACGCAGCGTTCGTTGGCGGTTTCGTCCAGGGCCAGGCCGAGCAGTCGCAGGTGGGCCACGGTCTTGCTGCGGATCAGGGGCGAATTCTCGCCGATTCCGCCGGTGAAGATCAGCCCGTCGAGATGCGGCAGCGCGCAGCTCATCGCCGCCAGGGACTTGGCCAGGCGGTAGCAGAACACCTCGATGGCCAGGGTTGCGCCGGCGTGGCCATCGGCGCGCGCCTGCTCCAGGCTGCGCATGTCGTTGGATAACCCGGACAGGCCGAGCAGGCCGCTCTCGTGGTTGAGCAGGCGTTCGATGCGCGCCAGGTCCCAGCCCAGGGTGCGCGCCAGGTGGCTGTGCAGGTTGGGGTCGACGTCGCCGCTGCGGGTGCCCATCACCAGGCCCTCCAGCGGGGTCAGGCCCATGCTGGTGTCGCGGCTCCGGCCGTCGACGATGGCGCAGGTCGAGCAGCCGTTGCCGAGGTGCGCCGACAGCCAGTTGCTGGCCTCGAACGGCAGCCCGGCCAGTTCCGCCGCGCGCTGGCCGACGTAGTGGTGGCTGGTGCCGTGGAAGCCGTAGCGGCGCAGGCCGTGATCGCGGTACAGCACTTCCGGCAGGGCGTAGCGGTAGGCGTGTTCGGGCAGGGTCTGGTGGAAGGCGGTGTCGAATACCGCGACCTGCGGCAGGTCCGGGTAGACCTCGATCGCCGCCTCGATGCCGAGCAGGTTGGCCGGGTTGTGCAGCGGGGCGAGCGGCGCGACGGCGCGGATCGCCTCGAGTACCTCGGCGTCGATGCGCTGGGCGGCGGTGAAGTGTTCGCCGCCATGCACCACGCGGTGGCCGATCCCGTGCAGCAGGCCGCCACTGGCTTCCCGCACCAGTGGCAGCAGGTGGGCGAGGGCGGCGCTGTGTCCGGCGTGGGGGATCGCCAGGCAGTCTTTCTCGTCGCCGCGCCGCCAGCGCAGCACCGCCTCGGGCTGGCCGAGGCGTTCGGCGATGCCGCTCAGGGGGAACTGCGCCTGCGCTTCGCCGACCAGGGCGAACTTGATCGACGAGCTGCCGCAGTTGATGACCAGGATGTTGCGTGCCGGCATGTTCAGTCTTCCTTGTGTGTCTCTTGGGCGCACCAGCCGCAGGCGAAGGCCTCGCCGATCCGCGCGGCGCGCTGCTCGGCGTCCTCCACCCAGGGCCGCGACTGCCAGGGTGGCAGATGGCGCAGGTGTTGGGTATGTCCGCAGGACAATACGGCCACCCAATGGCCGTCCTCGTCCCGGCGGAAGCCGACGATATGGGCGCCGGGCCGTCCGTCCGCGCGCGGGTCGCTTTCACCCGGGGGCTTGGTTAGACTTGCTCGTTCAACATTCTTTCGCAAAGGTCCACCCCCATGCAGATCGCCGCCAACAAGGCCGTGTCCATCGACTATACCCTCACCAACGACGCCGGCGAGGTGATCGACAGTTCCGCTGGTGGCGCGCCGCTGGTGTACCTGCACGGCGCTGGCAACATCATCGTCGGCCTGGAGAAGGCGCTGACCGGCAAGCAGGCCGGCGACGAGGTGGATGTCAGCATCGATCCGGAAGAGGCTTACGGCGAATACAGCGCCGAGCTGGTCAGCACCCTGAACCGCAGCCTGTTCGAAGGCGTCGACGTGCTGGAAGTGGGCATGCAGTTCCATGCTTCGGCTCCGAACGGCGGCATGCAGATCGTCACCATCCGCGACATCGACGGCGAGGACATCACCGTCGACGGCAACCACCCGCTGGCCGGCCAGCGCCTGAACTTCAAGGTCAAGGTGGTGAACGTGCGCGATGCCAGCGACGAAGAAATCGCCCATGGCCACATCCATGGCGAAGGTGGTCATCACCACTGAGTCCCCGGCTCTCCCGGAGAGCCTAGGGGCCCTCGTATCCACGGGGGCGATGAGCTGAAACGATGCGCCTGGGCTTCCGGCGTCCCCGCGAGAGCGGGCATCCGGAAGTCGGCCAGGCCGAGCAGTCTCCCGTCGAACTGCTAAGCTCAAACGACCGGAAAGGCGCCCTCGGGCGCCTTTTTTGTCCGCCATGGGGAGATCGACATGAGTGCCTTTCACGACATCAATCTACACGCGCTGGACGGTCAGGACCTGTCGCTGGCGCCGTTCAAGGGGCAGGTGGTGCTGGTGGTGAATGTCGCGTCGAAATGTGGTTTGACGCCACAGTACGCCGGCCTGGAAAACCTCTACCAGCAGTACCGTGACCGTGGTTTCAGCGTGCTCGGGCTGCCGTGCAACCAGTTCGCCGGCCAGGAGCCGGGCACGGAAGAGGAAATCCGCGAGTTCTGCAGCCTCAACTACGGAGTTACCTTCCCGCTCTCCAGCAAGCTGGAGGTCAACGGGCCGGGCCGCCATCCGTTGTATCGCCTGCTGGCCGGCGAGGGCGCGGAGTTTCCCGGCGACATCACCTGGAACTTCGAGAAATTCCTGGTCGGCAAGGACGGCCGCGTGCTGGCGCGCTTCTCGCCACGCACCGCGCCGGACGATGCGGCGCTGATCCAGGCGATCGAGAAAGCCCTGGCCTGAATCGCGTGCTCCCGGCCGGCAGCGGTCGGGAGCAGGCCATTTGCGCCAATCTGTCCCGCCTTTCCTTCCCTTCGCTTGTTGGCTGTTCCTCTCGTCGGCTTATATGGATGCCTTGCCCGAGGAGTCCGCCGATGACCAGCTTCCCCACCGACGAGCCCGTCGCCCAGGCATCGCCCACGGCCCTGCGCGCGCTGATCGAAAGCCGCCGCGCGGTGCGCCGCTTCACCGCCGAGCCGGTGCCCGACGCGGTGATCCGCGATTGCCTGGAAATGGCCGTGCTCGCGCCCAGTTCCTGCAACCTGCAGCCGTGGAGCTTCCAGGTGATCCGCGACCCGGCGCTGCTCGCACGCCTGCACCCGGTATGCCTGGGCCAGAACGCCGCCAGGGTGCCACTGCTGATCGCCGTGCTGGCGCGCCCGGATACCTGGCGCGAAGCCTGCGACAACATCCTCGAATACTGGCCGGAAGAGCAGGTGCCGGCACCGGTACGCGCCTTCTACTCCGGCACGGCGCAGTTCCAGTACAACCAGGGGCCGCTGGGCCTGCTCGGGCTGTTCAAGCGCCTGCTGGTGCGGGTGGTCGGCCTGCGCAAGGCGCTGATGCGCCGACCCAACAGCCTGGCCGAGATGCGCATCTGGGCGGTGAAATCCACCGCGCTGGCGGCGGGGAACCTGATGCTGGCGTTCCAGAGCCACGGCTACGCCACCTGCCCGATGGAGGGCTTCGACGAAGTGCGCCTGCGCAAGGTGCTGGACATTCCGCGTCGCGCTATTCCGGTCATGATTCTCGCTGTCGGGCGGCAGGGGGAGCGGGGCGTTTACAACCCGAGGCTGCGGTTTCCGCTGGAGCGGCATGTGAGTTGGTTGTGAGGGGGGGGATTGTGTGGGTGTGACAGGTTTGAGGAATGGTTGAGCTCCGCCCCTCACCCCAGCCCTCTCCGGGAGGGAGAGGGAGCCTGTCCGTGCTTCAGGTTGAGCACGTGCCAAACCGGCAACACCTAGCAAGTCCCCTCTCCCCCTGGGAGAGGGTTAGGGTGAGGGGCGGACTGTCCATAGACGTCAACCGTCCAAGCCACCACCCCGTCCCCGGATTACATCCGGGCTACCCTGCTCCCGATATCCCCCAATCACCAAGATCAATGATGCTGTCCAGGACGAGACGACCGGTCATATCCTGCCCGGCATGAACACCAGCACTCGACTCGACAAGCGTGACCTGATCCTCGCCAAGGGCGCCGAGGTGATGACCCGTCGTGGTTATCACGGTACCGGCGTTCAGGAGATCGTCCAGGCCGCCGGCATTCCCAAGGGCTCCTTCTATCACTACTTCGCCAGCAAGGAGGACTTCGCCCTGCAGGCCCTGGAACACGTCTACACGCCGCGCCTGGCGCGTTATGCGCAGGCCCTGGGCGATACGCGGCTGAGCCCGCGGGCGCGCATCCTCGGTTACTACCGCGAGCTGCTGGCGCATTTCGAGAGCCAGGAGAAGCTCGAGTACCACTGCTTCATCGGCAGCCTGAGCTTCGAGATGGCCGAGCTGCTGCCGGCCATCGGCGAACGGGTGGAGGAGGTCCTGCAGAGCTCGGTGAACATCCTCCAGCGTTGCCTGGAAGAAGCCCAGGCCGCTGGGGAGCTGCCCGCCGGGGAAGACTGCGCCAACCTCGCCAGCTTCATCGCCAACGCCTGGCAGGGTGTGCTGACCCGTCTCAAGGTCGGCAGCACCGCGCCCATGCACGACTTCGTGGAACGCCTGGAGCGCCTGCTGCAGGCCTGATTATTCGAAACCCCGACCGGTCGTCGTCCGGCCGGCATTCAGGAGACCCGCATGACCGTACAAGCCCTGTTCGAGCCCTTCCGCCTCGGCGACCTGGAGCTGCCGACCCGCGTGGTGATGGCGCCGATGACCCGCAGCTTCTCGCCGGGCGGCGTGCCCAACGCCAAGGTGGTCGAGTACTACCGTCGCCGCGCCGCCGCCGGTGTCGGCCTGATCGTCACCGAAGGCACCACGGTTGGCCACAAGGCTTCCAACGGCTACCCGCACGTGCCGCGCTTCTACGGCGACGACGCCCTGGCCGGCTGGAAACAGGTGGTCGACGCGGTGCATGCCGAAGGCGGCAAGATCGTCCCGCAACTCTGGCACGTCGGCGCGGTGCGTCGCCTGGGTGTCGAGCCGGACGCCAGCGTTCCCGGCTACGGCCCGACCGGCAAGGTCAAGGACGGCGTCGAGCTGGTCCACGAGATGACCCAGCAGGACATCGACGAAACGATCGCCGCCTTCGCCCAGGCCGCCCGCGACGCCAAGGCCATCGGCATGGACGGCGTCGAGATCCACGGCGCCCACGGCTACCTGATCGACCAGTTCTTCTGGGAAGGCAGCAACAAGCGTACCGATGGCTATGGCGGCAGCCTGGCCAACCGCTCGCGCTTCGCCATCGAACTGATCCGCGCGGTGCGCGCCGCGGTCGGCCCCGACTACCCGATCATCTTCCGTTTCTCGCAGTGGAAGCAGCAGGACTACACCGCCCGCCTGGTGCAGACCCCGGAGGAGCTGGGCGAATTCCTGGCGCCGCTGGTCGAGGCCGGCGTGGATATCTTCCACTGCTCGACCCGCCGCTTCTGGGAGCCGGAGTTCGAAGGTTCCGATCTCAACCTGGCCGGCTGGACCCGCAAGCTGACCGGCAAGCCGACCATCACCGTCGGCAGCGTCGGCCTGTCCGGCAGCGAGTTCATGCAGTTCTTCACCAACACCGAGGAAGTGGCGCAGCCGGCCGGCATCGACGGTCTGCTGGAGCGCCTGAATCGCCAGGAGTTCGACCTAGTGGCGGTCGGTCGCGCGCTGCTGGTCGATCCGGACTGGGCGCAGAAGGTGCGCGAGGGGCGTCAGGGGGACATCCTGCCGTTCAGTCGTGAGGCGTTGACCAGTCTGGTTTGAGGGTGTGGGGAGGTGGGTGGTTTGAATTGACTCCGCCCCTCACCCCAGCCCTCTCCCAGGGGGAGAGGGGACTCGTTCGGAGTTGCGGTTGAGCACGTGCTTGATCCAACGCTCGGACAGGCTCCCTCTCCCTCCGGGAGAGGGCTGGGGTGAGGGG
>NZ_CAJFCI010000059.1 GCF_904061905.1 Zestomonas carbonaria
GATGACGTAATCGACGAGGCCGTTCAGGGCTTCGGGGCCTTGCACGCCGGCGGGGTAGCTCATGGCGATGCCGACATAGCGGCCCATGCTGGTGTCCTTTGCGTGATCAGGCTAGGCTTTCCGAAAAATAAATTCGGAAGAATGAGAACTTTCTTATTGAAATGTTGCCGCAGATGCAGGATGGCATGATGCCATCCTTTGCCTCGGCAGAGAATAGTCACGATGTGTAAATGTCTGGTAAACGGGCAATAAAAAGCCGGGCAGATGCCCGGCTTTCAAGTATCGAGGTGGGTTCAGGTCACGATCTGCCCTTGACCTCCCGGTCGCCCACCGTGCCTTCCTGCAACATGATCTGGTATTCCTTGCCGTCCTTCTCCACCTGTTGCAGGCGTACCAGCAGGTAGTCCCAGTCCTTGGCGAACCACAGCACGGTCTTGCGGTTGCTCTGGGTCGGGTCGCGTACGCGCTCGACCTTGATCGCGTCGATCAGGCCGGCCTTGGTTTCCACCACTTCCTCGCCGAGCACGCGAAAGTCGTAGGTCTCCACTTCGTCGCCGTCGATCACCTGGTAGCTCATGCTCTTCTTGCCGGCAGCCACGTCATGCTGCAGCACGATCTGGTAGGTCGACTTGTCCTGCAGGCCACGGTTCAGCGGTACCCGCACCTGGTTGCCGCGGTCGCTGCCGATCACTTGCTTGGCGGTCCAGTCGAAGTCCAGTTCCACCTGCTTGCTCTTGCCGAGGCCGCTGCGCTTGAAGCGATAGGTCTGCGGCAGGAAACTGTCGTTGTCGAGGCGGAAGGTGCTCTGCTCGCTGAGGCCGGCGACCAGCATGGAGGCCTCGAAGTCGAGGGTCCAGCGGCCGTCGCTTTCGGCCTTGAGGCTGCGGGTGGCGCTGCCGCCGACCGGCAACTGCTTCCAGTCAGCGGTGTAGCTGACCGAGAACGGCTTTAGTTCCAGGGCCTGTGCCGGCAGGACGAGTGCGGCAAGGGCGAACAACAGAACGCGCAGCATAGAGTCTCCTAGGTCCGAATCAGATGGCCGGTGGCCGGCAGGGGCTGGCCATCCAGCATTGCGCCCCGCTCGCCGAGTTGCAAGCGCCTTGCGGCGAACCAGCGCACTGCCAGGGGGTAAATGCGGTGCTCCTGCACGTGCACGCGCTTGGCCAGGCTTTCAGGCGTGTCGTCCGCCTGCACCGGGATCACTGCCTGTACGACCAGGGGGCCGCCATCGAGTTCCTCGGTAACGAAGTGCACGCTGCAGCCGTGCTCGGCGTCGCCGGCCTCCAGCGCGCGCTGGTGGGTGTGCAGGCCCTTGTACCTGGGCAGCAGCGAGGGGTGGATGTTGAGCAGGCGGCCCTGGTAGTGGCGGACGAACGTGGGAGTGAGGATGCGCATGAAGCCGGCCAGCACCACCAGGTCGGGGCGGTAGCCGTCGATCCGTTCGATCAGCGCGGCGTCGAACGCTTCGCGGCCATCGAACGCCTTGTGGTCGAGCACTTCGGCCGGGATGCCCGCCGCCCTGGCGCGCTCGAGGCCGTAGGCATCGGCGCGGTTGGAAATCACCGCCTGGATGCGCGCCGGCGTGTCGCCGGCGCGCAGGTCGTCGATCAGGGCTTGCAGGTTGCTGCCGGAGCCCGAGATCAGCACCACCACATTGCAGGGTGCGGACATCAGTGGGCCTTGAGGTTGTCGAGGACCACGCGCTCGGCACCTTCCGCCGCAGCGGCGATGCGACCGATCACCCAGGGCTGCTCGCCGGCTTCGCGCAGGAGGTTCAGGGCCTGCTCGACCTTGTCCTGGGCCACGCAGATGACCATGCCGACGCCGCAGTTCAGCACGCGGTGCATCTCGTGCTCGTCGACGTTGCCTTTTTCCTGCAGCCAGTCGAACACCGCCGGACGGGTCCAGCTCGCGACGTCGATGATGGCCTGGGCGCCTTCCGGCAGCACGCGCGGGATGTTGTCGAGCAGACCGCCGCCGGTGATGTGGGCCATGGCCTTCACCGCGCCGGTGTCCTTGATCAGCTTGAGCAGCGGCTTGACGTAGATGCGCGTCGGCGCCATCAGCAGGTCGGCCAGCGGCTTGCCGTCGAGCTGGGTGTTCCCGATGTCGGTGCCGGATACTTCGAGGATCTTGCGGATCAGCGAGTAGCCGTTGGAGTGCGGGCCGGAGGAGGGCAGGGCGATCAGTGCGTCGCCGGTGACCACCCGGGAGCCGTCGATGATCTCGCTCTTCTCCACCACGCCGACGCAGAAGCCGGCCAGGTCGTAGTCCTCGCCCTCGTACATGCCGGGCATCTCGGCGGTCTCGCCGCCGACCAGCGAGCAGCCGGCCAGTTCGCAGCCGGCGCCGATGCCGGTCACCACGGTGGCGGCGACGTCGACGTTGAGTTTGCCGGTGGCGTAATAGTCGAGGAAGAACAGCGGCTCGGCGCCACAGACCACCAGGTCGTTGACGCACATGGCCACCAGGTCCTGGCCGATGCTGTCGTGCTTGTTCAGGTTCAGCGCCAGGCGCAGCTTGGTGCCGACGCCGTCGGTGCCGGAGACCAGCACCGGCTGCTTGTAGCCGGCCGGAATCTCGCAGAGCGCGCCGAAGCCGCCCAGCCCTCCCATGACTTCCGGACGTGCGGTGCGCTTGGCCACGCCCTTGATGCGTTCGACCAGGGCTTCGCCCGCGTCGATGTCGACACCGGCGTCCTTGTAGCTGATGGAGGGTTGCTTGCTCATGGAATTCAGGCCTTTGAGGGAGTTCTGGGAGGGCGACCGCTTGCCGGTCCGCGAAGGCGCGCGATTTTATCAGGCTTACCGGTCAGCGGCCATCGGGCCGGCAGCCGTATCGTCGGCGGCGATGAAACGCGGCGGTTGCCCGCCCGGGGGCGCCTGTTTAAGGTATAGCCCTTTCCTCCTCGAGCCCTGCGAGAGCCCCATGCGCGTCCTTGCCCGCCTGTTTGTCCTGTGTCTGGCCCTGTTCAGCGTGCCTTCCTTCGCGGCGATGGTGGCCGATCTGTACCAGGTGCGCGAGCCGGTCGCCAGCCAGACGCCGGAGGAGCGCGATGCGGCCCTGGGCCGCGCCTTCGAGACCCTGGTGCAGCGCCTGACCGGCGATGCGAAGGCCGCCCGGTCCCAGGCCCTGGCGGCTGTGCGCCAGGACCCGCAGCAGGTGGTCAGCCAGTATGGCTACGAAGGGCAGGACCTGGTGGTGGACTTCGATCCCGTGAGCACCGAGCGCAGCCTGCGCCAGGCCGGCTTGCCGCTGTGGGGCGCCAACCGTCCGGCGATCCTCGCCTGGTGGCTGAACAGTTCCAGCGAAGGCAGCAACCTGGTCGGCGACGCCCAGCCCAGCGCCGAGCCGCTGCAGCGCGCCGCCCAGCATCGCGGCCTGCCGCTGCGCTTGCCGCTGGCCGACCTCAGCGAGCAACTGGTCGGGACGGCCGAAAACATTTCCGCCGGACAGCCGGATGCATTGCAGGAGGCGTCCGAGCGTTATGACGCGGATGCGCTGCTGGCGGTGGATGCCCGCGAGGAAGATGGGCAATGGCAGGCGCAATGGCGCTTGTGGCTGGGCGACAGCCGCGAGCAGGGCACGGCCAAGGGGAGCGATGCGAACAGCCTGGCCGATGCGGTGATGCTGGCGGTCGGCGAGCGCCTGGCGCCCCGTTTCGCCGCGGCTCCGGGCTCGTCGTCCGGCAGCCTGACCCTGGAAGTGCAGGGCGCCGACCTGGCCCGTTACGCCGAGCTGAACCGCCTGCTCGAGCCGTTCGGTGCACGCCTGCGCCTGGTGGAGGGCGACCGCCTGACCTACCAGGTGAGCGCCAGCGCCGAACAACTGCGCGCCCAGCTTTCCCTGGCCCACCTGCAGGAGGTGCCAGCACCCCAGGCCGCCGCGCCGGAAGAGGCGGCGGAGCCGGTCGAAGGCGTGCCGCAGGAGCAGGCGCCCCGCGTGGTGCCGCGCGGCGATACGCTGTATTTCCGCTGGTGATCTTCCCCAGATCGTGGCGCATCGTTGAAATGCTGCGCCATGGTCCTGATTTCTATACACTTTCTTTCCTTCGTGAACTAAACGGCGGCGTTTTGACGTCGCCCGGCCCGGCATGAAACCTATCCAACTGCCCTTGGGCGTGCGCCTGCGCGACGACGCCACCTTCGCCAACTACTATCCCGGTGCCAACGCTGCCGCGCTCGGTTATGTCGAGCGCCTCTGCGAGGCCGATGCGGGTTGGACGGAAAGCCTGATCTATCTGTGGGGCGCGGAGGGCGTCGGTCGCAGCCACCTGTTGCAGGCGGCCTGCCTGCGTTTCGAGCAGCGTGGCGAGCAGGCGGTCTACCTGCCGTTGGCCGAGGTGGCCGACTACGGCCCGGAGCTGCTGGACAACCTCGAGCAGTGCGAACTGGTTTGCCTGGACGACCTGGACGCGGTGGCCGGGCGGGACGATTGGGAAGAGGCGCTGTTCCACCTGTTCAACCGCCTGCGCGACAGCGGCCGGCGCCTGCTGCTGGCGGCCTCCGCCGCGCCGCGCGAACTGGGCGTGTGCCTGCCGGACCTGCAATCGCGGCTGAGCCTGACGCTGGTGTTCCAGTTGCAGCCGCTGTCCGACGAGGACAAGCTGCGTGCCCTGCAATTGCGTGCTTCACGCCGTGGCCTGCACCTGACCGACGAAGTCGGCCGCTTCATCCTCACCCGTGGCGCGCGCAGCATGAGCGCGCTGTTCGAACTTCTCGACCGCCTAGACCAGGCTTCGCTACAGGCCCAGCGCAAGCTGACCATCCCGTTCCTCAAGGAAGTGCTGGGCTGGTAAAAGCGGAAGAGCCGATAGAAGCGCTGGAGGCTGGAAGGCTGGACGAAGACCCTCTTGCAGGGTGTGCTACGGACTCCAGGTGGGCCGGGAATGTAGGAGCGGCCCATGGCCGCGAATCGCGCGCATGGCGCGCTCCTACGAGCCGGATTTCACTCCTCCGCCTACGGAAGGGCCAGGTCGCAGGATGGGTGGAACCCATCACCGGGAAGCGATGGGTTGTCACCCATCCTACGGACTCCAGGTGGACCGGGAATGTAGGAGCGGCCCATGGCCGCGAATCGCGCGCATGGCGCGCTCCTACGAGCCGGATTTCACTCCTCCGCCTACGGAAGGGCCAGGTCGTAGGATGGGTGAAACCCATCACCGGGAAGCGATGGGTTGTCACCCATCCTGCGGACTCCAGGTGGACCGGATGTAGGGGCGGCCCCGAACCTCATATCCCCGTGCGGGCCTCCTCGGCTGCCCGCTGCGCTGCCGGCGAGCTGGCGAGGTAGGCCAGTGCCAGGCTGGTATCGCTTTCGGTGCGGGGGTGGTAGCCGGGCAGGAAGTAACGTCCCACGGCGCGGCCGATGGCGCCCATGCGGGGTAGTACGCCGCGCCGGCCCAGTTCCCGCCATAGCGGCAGGAAGCCGCGTACGCGCTTGATCGCCGGGTCCTGGCGCATCATCAGCCGGGAGCCGGCGTGGAACAGGTAGGTCAGCGCCAGCGTCGCCACCACCATGTAGAACCAGCGCATCACGATGCTGCCGCCCAGGTGCACGTGAAGGTCGTGGGCGACGCAGCGGTGTTCGACTTCCTCGGCGCCGTGCCAGCGCATCAGGTCGAGCATCACCGGGTTGGCGTGGTCGAGCTTGTCGGTGGTGATCACCCAGTCGCCGAGCACGCAGGTGAAATGCTCGACGGCGGCGATCAGGCCGACGCGCTGTACCAGCCACCAGCGTTGCAGGCGGCGGCTGAGCGCGTTGTCGCCGAGTGGGTGATCGCACAGCACCTTGTCGAACAGCCAGCGGACGCCGCGCAGGAACTTCGACGGGTCGATGCCGTGGCGGTACAGATAGGGTTCCAGGGCGCTGTCGTGGGCGCGGGCGTGTTGGGCTTCCTGCTTGATGAAGCCGCGCACGTCGTCCAGCAGGAGCGGGTCGGTGATCAGCGGCACGGCCTTGTTGTAGACACGGCAGAACCAGAACTCGCCGGCCGGCAGAAGGATGTGCAGGGTGTTCATCACGTGCGACACCTCGGGCTCGTCCGGCACCCAGTGCAGCGGTGTGGCGGAGAAGTCGAAGCGTACCTTGCGCTGTTCCAGGCGATGATGCGGCGCGGTCATGCCGGGGCTCCTTGTCGGCCGGTCGTGGGTTGCTGTTCGACGAACTCGCGCAGCCACAGCGCCAGTTGCTGCGGCTCGGCCAGCAGTTGCCAGTGTCCGGCGCGCACCTCGCGGCGCGACAGGCTTGGTGCCCAGTGCGGAAGGTGTTCGAACAGTTGCGGGCGCACGTAGCGGTCGCGGGTGGGCACGATCAGTTGCACCGGCACCGGGGTGCGGCGCTCGCGCGGCTTGAACAGGGTGCCGATGAAGTTGGCGCGGTAGAGCTTCACGCCGTGCTGGCCGTCGGAGACCTGGGTGCTGCTGGGCTGCGCCTCGCGCACGCCTTCGAGGCGTTCCAGCAGGGTCGGCCAGAGGCGGCCAAGGCCGTTGCGCCAGAGCAGTTCCGGCAGCCAGGGGGTGTGGAAGAAGGCGATGTACCAGGAGCTGAGCAACTGGCCGATCACCTTGAACAGCGAGCCCAGGCGCCGCTCGGCCAGGCGCGCGTGCATCCAGTGGCCGACGTGGTCGAGGCATGGGCCGGAGATGCTGGTGTAGGAGGCCAGCAGTGGCTGGATGCGTGGTTCGGTGACCGCCTCCCAGGCCTGGATCGAGCCCCAGTCGTGGGCCACCAGGTGCACTGGCTGGTCCGGGCTGAGCGCCTTGATCACCGCCTCCAGGTCGTTGGCCAGCAACGCCAGGCGGTAGTCGCGGGTCTTGCGCGGGATCTGCGAGGCGCCGAAGCCGCGCACGTCGTAGGCGATGATCTGGAAGTCGGCGGCCAGGAGCTGGACCAGCGGCAGCCAGACTTCGTGGTTGTCCGGGTAGCCGTGCACCAGCAGCAGGGTCGGGCCGGCGGCGTTGCCCCAGCGGTAGGCGGCCAGTTCGACGCCGTCGCCCTGGACGCGGAGTTTTTCCGGCTCGATGCGAAGCGGCGCGTTCATGCGTTCACCTCGGACGAGGCGGGGAATGGATGGGTGGCGGGCATGGACGATCTCCAGTCAATCGTTACATCGAACGATGGCGAAATCGTCGCTCGCGCGACACTTATCCAATGGCGAGTCGCGCGGATGTCGCGCTCGGCGACTGTTACCGCCTTACCCACCGGTGTTGTTGCCGGTTCGGCCTGGCGGCTATGATCCGGCCATGAGCGACCGAACCTTCCTCCAGCGCCTGTTGGCCCGCCCGTCCGTGGCGGAGCCGGCATCTTCCACCGAGTACAGCGTCGATGAACTGGCCAGCGCGGCCGGTACCACGGTGCGCAATCTGCGCGCCTACCAGGATCGCGGCCTGCTGCCGCCGCCGGAGAAGCGCGGTCGGGTCGGGGTGTACAACGACGGCCACCTGGCGCGCTTGCGCCTGATCGGCCAGTTGCTGGAGCGCGGCTACAGCATCGCCAGCATCCGCGAACTGCTCGACGCCTGGCAGCAGGGGCAGGGCCTGGCCCATGTGCTGGGGCTCGAGGACGCCATCGTCGGGGCCTGGAACCGGGTGGAGCCGACCCGCCTGGAGTTCGACGAATTGCAGGCGCTGTTCGGCGAGGCGCTGACCGACGACAACCTCGACCTGGCCCAGCAGCTCGGCCTGGTGGAGTTCGCCGGCGACCACCTGAAGGTGCTCAACCCACGGGTGTTCGCCGCCGGGGTGCAGCTCTTCCGCGCCGGCATCCCGCTGTCGGAACTGCTCGAACTGTTCGTCTCGATCCGCGAGAACCTGCAACCGGTGGCCGATGGCATCGTGCGGATGATCGTCCAGCATCTGGTCAACCCGCTGCTGACCGCCAGCCTGCCGCATGTCGACGAGTTGCAGGGCCTCAACCAGCAATTGCTGCAACTGCGCCCGCTGGTCGAGCAGGTGGTCGACAGCGAGCTGGCGCGCGGCCTGCAACTATCGGCCAACCAGGAGCTCGGCGAGCGGGTCGGCGATCTGCTCAAGGGGTTCCTCAAGTCCTGATTCCGCTTCCGTTGCCGGACTGAAGCGGAACGCTACGCCTGCACGGGGTGCGGGGTGAACGCCTCCACCCGGTTCCGCCCGCTGCGCTTGGCCTCGTACAGGGCCACGTCGGCGTTGCCGACCAGCGCTTCCTCGCTGTTCGCATGGCCCTGTTCGCTGGAGGCGACGCCGATGCTGACGGTGAGATAGCCGCGCTCGGCGCCGCCATGGGGCAGGTGCAGCGCTTCGACGGTGGCGCGGATGCGTTCGGCGATGGCGCAGGCGGTGGCGAGGTCGGCGCCGGGCATCACCACGGTGAATTCCTCGCCGCCGAAGCGCGCGGCAAAGTCCACGTGTTCGCGCACGCTGGCGCGCATCGCCTCGGCCACCTGGCGGATGCAGGCGTCGCCGGCGAGGTGGCCGTAGCTGTCGTTGTAGAGCTTGAAGTGGTCGATATCCAGCATCAGCACGCCCAGCGGCTCGCCCTGGCGCGCGCAGCGGTGCCATTCGCGTTCGAGGGTTTCGTCGAGGTGGCGCTTGTTGGCGATGCGGGTCAGGTCGTCGGTGCGGCTGAGCACCGCCAGCTCCTGGTTGGCCAGGGCGTACTTGTGGGCCAGCACCTGGTTTTCCCAGGCCAGCTTCAGGGCGGCATTGAAGCGGATCTGCAGGCGCCGGCCCATCTCGGCGATGAACGGGCAGACCACCCAGGCGCAGATCGCCAGGAACGTGGCCTGCGGTTCCGGATCGCGGCCGTAGGCGATGCCGAGGAAGAAGAACATCGGCACATGGAAGGCCAGGTGCGCCGGCCAGTAGGAGACGTTGCTCATCGCCACCATTACCGAGGCCAGGGCGATGCAGCCGTAGATCACGTCCTCGTAGGGCGTGCCGTAGCTCATCAGCCAGATCGCGCCGATGCCCCAGGCCAGGCCGACCGCGGCGCACTGGCACATGGTCAGGCGCGCCCAGGTCAGCGGCTTCACGCGCTGCGGGTCGCGCCGGTAGGCACGCACCAGGCCCAGGCGCACCAGCATCAGCAGCACCAGGCAGGCGAGCCACAGGCTCAGCCCCGACAGCGGCGCGCTGGCGTAGTAGACGCCGAACACCATGGAGCCGGAAAAGACGTTGCCGATGGCGGTCGCGGGGCTGGTGGAGAACAGGGTGGCGACGCGCTCGGCGAGGTAATCGTCGGCAGGGCGTTCGGGAAGGTGGACCGGCTCCAGGGCCGGTCCACTGGCATGATTCATCGTGACAACTCCTGGGTGTGGCGACCACGAGTGCCGTCGCCTGTTTGGATAGCGAATACCACCTGGTGGTTTCGAAAAGAATCCTATGCTAGCGCAGTGCCATTATTGCCAGGCCGACCAGCAGGCCGCCACCGATGAATGGCAGGGTACGCAGTGCCAGGCCCCGGCCGCCGACCAGGGCGATCAGCACGGCTTTCACCAGGCTGTTGCTGAGCACGGCGAGGAAGATGCCATGGGTTGCCACCGGAATGGTCAGGTCGCCGCCCGCGCGGCTCGCCAGCGACAGGGTGATGGCGTCGACGTCGGTGAGCCCGGAGAGCAGCGACACCAGGTAGACGCCGGCATCGCCCAGGTGCCGGCGGGCGGCCTCGACCAGGAACAGGATCAGCGCCAGCAGCAGCGCGAAGCGCAGCGCCGGGACCAGCTCGAAGGGGTTCTTCAGCGGCGCCTCGGTGTCCGGGGTTTCGTCGGCGTGGGCCTGTCGCCAGTACATCAGGGCGCCGCCGGCATACACCAGCGCGGCGCCCCCCAGCGGCCAGGCCAGCGCGCCGAGCAATGCCGGATTGAGCACGCCGGCTTCGAGCAGCACACGGGGGAACATCAGCGCCGAGGTGGCCAGCAGGCCGGCCGCCAGCAGCGGTTCCAGGCCGCGCCGCTCGTGCAGGCGGGCGAGGGTCAGGGTCATCGCCGTGGACGAGACGATGCCGCCGAGCAGGGCGGTGATCAGTAGCCCGCGCTGGGTGCCGACCAGGCGGATGGCGACGTAGGCGGCGAAGCCCAGGCCGGCGATCAGCACCACCATCCACCAGGTGATGTAGGGGTTGAACACCTGCCAGGGGCCATAGCCCTGGTTCGGCAGCACCGGCAGCAGCACCACCGAGATGAACAGCAGCTTCAGCGCGCCGGACAGCTCCGCCTCGCTGAGGTTGGCCAGGCCACGGTGCAGGAATTCCTTGAGGCTGAGCAGCAGCGCCACCACCACGGCGCCGGCGGCGGCCAGGCTGGTGTGCTCGCCGATCGCCAGGCTGCCGAGCAGGAAGGTGATCAGCAAGGCCAGTTCGCTGGTGATGCCGGGGTCGCCGTCGCGGCGCAGCTCGCTGAGGTAGGAGGCGACCACCAGCAGGGCGAGGCCGGCGAAGATCACTGCCCAGACGGCGACCCCGTGCAGGCTGCCGAGCAACGTGGCGAAGCCGCCGAGCAGGCCGACGAGGCCGAAGGAGCGGATGCCGGCGACCAGCCGTTCATCCTTGTCGCGCTCGCGCCAGCCGCGTTCGGCGCCGATCAGCAGGCCGGCGGCCAGGGCGATGGCGAAGTCGAGCAGAAGGTCCTCTAGTTGCATGGTGCGTCCTTGGGCGGGAATGCCAGCAGTCTAGACCGGCGATTTCGGTGTGGGGGTTGATGCAGGTCAGGGGGATTTCGCGGGGAGCGGTGGCGGTTCATCGATGGGTTACGCGGCGTGTGGGTGCCTGGGTGGCCGGGCGGGGCTGTGGCCTGCGGTGTTGGGTTTATTGGGTTCCCGCGTTCGCGGGAATCCAGAAAACAGCCCACCCACTTCCACTTCAACCCAGCGAGCGAAACCCGGGGCCGGGTTGGTGGGCTGAAGCCCACCCTACCGCAGCGGCAGATGCCGGCTGAGCAGGGCGCGCAGTGCGGCGGGCTTGACCGGCTTGGACAGGTAGTCGAGGCCGGCGGCGTGGACCTGGGCGATCAGCTCGGGGCGGCCGTCGGCGCTGATCACCACGCCTGGCACCGGTTCGCCGAGCCGGGCGCGCAGCCAGGCCATCAGTTCGGTGCCGGTCTCGCCCTCGTCGAGGTGGTAGTCGACCAGCGCCACCTGCGGGCGCACTTCCTCGTCGAGCAGGTGCTCGCACTCCAAGCGGTTGCGCGCCGTCCACACCTGGCAGCCCCAGCGCGACAGCAGGCTGTGCATGCCGGCGAGGATGCTGTCCTCGTTGTCGATGCACAGCACCTGGGTGCCGCTCAGGGCCGCGCCGTTGACCTCGTTGACGACCGGCTTGAGCGCCGGTGCGGGCGTCTTGGCGAGCGGTACCTGGACGCTGAACACGCTGCCCTTGCCCGGCCAGGAGCGTACTTCCAGCGGGTGGCCCAGCACCCGGCAGAGGCCGTCGGCGATCGCCAGGCCGAGGCCCAGCCCTTTCTCGGCGCGGGTCTGGTGGCTGTCCAGGCGCTTGAATTCCTCGAAGATCACCTTGCGCTTGTCCTCGGGAATCCCCGGGCCACGGTCCCACACTTCCAGGCGCAGGCCGCCGGCGACGCGGCGCACGCCGAGCAGCACGTCGCCCTGGGCGTAGCGGAAGGCGTTGGTCAGGAAGTTCTGCAGGATGCGGCGCAGCAGCTTGATGTCGCTGTCCACCCGCAGTTGGGTGCAGTGCATGCGGAAGTTGACCCCCTGTTCCTGGGCGATCGCCCGGAACTCGGCGCCGAGCGCGTCGAACAGCTCGTTGAGCGGGAAGGGCGTGCGTTCCGGGGTGATCCGGCCGTTTTCCAGGCGCGAGATGTCCAGCAGGTCGCTGATCAGGTCCTCGGCCGAGTGCAGTGCGTTGTCCAGGTTCTTGACCAGTTCGCGGGCCTCGGTCGGCAACGTGTCCGGCTGGTGGGCGAGGGCGGCGGAGAACAGCCGGGCGGCGTTCAGCGGCTGCATCAGGTCGTGGCTGACGGCGGCCAGGAAGCGGGTCTTCGACTGGTTGGCGCTTTCGGCCACCGCCTTGGCCTGGCTGAGCTCCTGGTTCAGTTCGGAGAGCTCGCGGGTGCGTTCCTCGACCCGTTGCTCGAGGCCCTCGTTGGCGTCTTTCAGGGCCTGTTCGGCCTCGCGGAACGCGGTGATGTCGGTGAAGCTCATGACGAAACCGCCGCCGGGCATGGGATTGCCGATCAGCTCGATCACCCGGCCGTTGGGGAACAGCCGCTCGGAAGTGTGCGCGGTGCCCTGGCGCATCCAGTACAGGCGCCGCTCGACGTGCTGCTCGACGTCGCCCGGGCCGCACAGGCCGCGTTCGGCGTTGTAGCGGATGATGTCGGCGATCGGCCGGCCGACGCTGATCAGCCCCTCGGGGTACTCGAACAGCTCCAGGTATCGGCGGTTCCAGGCCACCAGGCGCAGGTTCTGGTCGGCCACGCTGATGCCCTGGGTGATGTTCTCGATCGCGCCTTGCAGCAGGGCGCGGTTGAACTGCAGCACCTCGCTGGCCTCGTCGACGATGCGCACCACATCCTCGACCTGCATCTCGCGCCCTTCGATGGCCGCCTTCACCACCGCCCGCGCGGAGGAGGCGCCGAGCACGCCGGCCAGCAAGCGTTCGGTGTGGGCGATCCACTCGCCGTTGGCCGGCAGGGTGGCGTTGAAGCTGCGCCCCAGGCGATAGGCGAAGCGTAGGAAGCTCTGCCGCGCGCGCTCCTCGCCGACGAAGCGGCTGGCCAGCGCCAGCAGGTCTTCCACCTGGACCGCCAGCAGGCTGCGGCTGCTGGGCTTGTGGCCGAGTTCCTGGCCGATGAAGCGGCCGGCCTGCCAGTGTTCGGAAACCCGCGTGCGCGAGAAGTAGGACACCCAGAAGAACAGCAGGAAGTTGCAGCTCAGCGACAGCACGATGCCGCGCACCAGGGGCTCGACCTCGAGGCCGATCGGATAGTGGAGCAGGGCGTCCAGGCCGGGGAAGGTGTCCAGAGACCAGCCGAGGCCACGGGCCAGCACCGGCAGCACCAGGGTGTAGAACCACATCAGGGAACCGGCGGCCAGGCCGGCGAACACGCCACGGCGGTTGGCCTGTTTCCACAGCAGGGCGCCGAACATGGCGGGCGCGAGCTGGGTGACGGCGGCGAAGGAAATCTGCCCGATGGTCGCCAGGCTGGCGTTGTCGCCGAGCAGGCGGTAGCTGACATAGGCGAACAGCAGGATCAGCACGATGCTGACCCGCCGCGCGGTGAGCATCCAGTGACGGAACAGCTCGAACGGCCGCTCGGCGCTCTTCCGGCGCAGCAGCAAGGGCAGCAGCATGTCGTTGGAAATCATGGTCGACAGCGCCACCGCCTCGACGATCACCATGCCGGTGGCCGCCGAGGCGCCGCCGATGAAGGCCAGCAGGGCCAGGGTGGGATGTTCCCCGGCCAGCGGCAGGCTGATCACGAAGGAATCGGGGATCACCCCGGCCGGCAGGATCATCTGCCCGGCCAGGGCGATGGGCACCACGAACAGCGCGGCCAGCGCCAGGTAGGCGGGGAACACCCAGCGCGCCATGCGCAGGTCGCGGGGCTCGATGTTCTCCACCACGGTGACGTGGAACTGCCGGGGCAGGCAGATGATGGCCATCATCGCCAGTCCGGTGTGCACCAGCATCGACGGCCAGTTCACCGTCTCCTGCCAGAACGCCTCCAGTTCCGGGCTGGTCCGCGCCTGTTCGAACAGGTCGCCGAAACCGTTGAACAGGCTGTAGGTGACGTAGGCGCCGACGGCGAGGAAGGCCAGCAGCTTGACCAGCGACTCGAAGGCGATGGCCAGCACCATGCCGCGGTGGTGTTCGGTGACGTCGAGGTTGCGGGTGCCGAACAGGATGGTGAACAGCGCCAGGATCAGCGACACGATCAGCGCGGTGTCCTGCGCGCGGGTGCCGGTGGACTCGGCGCCGGCGCCGGTCAGCAGGTTGACGCCGAGGACGATGCCCTTGAGCTGCAAGGCGATGTAGGGCAGCACGCCGACCAGGCAGATCAGCGCCACCACCACCGCCAGCGTCTGCGACTTGCCGTAGCGCGCGGCGATGAAGTCGGCGATCGAGGTGATGTTCTCCTGCTTGCTGATCATGATCATCTTCTGCAGCACCCAGGGGGCGCACAGCAGCAGGATGATCGGCCCCAGGTAGATCGGCAGGAACGACCACAGCTCCCCGGCGGCCTGGCCGACCGCGCCGAAGAAGGTCCAGCTCGTGCAGTACACCGCCAGCGACAGGCTGTAGACCCAGGCGCGGATCGACGCCGGCATGGGCGCGCGGCGGCGGTCGCCATAGAAGGCGATGGCGAACAGGATGGCCATATAGCAGAGGGCGACCGTTGCGATCAGCCCGCCAGACAACGACATGTCGAACTCCAGATGAAACGGTGGTCGCCCCGAACGAAGGCACCTTTCAGTGTCGCACCAAAGTACAATCCAGTCAGTCGCGACCATGGTCGCAAACGCCACGGAGCGGTGGTTCGTCGTTCCACGGAACGATGCCGCTCGCGCCGGCGTCGAATGGCTGTTCCGTACAGCCGTTGTCACAGAGGACGTTTTTCATGTTCAAGCCGCAACCGGTCGCGCTGCAGCGTGGCGCCCTGCGCCTGGAGCCGATGCTCGACGCGGACATTCCCGAACTGGTGACCCTCGCCGAGGCCAACCGCGCCGAACTCATCCACCTGAACGGCCCGCTGCGCCCGGACTGGTATCGCAACGCGCTGAGCGACCAGCGCGAGGGGCTGGCCCTGCCGTTCGCCATCCGCCTGGGCGACCAACTGGTCGGCACCACCCGCTTCTTCGACTTCCTCAGCGTGCTGCCGGCGGCGGAGATCGGTGCGACCTGGCTGGACCGCTCGCAGCACGGCACCGGCCTGAACACCAGCATCAAGTACCTGATGCTACGCCATGCCTTCGAGAACTGGGGGATGGTCCGCGTGCAACTGAAGACCGCGGCCTGCAACCTGCGCTCGCAACGCGCCATCGAGAAACTCGGCGCGGTGCGCGAGGGCGTGCTGCGCAACCATCGCCGGCTGGCCGACGGCCGTCTCGACGACACCGTGATGTACAGCATCACCGACAGCGAATGGCCGCAGGTCAAGGCCACCCTGGAGGCGCGCTTCAGCGCGTGAGGCATGGACGCGCCGGGTGCTCGGGAATACGCCAGGTTCCATGCCGCGGATGATCTCGGCGGTCTGGAACTGCTGTCCGCGCGCTTTATCGAGCACCGTTTCGCGCCGCATGTGCATGACGGCTACGTCATCGCCCTGGTGGAGGAGGGCGCCGAGCGCTATCGCTACCGGGGCGAGGAGCACCTGGTGCCGGCGGGCAGCTTCGCGCTGCTGAACCCCGACGAGGTGCACACCGGCTCCAAGGGCAGCGAGCAGGGCTGGCGCTACCGGGTGTTCTACCCGGACACCGGCCTGGTCGAATCCCTGCTCGGCGAACTGGAGCTGCCGAATTCCGGCCTGCCGATGTTCCGTGGCAACGTCCATGCCGACCCCGACCTGGCCGCTGCCCTCGGCCACCTGCATCGCCTGCTGGAGGACCCTGGCGCCTCGGTCCTGCGGCGGCAGACGCAGTGGCGCGAGGTCATGCTGGAGCTGCTGCGCCGCCACGCCGCCCTGCCGACGCCACGGCAACCGGGCAGCGAACCACTGGCGGTGGCTCGGGCCAGGGAACTGCTGGCCAGCCGGCTGGCCGAGCCGCCGTCGCTGGAGGAACTGGCCGCCGTGGTGAACCTCTCGCCGTTCCACTTCGCCCGCGTATTCCGCCGCGCCACCGGCCTGCCGCCACACGCCTGGCTCAAGCAGCGCCGCCTGGAACAGGCACGCATGCTGCTCAAGGCCGGCTGCGTGCCGATCGAAGTCGCCGCCCAGCTCGGCTTCGCCGACCAGAGCCACCTGGCCCGCCAGTTCAAGCAGGCCTACGGCGTGGCGCCGGGTGAATATAGAAGGGCTTGCGCGCGGTAGGACCGAGCCCTCTCCCCCGGCCCCTCTCCCGTAAACGGGAGAGGGGTGACTACACGGGAAAGCACAGTGTTTCCGGCCAGCTCGGACACTCCCCTCTCCCATTCATGGGAGAGGGGCCGGGGGAGAGGGTTGGTGAGCCGACACCGCAAGATCGTTCAATACAACCCTTCCCCCCCGGCACTAACCTCCCCCGATCAAGGAGGTTGCATGACCCGTCGACACGAATTCCTGCAAGGCGCCCGCGACATCGTTCCCCTGGTGGTCGGGGCGATTCCCTTCGGCATCATCTTCGGCAGCCTGGCGGCCAGCTATGGCCTGTCCATCTGGCAGGCGATGGGCATGTCGCTGCTGGTGTTCGCTGGCTCAGCTCAGTTCATCGCCATCAGCCTGATCGGCGGCGGTGCCGGCATGGCGGTGGTGTTGCTCACCACGTTCGTGGTCAACCTGCGCCATGCCCTGTACAGCGCCACCCTGCAACCTTTCGTGCGCCACCTGCCCAAGCGCTGGCGCATGCCGCTGGCGTTCTGGCTGACCGACGAGGCTTTCGCCGTGGTCCAGCACCGCTACGCCGAGCGCGACGCCTCGCCGCACAAGCACTGGTACTACCTGGGCGCGGCGCTGACCATGTACCTCAACTGGCAACTCTGCACCCTGGCCGGCGTGCTGTTCGGCCAGGCGGTGCCCAACCTGGCGGCCTGGGGGCTGGACTTCGCCATGCTCGCCACCTTCATCGGCATCGTGGTTCCGATGCTCAAGAACCGCCCGCAGGTGTCGGCGGCGCTGGTGGCCGGCGCGGCCGCGCTGCTCTGCAACGATCTGCCGTACAAGCTGGGGCTGATGGTCGCGGCATTGTCCGGGATCGCCGTGGGCATCGCCCTGGAGCGCCGCGAATCCTGGAAGCTGGAAGAGGAGGGCGTCTGATGCAGACCTGGCTGCTGATTCTCGGCATGGCGGTGATCACCTTCGCGATCCGCTACAGCCTGTTCGCCTGGCCCGACCTGCGCTTCCCGCCGCTGGTGCGCCAGGGCCTGCACTACGTGCCGACTGCCGTGCTCACCGCCATCGTGGTCCCCGGCATGCTGATGCCCGACGGCCGCCATCTGGCGCTGGCCCTGGACAACGCCTACCTGCTGGCCGGCCTGGCGACCATCCTGATCGCCGCGCTGTCTCGCCACCTGCTGGCGACCATCCTGGGAGGGCTGTCGATCTTCTTCCTGCTGCGCTGGGCGCTGGGGCAGTTGCCTTTGTAGGAGGGGCGAGCGAAGCGATACCCATCGGCATCGGCTCGATGGGTATCGTCGCTGCGCTCCTCGACCCATCCTACGCGTAGCCCGGATGTAATCCGGGAGGGCTTCCCCGGATTTCATCCAGGCTACTTATTGGATTCCCGCGTTCGCTGGAATGACGGTTTGGCGTTGGGGTTTCGTCCCACGTCATCCCCGCGAACGCGGGGACCCAATAAACCACCGAATTGCGACCTGCACTGTGGCTTGCGACCCCTTTCGTGTCATCCAATAACGGACGGCCAGAAGGGCCTCACACAGGTACAAGGGATCATGAGCCAACATTCGCAGTTCGCCTTGCTGGGCACCCGGCGTTTCCTGCCGTTCTTCGTCACCCAGTTGCTCGGCGCGTTCAACGACAACGTCTTCAAGCAGGCGCTGATTCTCGCCATCCTCTTCAAGCTCAACGTGTCCGGTGACCGTTCGGTGCTGGTCAACCTCTGTGCGTTGCTGTTCATCCTGCCGTTCTTCCTGTTCTCGGCACTTGGCGGCCAGTTCGGCGAGAAGTTCTCCAAGCATGCGCTGATCCGCGCGATCAAGATGGCCGAGATCGTCATCATGCTGGTCGGCGCGGCGGGCTTCCTGCTGAACAACCTGCCGCTGATGTTCCTGGCCCTGTTCGGCATGGGGACGCACTCGGCGCTGTTCGGCCCGGTGAAGTACTCGATCCTGCCGGTGGCGCTGCGCGAGAACGAGCTGATCGGCGGCAACGCGCTGGTGGAGATGGGCACCTTCCTGGCCATTCTCGCCGGCACCATCGGCGCCGGGATCATGCTGTCCAGCGAGGCCTATGCGCCGCTGGTGGGCGGCGCGGTGGTGCTGGTGGCCTGTTGCGGTTACCTCGCCAGCCGCTTCATCCCCCACGCTGGCGCGGCGCTACCGGGGCTGAAGCTGGACTGGAACATCTTCCGCCAGACCTGGGTGACCCTGCGCCTGGGCCTTGGCCAGCGTCCGGCGGTGTCGCGCTCGCTGGTCGGCAACTCGTGGTTCTGGTTCCTCGGCGCCGTCTACTTGACGCAGATCCCGGCCTACGCCAAGGAGTGGCTGCACGGCGACGAAACCGTGGTGACGCTGATCCTCACCGTGTTCTCGGTGGGCATCGCGCTGGGTTCGATGCTCTGCGAGCGGCTGTCCGGGCACAAGGTGGAGATCGGCCTGGTGCCGTTCGGCTCCATCGGCCTGACCGTCTTCGGCCTGCTGCTCTGGTGGTGCTCCGGCGGCTTTCCGCAGGCGGCCGCGCCGCACGACTGGCTGGCGCTGCTCGGCCACGGCCAGGCCTGGTGGGTGCTCGGCTCGATCCTCGGCATCGGCGTGTTCGGCGGTTTCTACATCGTGCCGCTGTACGCACTGATCCAGGCGCGCACCGCCGAAGACCAGCGGGCGCGGGTGATTGCCGCCAACAACATCCTCAACGCGCTGTTCATGGTGATCTCGGCGATCGTCTCGATCCTGTTGCTCAGCATCGCCGGGTTGAGCATTCCGCAGTTGTTCCTGGTGGTGTCGCTGATGAACGTCGCGGTGAACAGCTACATCTTCAAGATCGTTCCCGAGTTCACCATGCGCTTCCTGGTCTGGCTGCTCGGCCATTCCATGTACCGGGTCGAGCATCGCGGGCTGGAGCGCATCCCCGACGAGGGCGCGGCGCTGCTGGTGTGCAACCACGTGTCCTTCGTCGACGCGCTGCTGATCGGTGGCGCGGTGCGCCGGCCGGTGCGTTTCGTCATGTACTACCGGATCTATGACCTGCCGGTGCTCAATTTCGTGTTCCGCACCGCCGGCGCCGTGCCCATCGCCGGGCGCAACGAGGACCTGCTGGTCTACGACGCGGCATTCAAGAAGATCGGCGAGTACCTGCGCAACGGCGAGCTGGTGTGCATCTTCCCCGAGGGCAAGCTGACCGGCGACGGCGAGATCGACCAGTTCAAGGGCGGCGTGGCGCGCATCCTCGAGGAGAACCCGGTGCCGGTGATCCCCATGGCGCTGCAGGGGCTGTGGGGCAGCTTCTTCAGCCGCGACCCGGCCAAGGGTTTCTTCAGGCGCCTGTGGTCGCGCATCACCCTGGTGGCCGGTGCGCCGCTGGCGCCGGAGCTGGCCAGCCCGCAAACGCTGCAGGCGCAGGTGGAGGAGTTGCGCGGGGCACGGCGTTGACAGACTGTTGAAAAACTACCTGCGTTGCCGAGGCGTCGTTAAAAACAGCCTCGGCGGCCTCGCCTACGTTTTTTCAACGGCCTGTCAGCCGTTGCCCTGTGGCACCATGTGGTTTTTCCTGTCACCGGCGAGCTGGACGTGAACCCCGAAGACCTGCAACTGCTGATCACCCGCACCATGCCGTTCGGCAAGTACAAGGGCCGGGTGATCGCCGACCTGCCCGGCCACTACCTGGCCTGGTTCGCCCGCGAAGGTTTCCCCAAGGGCGAGCTCGGCCGGTTGCTGGCGTTGATGCACGAGATCGACCATAACGGCCTGAACGCCCTGCTCGAGCCGTTACGGCGGCGTTAGGGGCTGGCATCCGGGCCTGGGGGATGCTTCGTGCCTGAACCTCGGCCCCTCACCCCCGGCCCCTCTCCCGAGGGGAGCATCCGTGCTACTGCCGGACTCCGTGATCTCCTGCCATTCCGCTCCTTCGCGGGGATGGCGGTCGGGTGTCCGGCGCCGTCACTCCCGCGCACGCGGGAGTCCGGAAGAGTGCGTAGGATGGAGCACGCCTTGAGGGACGCGGAAGCCTCTTCGATACTCAAGCCGACCATCTGCCCAAGGAGGGCCCGTATGCGATCGATTCTTGCGCTGCTGCCGTTGTTGTTGCTGGCCGGTTGTTCGTCCTACCGGGCCGATCCCGGCCAGGTGAAGGCGGTGCCGGACGACCGCCTTCTGGCCTACCAGCAGGTCGAGGAGGGGCGCGGGCGGATCGTGGTGAACCGCGATATCGGGTTCCTCGGCGGCGGTTGCTACGTGGCCGTGCTGGTCGACCGCGAGGTGGCCGCGCGGATCGGCGTGGGCGAGGTGGCGACCTTCCATGTCCCGCCGGGTGCGCGGGTGCTGGGTATCTCCGCCGACAAGCAGGACGAAACCCTGTGCGGCAAGGGTTTCCTGTGGCGCGAGCTGGCGGTGCAGGTGGCGGCGGGGGAGAACCATCGCTTCCGCATCGTCAGCGAGAACCAGGGCGGTTTCGCCATCCGCCCGGACGAGCCTTGAGCGATCGTCGATCTCTGTTGCTATGGTTTAGGCGTGCCGCGCGGGAATAGCGCGGGCCAGGCCCAGGTGGGGAACCGATGGACCAGTCGATCAAGCCGCAACCCTATTGCCGCAATTGCCGTCTCGCTCCACCCTCGATCAGCGACGACCAGTTGCTCGAACTGGAGGCCGTGATCAAGCCGGGGCAGTTGTTCGGCAAGGGCAGCTACCTGTTTCGCCAGGGCGACCCGTTCGACAGCCTGTACCTGGTGCGCTCCGGTTCGGTGAAGACGGTCACCAGCAACGACCAGGGGATGGAGAGCATCACCGCCTTCTATCTCCCCGGCGAGCTTTTCGGTTTTTCCGGCCTCGACGAAGGGCGTTTCCCGGTTTCCGCCGTGGCGCTGGAAAGGACCCTGTGCAGCCAGCTCCCCTTCGATCAACTGGAGCGCCTGACCGCGGAGATTCCCGGTTTCACCCACCAGTTGATGCAGCTCATGAGCCGCAAGATCCGCGAGGACCAGCAGGTGAAGCTGCTGCTGTCGCGCCTGCATGCCGATTCGCGGATCGCCGCCTTCCTGCTCAACATCTCCGCGCACTTCCGCGATCGGGGCTACTCCGCCGTGCGCTTCCGCCTGAGCATGTCGAGGATCGAGATCGCCGACTACCTCGGCCTGGCGGTGGAAACGGTGTCGCGCAGCTTCACCCGCATGCAGAAGCAGGGGCTGTTGCGGACGGAAGGGCGCGAGACGGAGATTCTCGACTTCATAGAGCTGTGCACGCTGGCGGGGGGAGAGGTGGAGCTGTAGCTCATTCGTGATGCGAGAGGCCCCCACGATGTGGGGGCCAGGGTGTCAGCGAACGCCCTGTTGCACAGGGGTGTCGTCGATGACGCAGCGGAACTGAATGGGATTGATGCGTCGCACATCCGTTGGATATGCCGGTGCGAGGCATGCGCCGTAGGCGACGTGGACAGCCCCCTGAAGGTTTTCATGGAGAACGAGGAGTTCATGGCCTGGCGGCTGCTGGATCGCGCCGACCGACTCCTTGCCATCGCACGCGTAGCCCCCGGAAGTGCCGGTGTAGCAGTAGGCGGTGTTGACGGTCTGGCTACAGACGTTTTTCAACAGGATCTTCTGGTAGTGGCCATCGCTGGATTCCAGTCGCTTCAGGCAGTCGGTCGCGATCTGTCCTCGTTTCAGGCCGCTGCTGACTGGTGTCGTGTTCATCTGGTGGGCTTGTTGCTGCTGCGCGAGCAACGCGATGGTGGCCG
The DNA here is from genome assembly GCF_904061905.1 of Zestomonas carbonaria. Lineage (GTDB taxonomy): Bacteria > Pseudomonadota > Gammaproteobacteria > Pseudomonadales > Pseudomonadaceae > Aquipseudomonas > Aquipseudomonas carbonaria. The sequence continues at coordinate 21,692 of NZ_CAJFCI010000059.1, forward strand.
ACATGTCGGGACTGCTGTCTGAGGACGGCTGCAACGCATTGGCCAGCATCTGGTACTGGTAGGCGTCGGGGCTGCCGCTGGCCTGGCTTACGCTGGCGGCGGTCTGGGCGACGGCATGGTAGTCCGAGGGGGAGTCCAGCGCCCCGCCAAGGGTGAAGATGTCGATGATCGGTCCGAACAGCAGGGCGAATGTTCCCATGAAGGTGCCGGCGACGATGTCGCCATTGCCCATGCTATCGCCGGCCTCGCCGAGCATCTCCATCGTCGTGCAGCCGTGCAGGCCAAGAGTCAGGGCGAGTGTGAGGCCCAGTTTCGTGCGTTTCATGTATTGCTCCCCAATGCTGGCGGCGTGGCGGGCGCATCCTGTCGTATCGGCCCGTCCGTGGGCCCGCCTGCACGCAAGGTGCTTGTCGTGTCGTGGGCCGCGATGTGTCGGGCATCACGGCCGGGCATAGGCTAGGGAGCCTGCGGAGGTATTTCTTCCTTCATCTGAATGAAAGATGGCGCCTTGGAGGAAGCTTCAGCGATAGCGGGAGAGAATTTCCTCGATCTCGCCATCCTCTTTCATCCGCACCAGGGCGCGCAGCAGTTGCATGGTCGGCACGTCCGGTTCGTCGCGGACGATGCAGGCCACCAGGTCGGCGGAGAGCTGGCTCAAGGGCTGGAGCTGGCGGTTGGCGGGCTGGTGGCGGTTGAACCAGGCCAGCGAGAGTTCGTTGCTGATCGCATAGCGGTAGCGCTCGGCGTCCAGCTTGAGCAGGGCGAGCGCCTGGGTACGGGCGTCGTCGCGGAGCAACTGGCCGCTGGCGAACAGCGGCTCCAGGCGCGGATAGGTGAAGCCGAGCACGGTGCCGATCGTCTCGCCATGCAGTTGCTCCAGTTGCAGGGGAACGGCGTGGCGGCCGACCAGCCAGTCGCGCTGGACCAGGAACGGCACGCTCCAGATGTACTGGTGATGGGACTCGGTGAGCCAGGCGGGATTGACGTAGCAGCGCACGTCGATCTCGCCGCGTGCCAGCATCTGCTGCACGCGCAGGCGCGGCATGACCAGTTGCTCGGCACGCCGGCCGACCTTTTCGGCCAGGCGTGTCTGCAGGTCGTAGAGGATGCCGCCGGTGGCCTGCCCGTTCTCGATGTTCATCATCGGCATCACCCAGCTTTCGCTGACCGAGAAACGTAGCGGGCGCTCTTCCGCCACGACGGCAGCACTCACGAGCAGGGCGATGGCCAGAAGACGCATAGGGTGGGCGAGCCTTTGGACGGGCGTTCAGGGTTGGAAGCTTAAAACATATCCTCCTTGCGCTGTTGTCCTGCGCCTCATTCGCGTTCTTGGCGCCTGTTCATGATCTTGCGAGCTAGGGATAAACGGCGCCGAAAATGACCGAAGGGGCGGAGTTTGCTGTTGTAAATGAGCATTTCGAGGTCATTTGACTAGCTTCGCTCGCCCTTCGGCTGTTACTCCCGCTGGTCGTTTCAATGCCGTTTAGCCGACGCGCAGCAGGCCCTAGGGGCAGAGGATGAACTTCTCGGTACTCCCATCGTTCACCGCCCGATAGCAGGCCGGGCCATCGCTCAGTGGCACCGAGCGCAGGTCGCCCGGCAGCGGCAGCTTGCCTTCGTCGAACAGGTGCCCGAATCCGTCGAGCATGGCGGCGCACTCGGCGGTGCTGTACAGCAGCGAGTTGATGCCGACCAGCACGCCGCCACGGCGATAGAGGTTCAGGGCCGGCAGTTGCACGAGGCCGTCCACCGGCGCGGCGATGATCGCGATGCGCCCGAAGGTGGCCAGGGCCGGCACGGCGGCGGGCAGCCAGAAGCCGGTGGTGTCGAGGATCACTTCGGCGCCGCCGGGGAAATTGACCTCCACCTGGCCGGGCAGGTTGGCCGGGTCGCCGAGCAGCAGGGTGGGAATGCCGTCCTCTTCGAAGCCGCCCAGCGGCTCCAGGCGGCGTGCCGCGATCAACACTTCGGCGCCGAGTGCCCGGGCCAGGTTCACCGCTGCGGCGGCGACCGCGCCGGCGCCGATCACCAGCAGGCGGGTACCGGTCTGCACCCGGGTTCGCTCCAGGGCGTCCCAGGCGGTGGTGTAGGGCACCCCGCAACTGGCCGCCTGGACGAAGCTCAGCGACGCCGGCTTGCGCGCCACGCCGCTGGCCGGCAGGCAGATGTGGCTGGCGTGGCTGCCGTCGCGGCTGAAACCGATCTGGTTGCCGGTGCCCCAGACTTCCTGGCCGACCAACTCGGCTGGGCCCTGCACGACCACGCCGGCGAAGTCGCGGCCGGGCACGCGTGGCAGGGTGGTGTAGGGGAAGCGGCCGAGGACGTTCTTCACGTCGCTGGGGTTGAGGCCGGCGGCGCGGACCTCCACCAGCACCTCGTCGGCGGCCGGCACGGGCGTCGGCAGTTCGAGGTGGCGCAGGGAGGAGAGGTCGCCGGCGGCGTTGAATTGCAAGGCGTGCATGGTGGGTCATCTCTCGGGTTCAGGCCGCCGGCTGCGGGCGGGAGGGGAAATCGGATCGCACGCGGCGATCGTCAATCAGTCTAGGAGCACTCGGGCGGGCGAGTCGGACAAGGACTTCCGCGGATCGGTCAATCGGCGCCGCTGGCCAGGTAGGCGGAGGGCGCCACGCCGAGCGCGCGGCGGAACATGTCGTGTTCCCCGCGCCAGCGGGGATGTTCCCTCTCAGCGAGTCAGCGGCAGCGCTGCGCCCATCAGCCCGAACAGTCCGCCGCAGCAGCGGTTGAAGCCCTTGCCGGCGCGTTCCAGCCAGGGGCGGACGCGGTGGGCGAGGCGGGCCAGCAGGTATTCGGTGAAGCCCTCGGTGATGGCGAAGGTCGCCGCCATGATCGCGAACTGCAGCCAGAGGTTGCGCGCCGGGTCGAGGAACTGCGGCAGGAAGGCGCCGTAGAAGAGGATCACCTTGGGATTGGAGACGGCCGAGAAGAAGCCCTGGCGCAGCAGCACGCGGCCAGGCCGGGGCGGTGCGTGTTCGGGCGCTGTCAGGTGCAGGGCCGGGGCGCGCCAGAGCTGGATGCCGAGCCAGATCAGGTAGGCGCCGCCAACCCACTTGAGGATGACCAGGGCGTGGGCCGAGGCCTGGAGCAGGGCGCCGATGCCGAACATCGACAGCGCCATCAGCACCACGAAGCCGCCGATCCCGCCGGTGATGGTCCACAGCGTGCGGCGGTGGCCGTAGAGCGCGCCGTGGGTGAGGGCGAGCAGGCCGTTGGGGCCGGGCGTCAGCGACAGGCCGATGACGGCGACGAGGTACAGCAACCAGGTGTGCAGGGCCATGATTCAGCTCCGTTGGGCGAGCGCCAGCTTGATGCCGAGGGCGACGAACAGCCCGCCGATGGCGCGGTTCAGCCAGCAGCCGATGGTCGGGCCGGGGCGCAGGCGGTCGCGGGCGAACGCGATGGTGAAGGCCAGCAGCAGGCACCAGAGCAGGCTGTTGATGTTGAAGATGCTGCCGAGCAGCAGGAACGCCAGGGTCTTGTCGGCGGCGTCCGGGGCGATGAACTGCGGCACGAAGGCGAGGAAGAACAGCGCGACCTTCGGGTTCAGCGCGTTGGTCAGGAAGCCTTGCAGGAACACGCGGCGATAGTCGCATGTCGCCGCCGTGTCCGGTGCTGCCAAGGGCGTGGCCTGTGCCGGCTTCTTCAGCAGCAGGCTCATCCCCAGGTACAGCAGGTAGGCGGCGCCGACCAGCTTGACCACGGTGAAGGCGGTCGCCGAGGTGGCGAGCAGCGCCGACAGGCCGAGCGCGGCGGCGAGAATGTGCACGCAGGTCCCGCCGGCGATGCCCAGCGCCGCGCTGGAGCCGGCGCGCCAGCCCTGGGTGGCGCTGCGCGTCATCACCAGCAGCGAGTCCGGTCCGGGCGCCAGGTTGAGCAGGAGGCCGGATACGACGAAAAGGGCGAGGTCGTGGATGCCGAGCATGATGGAAACTCCGGTGGCGATAGCCGGCGAGTCTGCGCGGGGAGACGGCCGGCCCGCAACTCGCGCCTTATTGGTCGGACTGTTCCTGCTCGGCGAGCAGGCTTGCGTAGGCCGGCGCGGCGTAGATGCCGACTTCCACGCACAGCGCCATGACCCGCTCGAGGTCGCTGGTGTAGACCAGCACGGCCTGCAGTTCGTCGTCCAGCGGCTCGCTGAAGTCGACCAGTACGTAGCCGCCCTTTTCCGGGTAGAGGCTGCTCAACTGGGTCTGGATGCGCTTGAGCGCGGTCAGCGGGTCGGCCTTGCGCAGGTCCTTGGGCTTGAGGACGAAGCGGACTGCCTTGCCGAACGAGGCGAGGATCTGCGCGAACAATTGTTCATGGTCGTCGGCCTGGAACAGCACGATGTCCGGCAGGCTGCCGACCACGACCCATTCGCCGAGCGGGATGGGGAAATCGTCGTCGTAGTTGATGTCCGGGTTGGCCTGCAGGAAGGCCTCCGGGTCGGCATAGGCCTGGGCGGCTTCGTCGGCGATCGAGGCGATTTCCTCGGCGCCCAGGCAGCCAGAGGAGATTTTTTCGATCAGTTCGGCGAGTTGTTCTTTCATGGCTGGCATTCCCGGGAGCGGCAAAGGCGCGAAGGATATACCGGACGCCGCTTCGTTGGGATGCCGTGTTCGCCCGGACGACGGGGAAACCCGCTTCGTCGCCATGGATGGCGATGACCTGCCGGTTGTGCTGGCCCTAGGCTATAGTCAGGCGCATTGTTCGGTTCGGTACGAAAAGTGTCTTCTCTCGGCGACTTTTCGTACCGAACCCAGGGACCGTTGACGTTTCGTCACGGCCGCGACGAAACCTCAACAGACCCTATGGGATGGGGCAGGGGCTAATGAACGAACGCCGATCGAGAAATTCGGCCAAGCCGGGGCTGTCTTTCGTCCGCCGGGCCTTCCTGCCTCGGGCCATCGGGCTGGCCGTGGGGTTCTTCGCGGTGGCCGGAGTGCTCTGGGGGCGGGCCGAGCCATTGTGGCTGTGGGGGCTGCTGGCGCTGTACTGCTACGTCTGGCCGCTGGTCGCCTATCGCATCGCCATCCGTTCCGCCGCGCCTTACGCCGCCGAGCAGCGCCATGTGCTGCTCGATTCGCTGATGGGCGGCTTCTGGATCGCCACCATCCAGTTCAACGTGCTGCCGACGGTGATGCTGCTGTCCATGCTGGCGATGAACAACACCGCGACCGGCGGCGCGCGTTTCGTCGGCCTGGGCTTCCTGCTGCAATTGGTTGGCATGGGGTTGTCGGTGCTGCTGTTCGGTTTCGGGTTTTCCCCGCAGACCACCCAGCAGCATGTCTACGCCTGCATCCCCATGCTGGTGGTACATCCGCTGACCATCGGCCTGGTGCTCTACCGGCTGGCCATCCAGCTCGGCAAGCACAAGAAGGCGCTGCGCGAGTTGAGCCGCACCGACAGCCTGACCCGGCTGTTCAACCGCGGTTACTGGAAGGACTGCCTGCAGATCGAGTTCGACCATTGCCGGCAGGCCCGCCAGATGGCCAGCCTGGCGTTGATCGACGTCGACAACTTCAAGGCGACCAACGACCAGCACGGCCACGTCACCGGCGACAGCGTACTGCGCACGGTGGGCGAGCGCATTCGCCAGAGCCTGCGCAGCGAGGACCTGGCCGGGCGCTACGGCGGCGACGAGTTCTGCATCGTCCTGCCCCATGCCGACCCGGCGCTGGCTCAGGAGATTCTCGAACGCCTGCGCGGCGAGGTGGCCGGGCTGCGTTTCGCCGAGGCGCCCGACCTGCGGGTCAGCCTGAGCATCGGCGTGGCGGGGTTCGATCCGCGCCTGGCCGACGCCACCGCATGGCTGCGGGCAGCCGACCACGCGCTGTACGAGGCCAAGCGCCTCGGCCGCAACCGTATCGTGCTGGCCCCGGCGGAGGACGACGGGACGGTCCGCATGTCCGACAGCGCTCCCGCCTGACGATCGACTCCTGGCCTCGACCTTGCATGACCCTGCCTCCTGGCTTTCCGGCTCTGGACAAAGGTTCCCGCTGCGGGGAAGCTTGGACGCCGGCCGGAGGGGCCGCCGTCATGATCAACGACAATGAGGAGCAGGTATGGGCAGGTGGTGGATCGGAGTGTTGATCCTGGGACTGCTGGTGGCGTCGCCGCTGCGGGCGGAGGTGCTCAGGGTAGCCATGGAAGGAGCCTATCCTCCGTTCGAGGAAATCGGCGAGGACGGCAAGCTGAAAGGCTTCAATGTCGACATCGCCAATGCGTTGTGCGAGCAGATGGAGGCCGAGTGCGAGCTGGTGCGCTTCGAGTGGGACGACCTGATCCCGGCGCTCGACCAGAAGCGGGCCGACATGATCGTGGCTTCGATGTCGATCACCGAGGAGCGCCTGAAACAGGTGGACTTCACCGAGAAGTACACCCAGACCCCGGCCTTCTTCTTCGCCAGGGAAGGGCTGGTGCACGAAGTGATCATCACGCCGCGCCGGCTGGCCGGCAAGCGCATCGGCGTGCAGCGCGACACCACCTTCGACAGCCTGCTCACCGAGCGCTACGGCACGTACGCGCAGATCGAGCGTTTCGACAGCGCCACCCTGGCCTATGACGCGCTGTCCGCCGGCCAGGTGGACATGGTGTTCGACGATGCGGTGTCCGGCTACATGGGCTTCCTCAACACACCGCGTGGCGCGGGCTTCGAGCGGGTCGGCGGCAAGATCGTGGCGCCCAAGTACCTGGGGCGTGGCGAAGGCATCGCCGTGCGCAAGGATGACACCGCCCTGAAGGACCGCCTGAACGAGGCGCTGACCGCGATTCTCGACAACGGCACCTACAAGCGCATCGAACGCAAGTACTTCCAGCAATTCTCGGTGTACTGAGCAGCTCCCGGAGGCCCGGCGTCGGCCGGGCCGTCCAGTCGACGAACGTTCTATCCCTCTATGGGGTAATAACGACGTTTTGGGGCACAATAGTCGCCATTCGATCAATAACCTCTTGAGAGGAACGACTGTGCATAACGTCGTCATCAGCGGTACCGGCTTATTTACTCCTGCCAACAGCATTTCCAACGAAGAACTGGTCGAGTCCTTCAACGCCTACGCCCGTCAGTTCAACGCCGACAACGCCGCCGCCATCGAGCGGGGCGAGGTCGAGGCGCTGGCCGAGTCCAGCGTGGCCTTCATCGAGAAGGCATCGGGGATCAAGAGCCGCTTCGTGATCGACAAGGCGGGCATCCTCGACCCGCAGCGCATGGTCCCGCGCATTCCCGAGCGTTCCAACGACGAGTGGGGCATCCTCTGCGAGATGGCCGTTGCCGCCGCCCGTGAAGCCCTGGAGCGCGCCGGCCGGACGCCCGCCGACATCGACGGGGTGATCGTCGCCTGCTCCAACCTGCAGCGCGCCTACCCGGCGGTGGCCATCGAAGTGCAGGCCGCCCTCGGCATCCAGGGTTTCGGCTACGACATGAACGTCGCCTGCTCCTCGGCCACCTTCGGCATCCAGGCCGCGACCGCCTCGGTACAGACCGGCCAGGCCCGCGCGGTACTGATGGTCAACCCGGAAATCTGCACCGGCCACCTCAACTTCCGTGACCGCGACAGCCACTTCATCTTCGGCGACGCGGCCACCGCGGTGATCATCGAGCGTGCCGACCAGGCCACCTCGAAGCACCAGTGGGACGTGGTCGGCACCAAGCTGCTGACCCAGTTCTCCAACAACATCCGCAACAACTTCGGCTTCCTCAACCGCGCCGCGGAAGAGGGCATCGGCACGCGCGACAAGCTGTTCGTGCAGGAAGGCCGCAAGGTGTTCAAGGACGTCTGCCCGATGGTCGCCGAGCTGATCGCCGAGCACCTGGCCGAGAACCGGTTGAACGTCAGCGACGTGAAACGCTTCTGGCTGCACCAGGCCAACCTCAACATGAACCTGCTGATCGCCCGCAAGCTGCTCGGCCGCGATGCCGAGCCGAGCGAGGCGCCGGTGATCCTCGACACCTACGCCAACACCAGCTCGGCCGGCTCGGTGATCGCCTTCCACAAGCACCAGGACGACCTGCCCTCCGGCAGCCTGGGCGTGCTCAGCTCGTTCGGCGCCGGCTATTCGATCGGCAGCGTGATCCTGCGCAAGCGTTGATGGAGCCGCTCCTGCACACGCTCAGCCCCCGCAGGATGGGTTGAGCGAAGCGATACCCATCGCCAACGCGCGATGGGTATCGTCGCAAGCTCCTCGACCCATCCTACGGTCGTGCGATCGGATCGACCCGATCCCTACATCTCCAGCCGCGTAGCCCGGATGCAATCCGGGACACTGCAAGGCTTCTGTAGGGGGCGCCACGCGCACCGCCAGGGTGTCGGCACAGGCCCTTGTGCCCTCGCACCTGGCCTCGTGCTGCATTCCTTCTCGGTGCGCACGGCGCACCCTGTGATCGAGGCGCCTCGTATCCCTACATCTCCAGGATCACCTTCAGCGCATGGCTGTCCGCCGCCTTGCCGAACACCGCATAGGCCTTGAGCGCTTCGCCGAAGGTGAAGCGGTGGGTGATCATGCGCTGCGGGTCCAGCTTGCCGGCTTCGACCATCTTCATCAGTTGCGGGGTGGTGACGGTGTCCACCAGGCGGGTGCGCAGGGTGATGTTCTGGCTCCACAGGGTTTCCAGGTGCAGGTCGACCTTGACCCCGTGCACGCCGAGCACGGCGATACGGCCGCCGGGGGCGATGATCCGTTCGCACAGGGCAAAGGTGGCCGGCACGCCGACCGCCTCGACGGCCACGTCCACGCCTTGGCCGTCGGTCAGGAGCTGCAGCTCGGCGGCCACGTCCTCGCGGGCGCTGTTGAGCACCCGGGTGGCGCCGAAGCGCTCGGCCACGGCCAGGCGGTTGGCATCGACGTCGACGAGGATCAGTTCGGCCGGCGAGTAGAACTGCGCGGTGAGCAGCGCGGACAGCCCCACCGGCCCGGCGCCGACGATGACCACCACGTCGCCGGGGTTCACCTCGCCATTGAGCACGCCGCATTCGTAGCCTGTGGGCAGGATGTCGCTGAGCATCACCATGGCTTCGTCGGGAATGCTCGCCGGCAGCGGGTGCAGGCTGCCGTCGGCGTGGGGGATGCGCACGTACTCGGCCTGGGTGCCGTCGATGCGGTGGCCGAGGATCCAGCCGCCGTCGGCGCAGTGCGAGTACATGCCCTTCTTGCAGTAGGCGCAGCGCCCGCAGGAGGTGATGCAGGAGATCAGCACGCGGTCGCCGGGCTTGAAGCGGGTGACGCCGCTACCGACGCTCTCGACGATACCGACCCCCTCGTGGCCGAGGATGCGCCCTGGCTCGCAGGTCGGCACGTCACCCTTGAGGATATGCAGGTCGGTGCCGCAGATAGTGGTCTTCAACACCTTCACGATGGCGTCGGTGGGCTGCTGCAGTTGCGGTTGCGCCCGTTGCTCGACGACTGGTTGGCCGGGGCCCTGGTAGACGATGGCTTTCATGGCAATACCTCCGCGTGTCGGGGTGAGGGAAAAGGTTCCATTACCTCCGTAGAAGCCAGCTTGCTGGCGATTCGTTGCATTCCCGGGACGACAGGACCGCCAGCGAACCGGCTCCTGTGCCGTCGGCCCGGTTCATGGCTGGGTGCTCGAGAAAAACCGCCGCACCACCCATTTTTCAAACTCCGCCACGAAGAACAACAGTAATCCCGCCGCGAACACCCGCAGCCATTCCTCGGCGCTCAGGCCGACCGAGCCGAACAGCTTCTGCAAGGGCGGGGCGTAGGTGTAGAGCAGTTGCAGCACGGCGCAGCAGCCCAGCGAGATCAGCACGTAGCGGTTGCCCAGCAGGCCCTCGCGGTTGATGACCGAGAGGTAGATGTGCCGGCTGTTGAGCAGGTAGAACATCTCGCAGGCCACCACGGTATTGACCGCGATGGTCCGCGCGCTCTCCAGGCCGGTGCCGCGATCCAGCTCCCAGAGGAACAGGCCCAGCGCCCCGGCCATCATCACCACCGAGACCATGAATACCCGCCAGACGAAGAAGCCGGACAACAGCGGCTCGGCCGGATCGCGCGGTGGCCGGCGCATCAGCCCGGGTTCTCCCGGCTCGAAGGCCAGGGCCAGGCCGAGGGTGCTGGAGGTCGCCAGGTTGATCCACAGTACCTGGGCCGGGGTCAGCGGCAGGGTGAGCTGGAAGAGGATCGCGGAGATCACGATCAGCGCCTCGCCGCCGTTGGTCGGCAGCATGAACAGCACGAATTTCTTCAGGTTGTCGTAGATCGCCCGGCCTTCGCGCACCGCACGACCGATGGTGGCGAAGTTGTCGTCGGTGAGTACCACCTCGGCGGCTTCCTTGGCCGCCTCGGTGCCCTTGCGGCCCATGGCCACGCCAACGTCGGCGCGCTTGAGGGCCGGCGCGTCGTTGACGCCGTCGCCGGTCATCGCCACCACCTGGCCGCTGGCTTGCAGGGCCTCGACCAGGCGCAGCTTGTGCTCCGGGCTGGCGCGGGCGAATACCTCGACGCTGGGCATCACGTCGCGCAGCTCGCGGTCGTCGAGCAGTTCGATCTCGGCGCCGGTCAGTGCCGGCTGGCCGATGCCGATGCCGAGCTGGGCGCCGATGGCGCGGGCGGTCTCGGCGTGGTCGCCGGTGATCATCTTCACCGCCACGCCGGCGCTGCGGCACTCGGCCACGGCGGCGATGGCCTCTTCTCGCGGCGGGTCGATGATGCCGACCAGGGCCAGCAGGATGAAGCCGCTCTCGGTGTCGGCGAAGCTCAGGCTCTGCTGCTCGCCGTCCACCGGTTTGACCGCCAGGGCCAGCAGGCGCAGGCCACGGGCGGCGATGTCGGTGGCCATGCGCCGCCAGTAGTCCGGGTCGAGGGGCGCGGTGCCGGCGTGGCCGTGGCGCTGGCGGTTGCACATTTCCATGACCCGCTCGGGGGCGCCCTTGAGGTAGATGAACGCCTGGCCCTCGTGGTCATGGTGCAGGGTGGCCATGAAGCGGTGTTCCGACTCGAAGGGGATCACGTCGCGGCGCGGCAGCTCGCTGGCCAGGGTGGCCGGGTCGTAGCCGAGCTTGAGGGCGAGGGTGTACAGCGCGCCTTCGGTGGGATCGCCGTCGAGCTGCCAGTGGCCCTCGATCTGGTGCACCACCGCGTCGTTGCACAGCAGCGCGGCACGGCCGATCTCGGCGAGCGGGGCGTGGCCGGCGATCTCCAGCGGCTGGCCGTCGAGCTGGAAGAAGCCGCCCTGCGGCACATAGCCGGCGCCGCTGACCTCGACCACCTGCTCGGCGCTGACCACCCGTTGCACGGTCATTTCGTTGCGGGTCAGGGTGCCGGTCTTGTCCGAGCAGATCACCGTCACCGAGCCGAGGGTCTCCACCGCCGGCAGGCGGCGGATGATGGCGTGCTGCTGGGCCATGCGCTGCACGCCGAGGGCGAGGATCACCGTCATGATCGCCGGCAGGCCCTCGGGGATCGCCGAGGCGGTCAGCGCGACCACCATCATGAACATCTCTGCCGGCGGCTGCTGGTGCCAGAAGATGCCGAGCAGGAAGGTCGCCCCGGCGAACACCAGGATCACCAGCGCCAGCCAGCGGCTGAAACGGTCGATCTGGCGCAGCAGCGGGGTGGACGTCAGTTGCACCTGTTGCAGCATGGCGCCGATGCGGCCCAGCTCGGTGGCGGTGCCGCTGGCGACCACCAGGCCGAGGGCCTGGCCGCTGGTCACCAGGGTGCCGGAATAGGCCATGCCGCGCCGGTCGCCGAGGGCGGCGTCGGCGGCCACTGCCTCGGTGTGCTTCTCCACCGGCACCGATTCGCCGGTCAGCGCCGCTTCGTCGACATGCAGGTTCTTCACGCTGAGCAAGCGCAGGTCGGCCGGCACCTTGTCGCCGGAAGCCAGCGCCACCACGTCGCCGGGCACCAGTTGCGCGGCGTCGATCTCGCGGCGCTCACCGTCGCGCAGCACCAGGGTGTGCGGGGCGAGCATGTCGCGGATGGCGTCCAGCGCGCTTTCCGCCTTGCCTTCCTGGATGAAACCGATCACCGCGTTGACCACCACGGCGATCATGATCACCACCGTATCGACCCACAGGCCGAGGGTCGCGGTGATCAGGGCGGCGACCATCATCACGTACAGCAAGACGTTGTGGAACTGGCGCAGCAGGCGCATCAGGGGGCCGGGACGGGGCGGTTCGGGAAGGCGGTTGGCGCCGTAGCGCTCGAGACGGGCGGCGGCTTCCTCGCTGGACAGCCCGTTGTGGCTGCTGTCCAGTTCGCTGAGCGCCTGTTCGCCAGGCAGTGTGTGCCAGTCGCGTGCAGGGGGCATGTCGTTATCCATTGGAAGGGCTTCCTTATATGGCCGTGACGAAACGCCAACAGGCCCTTATGTCCGATTCGCGTGACCGGTTTTCAGAGTAGTTGCTGAAAGGAAGGCTAGGCTTGACTTGTGTCAACAGCACCAGGCCGGGCCTGGGCTGCAATACGAAGACACATTACGGATGCTCAAGGAGATAGCGCGATGAACAGATTGCTGGTGGCCACCGACCTTTCCTCTCGCTCGGATCGGGCCGTGCAACGGGCTGCCCTGCTGGCCAAGCGCTTCGGGTGCGAATGGACGCTGGTCCACGTGATCGACGACGACACGCCGCGCCGGCTGATCGAGCGGCAGAAGATCGATGCCCAGGAGCTGCTCGAGGATCGCGTCGAGGGCCTGGCGCTGATCGCCGGCCAGCGGCCGCGGGTGATGGTCGAGGTCGGCCCGGTGGAGCAGACCATCAACGAGATCGCGGTCGGCACCGGCAGCGAACTGCTGGTCCTCGGCACGCACCGCAAGAGCCTGTTGCGCGAAATCTTCATTGGCACCAGCGCCGAACGCATCATCCGTAGCAGCCGCCTGCCGGTACTGCGCGTGGCCAGCGGTGGCGAGGACGAGTACCGCAAGGTGCTGCTGGCCGCCGACATGTCCGCCAACAGCGCCCACGCCATCCAGACCAGCCGCGCGCTGGGCCTGCTCGGCGACAGCGAGCTGCATGTGGTGCACGTGTTCGAGGCCTTCGCCAAGGGCGAGATCCTGATGTCCGCCGCCGAGGCCAGCATCGTCGCCACCGCCACCCGCGAGGCCAAGGCGCAGGCCGAGGCCGAGCTGAGCCAGTTCCTCGCCCAGCAGCAGCTCGACCTGCCGGCAGGGCAGGTGCACGTCGAGGAAGGTTTCTCGGTGATCGAGCTCAAGCGCAGCATCGAGGAGCTCGATCCCGACCTGGTCGTGATCGGCACCCACGGCCGCAGCGGCTTCAAGAAGCTGATGCTCGGCAGCGTGGCGGAAACCCTGCTCGGCGAGGTGGAGCGCGACATCCTCTGCGTGCCGATGCCGCAACACGCATGATCCGCCATAACCCGTAGGGTGGGCTTCAGCCCACCCTACGGGTGTGTCGGTAAAAGCGGCGAAAAAGCGTCAATCTCCAGCGTCCTGACTTGAATCAAGACCCAATACCAGGCCTGCGCCGAGAATGGGTGCACGGATAGGCAGCCAGTGAGGCAAGCATGCAGAAGAATATGAAGAGGTGGCTGGGACGTGGCGTGACCGTCCTGGTACTGGCCGGCGTCGCCGCTCTGGCCTGGCAGACCCTGAAACCCAACGGCCTGCCCGAGGGGTTCGCCGGCGGCAACGGCCGTATCGAGGCCACCGAGGTGGACGTGGCCACCAAGCTGGCGGGAAGGGTCGCCGAGCTGCTGGTGGACGAGGGCGACTTCGTCAAGGTCGGCCAGGTGGTGGCGAAGATGGACACCCAGGTGCTGGAGGCCCAGTTGACCCAGGCCCAGGCCCAGGTCCGCCAGGCCGAGAATGCCCAGCTCACCGCCGGCGCCCTGGTGGCGCAGCGCGAGAGCGAGAAGCAGACCGCCGTTGCGGTGGTCAGCCAGCGCCAGGCCGAACTGACCGCCGCCAGCAAGCGCTTCGCCCGCACCGAAACCCTGGTCAAGCGCAACGCCCTGGCCCAGCAGCAGCTCGACGACGACCGCGCGGTGTTGCAGAGCGCCCAGGCGGCGCTGGCGGCGGCCCGCTCCCAGGTGCTGTCCGCCGATGCCGGCATCGCCGCCGCCAAGTCCCAGGTGATCGAGGCGCAGTCGGCGGTGGAGGCCGCCCGCGCCAGCGTCGTCCGCCTCCAGGCGGATATCGACGACAGCCTGCTCAAGGCCCCTCGCGACGGCCGCGTGCAGTATCGCGTGGCGCAGCAAGGCGAAGTGCTGGCGGCCGGCGGCAAGCTGCTCAACATGGTCGACCTGGCCGACGTCTACATGACCTTCTTCCTGCCCTCGGCGCAGGCCGGCCGCGTGCAACTCGGCCAGGAAGTGCGCCTGGTGATCGACGCGGCGCCGCAGTACGTGATCCCGGCCAAGGTGTCCTACGTGGCCAGCGTCGCCCAGTTCACCCCGAAGACCGTGGAGACCGCCAGCGAGCGCGAGAAGCTGATGTTCCGCGTCAAGGCGCGCATCGACCCCGAGCTGCTGGAGAAGTACATCACCTACGTGAAGACCGGGGTGCCGGGCATGGCCTACCTGCGCCTCGATCCTGATGCCGAGTGGCCGGCCGAGTTGCAGATCAAGGTCCCGCAATGAACGGCCCGGCGGCACGCATCGCCGGCGTCACCTTGCGCTACGGCGAGACCCACGCGGTGGACGGCGTCAGCCTGGACATCCCGGCCGAGCGCATGGTCGGGTTGATCGGCCCGGACGGCGTGGGCAAGTCCAGCCTGCTGGCGCTGGTCGCCGGCGCGCGGAGAATCCAGGACGGCGAGGTCGAGGTGCTCGGCGGCGACATGCGCGACCCGCGCCACCGCCGCCGGGTCTGCCCGCGCATCGCCTACATGCCCCAGGGGCTCGGCAAGAACCTCTATCCGACGCTCTCGGTGTTCGAGAACGTCGATTTCTTCGGGCGCCTGTTCGGCCACGACCAGGCCGAGCGCAAGCGGCGCATCGCCGACCTGCTGGAAAGCACCGGTCTCGCGCCGTTCGCCGAACGTCCGGCGGGCAAGCTGTCCGGCGGCATGAAGCAGAAGCTCGGGCTGTGCTGCGCGCTGATCCACGATCCCGACCTGCTGATCCTCGACGAGCCGACCACCGGCGTCGATCCGCTGTCGCGCAACCAGTTCTGGGAGCTGATCGGCCGCATCCGCGCCGGCCGGCCGGGCATGAGCGTGATCGTCGCCACCGCCTACATGGAGGAGGCCGAGCGCTTCGACTGGCTGGTGGCGATGGACGCCGGCCAGGTGCTGGCCACCGGCAGCCCGGCGGAGATCCGCGAGCAGACCGGCAGCGATTCGCTGGAGGCGGCGTTCATCGCCCTGTTGCCGGAAGAGAAGCGCGACGGCCACCACAAGTTGGTGATCCCGCCGCGCGCGCAGGCCGAAGGCACGCCGCAGATCGCCATCGAAGCCAAGGACCTGACCTGCCGCTTCGGCGATTTCGTCGCTGTCGATCATGTGAGCTTCCGTATCGAACGTGGAGAGATATTCGGCTTCCTGGGTTCGAACGGCTGCGGCAAGTCGACCACCATGAAGATGCTCACCGGCCTGCTGCCGGCCAGCGAGGGCGATTGCGCGCTGTTCGGCCAGCCGGTGGACGCCAAGGACATGGCCACCCGCCGGCGGGTCGGCTACATGTCCCAGGCGTTCTCGCTGTACAGCGAGCTGACCGTGCGCCAGAACCTGGTGCTGCACGCGCGGCTGTTCCACCTGCCGGACGACGAGATCGAGCCACGCGTGGTGGAGATGCTGCAACGCTTCGACCTCAAGAAGGTGCAGAACGAGCTGCCGCCCAGCCTGCCGCTGGGCATCCGCCAGCGCCTGTCGCTGGCCGTGGCGGTGATCCACAGGCCGGAAATCCTCATCCTCGACGAGCCGACCTCGGGCGTCGACCCGGTGGCCCGCGACGGTTTCTGGCAACTGATGGTCGAGCTGTCGCGCAACGAAGGGGTGACCATCTTCATCTCCACCCACTTCATGAACGAGGCGCAGCGCTGCGACCGCATCTCGCTGATGCACGCCGGCAAGGTGCTGGACAGCGACACCCCGCAGGGGCTGATGGAGAAACGCGGCCTGCCGACCCTGGAGGCGACCTTCATCGCCTACCTGGAGGAGGCCACCGGCGTCGCCGGCAAGCCGGCGCCCGAGCCCGCGGCGCCGGAGCTGGCCGAACCCGCCGCGCCGGCCCGCGCGCAGAGGGCGCGCTTCAGTTGGCAGCGGCTGTTCAGCTACGCGCGCCGGGAAAGCATGGAACTGCGCCGCGACCCGATCCGCCTGACCCTGGCGCTGCTCGGCACCGTACTGCTGATGTTCATCATCGGCTACGGCATCAGCATGGACGTCGAGGACCTCACCTACGCGGTGCTCGACCGCGACCAGACCACCACCAGCCAGGCCTACGCGCTGAACATCGCCGGCTCGCGCTATTTCATCGAGCACGAGCCGATCCGCGACTACACCGAGCTGGAGCAGCGCATGCGCAGCGGCGAGCTGAGCCTGGCCATCGAGATTCCGCCCGGCTTCGGCCGCGACCTCAAGCGTGGCGCCAACCCGGAGATCGGCGTATGGATCGACGGCGCCATGCCGACCCGCGCCACCACCGTGCAGGGCTACGTGCAGGGCATGCACAACGATTACCTGATGGAGCTGGCGCGCGGCGCGGGCGTCGAGGCGTCGGCCGGTCCGGCCAGCAGCGAGGTGCGTTATCGCTACAACCCGGACGTGGAGAGCCTCAAGGCCATGGTACCGGCGGTGATCCCGCTGCTGCTGATCATGATCCCGGCGATGCTCACCGCCCTCGGCGTGGTGCGCGAGAAGGAGCTGGGCTCGATCACCAACCTCTACGTCACCCCGGTGACGCGCCTGGAGTTCCTGCTCGGCAAGCAGTTGCCGTACATCGGCATGGGCATGATCAACTTCCTGCTGATGGTGGCGCTGGCGGTGTTCGTCTTCGACGTGCCGCTCAAGGGCAGCTTCCCGACCCTGGTGCTCGGCGCGCTGCTCTACGTCGCCGCTTCCACCGGGCTCGGCCTGCTGCTGTCGACCTTCATGCGCAGCCAGATCGCCGCGGTGTTCGGCACCGCCATCGCCACCATGATCCCGGCCATCCAGTTCTCCGGGCTGATCCACCCGGTGTCGTCCCTGGAGGGCGCGGCGGCGGCCATCGGCCAGGTCTACCCGGCCACCCACTTCCTGGTCATCAGCCGTGGAGTGTTCTCCAAGGCCCTCGACCTCACCGACCTGTGGATGTATTTCGTGCCGCTGCTGCTGACCATCCCGCTGCTGACCCTGCTCAGCGTGCGCTTCCTGAAGAAGCAGGAGGACTGAGCAGTGAAGAAGCTGGCCAACATCTTCCACCTCGGCATCAAGGAATTCCGCAGCCTGGGGCGCGACTACGCGATGCTGGCGCTGATCGCCTGGGCCTTCACCCTGGGCGTCTACAGCTCCGCCACCGGCCTGCCGGAAACCCTGCACCATGCGCCCATCGCGGTGGTCGACGAAGACCGCTCGCAGCTCTCCACACGGATCATCAACGCCTTCCAGACCCCATATTTCCGCACGCCGGAGATGATCGACCAGGCCGAGATGGACCGTGGCATGGACACCGGGCAATACACCTTCACCCTCGACATCCCGCCGGACTTCCAGCGCGACGTGCTGGCCGGGCGGCAGCCGGCGATCCAGGTCAACGTCGACGCCACGCGGATCGCCCAGGCGTTCTCCGGCGCCGGCTACATCCAGAACATCATCGCCACCGAGGTGAACGAGTTCGTCGCCCGCTACCGGGGTAGCCCGCCGATGCCGGCGCAGCTCGCGGTGCGCATGTCGTTCAACCCGAACCTGACCCAGTCCTGGTTCGGCGCGGTGATGGAGGTGATCAACCAGATCACCATGCTGTCGATCATCCTCACCGGCGCGGCGCTGATCCGCGAGCGCGAGCACGGCACGGTGGAGCACCTGCTGGTGATGCCGCTGACGGCGTTCGAGATCATGGCCGCCAAGGTCTGGTCGATGGCGCTGGTGGTGCTCGGCGCGGCGGCCTTCTCGCTGGTGGCGGTGGTGCAGGGCTGGCTGGCGGTGCCGATCAGCGGCTCGGTGCCACTGTTCCTGCTCGGCGCCGCGCTGCACCTGTTCGCCACCACCTCGATGGGCATCTACCTGGGCACCGTGGCGCGCTCCATGCCGCAGCTCGGCCTGCTGACCATCCTGGTGCTGATGCCGTTGCAGATCCTCTCCGGTGGCACCACGCCGCGCGAGAGCATGCCGGTGTTGGTGCAGCACATCATGGAACTGGCGCCGACCACCCACTTCGTCAGCCTGGCCCAGGCGATCCTCTACCGTGGCGCGGACCTGGCGATCGTCTGGCCGCAACTGCTGGCGATCATCGCCATTGGCTCGATGTTCTTCCTCGCCGCCTTGCGGCGCTTCCGCAAGACCATTACGCAGATGGCGTAGGGGGAGGGGGAAGGTGTGGTCTGGCCACGCTCCCTCACCCCAGCCCTCCCCCAGAGGGAGCCAGTCCGTGGCGTCGATGGGCTCCGTGCGTGAACACGACTCCGTGCAAGCCCCCTCTCCCCTCGGGAGAGGGCTGGGGTGAGGGGCGGAGTTTTTTTCGGATTGGGCGACCCACCGAGCGGAGGTTACGCCATTGCCGGTGGGCTGAAGCCCACCCTACGGCTGTTCTCTGGATTACTCGCTTCGCTCGCTGAAGGGCGTTCGGTGCAAGCACCGTCCCGCGTTCGCGGGGACCCAGAAAACGCATCCTACGAAAGCAACCCCGCCAGCTTTTCCTCCAGCTCCGCCACCTTCGCTTCCAGCGCCTGGATACGCTCCTCGTGATCGCTGTGGCCGCTGCCGGAGAACGAGTCGTTCTGCCGGGCGGCGAGCAGTTCCTCGAGATCGGCGGCGGTGCCCAGGCGGTGCATGTAGCGGTCTTCGCGCTGGCCGCTCTGGCGCGGCAGCAGCAGGGCCAGGCCGCGACCGATCAGGCGTTCGAGCTGGTGCTGGACCTGTTCGGCGTCGTCGAAGGCGTACAGCCGGGTGCTGCGGGTCAGCAGTTCGTTGATGGTCTGCGGCCCGCGCAGCAGCAACAGGCCGAGCAGGGCGAGTTGCGGTTGCACCAGTTCCAGCTTCTTGTCGGTGCGTTGTTCCCAGCGGTCGGCGCGGCTGGCCATCTGCAGGCGCACCAGCTCGCGCTCCTCGAGGCTCCGCAGGGCCTGGCCGACCTGGCCGGGTGTGAGGTTCATCACCGGTTCGCGGCTGGTCTTCTGGTTGCAGGCAAGGACCAGGGCGTTGAGGGTCAGCGGGTAGCTTTCCGGGGTGGTCGCCTGTTTCTCGATCAGGCTGCCGAGGGCGCGGACCTCGGCGGCACTCAGGGGATTCTGCTCGAACGGTGCGGGAGCTTCGGCGGACATGGGGCTATCCATCTATGGGATTGGAGGCAATAGGCTAGCCCGAGAAGTGTCGCGAGGGTATGCCTGTGTGGTCCGTGGGCGCGAACTCCCACGGAAAGGCATCAATTCTCCCGCTCCCGTTGCGGCCCGGTGTGCTTGGTCGCATTGCGTGGCGCGCCCACGCCCTTGGGCGGTTGCGGTGGCTGTACCGGCGGCTGTGGCGGCTGCGGTGGATAGGGAGGGTGCGGCGGATACGGCGGCCAGGGCCGGGTGTGGTCCGGGTAGGGCGGGCGTGGCCGGTGGATGTAGGGCGGCGGGGGATAGTCGTAGTAGCTATCGCTGTCGTAGCCGTCGTCGCTCGCTTCGTCGTCGGGCGCCTGGGGAGCATTCCTGCCAGGGCTCGCTGCCTGCTGCGGCTTTTCTTCTTCCGGCTCGGGCGGCTTCGGGATGGCCAGTGGAATCGACGGTCCGTCGCCGCTCGGCCGTGGGTTCTGGACCTCCAGCGCCTCTTCCATGGTCTGTTCGGGCGGGCAGGTGGTCTGGGTGAAGGTGACGTTGCCGTTGCGGTCGATGCACTTGAGCACCGTGGCGGCCGAGGCGGTGGAAAGCGGCCCGGCCAGCAACAGCGTCAGCAACCAGCGGGACTTGTTCATCAGCGCTCCTTCAATACTGGAAAGGCCCGCGTCCGGCGGGCCTTTCCAGTGTAATCGGGCGCGTCGAAAAGTGCGCGACCGGTTACTTCGACAGCGTTTCGGCGCCGTGTTCTTCCGTGCCGGCACGTTCCGCCATCTCGCCGGCGGCGCACGCCGCGGCGGTGAACACCACGTCGGTGGAAGAGTTCAGCGCGGTTTCCACCGAGTCCTGGAGGATGCCGATGATGAAGCCGATCGCCACCACCTGCATGGCGATCTCGCTGGAAATGCCGAACATGCCGCAGGCCAGCGGCACCAGCAGCAGCGAGCCGCCGGCCACGCCGGAGACTCCGGCGGCGCTGACCGAAGCGATTACGCAGAGCAGCACGGCGCTGGCGAGGTCGACCTGGATGCCCAGGGTGTTCACCGCCGCCAGGGTCAGCACGGTGATGGTGATCGCCGCGCCGGCCATGTTGATTGTGGCGCCCAGCGGGATGGACACCGAGTAGGTGTCCTCATGCAGGCCGAGGCGTTCGCAGAGCTGCATGTTGACCGGGATGTTGGCCGCCGAGCTGCGGGTGAAGAAGGCGGTGATGCCGCTCTCGCGCAGGCAGGTGAACACCAGCGGGTAGGGGTTGCTGCGGATCTTCCAGAACACGATCAGCGGGTTGACCACCAGGGCGACGAAGAACATGCAGCCGAGCAGCACGGCGAGCAGGTGCGCGTAGCCGAGCAGGGCGCCCAGGCCGGATTCGGCGAGGGTCGCGGCGACCAGGCCGAAGATGCCCAGCGGCGCGCAGCGGATCACCAGGCGGACGATCTGCGAGACGCCGTGGGCGAAGTCGTTGAGCAGGCTGCGCGTGGTTTCGCTGCCGTGGCGCAGGGCCAGGCCGAGGCCGAGGGCCCAGGCCAGGATACCGATGTAGTTGGCCTTCATCAGGGCGTTCACCGGATTGTCCACCGCGCTCATCAGCAGCCCGTGCAGCACTTCGGCGATGCCGCCGGGCGCGCTCAGCTCCACGCCTTGCGTACCGGTCAGCACCAGCGTCGAGGGGAACAGGAAGCTGCCGATCACCGCCACCAGCGCGGCGGCCAGGGTGCCGATGGCGTAGAGCAGCAGGATCGGCCGGACGTGGGTCTGCTGGCCCTTGCGGTGGTTGGCGATGGCGGCGATGACCAGCACGAAGACCAGGATCGGCGCGACCGATTTCAGGGCGGTGATGAACACCTGGCCGAACAGGCCGATCTTCAGCGCGGCGGTTGGCCACAGTAGCGCCAGGGCGATGCCGGCGACCAGGCCGATGAGGATCTGCACGACCAGGCTGCCGTGAACCAGGTATTGGAGAAGGGGGCGGCGCATTGCACTCATGACGCAATCTCGAAGCTGTTTCGGGTCAGGCGAACGGGGGATCGCCCCGCTGGCCACGGAAAAGCGGCGGAGTTTACGGATAATCGAGGCGAATGGCTCGTTTCTCGCGCTTTTTCGGACCGGCTGCCTGGCATCGAAGAAAAATGGCCTTCCCCCGACAACGAGCGCGAACGCCCCAGGGGAAGGCCAGAAGGGCAGGCCGTCCAGGGAGGGGAAACGGCCTTCTAGGGTTCCGACTGTACGCTCGTGCCAGGGAGCACGGCTTGACCAGGGTCAATGCTTGCATTTCCCGGATTGCATCCGGGCTACGTTCCGTAGGAGCGGCCCCTGGCCGCGAATCGCGCGCATGGCGCGTTCCTACAGGCCAGCATCGGGGTAGTGTTGTAGGAGCGGCCCATGGCCGCGAATCGCGCGCGTGGCGCGCTCCTACAGGTCAGCATCGGGGCCGTGTTTGTAGGAGCGGCCCATGGCCGCGAATCGCGCGCGTGGCGCGCTCCTACAGGTCGGCGTCGGGGTAGTGTCGTAGGAGCGGCCCCTGGCCGCGAATCGCGCGCATGGCGCGCTCCTACAGGTCGGCATCGGGGCCGTGTTTGTAGGAGCGGCCCATGGCCGCGAATCGCGCGCGTGGCGCGCTCCTACAGGTCAGCATCGGGGGAGTGTCGTAGGCGCGGCCCCTGGCCGCGAATCGCAGGCATACGGCGAGAGTGCTGCCGCGCGCCCTACGGCTGCTCCGCCTGCGGGCGGACGATCACCGTGCCGGTCATCCCGGCGGACAGCAGCACGTCGTCCGGCACGTCGTCGATATGGATACGCACCGGGATGCGCTGGGCCAGGCGCACCCAGTTGAAGGTCGGGTTGACGTCGGCGGTCAGTTCGCGGCTCTGCGGGTTGTCGCGGTCGTAGATGGCGCGGGCGATGCTGTCCACGTGGCCGCTGAGGGACTGGCCGCTCATCAGTTGCACGTCCACCGGGTCGCCCTCGCGCAGGTGCGGCAGCTTGGTTTCCTCGAAGTAGCCGTAGATCCAGAACGAGTGGCGATCGACCACCGCCAGTTGGGGCTCGCCGGCGCGGGCATAGTCGCCGGCATACACGGCGAGGTTGGTGACGTAGCCGTCGGCCGGCGCCAGGACGCGGGTGCGTTCCAGGTCGAGGCGGGCGGCGTCGAGGGTGGCCAGGGCCTGCTGGTAGTCGGCCTCGGCGGCGGCGGCGGTGTTGCTGGCGTCGTCCAGGCTCTCGCGCGACACCACGCGGTTGTCCATCGCCGCGCGGCGCCTGGCGTTGAGCCGGCGCATCTCCAGGGTGGCCTTGCGCGAGGCGACCAGCGCCTCGGCCTGCTGCACGGCGATCTCGTAGCGACGCGGGTCGATCTGCATCAGCAGGTCGCCTTTCTTCACCACCTGGTTGTCGCGCACCGGCACCTCGACCACCAGGCCGGAGACGTCGGCGGCGACGTTGATCACCTCGGCGCGCACCCGGCCGTCGCGGGTCCAGGGCGAGTCCATGTAGTGGGTCCAGAGGCTGCGCCCGATCAGCACCGCGACGAGCAGGATGATCAGGGTGGCCAGTACGCTGAAGACGGATTTGAGGCTCATGGTCGGGATCACTCAGGAATAGACGAACAACGCCATGCCCCCGTAGAGGCAGGCGAACAGGCAGACGCGGAACAGCGACGGGTGCCAGGTGAAACGGTACAGACCGACCCAGGCGAGCAGCCGGTCGAGGCCCCAGGTCAGCGCCAGGGCGATGAGGAACAGCAGGGTCACGGTGGGCAGGTAGACACCGTGCAGGGCGATTTCACGCGGCATGGCTGGGCTCCGGTGCGGGCAGCGGCGGTAGCGGCGAATTGGGATCGAGCAGCGAGGTGCGGATGAAGTGCAGGTAGCTCAGCACACGACGCACCGGCGCCTGTTCGAAGTGCAGTTCGTAGGGTTCCGCGGCGGCCTGGGCGCGGTCGATGGCGTGCTGCACGGCGTTCAGCGCGCGCTGGCGGTTGTCCGCGCTGGGCTGCACGAACAGGCGGATCAGCGCGCGGCCGAGCACGCGGGTGGCGCGGCGCCAGGGCGCGTTATCGGCATAGGCGGGGGCGTCCGGCAGTTCATCCTGCTCGCGGCGCAGTTCGATCACCGCATGGCCGGCCTCCAGCACCAGGAACATCCAGCGCAGCAGGTTGTGCTGGGCCGCCGGGCTGCTGGAGGCCAGGCCGTAGGCCTGCACCACCAGGTCGCGGGTGCCGCTCTCGAAGCCGGTCACCAGGTTCTGCGCCGGGGCGCTGACCGCGTGGACGATCCGCCGGCGCAGGTCGTTCTCCAGGCGGCGCCACATCCACGGCGCGTTGGGCGGCAGGACCACGGCGATCACCGCGGCGGAGATGATCATCGATAGCAGCAGGGCGATGTAGTTGTTGATCAGCCCGGACGGGTCGAACACCGTATGGTTGGCCGGCAGCGCGCCGATGCAGAAGAAGATCAGCAGGCCGGGCCCGTAGCCGGCCCAGCGCGGCCGGGTGCTGAGGAAGGCGCCGAGGACGAACACCGGCGCGATCACCAGGCAGAGCATCACGAAACCATCGATGCGCGGCAGCACGAACAGGCCGACGAAGATGCCGAGCACCGCGGCCAGGGCGGTGCCGCCGGCCATCTGCATGGCGGTGTGCGGCGGGTTCGGCGAGGACGACACCAGCGCCAGAATGGCCACCGCGTTGAGGGCGAACATGCCGCCGCTGGGCCAGGCAGTGACGATCCAGAAGGTACCGAACAGCAGCACCACCATCCCGGTGCGCAGGCCGGCGATCACCGATGCCAGCAGGTTGGCCTTGGGCGTGAAGTCCTGCTCCCACTGCTCGCGCTCGTGGCGGTGGGCGCTCAGCGAGGCATGGGTCAGGGCGTAGTCGTGCAGATCGTCGACCAGCCGGTAGAGCAGTTCGGCGGCGCTGTCGAAGTCGAGCAGGGCGTCGCCGTGGTCTTCGCCGAGTTGGGCGCGGGCCATGCGGATGGCGGCGCGCACTTCCTGGCGCAGCCGTTCCAGGCGTTCGGCCAGGCGACCGGCATCGTCCACCGTGAGTGGGCGGTCGCGCAGCGTTTCGAGAATTTCCTCGAGCGGCGCCAGGCAGGGGCGGATGGCCGCCAGCAGGTCTTCCCGGCTCTGGCCGAGCAAGCGTTCGCGCAACTGGTGGAGGGCGTGGAAGCGCGTGGTGAGGGTCATGAACTCGCTGTTCAGGCGTGCCAGGCGGCGGCTGCGCAGGCGGGTGTGCGGGTCCTCGAAGGCGCCGGCGGTGCGCATCGCTTCCAGGCCGACCGCTTCGCTGGAGAAGCGCACGTTGCCGGCGACGAAGGCGTTGCGGTCGAGCTTGCGGCGCAGGCCATCGAGCATGAAGCCGGCGAAGGCGCCGAAGCGCAGGTAGAGCGCGTTGCGCATCGCCGCGGTGGTGGTCTGCGGCAGCAGCACGGCGCTGACCAGGGTCGAGCAGCCGACCGCCAGGCTGATTTCCAGCAACCGCCAGATCGCCTGCATGAAGGCGGCTTCCGGCTGGGTGGTGGCGGGAATGCCGATCAGCGTGGCGGTGTAGCCGGCCAGCACGCAGGCGTAGGCGCGGAAGTCGCGGTAGCGCGCGGCGCCGGCGGTACACAGGCCGATCCAGATCGCCGCGCTGAGCAGGAACAGCACGCGCTCCTGGGCGAACAGGGCGACCAGCACGATCATCACGGACAGGCCGATCAGCGAGCCGATCAGGCGGTAGAAGCTCTTGGCGAACACCTGGCCGCTCTGCGGCTGCATGACGATGAACACGGTGACGCAGGCGGTGCTCGGCTGCGGCAGCTCCAGGCGCATGGCCAGCCACAGGGTGAGGAAGGCGGCGCAGAGCACCTTGGCGATGTAGATCCAGGTCAGTCCGTCGCTGCGCGCCCATTCGTAGAACGCGCGGCGCAGCGCGTCGAGGCCGGGCAGGGCGGGGGACAGGTAGAGGCCCTTCATCTCAAGGCTCCCGTACCTGCACGGTCGCCGGTGTCAACCTGGACGGTCGCGGGCTGTCTTTCTCCCCGACCAGGCCGCCGCCGAGCGCCACGATCAGGTCGGCGCGCGCCGCCAGGCGGGTGGCTTCGACCTTCTGCTGGGTGAGTTGCTGCTGGAACAGGCTGGTCTGTGCGTGCAGCACGTTGAGGTAGTCGGTCAGGCCGCCGTCGTAGGCTTCCTGGGCGAGCTGGTAGGCGGTGCGCGCGGCTTCGACCGACTGCGCGGCGAGGTGCGCCTGGTGGTCGGCCGACTTGAGGCGGATGAGCTGGTCGGAGATGTCCTTCAGGGCGACCACCAGGGTCTGGTTGTACTGTGCGACCGCCGCGTCGTAGTCCGCCGAGGACTCGCCCAGCTCGCCGCGCAGGCGGCCGCCGTCGAAGATCGGCAGGGTCACCGCCGGGCCGACGGTGTAGTTGAACTTGCTGCCCTTGAAGTATTCCAGCAGGCCGCCGCCGACGGCGTTGAAGCCGATGCTGGCGAGCAGGTCGACGTTGGGATAGAAGCCGGCGCGGGCCACGTCCACACCCTTGGCCGCAGCGGCGACCTTCCAGCGGCTGGCCACCACGTCGGGGCGGCGGCCGAGCAGTTCGGCGGGCAGTTGCGAAGGCAGGCCGGGGGCGGCGCCCAGTTTCAGGCGCGGGCGTTGCAGGCTGGCACCGGCGCCCGGACCCTGGCCGGCGAGGGCGGCGAGCTGGTTGCGGCTGAGGGCGATGGCTTCTTCCAGGGCGTCGATCTGGCGCTTGGTCTCCGGGATCGGCACCCGCGCCTGGCTGACCTCGAACTCGGTGCCGAGCCCGCCGGCCAGTTGGCGCTGGGCGAGTTCGAGCATTTCCTGCTGCTGGTCGAGCATGGCGTGGCCGATGTCGAGCTGGGCGTATTGCAGGGACAGCATCACGTAGGCGCGGACGATGTTGCTCTCCAGTTCCAGTTGCGCCACCCGCGCCTCGGCGGCGGCCATCTGGGCGAGGTTCCGCGCGCGTTCGCTGTTGCTGCGCTCGCGGCCCCAGAAGTCCAGGGCGTAGCTGAGGCCGATGGCGGCGGTGTTGTTCCAGGTGGTGGTGTCGGCCAGTTCGCCGGGGCCGTAGAAGTAGTCGGTCGGCCAGTGGTGACGCTGGAGAGTGGCTTGGCCGTTGACCTGCGGCGCCTCGGCGGCTTCGACCGCGCCGGCCATGGCCAGCGCCTGGCGGATGCGCGCGGAGGCTTCGGCGAGGCTCGGGCTGGTTTGCAGGGCGTTGTCGATCCAGGCGTCCAGTTGCGGGTCGCCATAGACCGTCCACCAGCGCTCCCGAGGCCAGCCGGCATCGCGGTTGGCGGCCTGGATGGCGGCATCGGTGGCCAACTGGGCGGCCTCCAGGTGCCGCTCCTGCGGCGCGATGCCGCCGGTGCTCATGCAACCGGCGATTATTGAGAAAACGACAAAGGAACTGACGAAAGCCAGTCCGCGTTGGAGCTTGGAATGCACGCTTGACGTTCCTGGGGAAGTGTTTGGAAAGGCCGTGAAGGCCAGAATCGATGAGGACTATTGTAGAAAGTCGGAAGACGCGGAATAAGCTGGGCAAAAGGCGATGGTTTATTATCGATTCTGTAATAATCGCCCGGAATGGCTGTGTCACAATTTCGCCATCACGTTCGGACAGAGGTATCGATGGACACCCTGCAGGCCATGCGCGCCTTCGTCAGCGTGGCGGAGACCGGCAGTTTCACGGCCGCCGCCAAGCAACTGAATACCACCGTCGCCCAGGTCTCCCGGGGCGTTTCCGGGTTGGAGACACGCCTGCGCGCCCGTCTGCTCAACCGCACCACCCGGCGCATCGCCCTGACCGAAGCGGGCGAACGCTATCTGCTGCGCTGCGAGCAGATCCTCGCCTATGTCGAGGATGCCGAGGCCGAGGCCGGCGATGCCCATGCCCGTCCGGCGGGGCGCCTGCGCGTGCATTCGATGACCGGCATCGGCCAGCACTATGTGATCCGCGCCATCGCCGAGTACCGCAAGCAGTTCCCCGAGGTGTCGGTGGACCTGACCATGGCCAACCGGGTGCCCGACCTGCTCGACGAGGGCTACGACGTGGCCGTGGTGGTGGCGACCGAGTTGCCCGACTCCGGGCTGGTGTCGCGGCGCATCGGCAAGACCTACAGCATCCTCTGCGCCTCGCCGGACTACCTGGCCAGTCGCGGCCAGCCGAAGGTCCTGGCGGACCTGGCCGAACACGACTGCCTGCGCCTGCTGAGCCCGGTGATGTCGCTGGACAAGTGGCTGTTCGACGGTCCCTACGGCCAGGAGATGATCGCCCTCGCGCCGTCGCCGTTCCAGGTCAACGTCGGCGACGGCATGACCGAGGCGATCCGCTGCGGCATGGGGATCGGCGTGCTGCCGGTGTATTCGGCCATCGCCGGACTACGCGACGGCAGCCTGGTGCGCGTGCTGCCGCACTACCGCATGCAGCGCCTGAACGTCTACGCGCTGTACCCCTCGCGGCAGTACCTGGACGCGAAGATCAAGACCTGGGTGGAGTTCCTCCACGACCGCTTGCCGACCGCGCTGGAGGCGGATGAGGAAATCGTCAGCCGCGGTTGCGACGGAAATGGTAAGGCCCGCGCGACAGACGGAGTGAAAGGAGCATGACACTCGGTCTGTCGGGCGGGCCTTGATGGGGGCTGATCCTTCAGCAGGGATATGATTACGCCATCAGTTGTGAAAGTTTCGTGAAAGTTCGAAAAGGCGCCGGTCGATCTTGTCTTCCTGTGCGTTCGGACACATTCGCGGTGGGTTGATTGGTTTCCCGCGAACGCGGGGACCCAGAAAACAAACATCGCGAACCTTTGACCCGCCCTCCATGGCCGGGCCTAATACGCTCCCGTATTCCCACTCCAGAACCCCACGATGCCCACTCCACCCGCCGTCCGCCCCAGCATCCTGCACTTGCCTCCGGGCGACTGGGACACCGTGCTCGATTGCCTGTGCGCGCATTTTCCGGCGATCGGCCGCGAGACCTGGCTCGGGCGCATGGCGCGTGGGCGGGTGATGGATGGCGATGGCCGGCCGCTCGGTCCGCAGCATCCATATAAGGAAGGATTGCGGGTGCAGTACTTCCGCGAGGTGGCGAACGAGACGCCGATTCCGTTCGTCGAGGCCATCCTGCACGTCGACGAGCACCTGGTGGTGGCCGACAAGCCGCACTTCCTGCCGGTGATGCCGGCCGGCGAATACGTCGAGCAGACCCTGCAGGCGCGCCTGACCCGCCGCCTGGACAATCCGCATCTGGTGCCGCTGCACCGCATCGACCGGCACACCGCCGGCCTGGTGCTGTTCTCCGCCAACCCGGCGAGCCGCGCGCGCTACCAGGCACTGTTCCGCGAGCGGCGCATCGACAAGCGCTACGAGGCCATCGCCCCGGCGCTGCCCGACCTGGACTTCCCGCTGCGGCGTGCCACCCGGCTGGAGGCCGGCGAACCGTTCTTCCGCATGCGCGAGGTGGATGGCGAGCCGAACACGGAAACCCAGATCGAAGTGCTCGAACGTCGCGGCGGCTGGTGGCGCTATGCGCTCTACCCGGTGACCGGCAAGAAGCACCAGTTGCGCGTGCACCTGGCCGCGCTCGGCGCGCCGATCCGCCATGACGGCTTCTATCCCGAACTCATCGATCGCCCGGATGCCCCGGACGATTACGACCGGCCGCTGCAACTGCTGGCGCAGGGGCTGTCCTTCAGCGACCCGCTGAGCGGTGAACCGCGCCGCTTCGCCAGCCGACTGCAACTGGCTTTCCCCTCGTAGACCGGGCCGGGCAGCGCTCCGTTTCAACCCATGGAATCTCCGCCGGCCCCTCTGCTGAAGCGCTTCCTGCCGGCTCTCCGCCCATATTCCTAAAGGAAGTAAAAAAGTTCCCCTGTCACATAACATTTTTGTAATGGCAATCTGACTGTCATAACCCGTCGCCAAGATTCCCCTCCAACACCAACGGCCCAGATGCCCGCGTGTTTTCCGACGCTAAAAGACCAATAGGGGAATCCTTCGATGATCCGTATGCACACCTTCCGTGGTATGGCCGGTTTCGTGGCCAGCGCCCTGGCTCTCGCCGTGAGCGCCCAGGCCGTCGCCGGTACCGTCACCACCGACGGCGCCGACATCGTTATCAAGACCAAGGGTGGCCTGGAAGTGGCCACCACTGACAAGGCTTTCGGTTTCAAGGTCGGCGGCCGTCTGCAAGCCGACTACAGCCGCTTCGACGGCTTCTACACCCGCAACGGCGACACCGCCGATGCCGCCTATTTCCGCCGTGCCTTCCTCGAGATCGGCGGCGTGGCCTTCACCGACTGGGCCTACCAGATCAACTACGACTTCTCGCACAACTCCGGCGATTCGGATAACGGCTACTTCGATGAGGCCTCCATCTCCTACACCGGCTTCAACCCGGTGATCCTGAAGTTCGGTCGCTTCGACCCGGAGTTCGGTCTGGAGAAGGCCACCAGCTCCAAGTGGGTGACCGCCCTGGAGCGTAACGCCTTCTACGACATCATCGACTGGACCAACGGCCACCAGAACGGCCAGGGCGCGCAGATCTCCTACGCCTATGACAACCTCGCCTACGTGTCCGCCGGTGCCTTCTCCAAGGACATCGACGACACTGAAGGCGACAGCGTCAAGCAGTTCAACTTCCGTGGCGTGATCGCGCCGATGGCCGAGGCCGGCAACGTCCTGCACTTTGGTGTGAACTACGCCCAGCGCAGCCTGGACGACGTGGTCGGTGCCGACGCGCGCTATCGCTCGCGCCTGGGCATGCGTGGCGTGGAAACCAACGGTGGCAACGACGCCAGCGGCGTGGGCACCCGTCCGGTATTCGCCGGCAGCAACTCCGCCGCCCTGGAATGGGACGACGACAAGGCCTGGGGCCTGGAAGCGGCCTGGGCCATGGGCCCGTTCTCGCTGCAAGGCGAATGGATGAAGCGTGAAACCGACTCCGCCGGCCCGCAATCCGACCTGGAAGCCGATGGCTTCTACGTCCAGGCCGCCTACACCCTGACCGGCGAATCGCGTGGCTACAAGCTCGGCCGCTTCGACTCCATCAAGCCGGCCAACAAGCAGATCGGCGCCTGGGAAGTCTACTACCGCTACGACAGCATCTCCGCCGACAACGACGTGGCGCAGGTTTCCGCCAACTTCACCCGTGAGGCCGACGACACCGAGGCCAAGGTGCACAACCTGGGCGTGAACTGGTACGCCACCGAAGCGGTCAAGGTCAGCGGCATGTACACCAAGGTCAAGACCGACAAGGTCACCAACATCAACGGTGACGACGACGGCGACGGCTTCGTGATGCGTCTGCAATACGCCTTCTAAAGCATAAGCATCGTTGCGCTCCTTTTTCTTGCCCCGCCTAGTGCGGGGCTTTTTTTCGTCTGCAATGCGGATGAAGCGGCCCACGGCCGCGAATCGCGCGCATGGCGCGCTCCTACAGGTCGGCATCGGGGTAGTGTCGTAGGAGCGGCCCATGGCCGCGAATCGCGCGCATGGCGCGCTCCTACAGGTCGGCATCGGGGTAGTGTCGTAGGAGCGGCCCACGGCCGCGAATCGCGCGCGTGGCGCGCTCCTACAGGTCGGCGTCGGGGTAGTGTCGTAGGAGCGGCCCATGGCCGCGAATTGTGTGCCTGGCGACGGCATCCACCATCTCCCCGATCATCTCGCGGGATCGCCGTTAGAGATATATTGCAGCCTTGCCACCCCGGAATCCCGCCATGCCCGTCCACCGTATCGACTCCCTGCATGCCGTCGCCCCCGAAGCCTGGGACGCCCTGCTTGCCGAGCCGCAACCCTTCCTGCGCCACGCTTTCCTTTCCGCCCTGGAGGACAGCGGCAGCGTCGGCGGGCGCAGCGGCTGGCGTCCGGACCATCGCCTGCTGGTCGAGGGCGGGCGGTTGCTGGCGGCGCTGCCGGCCTACCGGAAGAGCCATTCCTACGGCGAATACGTGTTCGACCACGGCTGGGCGGACGCCTGCATGCGCGCGGGAATCGCCTACTACCCCAAGCTGCTCGGCGCGGTGCCGTTCAGCCCGGTGCGCGGGCCGCGCCTGCTGGGCCTGCCGCACGCGGCCGGGCAGTTGCTCGACGAACTGGCGGCGGGTCTGGAAGAGGAAGGGCTGTCCGGCGCCCACATCAACTTCACCGATGCCCTGGCCGATAGCCTGCTGGGCGATCGGGAGGGCTGGCTGGAACGGCTTGGCTGCCAGTTCCACTGGCACAATCGCGGCTACCGGGATTTCCAGGACTTCCTCGACACCCTGGCCTCGCGCAAGCGCAAGCAACTGCGCAAGGAGCGCGAGCAGGTGGCCGGGCAGGGCATCGACTTCGACTGGCGCGAGGGACGTGAGCTGAGCGAGGCGGAGTGGGATTTCGTCTATGCCTGCTACGCCAATACCTACCACGTGCGCGGCCAGTTGCCGTACCTGGCGCGCAGCTTCTTCAGCCTGCTGGCCGAGCGCATGCCCGAGGCGATCCGCGTGGTGCTGGCCCGCCAGGGCTCACGGCCGGTGGCCATGGCCTTCAGCCTGGTGGACGGCGAAAGCTTCTACGGCCGCTACTGGGGCTGCCTGGCCGAGTTCGACCGGCTGCATTTCGAGACCTGCTTCTACCAGGGCATGGACTACGCCATCGCCCACGGCCTGCGCCGCTTCGACGCCGGCGCCCAGGGCGAGCACAAGCTGATCCGTGGCTTCGAACCGGAGATCACCCGCTCCTGGCACTACCTCACCCACCCCGGCCTGCGCGCGGCGGTGGCCGAGTTCCTGGAGCAGGAACGCCACGGCGTGCGTGGCTATGCCGAGGAAGCGTGGGAGTTGTTGCCGTATCGGCAGGGTTGATCCCACGAATCGCGCGCGTGGCGCGCTCCTACAGGTCGGCGTCGGGGTAGTGTCGTAGGAGCGGCCCATGGCCGCGAATCGCGCGCGTGGCGCGCTCCTACAGGTCGGCGTCGGGGGAGTGTTTTGTAGGAGCGGCCCATGGCCGCGAATCGCGCGCATGGCGCGCTCCTACAGGTCGGCATCGGGGTAGTGTTGTAGGAGCGGCCCATGGCCGCGAATCGCGCGCGTGGCGCGCTCCTACAGGTCGGCACTGGGGCCGTGTTTGTAGGAGCGGCCCATGGCCGCGATCCCGCCTCAAAGCCACACGGCGTTCCAGAACGGATAATCGCCAATCCGCTTCACCAACCCCGCACGCAGGGGATTGGCCACGATGTAGCGTGCGGTCGCGCGCAGGTCCGCCTCGGCACGCAAGGCGTGATCATGAAACGCCCTGGCCCAGAGTGGGCCGTGTCGACCGAGGCTTCGGTTCGCATGGCGGGCGCTGGCGGATTTCAGGCGGCCGACCAATTCGCTGAGATCGCCATGCTCGCTCAACTGGATCAGCCAATGCGCATGGTCCGGCATCAGCACCCAGGCGAGCATGCGGTCGGCGGCCTGTACCTCAGCGGCTTCGAAGCAGCGTGCGGCGGCACAGGCGGCCTGGAAGTCAGTGAACAGGGGACGGCGCTCCGTGGTCGTGGCGGTGACCAGGTAGGCGGTATTGCCGATGGACACGCGACCTTTGCGCAAGGCTGCGTGGCCGGAACGGCGAAGCTCTTCCATGAGCGATTCTCCGTGACGGGTTCGTATGGGCCGCTCCCGCCTATTCCACCCCGACGAACCCGCCGGTCTGGTGCTGCCACAGGCGGGTGTAGAGGCCGCCGTGTTCGAGCAGTTCGCCGTGGCTGCCGCTCTCGACGATGCGGCCCTGGTCGAGCACCACCAGGCGGTCCATGCGGGCGATGGTGGACAGGCGGTGGGCGATGGCGATCACCGTTTTGCCCTGCATCAGCGTTTCCAGGCTTTCCTGGATCGCCGACTCGACTTCCGAGTCCAGCGCCGAGGTGGCTTCGTCGAGGATCAGGATCGGCGCGTCCTTGAGCAGCACTCGGGCGATGGCGATGCGCTGGCGCTGGCCGCCGGAGAGCTTGACCCCGCGTTCGCCGACCCGCGCGTCCAGCCCGCGTCGGCCCTGGGCGTCGGAGAGTTGCGGGATGAAGCTGTCGGCCCGCGCCTTGCGCGCCGCTTCCCAGAGTTCCGCCTCGCTGGCGCCGGGCTTGCCGTAGAGCAGGTTGTCGCGGATCGAGCGGTGCAGCAGCGAGGTGTCCTGGGTGACCATGCCGATCTGCGCGCGCAGGCTTTCCTGGGCAACCTCGGCGATGTCCTGGCCGTCGATCAGGATGCGTCCCTGCTCCAGGTCGTAGAGGCGCAGCAGCAGGTTGACCAGGGTCGACTTGCCGGCGCCGGAGGGGCCGATCAGGCCGATCTTCTCGCCGGGGCGGATGTGCAGGTCGAGACCTTCGATCACCCCGCTGCCCTTGCCGTAGTGGAAGTGCACGTTCTCGAAGCGCACCTCGCCACGGCTCACCCGCAGCGGCGGGGCGTCTGCGCGGTCGAGCACCGTGTGTGGCTGGGCGATGGTGCGCAGGCCGTCCTGAACCGTGCCGATGTTCTCGAAGATGCCGTTGACCACCCACATGATCCACTCGGCCATGCCGTTGATGCGGATCACCAGGCTGGTAGCCAGGGCGATGGCGCCGACGCTGATCGCGCCCTGGCTCCACAGCCACAGGGCGAGGCCGGTGGTCGCGGCGATCAGCAGGCCGTTCATGGCGGTGATGGTGAAGTCCATCGCGGTCACCACGCGGCCGACCCGCTGGGACTTCTCGGTCTGCTCCTGCAACGCTTCGCGGGCGTAGCCCTGTTCATGGTTGGTGTGGGCGAACAGCTTGAGGGTGGCGATGTTGGTGTAGCCGTCGACAATGCGCCCCATCAGCTTGGAGCGCGCCTCGGAGGCGACCACCGAGCGCTGCTTCACGCGCGGCACAAAGTAGGAGAGGGCGACGGCATAGCCGATCACCCAGATCAGCAGCGGCAGCATCAGCCGCCAGTCGGCCTCGGCGAACAGCACCAGGCTGCTGACCACGTAGACCACCACGTGCCACAATGAGTCGATGGCCTGCACAGCCGAGTCGCGCAGGGCGTTGCCGGTCTGCATGATGCGCTGGGCGATGCGCCCGGCGAAGTCGTTCTGGAAGAAGCCCAGGCTCTGCCTGAGCACGTAGCTGTGGTTCTGCCAGCGCACCAGGGTGGACAGGCCGGGGCTGATGGTCTGGTGCACCAGCAGGTCGTGCACGCCGTTGAACAGCGGGCGCAGCAGCAGGGCCACCACGGCCATCCAGATCAGCTCGTCGCGGTGCTCGCGGAAGAACTCGCTGCCGCTGGTGCTGGCTTGTGCGAGGTCGATCAGCCGGCCGAGGAAGCTGAACAGCGCCACTTCGATCAGCGCGACCACCAGCCCGACTAGTAGCAGGGCGGTCAGGCTCGGCCAGACCTGGCGCAGGTAGTGCAGGTAGAAGCGTCCCACGCCGGACGGCGGCATGTCGCCGGAACCGGCACGGAAGTAATCGATGAGGCGTTCGAAGTAGCGGAAGATCATGGTGTCGCATCCTTAAAGTGCTGCCGGGCCTGTTGGCCCGGCGGGCGGCATATCCTGTGCCGCGGGAGGAGGGGGAGCGTTCGGTCCCTCACCCCAGCCCTCTCCCGGAGGGAGAGGGGGGCAATCCGAGGCGTTGGTTAGCGCCGTGCATGACCTCAGCTTCGATCAGTCCCCTCTCCCCCTGGGAGAGGGTTGGGGTGAGGGGCGGACTTTCGTCCAGCCGACTTCCCCTCAGTCAAATCCGCTTGGCCGAAAGAATCACCACCGGCTGGGCGGGCACGTCGCGCATGCCGGCGCGGAAGGTGGTCGGCGTCTGGGCGATGCGGTCGACCACGTCCATGCCGCGCACCACCTTGCCGAACACCGCGTAGCCGAAGTCACGCACGCCGTGGTCGAGGAACGCGTTGTCCTTCTGGTTGATGAAGAACTGGCTGGTGGCCGAGTTCACTTCCGAGGTCCGCGCCATGGCCAGTGTGCCGCGCACGTTGTGCAGGCCGTTGTCGGCTTCGTTCTTGATCGGCTCCCGGGTTTTCTTCTCGCTCATGCTCTCGGTGTAGCCGCCGGTCTGCACCATGAAGCCGGGGATCACCCGGTGGAAGATGGTGTTGTCGTAGAAACCGCTGTCCACGTAGGCGAGGAAGTTCTTCACGGTGACCGGCGCCTTGCCGGCGTCGAGTTCGACCTCGATCTCGCCCAGGCTGGTGGCGAGCAGCACGCGGGGGTTGTCAGCGGCCAGCAGGTTGCAGGCGAACAGCAGGGAGCAGGCAGCGAGTACGAGTTTCTTCAGCATCGTTGAGGCCTTTTTCTAGGTCTTGGCGGAACGCTCGACCTCGGCGAGGAAGTCGAGCAGGGTGGTGTTGAATCGTTCGGGCTGGTCCATCGGGGTGGCATGGCGCGAGTCGGCGATCACCGCCAGGCGCGCGTTCGGCAGCTCCTTGACGTAGGCCTCCTTCAGCGCCACCGGGGTGTAGTCGTGATCGGCACTGACCACCAGGGTAGGACAGGTGATGCGCTCCAGGCGTTCCCGCACGCCCCAGCCGATGATCGCGTCCAGGCTGGCGGTGTAGGCGCGCTTGTCGTTGCGCGGCCAGCGCTGCTCGACCTTCTGCCGCAGC
This sequence comes from Zestomonas carbonaria, assembly GCF_904061905.1. Classification (GTDB taxonomy): domain Bacteria; phylum Pseudomonadota; class Gammaproteobacteria; order Pseudomonadales; family Pseudomonadaceae; genus Aquipseudomonas; species Aquipseudomonas carbonaria. Next base: position 57,663 of record NZ_CAJFCI010000059.1, read on the forward strand.
TCGGCCTGTTCCGGCTTGGGGAACAGGATGCGCGCGAGGCCCTTGGCGATCCGCTCCAGGCTGAGCAGCCGCGAGAGGGTCCAGCGCTGGGCGATCATCAGGTAGTCGGCGGGCTTCCTGGCCTTCACCTCCGGGCCGCTGTTGACGATGGTCAGGCTCTTCAGCAGGTGCGGGAAGTCCACGCCGACCTGGAAACCGATCATTCCGCCCATGGAGATGCCGACCAGATGCACCGGCCCGCAGCCGAGGTGTTCGATCAGCGCCGCCACGTCCTCGGCGAAGCCGGCGATGCTGTAGCGTTCACGCGGCTTGCCGGAACGGCCGTGGCCGCGCACGTCGAGGGCGATGACCCGGTAGTGGGGGCTCAGCGCGGGGATCTGGTATTCCCAGTCCAGGGTGCTGGAACCCAGGCCATGAACCAGCAGCAGCGGCGCGCCGTGGCCGTATTCCTCGTAGTGCAGTTGGCAACCTTGGTAATCGAAGTAAGACATGGGAGCCCCCGGGGCGCGTCAGGTGGTCGGCAGAGGTGCGGCGAAAGGTGCATCCAGGGGCGCACTGTCGAAGGTCTTGAGCAGGTCGATGAGGATCTGCGTCGCCGGTCCCAGTGTCTTTTCCTTGTTCGAATAAAGGTAGAAGCTGGGCCGCCGGCTGCCGCCCTGGTCCAGCGGCAGCGGCTTGAGCAGGCCCTCGTGCAATTCGCGTTCGATCAGGTGGCGTGGCAGCCAGGCGAAGCCCAGGCCGTTGCCGACGAAGGTGGCGGCGGTGGCCAGGCTGCCGACCGTCCAGCGCTGCTCGGCGCCGAGCCAGCCGACGTCGCGCGGCTGGGTGTGCCCGGAGTCGCGGATCACCACTTGCAGATGGCCTTCCAGGTCCTGGAAGGTGATCTCGCGTTGCAGCAGGTGCAGCGGATGCAGCGGATGGGCGACGGCGATGAATTCCACCGAGTTCAGCTCCTCGCCCAGGTAGCCGCCGATGTTCAGGCTGCTGATCGCCAGGTCGGCGACGCCTTCGAGCAGCACTTCCTCGACCCCGGACAGCACTTCCTCGCGCAACCGCACCCGGCAGCCCCGGCTCTGCGGCATGAAGGCGCTGAGCGCGCGCACCAGGCGGGCGATCGGGTAGGCGGCGTCGACCACCAGGCGCACCTCCGCCTCCCAGCCCTGCTCCATGTGGTGGGCGAGGTCTTCCAGTTGGCTGGCCTGCTTGACCAGTTGCCGCGAGCGGCGCAGCAGCACGGCGCCGGCTTCGGTGAGCACCGCCTTGCGCCCGTCGATGCGCAGCAGCGGTACGCCGAGCTGTTCCTGCATGCGCGCCACCGTGTAGCTGATCGAGGATTGCGAGCGGTGCAACGCCTCGGCCGCCTGGGCGAAACCGCCGTGATCGACCACCGCCTGGAGGGTGCGCCATTGATCCAGGGTTACGCGGGGAGCTTTCATCTACGTCTCCTCTTGTCCTACGCTGGCCTCCCGTACCGGAGAAACCTGTCCCATGAAAAAGCTGTACTGTGCCGTATTCGCCCTGCTGCCCATGGGGGCATTGGCCGCGACCTATCCCATCGAGCTGGAGAAGCAGTTGAACGGCGCGGAAGTGTCCGCCTCCGGCCAGGCCATCGATTACAACCTGGCCGCCCTCGACCTCTACAACTATGGCCAGACCCGCGCCAGGTGCACCGCCGTGTTCCGCAACGGCCCGGAAGTGCCGCGCACCCGCAAGGTCACCCTGGAGCCGGGCGGCAACGCGGCGCTGACCGGCAAGTTCAACAACGGCATCATCCGTCTGCGCATCAAGCTCACCTGCGAACCGCTCGACTGACCCGGAATAGGCGTCCGGACGGTGCGCAGGGCACCGTCCAGAGCCTAATTCGCTTGCATCCATAAATCAAATTTGTAGATCGTTTGTAGCGGATTTTTCCGCTTTTTTATCGATTCGTGTCTCAATAATCTGCACCCATCGAAACGCACACACCTTCTCGATGGAGTCAGCAGCATGTCCAATGTTCTCGTGATCGAAAGCAGCGCCCGCCAACAGGGTTCGATTTCCCGCCAGCTCACCGAAGAGTTCCTGGTGCAATGGCGCGAGGCCCATCCGGACGACAGCATCACCATCCGCGACCTGGCCAAGGAGCCGGTTCCGCACCTGGACGAAACCCTGCTCGGCGGCTGGATGAAGCCGGCCGACCGGCAGAGCGCCGCGGAAAAGGCCGCCCTGGAACGCTCCAACCGGCTGACCGAGGAACTGCTGGCTGCCGACGTGCTGGTACTGGCCGCACCGATGTACAACTTTGCCATCCCCAGCACCCTGAAGTCCTGGCTCGACCACGTGCTGCGCGCCGGGGTGACCTTCAAGTACACCGAGACCGGCCCGCAAGGCCTGCTCAGCGGCAAGCGTGCCTACGTGCTGACCGCTCGCGGCGGCATCTACGCCGGCAGCGCCCTGGATCACCAGGAGCCCTACCTGCGCCAGGCGCTGGCCTTCATCGGCATCCACGACGTCACCTTCATCCATGCCGAGGGCCTGAACATGGGCGCCGAGTTCTCCGAGAAGGGCCTGGCGCAAGCCAAGTCGCGCCTCGCTGAAGTCGCCTGACGAAATCCGCCACCACGCTTCCTTGCGCCCCCCGGCTCCTGGGCGCTCCATCCGGACAACCGCTCCCCCCTGGTTGTCCGGATTTTTTGTTTGTGGGGTTGAGGCTGCCTGGGTGTTTGCCGTAGCGGGAACATAGGAGCTGGCCATGCCTGCGATTCGCGGCCATGGGCCGCTCCTACGGGGCGTGGTTCGGGGAACTCCATTGCCGGTTTCCCCGGATTGCATCCGAGCCACGGAGGTGGGAGCAAGTCACCCCTCTCCCATTCATGGGAGAGGGGCCGGGGGAGAGGGCTGGTGCCGAACACCGCACTGACCGGGGCGTCCGCTCCTGCGGGCAACCTCCCGCAACGCTTGGGTTTCGCCCTGGCCTCGGGTAATGTCGAGGACTTTTTGCGAGAGTCTGCGATGTCCCCTTACTGCCTGTCCGTTCGTCGTCGGTGGCGGCCATGAGGTTGTCCGGCCGTGGCATGGCCCTGTCCCTGGCGGCATCCGCGCTGTTCGCCCTGATTCCCGGCTACGTGCGCGAGCTGGCGCCGCTCGACGGCTGGCAGATCCTCGCCCAGCGCGTGCTCTGGTCGATCCCGGCGGTGCTCCTGCTGGTCCTGGCGTTCCGCCAGTGGCCGACGCTGATGGCGGTGTTCGGACGCCTGCGTCGCGAGCCGCTGCTGCTGGCCGCCGTGCCGCTGGCGTCGTTGCTGATCGGCGTGCAGTGGGGGCTGTTCCTCTGGGCGCCGTTGGTGGGGCGGATGCTCGAGGTGTCGCTGGGCTACTTCCTTCTGCCGCTGGTCCTGGTGGTGGTCGGCAGGCTGTTCTACGACGAGCGCCTGCGGCCGCTGCAAGGCATCGCCGTGCTGCTGGCGCTGGCCGGCGTGCTCCACGAACTGTGGGACACCGGCGCCTTCTCCTGGCTGACCCTGGTCACCGCGCTGGGCTATCCGCCCTACCTGATGCTGCGCCGCTGGATGCGCCTGGACGCGCTGTCCGGCTTCATCCTGGAAATGCTGGTGCTGGCGCCGTTGGCGATCTGGCTGGTGATGGCCTATTCACCGCCCGGCGCCTTCGAACAGGCGCCGCAGCTCTGGTGGCTGCTGCCGGGGCTGGGCCTGCTCGGCACCCTGGCTTTCGCGGCGATGATGGCGGCCAGCCGGCTGCTGCCGATGGGGCTGTTCGGGATTCTCAGCTATGTCGAGCCGGTGCTGCTGTTCGCTGTCGCCGTGCTGATGCTCGGCGAGGCCTTCGATCCGCGTCAGTTCTGGACCTACGGTCCGATATGGCTGGCGATCCTGTTGACCGGCTGGGACAGTGCGCGGGTGTTGCGTAAGCAGGCGCAGGTGTAGTGCGCTTCTAGGCTCTACCGAGCGCAGGCACTTTTCGTACGGAACCTAGGCGCGGTCCAGCGCTGGCAGTACCTGTTCGCGTAGCAGCGGGGCGAGGCGATCGTGGAGGGGCGCGCCAGGTTCCAGCCAGGCCAGTTCCTCGAGTTCGGCGGCGGCCTGGACGGCATGGGGCAGGCGGGCGGTGAAGATGTCGGCGGCGACCCAGGTGTCCGCCTCGTTGGCCGCCGGCGCGTGGAAACGGCCAAGCGGCTCGAAGGCGTTGGGCGGCAGGTCGAGTTGCAGCTCCTCGCGCAGCTCGCGGCGCAGGGCGCACAACGGCGCTTCGCCGGTTTCGCGCTTGCCGCCGGGCAGCATGAACATGCGGGTATGCCGCTTGCGGACCAGCAGCAGGCGTTGCTGGTCGTCGAACAGGCAAGCGGCGGCGATGTGCAGGGTGGTCAAGCAGCCTCGCCCTGTACCTGGTAGTGCAGTTGCACCACGCCGGTGGAGAAGTTGCGCTGGGTCTGCAGGGTCAGGCCGCGTTCCAGGCCGGTGGCGAACATCTTGATGCCGGCACCGAGCATGTGCGGCACCACGCTGACCACCAGCTCGTCGAGCAGGCCGGCGGAGTAGCAGGTGCCGGCCAGCGAACCGCCGCCCACCAGCCAGACGCGCTTGCAGCCCATGTCGCCAAGCTTGTTCAGCGCTTCGGACGGCGTCCAGTGGCAGATATGCACGTCCGAGTCGGCGGCTGGCAGAACCGAGCGAGTCAGCACGATGCAGGTCTTGCCCGGGTAGGGCCACTTGTCGGCGTACTTGAGGATCGTCTCGTAGGTCACCCGCCCCATCAACAAGGCGTCGATGCCAGAATAGAAATCGTGATATCCGTAATCCTCACCGGCGTCCTCGATCGGGCGAAGCCAATCGACTCGGCCGTCCGGACGGGCGATATAACCATCCAAACTGGCAGCAACGTAGTAGATCAGGGCTGGTTTCATGCTGGCGTCTCCGGAGCTGGGCCCTAGCCAATGAGCGGTCAGGACGATCGCTGACCATTGGACCGCATCAGCTCTATAAAGTTTCCCCGCCAGATCAGACGTTTGCCAATAGTACGTCGCCTGATGGCCGGGAGTGTCAGAATTATGGTCCTCAAGTGTCTGCGGCGCCAGTGAATGCGGCCCAAGAAAAGCAGAGTTTTACGCCGACAACCGGTAACCTATGCCGCTCTTTAGTTCTGTTTCGCTTCGAGGTGCCTGTGTTTGCCCAATTCGCCCTGCATGAACGCCTGCTCAAGGCCGTGGCCGAGCTGAAATTCGCCGAGCCCACCCCGGTGCAGGTGGCGGCCATTCCTCCTGCCCTGGAGGGACGTGACCTGCGGGTGATCGCGCAGACCGGCAGCGGCAAGACCGCCGCCTTCGTGCTGCCATTGCTGCACCGCCTGCTTGGCGCGGAGCGGCCGAAAATCCGTACGCGAGCGCTGATTCTGCTACCGACCCGCGAACTGGCGCAACAGACCCTGAAGCAGGTTGAGACATTCGCCCAGTTCACCTTCCTCAAGGCCGGGCTGATCACCGGTGGCGAGGACTTCAAGGTGCAGGCGGCGATGATGCGCAAGGAGCCGGACGTGCTGATCGGCACCCCGGGGCGCCTGATCGAGCACCTGGAGGCCGGCAACCTGTTGCTGGAGGCCGTCGAGGTGCTGGTGCTGGACGAGGCCGACCGGATGCTCGACATGGGCTTCGCCGAGGATGCGCAGCGCCTCGCCGCGGCCTGCAGCGGCCCGCGCCAGACCCTGCTGTTCTCCGCCACCAGCGGCGGCAATGCGCTGCGCGAAGTGATCGGCGCGGTGCTCAAGGACCCGTTGCACCTCAAGCTCAACGCGGTCGGCGAGCTCAACGAAGGCACCCGCCAGCAGATCATCACCGCCGATCACAACGTCCACAAGGAACAACTGGTCCACTGGCTGCTCGAGCATGAGAGCTACGCCAAGGCGATCGTCTTCACCAATACCCGGGCGGCGGCCGACCGGCTGTACGGCCATATGGTCGCCAAGGGCATCAAGGCCTTCGTGCTGCACGGCGACAAGGACCAGAAGGACCGCAAGCTGGCCATCGAACGGCTCAAGCAGGGCGGCGCCAAGGTGCTGGTGGCCACCGACGTGGCGGCGCGCGGCCTGGACGTCGAGGGCCTGGATCTGGTGATCAACTTCGACATGCCGCGCAGCGGCGACGAGTACGTGCACCGCATCGGCCGCACCGGCCGGGCCGGCGGCGAGGGTCTGGCGGTGTCGCTGATCTGCCATGGCGACTGGAACCTGATGTCGAGCATCGAGCGCTACCTCAAGCAGCAGTTCGAGCGGCGCACCATCAAGGAGCTGAAAGGCAGCTACCAGGGGCCGAAGAAGGTCAAGGCCTCGGGCAAGGCGGCCGGCTTCAAGAAGAAAAAGACCGACAAGAAGGGCGCCGCCAAGGCACCGGCCAAGCGCAAGTCGGGGCCGCGACCGAATGCGGACAAACCCGCGCTGGTCAGCCAGGACGGCCTGGCGCCGCTCAAGCGCCGCAAGCCGGCCGGCGAGTAGGGTTTCTACCTGACAGAATCCCCGTCGCTCATTCCCGCTCCAGATACTGCACGCTGAACAGCCCGCGCGGGTCGCTCCAGCTCGCCAGCGGCCTGAAGCCGGCGCGCCCGGCCAGTTCGCGGAAGCCTTCCGCGCTGTACTTGTAGGAATTCTCGGTGTGCAGGCTTTCGCCGGCGGCGAAGGCGAACCGGCGATCTTCGATGCGCACCCGCTGCGCCTGCGGGCTGACCAGATGCATCTCGATGCGTGATTCGTGCTCGTTGAAGAAGGCGCGATGGACGAAGCGCTCCGGTTCGATATCGCTGTCCAGCTCGTGGCGGATGCGTTCCAGCAGGTTCAGGTTGAACGCCGCCGTCACCCCGGCCGCGTCGTTGTAGGCGGCTTCCAGCACTTGCCTGTCCTTGACCAGGTCGATGCCGATCAGCAGGCCGCCGCCCGGCGGCAGCCATTCGTGCAGGTTGGCGAGCAGGGTGACGGCTTCCGCCGGGGTGAAGTTGCCGATGCTCGAACCGGGGAAGAAGGCCAGCGGGTGTTCGCTGTCGAAGTCGTCCGGCAGTCGCAGCGGCTGGCAGAAGTCGGCGCAGGCGGCGTGCACGTCCAGCCAGGGGTAGTCGTCGGCCAGCCGTGCGGTGCTGTCGAGCAGGAAGTCGCGGGAGATGTCGATGCCCAGGTAGCTGGCCGGGTGCATGGCCTCCAGCAGCAGGCGCACCTTGCGGCTGGCGCCGCTGCCCAGCTCCACCAGGTTGGCGTGATGGCCGGCGATCTCGGCGATGTCGGCGGCGGCCCGGGTGAGGATGGCTTCCTCGGTGCTGGTCAGGTAGTACTCGGGTTGCCGGCAGATCTGCTCGAACAGCTCCGAGCCGCGCCGATCGTAGAAGAATTTCGGCGAGGCCCACTTCGGCTCGGCGGCGAAACCGGCCAGCACGCTTTCGCGCAGGCCGGGGCCCGGCGCGCTGTGGCGCAGGTCGTGAAAATGCACGTCGTGCTGCACGCTCATGCCTCCCTGGCCAGGCGCAGGCCGGTGAACGGCCAGCGCTGGTGTGGATAGAAGAAGTTGCGGTAGCTGGCGCGGATATGATCGGCCGGCGTGGCGCAACAGCCGCCGCGCAGCACCATCTGCCCGCTCATGAACTTGCCGTTGTACTCGCCCAGGCTGCCCGGCAGCGGGCGGAAGCCGGGGTAGGGGCGGTAGGCGCTGGCGGTCCATTCCCAGACGTCGCCGAACAGTTGCTGCGGCCCTTCTCCCTGCGGGGCCGTGGCCAGCGGGTGCAGGTAGTCGCTGTCCAGGAAGTTGCCGGTCGGCGACGCCGCCTGCGCGGCGACTTCCCATTCCGCCTCGCTCGGCAGCCGCGCGCCGGCCCAGCGCGCGTAGGCGTCGGCCTCGTAGAAACTGAGGTGGCAGACCGGCGCCTGGTCGTCCAGCGGACACAGGCCGCCGAGGGTGAATTCCTGCCAGCCATCCTCGCCGTGCCGCCAGTACAGCGGCGCCAGCCAGCCTTCCTGCTGGATATGCGCCCAGCCGTCGGCCAGCCACAGCTCCGGGCGGGCATAGCCGCCGTCCATGATGAAGGCCAGGTAGTCGCCGTTGCTCACCGGCCAGCGGGCCAGCGCGAAGGCGTCGAGGAACACCCGGTGGCGCGGCTGCTCGCAGTCGAAGGCGAAGCCGTCGCCAGCGTGGCCGGTCTCGTACAGCCCGGCGGGCCAGGCGTGCCAGCCCGGTTGCTGCGCAGGCGCGGGCGGCGCTACCGGCAGGTCTCGGCGATAGGCCGGGCACAGCGGGTTCTGGGCGAGGATGTGCTTGATGTCCATCAGCAGCAGTTCCTGGTGCTGCTGCTCGTGGTGCAGGCCGAGTTCCAGGCGCCGGGCGATCTCGTCGGCGTGCTCGGCCGGCGGCGCGGCGAGCAGTTCGGCCAGGCCGGCGTCGACGTGCCGGCGGAAGTCCAGCACCTCGGCCACCGTCGGCCGCGACAGCAACCCGCGCCGGATACGCGGGAAGGGCGTGCCGTGGGTCTCGTAGTAGGAATTGAACAGCAGGTCGTAGAGCGGCTCCGGCGTGCGGTAGCCGGGCAGGTAGGGCTTGAGCAGGAAGGCTTCGAAGAACCAGCTCACGTGCGCCAGGTGCCATTTCGGCGGGCTGACGTCGGGCATGCTCTGGATCACGTGGTCCTCGACCGCCAGCGGCGCGCACAGCCGTTCGCTGACGGCGCGCACCCGGCGCAGTCGCTCGGTGGGTGCCGTCGCGGCGGTGGTCCGTGCGTGGTTGCCCATGACGTTCCTCCTTTCATGGAACGACCAGTCGTTCTAAGCAAAGGTTCAAATGGTCTGAGCAACAGACCAGTATTGAGGGAATGGCGGCGTTCCGCCCCATGTACGGACGGGCGGTCCCGACCCCCGACATCTGCGGAAAAGGTTGCATCGTTCCGGCTTGGCCAGGGTCTGTTGCCGCAGCAACGCGGTTCGTGCCGAAACGACAACAGACCCTGCTTGTTGCACAATCGGGCCGATCGAACGAACGGACACGGAGGAACGAGCATGTCGAGATTCATCTGGCTGGGCCTGCTGGCCCTGGTCGGCGGGACGGCCCAGTCGGCGACCGTCGAGCATCCGAGCGAACTGGGCAAGGTGACCACCGAGGTGGTGGCTTCCGGGCTGGAGCATCCCTGGGGGCTGACCTTCCTGCCCGATGGGCGGATGCTGGTCACGGAAAGGCCGGGACGCCTGCGCATCGTCGCCTCCGACGGCGCGCTGTCGCCGCCGCTGGGCGGGTTGCCGGAGGTCTACGCCAGGGGCCAGGGCGGGTTGCTCGACGTGGTGCTGTCGCCGGACTTCGCCAAGGACCGGCTGGTCTACCTGTCCTACGCCGAGGGCGGTGGCGACAAGGGCATGGCCGGGACCGCGGTGGGACGTGGCAGGCTGGCCGACGACGCGAGCCGGCTGGACGACTTCCAGATGATCTTCCGCCAGGAGCCCAAGCTGTCCAGCGGCCTGCATTTCGGCTCGCGGCTGGTGTTCGACCGCGACGGCTACCTGTTCGTCGCCCTCGGCGAGAACAACGAGCGGCCGACCTCCCAGGACCTCGACAAGCTGCAGGGCAAGGTGGTGCGCCTGCACCCCGACGGCAAGGTGCCGGACGACAATCCCTTCGTCGGCCAGGCGCGCGCGCGGCCGGAAATCTGGTCCTACGGCCATCGCAACCAGCAGGGCGCGGCGCTGAATCCCTGGACCGGCGTGCTCTGGACCCACGAGCACGGTCCGCGCGGCGGCGACGAGATCAATATCCCGCAGGCCGGCAAGAACTACGGCTGGCCGCTGGCCACCCACGGGATCAACTACTCCTACCTGCCGATTCCCGAGGCCAAGGGCGAGACGGTGCCCGGCACCGAGCCGCCGCTGCACGTCTGGGAGAAATCCCCGGCGATCAGCGGCATGGCTTTCTACGATGCCGAGCGTTTCCCGGCCTGGCGGAACAACCTGTTCATCGGCGCACTGGCCCAGCAGCAACTGATCCGCCTGCAACTGGACGGTGACCGGGTGGTCCACGAGGAACGCCTGCTGGAAGACTTCAAGGCGCGCATCCGCGACGTGCGCCAGGGGCCGGACGGCTACCTGTACCTGCTCACCGACGAGGGCAACGGCCGCCTGGTGCGGGTGGGGTTGCAGGCGGAGTGATGGCAGGGCCTGAACGTGGGGGGG
>NZ_CAJFCI010000060.1 GCF_904061905.1 Zestomonas carbonaria
GTTGATGCCCTGGGCGCGGAGGACGCTGTCGAGGATCTGCGGGACGCTGCGCTGCTGGAAGATCCGCCAGTTGGAGCGCAGCTCGGCGCGGGCCAGGGCGGGCTCGACCACGGCGCTGTAGCGGGTGCGGCGGAAACCGGTGTCGCCCTGGGCGAAGGCGCTGACCAGGCCGTGGACATGGCGCACCGCCCGCTCGCCGCGCCAGAGGGTGAACAGCGCGGGCCGGTCGAGGATGGCGCCGAAATCCACGGCGGGGTCGCGGCTGGAGAGCTCGAGGGTCAACCGGAAGGGCATGGACAGCCCTTCGTCCAGCTCGAAGGAGATGACCTCGAAGTCGCCGCTGGCGGGCGCGAAGGTGAAGCGCAGGTCGGATTGGCGGGGCATCGCAGGCTCCTTGCCGATGGTTCGGCATCCTTGCAGGAATGGCACGCCGCACCATCGGGGGGCAGGGAGGAGCGATCAATAGGACTTTTCTGGAATATGTGCGGGGTGGATTCTGGTGTGAGCGGCACCTCTTTCCGGGTGCCGACCCGATCGCATTTGCGGGGAGGCAACCCAGGTGCGGAGGGTTTGCAACCCATGCCGCACGATAGTGCCAGTATATTGGCATGCTAAGTGACTAAAAATTGACGATAAGCCATCGAATAAATCAATAAGCTATTCAATAGACAATAAATTGACATTTCTCCGGTAAAGCTGATTCAATCCCGCAGAGTTAATCGGGATATTTGGACTAGGGACCGGCAGCGTTCTGCTCTTGGATGGTAGTGGGAGCGAGTGGGTGGGCTGTAGCAATCGGGGGCAGCCATGTCGGACCCGCTAAAAAGGAAGTCGGTGCGTCAAGCACCGCAGCTCATGGAATTATGCGACTGACTGATTCGAGGGGGATGGCCAGGTCTATCGGCCTGGCCGTGCTGTTGTTTGCTTCAGTGGCCCTTGCCAAGCCTTCCAGTGTGGCGTTCTGGTATGCCGACCAGCCGCCGCTGGCAGAGCTGGCGCAGTTCGACTGGGCGGTGCTGGAGCCGGGCCACGCCTCGGCCGCCGATGTCTCCTATCTGAAGACCCAGGGCAGCGTGCCTTTCGCCTATCTGTCGGTAGGCGAGTTCGACGGCGACGCCACGGACCTCGCCAGCACCGGACTCAGCGATGGCGCCAGTTCCGTGCGCAACGATGCCTGGAGCAGCCAGGTCATGGACCTGGGCTCGCCGGTATGGCGCAAGCACCTGCTCGAACGCGCCACCGAATTGCGCCAGCAAGGCTACGACGGCCTGTTCCTCGACACTCTCGACAGCTTCCAGATGCAGGCCGAAGACCAGCGCGATGCCCAGCGCCAGGCATTGGCCAGCCTGCTGGCGGAAATGCATCGCCGCGAGCCGGGGCTGAAGCTGTTCTTCAATCGTGGCTTCGAAGTGCTGCCCGAGCTACCGGGCGTGGCGTCGGCAGTGGCGGTGGAGTCGATCCACTCCGGCTGGGACGCCGCCAGCTCGCGTTACCGCGAAGTGCCGCAGGAAGACCGCGAGTGGTTGCAGCCGCACCTGGAAAAACTGCGTGCCCAGGGAACGCCCATCGTTGCCATCGACTATCTGCCGCCGGAAAGCCGCGACCAGGCCCGTGCCCTGGCCGCGCGATTGAAGGCCGAGGGCTTCATTCCCTACGTGACCACCCCGGCGCTGGACTCCCTGGGCGTCGGCGCACTGGAGGTGCAGCCGCGCCGTCTCGCGCTGGTGTACGACCCGAGGGAAGGGGACCTGGAACTCAATCCGGGGCACATTCACCTGGGCGGCCTGCTGGAATACCTCGGCTATCGCATCGACTACTGGCCTTCCGACTCCCTGCCGCAGCGTCCGCTGAAAGGGCTCTACGCCGGCGTGGTGATCTGGATGACCAGCGGCCCGCCGGAAGCCAGCGACGCCTTCGACGCCTGGCTGGATGCCCGCGTGGACGAGCAAGTGCCGATCGCCTTCCTCGCCGGCTTGCCGGTCGACAACGACAGCCTGTTGCAGCGCCTGGGCATGCGGACCCTGTCCCAGCCGCTGCGGGGAACCCCGACGCTGGAGTCCCACGACAGAACCCTCGTCGGCTCCTTCGAGGCGCCCCTGACGATCCGCACGCGCGACCTGCCGGCGCTCACCGTGACCGATCCGCAGCGGACCACCGCCGCGCTGGTCCTGCAAGGCGACGGCCGCCGCTACGTTCCCGTGGCGACCGGCCCCTGGGGTGGCGTCGCGCTGGCGCCCTACGTGCTCGAAGAGGCGCTAGACCATCGGCGCTGGATCATCGATCCGTTCGCCTTCGTCCAGCGGGCGCTGGGCCTGCCGCCGCTGCCCAGTCCTGACGCGACCACCGAGAACGGCCGGCGCATCGCCACCGTGCACATCGACGGCGACGGCTTCGTCTCGCGGGCGGAAGTGCCGGGCACGCCCTATGCGGGCCAGCAGGTGCTGGAAGACTTCATCAAGCCCTATCCGTTCCTCACCTCGGTATCGGTGATCGAGGGCGAGGTCGGGCCGAAGGGCATGTATCCCCACCTGGCCCGCGAGCTGGAGCCGATCGCGAGGAAGATCTTCGCCGACTCCAAGGTCGAGGTGGCCAGCCATACCTTCAGCCACCCGTTCTTCTGGCAGCCGGACAAGGCCTCGCAGCGCGAGGGGTTCGAAGCGCAGTACGGCTACAAGATGGCGATTCCCGGCTACGACAAGGTGGACCTGCGCCGCGAAGTCGTCGGTACCCGCGACTACATCAACGAGCGGCTGACCACGTCGGACAAGCCGGTGAAGATGATCTTCTGGTCCGGCGACGCCCTGCCTGACGCCGCCACCATCAAGCTGGCCTACGACAGCGGGCTGCCGAACGTCAACGGCGGCAACACCGCGCTGACCAAGGCCTTCCCGTCGCTCACCGGCCTCTACCCACTGATCCGCCCCACCAGCGGCGGCGTGCACTACTACGCGCCGATCATCAACGAGAACGTCTACACCAACCTGTGGACCGGGCCCTACTACGGTTTCCGCGGCGTGCTCGACACCTTCGAGCTGACCGACCAGCCGCGCCGCCTGCGCGGGCTGCACCTCTATTACCACTTCTATTCCGGCACCAAGCAGGCGTCGATCCGCACCATGCACGAGATCTATCGGACGATGCTGAAGCAGCAGCCGTTGTCGTTGTGGATGAGCGACTACGTCACGCGCCTGGAAGGTTTGCACCAGGCCAGCCTGGCCAAGCGGGCCGATGGCGCCTGGCAACTGCGCGGGCTCAATGGCTTGCGCACCCTGCGCCTGGACCCGGCGTTGGGCTGGCCGGACCTGGCCCGCTCCAGGGGAGTGGCCGGCGTGCGCGATCTGCCGCAGGGGCGCTACGTCCACCTCAGTGATCCAAATGCCGTGCTGGCCCTGCGTGCCACGCGCGATCCGCGCCCCGCGCTGGAAGAGGCCAACCTGCCGCTGAGCGGCTGGAGCTACCGGGGGGAGAACCAGGTGGCCTTCTCGTTCCGCGGGGACATGCCGCTGCACTTCAGCGTGCGGGCTTCCGGCACCTGCCGGGTAACGGTCGCGGGCAAGCCATACCACGGGCAAGGCGCGAACGGTCTGTGGAATTTCGAACTGCCGATGAAACAGGTGCGTGATGGTCAACTTGTCTGTAACTGATAACAGCGAGAAGACGCGCCTGCTCAACCCCTGGATGATCGTGCTGGTCGCATTGATCGTCGCTGCGTTGCTGGCGTTGTCGTACAAGAGCGAAGAGGTGTTCCTGCCGGCGGACGACGAGAAGCCGGACGCGGTGGCGATCGGCTACACCGAATTGCTGCTCCAGGCCCACCCGGACGACGACCGCCTGCGGGTGCGGCTGATCGACCAGTTGATCCAGTTCGGCGACCTCAAGCGGGCGCGCGAATACCTGAGCCAGTTCCAGGAGCGGGTGTTGGCCGTCGCGCCTTTCTACGCGGCGGTGCTGGATATCCTCGGCGCCCAGGCCAACCCGGAAGGCATCGACGAAGCCGAGCGGCTGCGCCTGGTCGAGCAGTTGCGCGCGCTCGATCGTGCGACGCTGGACAACGCCATGCTCGAACGCCAGGCGAGGCATGCCTTGCACCTCGACGCCCCGGACGTGGCGGTGCTCGCCTACCTGGAACTGGCCGAGCGTGATCCGAAGCGGCGGCAAGACTGGCTGGACAAGGCGGCGCGCTGGAGCCTGGCCATGGACGACCAGGGCAGGGCGGCGCAGCTCTACCTGCAACTGGCCGACGCGGAGCAGGACCCGGCCAAGCGCACCGAATACCTGCACAAGGCGTTCAGCAGCCTGCTGGCCGCCGACAAGGGCGAGCAGGCCGCCGAACTGCTGGCGGCGCATCTGGACGAGCTGGGCAGCGACCAGGAGTCCCTGGACTGGCTGGCCGACGGCGTGCTCGCCGCCCAGGGCAATCGCCGCTACGACCTCGCCGAGCTTTTCATCCAGCGCTGGCGCGGCCTGCGGGAAAACGACTCGCGCGCCATCGCCGCGGACTTCCGCCTCAGCCTGGCTTCCGGCGCCATCGAGAGGGCCTGGCAGCTCGGTCCCGAACTGCTCGGCGTGAACCCCGGCGACCGCCAGTTGCTGGCCGAGCTGGCGCGCCTGGGCGAGTGGACGGGGCATCCGCAACAGGCGCTGGAATACTGGATCGAGCTGCTGAAGGGCGGTGAAGAGCCGACCCTGCGCGAACACGCCTGGCGCCTGGCGCTGCAACTGTTCGACTTCGACAGCGCGGTAGGCGCGCTGGCCGCGCTGGAAGCCCAGCGGCAGATGTCGGACGAGGAGGTCGACGCGCTCGTCTACAGCCACGAGACCCGTGGCACGCCGGAGGACGCGGAAGCCTGGCTGCGCGGCTACGTGCGGCACTACCCGGGGCACCGCTATGCCTGGCAGCGCCTGCAAATGCTGCTGGAAAACACCCAGCAGCTTCAGGAAGAGACGCCGCACTGGGCCGCCATGGCGCAACGCTTCCCGCTGAGCCTGGAGGAGCGCATCCGCTGGGCGGAGACCCACTGGAACCTGTTCGAACTGCAACAGGCCTGGGACGTGCTCACCGCGGTGGACGCCGACAGCGTGGTCGACCCCGAGTACTGGAGCCTGCGCGCCAGCCTGGCCTGGGATCTGGAGCGGGACGAGGAGACGCGTCTCGCCTACGAGCGTTTGCAGGCACTGGACGTTCCCCTCGCGCGCGACGACGAGGACCGCCTGATCAGCCTCTATTGGGATCGCGATCCACGGCGGGCCCTGACCATCCTGACCGAGAGCTGGCAGCGCACGCGCAACCCGCTGCGCCTGGTCATCGCCCTGCAACTGGCCGAGGTCCTGCACGACTGGAAGGCGCTGAAGGCTCTGCTGGAGGATGCCGAAAGCGCCCCGAACGGCACCGGCAGCCCGCAGTACTGGATCGCCCGCGCGGCCCTGGCCGCGCACGAGGAGCGGCTCGAAGAGGCCGAGCAGTTCTATCGCGAGGCGCTGACCCGCTTCCCGGAAGAGAACCTGGTCCGCGAGCGCATGCTGTGGTTCCACATCGACCACGGCCAGCGCGAGGCGCTAGCGCCGCTCCTGCAGCAATGGCGGGCGCGGGCCTACAAGGACAGCCGCCTGTGGCTGCCGTTCGCCACCGGCCACCTGCTGCTCAACCGCACCGAAGAGGCGCTGGCCTGGTTCCGCCTGTACATCAAGTCCAATCCTGCGGACCGGCTGGTGCAGGCCGCCTATGCCGATGCCCTCGATGCCGCCGGCTACCAGGACCGGGCCCTGCGTCTGCGCCGCCAGTTGCTGGCCGGGCTGGACCGCGAACGGCTGCTGGCCACGCCGGAAGGCTTTGCCGCCTACCTGCGCCTGCTCACCGTCAGCCAGGGACCGCTGCTGGCCCAGCGCGAGGCGCGCCGGGCCTGGAACGGCGAGCCGGCGATGCTGGAGGTCTGGTTCGAGCATTTCCTCGAACAGCTCGACGCGGGCAACCGGTCGGCCCTCAAGGACGACTGGCTGGCCTGGGCGCGTGCCCGTGGCTTGAAGGTGAACGACTACGAGCAGGTCCAGCAGGCCCTGCGTACCGACAATCGCGTGGCGCTGGAACGCATGCTGGCGCGCGGCAACCTGGACCCGGCGCATCAGGTGGAGGTGCTGGCGCGCCTGGGCCACGGCGGCGAGGCGCTGGGTACGGGCCTGAGCGCCCTGGGCGACGAGCAGTCGGCGTCGGTCCGCGAGCAACTGCTGCACCAGACCACGGGCTTGCTCGAACGCACGCCGCAGGGCCTGCAACTGGGCTGGCGCAAACAGGACTACGGCGATCTCGACTTCAAGGGCCCGAGCCTGGAAGTGGCGCGCCACCTGGGCGACGACTGGTACGCCGATCTCAAGCTGGGGCAGGGACGCTACGACAGCGACAACCTCGACAGCTCGGTGATGGGCAGCGAGCACAACGCCCAGTTGTTGCTGCGCCGCGAACTGTCCGACGGGGCTCTCGACCTGACCCTGGACAGCAGTTGGCGCGACGACGAGGACCGCCACGGCTTCGGCCTGGAGCGTATCTGGCGACTGAGCTCGCGCGACGAGCTGGGATTGGCCCTGGACTGGCACCGGGAAACCGAGGAGACCGGCCTGCTGCGTGCCCTGGGCATGCGCGACAGTATCAGCGTGCGCGGCCAGCACGGCTTTTCCGCGCGCGACCAGTTGGCCTGGTCGCTGGCCCACAACCGCTACTCCTCGCGCCAGGGCGACGACCTCGGCAGCGGCGAAGCCGTCTCCCTGGAGTGGGGACATGCACTGTTCTTCGATGACCCGTCCTGGCTGCTGCGCAGCGGCGTCGACTACCAGCACAACCGCGTGGAAAGCCGGGTGCCGGACGAGTTGCTGGCCGCCAACGGCGGTGCCTTCGTGCCGTTCGACGATGCGCCGGGAGCGATCGTTTCCGGCAACGAACTGCTGCAGGACCGCTATGGCCAGGTCTACTTCGGCAGCACCTGGCGGCGCGGCTTCCCCGGCGCGCTGAACCGCACCCGCCCGCAATTCACCTGGATGGTGGACACCCTGGTCGGCTGGCAATGGACCGAGCGGGAGTTCAACTACGGAATCAACGTCGGCCTCGGCATGGAACTGCTGGGCGACGATGAGTTGGCGTTCACCGCCGGCTATCAATCCGCTCCCCGGGGCGGCGAGGGCGATGCCGGTGGCTCGCTTGGCGTTACCTACAGCACCCGCTTCGGGCGCTGAGCACGGAATTCAACAGGAGGAACGAAGATGCAATCCATTCGCTGCCTGACCCTAGCGGTCATCGCCTTGTTCGTGGCGGGCTGCTCCAGCTTTACCAGCGAAAGCGGTTCTGCCTTGCCGCGCACCGCCGCCTGGGGGCTGGCGCCGCTGGTCAACTATTCGCAAGCGCCGCAGGCCGGTGAACGCGCCGAGCAGATCCTGCTCAGCGTGCTGGCCGAGGAGGGCGTGCGGCCGCGCCTGTACCCGGCGCCGGTGCAGAAGGACCTGCTGTTGCAGGACGACCGCGACCGCCAGTACCAGGCGCTGGCCTGGGCGCGCCAGCAGAAGCTGGCCTATGTCGTCACCGGCAGCGTCGAGGAGTGGCAATACAAGAACGGCCTGGACGGCGAGCCGGCGGTCGGTATCAGCCTGCAAGTGCTGGAGCCGGACACCGGCCGCGTCGTGTGGAGCACCAGCGGGGCGCGTGCCGGCTGGTCGCGCGAAAGCCTGGCGGGCGCGGCGCAGAAAGTTCTGCGTGAGCTGGTCGGCGACCTCAACCTCGAGTAACGGACATGCAATCCGCCCAGAAGGATTACATCCTGGCGCCACGTGCCAGCGGCGAGGTTTCCTGGATGGAAACGCTGTTGCTCACATTGCTGTCGCTCGGCCTCGGCTACTGGTTTTCGCCGGAGGATCCGCTGCTGGTCTCGGAGCCGTTCCCCTGGATGATCCTCGCGCCATTGCTGCTCGGCATTCGCTACGGCTTCGTGCAGGGCCTGGCCAGCGCGGCCTTGCTGATCGCCGCGCTGTTCGCCTTCCGCGTCGCCGGCTGGGAAGCCTATGACCCGGTCCCGGCCGCGTTCGTGGTCGGCGTGCTGCTCTGCACCATGCTGGTGGGCGAGTTCCGCGACATCTGGGAACGCCGCCTGGAGCGCCTGAGCCTGGCCAACGACTATCGCCAGTTGCGCCTCGACGAGTTCACCCGTGCCCACCACATCCTGCGCATTTCCCACGACCGCCTCGAACAGCGCATCGCCGGCAACGACCAGAGCCTGCGCAGTTCGCTGCTCAGCCTGCGCGAGCAACTGCGCGCGCTGCCACGCGAAGGAGATGCGCTGGCGGCCCTGGCGGAGACCGTGCTGTCGCTGCTGGCCCAGTACGGTTCGCTGCGGATCGCCGGCCTCTACCGGGTGCACGACAACGTCCGGGTCGACGAGCGGCCGCTGGCGGTGCTCGGCGACATGGCCGAGCTGGACGGCAACGACCTGCTGGTGCGCCTGTGCCTGGAGCGCGGCGAACTGGTCAGCGTGCGCTCGGACCTGCTCGACCGTGGTGAGAGCCGCAGCCACTCCGCCCTGCAGGTCTGCGTGCCCCTGGTGGATACCGAGGACCGGATACTGGCCGTCCTGGCGGTGCAGCAGATGCCGTTCTTCATGTTCCACGAACGCAGCTTCAGCCTGCTGGCGATCCTGGCGGGACACATCGCCGACCTGTTGATGAGCGATCCGCAGGCGCTGCAGCTCCCGGATATCGACGCCCAGCATTACTCCCAGCTCCTCAAGCGTTCGTTGCTGGATGCCCGCGATCACGGGCTGCCGGCCTGCCTGTTCAGTTTCGAACTGACCGACGAAGCGCACGGCGAGGAACTGCAACGGCTGCTCGAAGGCAGCCAGCGCGGGCTGGACGTGCAGTTGAGGGTGCGCAACGGCCATGGCAACCGCCTGGTCCTGGTGCTGTTGCCGCTGACCTCGGCGGACGGCTCGCAAGGCTACCTGCGCCGCCTGCGGATGCTGGTCGCCGAACGCTTCGGCCCGACCCTGGAGCTGGAGGCGCTCGGCGTGCGCACCCATCACTACCAGTTGGAAGCCGGCAACGAGCGTGAAGCGTTGCGCCGCTTCCTCTTCAACGAGTGTGCATTGAATGATCAGCAAGTGGCTGTTTAGCGGCGCCTTCCTGCTCGAACTGGGCAGTTGGATCAGTGCGGTCAGCGGCCTGCCGATCCTCCAGGCGGCGTTGCTCTATACCACCGCCCACGGGCTCGGCAGCCTGATGCTGGCGTTCGGCATCTGGGTGCTGCTGCCGAGCCGCTATCGCTTCCCGTTGCCGTGGAGCCCGCTGTTCATCTTCAGCCTGTCGTTCTTCATCCCGCTGATCGGGATGATCGGCGTGGCCCTGGCCCTGTTCCCGGCGCTGTACCTGCCGCGCAAGCGCAGCGAGCAGCCGTGGCAGGCCACCGGGGTTCCCGACCTGCCGTTCCGTCCGCAGCAGGAGAAGAGCCGCGAGCTGATGTTCAGCGATGGTGGCCTGCAGGACGTGTTGCGCCATGCCACCGATCCCGACCAGCGCCTGACGGCGATCTTCGCCACCCGGCGGATGCGCAGCAAGGAAGCGATCCCGATCCTCAAGCTGGCCCTGCGCGACCCGGCGGACGACGTCCGCTTGCTGGCCTACTCGATGCTCGACCAGCGCGAGAGCCGGATCAACCAGCGCATCGAAGCCACCCTGGCGCTCCTGGCCAAGGCCAGGCCAGCCCGCCAGTTCGCCCTGCACGGCACCCTGGCCCGCTGGTACTGGGAGCTGGCCTACGTCGGGCTGGCCCAGGGCAGCGTGCTCGAACACGTGCTCGAACAGGCCCGCAACCACGTGACCCAGGCCCTGCAGGGCGCGGCCACCGAAGAGCTGCACCTGCTGGCCGGCCGCATCGCCCTGGAGCAGGGCGACCTCGACCAGGCCGAGAGCTTCCTGGACCAGGCCGAGGCGGCCGGGACGGATGCGAGCCAACTGGCGCCGTACCGTGCCGAGATCGCCTTCCTGCGGCGCCGTTATCGAGAGGTCCCCGAGCTGCTCGCCGGGATACCTGGAGACATGTTGCAGCGACCGCCCTTCGCGGCGCTGGCGAGATACTGGTTATGACTGCGAATACCGTTCCGAGCGATGCGCCGAGTGTCGATGTCTGCCTGCTGCTGGAGGGCACCTGGCCCTACGTGCGCGGCGGCGTGTCCAGTTGGATCAACCAGTTGATCCTGGGCCTGCCGGAGCTGACCTTCTCGGTCTTCTTCATCGGCGGCCAGCGGGAAGCCTACGGCAAGCGCCACTACGCCATCCCGGACAACGTGGTGCACCTCGAGGAGCACTTCCTGGAAAGCGCCTGGACGTCGTTGCCGGGGCAGCCCACCCAGGACGGCGACGTGAGCAGGCTGATGCTGGATGTGCATCGCTTCCTCCATTATCCGGACGAGCCGAGCGCGGAGCAGGGCGAGGCGTTTCTCGACACCCTGGCCGAGAGCCGCATCGGCCGCGAGGATTTCCTGCACAGCCGGGCCAGTTGGCAGGCGATCACCGAGGGCTACGGGAAACACTGCTCCGATCCGTCGTTCGTCAATTACTTCTGGACCTTGCGCTCGATGCAGGCGCCGCTGTTCATGCTGGCCGACGCGGCCCGCAACATGCCGCGGGCGCGCATGCTGCACTCGATCTCCACCGGTTATGCCGGGATGCTCGGCAGCGTCCTGCAACGCCGCTGGGGCTGCCACTACCTGCTCAGCGAGCACGGCATCTACACCAAGGAGCGCAAGATCGACCTGGCCCAGGCCAGTTGGATCGCGGAGAGCCCCGGCGAACAGTTGAACACCGGGCTGGATGCAGAGGTCAGCTATATCCGGCGCCTGTGGATCCGCTTCTTCGAGCGGATCGGCCTGGTGGCCTATCGCTCGGCGCATTCGATCATCGCCCTTTACGAAGGCAACCGGCGGCGCCAGATACTCGATGGCGCCGATCCCGAGAAGACCCGGGTGATCCCCAACGGCATCGCCCTCGACAACTGGGCCGATGCCCTCGAGCGCCGGCCGCCGGGCATTCCCCCGGTGGTCGGGCTGGTCGGTCGGGTGGTACCGATCAAGGACGTGAAGACCTTCATCCGCGCCATGCGCGGGGTGGTCAGCGCCATGCCGGAAGCCGAAGGCTGGATCGTCGGCCCGGAGGAGGAAGACCCGGACTACGCCGCCGAATGCCGCAGCCTGGTGGTCAGCCTCGGCCTGCAGGGCAAGGTCCGCTTCCTCGGCTTCCGGCAGATGCAGGAACTGCTGCCGCAGCTCGGCGTGATGGTGCTGACCTCGATCAGCGAGGCCCAGCCGTTGGTGGTGCTTGAAGCCTGGGCCGCCGGCACCCCGGTGGTCACCAGCGATGTCGGCTCCTGCCGCGAACTGGTCGAAGGCTCCTCGGCCGAGGACCGCGACCTCGGCCAGGCCGGCGAGGTGGTGGCGATCGCTGATCCGCAGGCCACCGCGCGCGCCATCCTCTCGCTGCTGCGCAACCCGCAGCGCTGGCAGGCCACCCAGGCCGTCGGCCTCCAGCGGGTGCGGCGCTACTACACCGAAGAACTGATGCTCGCGCGTTACCGTGAGCTGTACCGCGAAGCCACGGAGAGCGCATAGATGGCGGGTATCGGCTTTGAACTGAGGAAGATCCTGTCCCGTGATTCCTACACGGCGACCCTGCGTGCCTACCTGTATGCCGGGCTGATCAGCTCGGGTCCCTGGGTGCTGTCGATCATCAGCGTGATGCTGATCGGCGTGCTCAGCCTCGGCACGGTGCTGCCGGACGTGCTGATTCGCCAGTTCCTGATCACCGTGACCTACCTGATGGCCGGCTCGCTGATCCTCACCGGCGGCCTGCAACTGTTCTTCACCCGCTTCATCTCCGACCGCCTGTTCGAGCGCAAGCACGGGATGATCCTGCCCAACCTGGTGGGCATCCTGCTGCTGGTGACCATCGCCTCGGGGCTGCTCGCCGTCGTCCTGCTGGGTACTTTGTTCGAGGAGTCGTTCGCCTACCGCCTGCTGGTGATGGCCAACTTCGTGGTGCTCTGCAACCTGTGGCTGGTGATCATCTTCCTGTCCGGGATGAAGGCCTACAAGCGCATCCTGGCGGTGATGTTCGTCGGCTATGCGCTGATGGTGGCGTCGGCCTACCTGCTGCGCTTCCTGAAGATGGAAGGCTTGCTGCTGGGCCTGCTGATCGGCCACTCCAGCCTGCTGTTCATCTTCCTGTTCGATATCCTCCGCGAGTACCCGGCGGACCGCATGGTGGCCTTCGACTTCCTCGATCGGCGCCAGGTCTTCGTCAGCCTGCTGCTGACCGGGTTCTGCTACAGCCTGGGCATCTGGATCGACAAGTTCATCTTCTGGTTCAACCCGGCGACCTCGGATGCTGTGATCGGTCCGCTGCGCGCCTCGATGCTCTACGACCTGCCGATCTTCCTCGCCTACCTGTCGATCATTCCGGGGATGGCGGTGTTCCTGGTGCGTATCGAGACCGACTTCGCCGAATGGTACGAGCGCGTCTATGCGGCGATCCGTGGCGGCGAGACCTTGCAGCACATCGGCTGGCTCAAGGAGCAGATGATCCTAGCCATCCGCCAGGGGCTGCTGGAGATCTGCAAGGTGCAGGGGCTGACCCTGGTGCTGCTGTTCCTGCTGGCGCCGCAGTTGCTGTCCTGGCTGGGCATCTCCCACTACTACCTGCCGCTGTTCTACGTCGACGTGATCGGCGTGAGCATCCAGGTGGTGTTCATGGCGCTGCTCAACGTGTTCTTCTACCTCGACAAGCGCGCCATCGTGCTCGAACTGTGCGTGCTGTTCGTGCTGGCGAACGGAGCCCTGACCCTGTTCAGCCAGATGCTGGGGCCGAGCTTCTTCGGCTACGGCTTCACCCTGTCGCTGCTGCTCTGCGTGCTGCTGGGGCTGTATCGGTTGACGTCGGCCCTTGACGACCTGGAGTACGAGACCTTCATGCTCAGCCGTTGAGCTCAGCCCGGCGTCGCGTCCAGCAGGCTCCGCAGCCAGGCCGTCACGTCGGCGGCGCCGGCCTGGCGCAGGCCTTCGCCGAGGGCGTTGGCCTCCGGGTGCCGGCGGGGCAGGAGGAGGATCTCCGGGGTGCTGCTGTGCAGCAGTGGCAGGCGGGCGTAGGGCAGGCCGCTGTCGAGCAGCAGGCCCATGAACGCCGGGTCGCTCCAGGCCAGTTCGGGCATGGCCAGCACGTGGTGGTTCCTGCGCAGTTCGTTCAGCCCGTCGGCGCTCAGCCGATAGCGGGTGACGACCGCCGGCAGGCTGTCCTCCAGGCCGCGCAGGCGGGCGTAGACGATGGCGCTGGCGAAGGCTTCGTGGTTTTGCTCGCCGGTCCAGAACAACCGCTCGCCGAGCCAGTCGGCCTGGAGCAACTGGATCGGTTCGCCGGCCAGGAAGCGCGGCAGGGCCAGGCTGATCGTCTTGAGGAAATCCTTGTAGCTGATGATGCGCAGGTTGCGGCAGGCCGGGGTGGCGGCGAAGTCCTCGAGGTGGGCGAAGGGCGGTTCGTTCGACTCGCCGGCCAGGCCATCGATCCGCTTCAGGTCAAGATCGGCCACCTCGTGCCGCTGCTGCTCCACCACGCGGACCAGCAGCGCGTGGGCATCGGCCTTGTCTTCCTGCACCGGCCCGGACAGCGCGCCGCGCGGCAGCTCCACCAGGCGTTGCAACTGCGGCCCGGCACGCCACCAGATGCTCGGCTGCAACAGCGGCGGCGCGGGGAACGGCAGACGCAGCGCGGCGGCCCGTTCGCGCACCTGGCGCGCACCCCGGCCGCCCAGGCCGAAACGCCGGGCGAGATCGCCAAGGCGGGTCGTCAGGCTGGCAGGGGATTCGGGCAGACTCATGGGGTGGGATACTCC
This sequence comes from Zestomonas carbonaria, assembly GCF_904061905.1. Taxonomy (GTDB): domain Bacteria; phylum Pseudomonadota; class Gammaproteobacteria; order Pseudomonadales; family Pseudomonadaceae; genus Aquipseudomonas; species Aquipseudomonas carbonaria. The sequence goes on from NZ_CAJFCI010000060.1 coordinate 13,907, forward strand.
GGGGACTCGGGTGCCAGTTTGGCAGAGGAACGCCCTGGCTGCACGATCCATCCCGGCTGCCGACGCCTCCATGATGTGTTTATGGCACTATGCCGGCGATTCGTTACATGGGGGCCGACATGAGGCTCGAGCTGGACATCGCCTTGCCTGCCGAACGACTGCAAGCGGTCTATCGTGGCCAGGCCAACCGGGTTCTCCTGACCAGTCGCGACGGTCGGCGGGTCAGCCTGCCGGCCCATCATCTGCGTCCGTTCATCGGCCATGCGGGTGTCTACGGCAGTTTCGTCCTGGAGTTCTCCGCCGAAGGCGAACTGCTCAGCCTGCGCCGGCAGGATTGACCGCGTGCCTCGCCTGGCCGGCCGGCGCGCGGCTATAATCGCGGCCCATCGCCCAATACCGAGCTAAGCCTGCCCATGTACAACCTGGCCCGCGAGCTGCTGTTCCAACTGTCCCCGGAAACTTCCCACGAACTGTCCATCGACCTGATCGGCGCCGGCGGCCGTCTGGGCCTCAACGGCCTGTTGTGCAAGGCACCGCGACCGCTGCCGGTGAACGTCATGGGGCTGGACTTCCCCAATCCGGTCGGCCTGGCGGCGGGGCTGGACAAGAACGGCGACGCCATCGACGGTTTCGCCCAACTGGGCTTCGGCTTCATCGAGATCGGCACCGTGACCCCGCGTCCGCAGCCGGGCAATCCCAAGCCGCGACTGTTCCGCCTGCCCGAGGCCGAGGCGATCATCAACCGCATGGGCTTCAACAACCATGGCGTCGACCACCTGCTGGCGCGGGTCAAGGCGGCCAGGTTCAAGGGCGTGCTGGGCATCAATATCGGCAAGAACTTCGACACCCCGGTCGAGCGCGCGGTGGACGACTACCTGATCGGCCTGGACAAGGTCTACGCCCATGCCAGCTACGTCACCGTCAACGTCAGCTCGCCGAACACCCCGGGGCTGCGCACCTTGCAGTACGGCGATTCGCTCAAGCAACTGCTCGAGGCCCTGCGCCAGCGCCAGGAGGACTTGGCCGTCGAACACGGCAAGCGCGTGCCGCTGGCGATCAAGATCGCCCCGGACATGACCGACGAGGAGATCGCCCAGGTCGCCGCCGCGCTGGTGGAGGCGGGCATGGATGCGGTGATCGCCACCAACACCACACTCGGCCGCGAAGGCGTCGAGGGCCTGCCCCATGGCGACGAGGCCGGCGGGCTGTCCGGCGCGCCGGTGCGCGACAAGAGCACCCATACCGTCAAGGTGCTGGCCGGTGAACTGGGCGGGCGCCTGCCGATCATCGCCGTGGGCGGCATCACCGAGGGCAGCCATGCGGCCGAGAAGATCGCCGCCGGTGCCAGCCTGGTGCAGATCTACTCGGGCTTCATCTACAAGGGGCCGGCGCTGATCCGCGAGGCGGTGGACGCCATCGAGGCGCTGAAGCGCTGAAACCCTGTAGGAGCGAGCTCTGCTCGCGAAAGAGAGGCTTATTTACTGGTTCCCCGCGTTCGCGGGGACCCAAAAAGAGAAAAAACAGGCAATAAAAAGGGCTCCCGAAGGAGCCCTGGGCTCTCGCCCGCCGCCCGGATGGGGCGCGCTTGGTGAGTCTTGAAGTCGGGACCCTTTATCAGCCGACAGCGTTAATTTGATTGAGGCGATGGATGCCGGCCGTGCCGGTCAGACCGTCCCACTGGTCGCCACGACCTTCGCGCCAGCCGTTGAGCCAGGCCTGGCGAACAGACGGTAAAGTGAAAGGACACAGATCGCGGGATTTGCCGTGCAGACCGAATTGATAACCGCGCACAAAAGCTCTTTCTAAAGGATCACGCTTAAGTCTTCTCATAGGGTGTTGCCCTCTACTGTTGACTGTTATGTCCTCTTCGCCTCAGGTCGAGGCCTGGTAGTAATGGTTCTACCAGTGGAGCTGCTGCCGGCGTCGCAGCTCATCCGTCATCCCATTGCGGCGATGACCTGAGTTGATTTCTAACCATTCCCACCCCGGGTGGGAATGATCGATTTGTCATAAGCACGTAACGATTACGAGATAGGGGCGATAAGGCGAGGTTCCTCTACACAGCGTCATTCTTGCCTGAAGTCCGCTATATGGGGCTTAGGGGATAAAGATGGCCAGTCGCTGATGGCTCCCTGGCACTACCCTGTATTCCGACGAAGGGTCCACCTGCGACCTTTTGTCACCCAACAGGCTCGACTCCGTCACACAGGATGGAACGAGCCGGCTGGGCGCGTCGTCGACGCTCCCGGCCTGACGCCCGCCACACGCGGGCAAGCGACACCTGTCGTGTCGCGCAGCCGCGGATGGACCGTGGCTGTCCAACCCCGGCCATGTCCCGCGAGGGCAGGCCACAGACCGCCGCGAGGCTTGCATGTCGGACCGCTACGAAGTTTTTCTCACCTGCCCGAAAGGCCTGGAAACCCTGCTCGCCGAGGAGGCCGGTGGCCTCGGGCTGGAGGATGTAGCCACCCAGGTCGCCGCCATCCGTGGCAGCGCCGACCTGGAGACGGCCTACCGGCTGTGCCTGTGGTCGCGCCTGGCCAACCGTGTGCTGCTGGTGCTCAAGCGATTCACCATGGCCAACGCCGAGGACCTCTACCAGGAAGTGCTGGCGGTCGACTGGCAGGAACACCTGGCGGCGGGCGGCAGCCTCGCCGTGGAGTTCAGCGGCCATGGCTCGGGCATCGACAACACCCACTTCGGCGCGCTCAAGGTCAAGGACGCCATCGTCGACCGCCTGCGCCGCGACAGCGGCCAGCGTCCGTCGATCGACAAGATCAACCCGGACGTGCGCATCCACCTGCGCCTGGAGCGCGGCGAGGCGATCCTCTCCCTGGACCTTTCCGGCCACAGCCTGCACCAGCGCGGCTACCGCTTGCAGCAGGGCGCCGCGCCGCTCAAGGAAAACCTCGCCGCCGCCGTGCTGATCCGCACCGGCTGGCCGCGCATCGCCGCCGAGGGCGGCGCGTTGGCCGACCCCATGTGCGGGGTCGGCACCTTCCTGGTCGAGGCCGGGATGATCGCCGCCGACATCGCTCCCAACCTCAGGCGCGAGCGCTGGGGTTTCTCCAACTGGCTGGGCCATGTGCCGGCCTTGTGGAAGCGTCTGCACGCCGAGGCCGAGGAACGCGCCGCCGCCGGCCTGGCCAGGCCGCCTCTGTGGATTCGCGGCTACGAGGCCGACCCAAGGCTGATCCAGCCGGCGCGCAACAACATCGAGCGTGCCGGGCTGGGCGAGTGGGTGCGCGTCTACCAGGGTGAACTGGCGACCTTCGAACCGCGCACGGACAAGGGCCAGAGCGGCCTGGTGATCTGCAACCCGCCCTACGGCGAGCGCCTGGGCGACGAGGCCAGCCTGCTGTATCTCTACCAGAACCTCGGCGAGCGCCTGCGCCAGGCCTGCCTGAACTGGGAAGCCGGGGTGTTCACCGGCGCGCCCGAACTGGGCAAGCGCATGGGCATCCGCAGCCATAAGCAGTACGCCTTCTGGAACGGTGCGCTGCCGTGCAAGCTGCTGCTGTTCAAGGTGCAGCCGCAGCAGTTCGTCACCGGCGAGCGACGGTCCGCCGAAGAGCGCGATGTCGAGCCGGTCGCGGCGAAGCCCGCCGAGTCGGCGCGTCTCAGCGAGGGCGGGCAGATGTTCGCCAACCGCCTGCAGAAGAACCTCAAGACCCTCGGCAAGTGGGCGCGCCGCGAGGGCGTCGAATGCTACCGCTTGTACGACGCCGACATGCCCGAATATGCCCTGGCGGTCGACCTCTACCGCGACTGGGTGCACGTGCAGGAATACGCGCCACCGCGCTCGATCGACCCGGACAAGGCCCAGGCGCGCCTGCTCGACGCCCTGGCGGCGATTCCCCAGGCGCTCGGCGTCGATACCGCCAAGGTGGTGGTCAAGCGCCGCGAGCGGCAGACCGGCACCAGGCAGTACCAGCGCCAGGCGGCGCAGGGGCAGTTCATGGAGGTGACCGAGAGCGGGGTGAAGCTGCTGGTCAACCTCACCGACTACCTGGACACCGGCCTGTTCCTCGACCATCGCCCACTGCGCCTGCGCATCCAGCGCGAGGCGGCCGGCAAGCGCTTCCTCAACCTGTTCTGCTACACCGCCACGGCCACCGTGCACGCGGCCAAGGGCGGCGCGCGCAGCACCACCAGCGTCGACCTGTCGAAGACCTACCTGGACTGGGCGCGGCGCAACCTGGCGCTGAACGGTTTCTCCGACAAGCAGCGCCTGGAGCAGGGGGACGTGATGGATTGGCTGGCGGCCGATCGCGGCGAGTACGACCTGATCTTCATCGACCCGCCGACCTTCTCCAACTCCAAGCGCATGGAAGGGGTGTTCGACGTGCAGCGCGACCACGTCCGCCTGCTCGACCTGGCCATGGCGCGCCTGGCCAAGGGCGGGGTGCTGTACTTCTCCAACAACTTCCGCAAGTTCCAGCTCGATGAAGGGCTGGTCGAGCGCTACAAGGTGGAGGAGATCAGCGCGCAGACCCTGGACCCTGACTTCGCACGCAACCCGAAGATTCACCGGGCTTGGCGGTTCGGCCTGTAGCGCAGGCACGCTCAAACGCCGACAAGAGCGCTGGAGGCTGGAAGGCTGGACGGAAAAGCTCTCCGCTCCTGGGGGAGGGAGCGACACGATGTGTATGGAAAACACGGAAGCCTGACAGCACGCACGAATACACCCCTCTCCCCCTGGGAGAGGGGCCGAGGGTGAGGGGCGGAATGGATGACAAACCCTAGCTAGCCTGCCCCCACTCGACGGCTTTTTCCGTACAGCCCCTAGCGCTCTGGATCATGAACCGGCTCCTGGATCGATCGCCGGCAGAGCGAAGAACGCCCGCGCGCAGGCCGTGGTGTGCTCGGCCAGTTGCTCCGGGCTCTCGCCGCGATGGCGGGCGACCTCGTGGAGCACCTCGGTGAGGAAGGCCGGCTCGTTGTACTTGGGACGCGGCCGCAGCGTGCGCGGCAGCAGGTAGGGCGCATCGCTTTCCAGCATCAATCGGCCCCGGGGGATTTCCCGCACCAGCGGATACAGGTGGGTGCCGCGGCGCTCGTCGCAGATCCAGCCGGTGATGCCGATGTGCAGGTCCAGGTCCAGGTAGCCGAACAGCGCGCGCCGGTCGGCGGTGAAGCAGTGCACCACCGCCGCCGGCAGATGGTCGCGGTAGTCTCGGAGGATTTCGCGCAGGCGCTGGTCGGCTTCGCGTTCGTGCAGGAACACCGGCAGGCGCAGTTCGGCGGCCAGCGCCAACTGCGCTTCCAGGGCTTTTTCCTGGGCCGGCCGGGGCGAGAAGTCGCGGTTGAAGTCCAGCCCGCATTCGCCGACCGCGCGCACTTCCGCCTCGTCGAGCAGGCCGCGCAGTTCGCCGGCGCTGGCGGTGTTCCAGTCGCGGGCATCGTGGGGGTGGACGCCGGCCGTGCAGAACAGCCGCTGGCCGCTTTCGTCCAGCCGGCGGCACATGGCCAGGCTTTCCGCGCTACCGGCCAGGCTGGTGCCGGTCAGTACGAGTTGGCAGACGCCAGCCCGATAGGCGCGCTCGAGCACCTCCTCGGGATGCCTGGCGAAGCTGGCGTGGGTCAGGTTGACGCCGATATCGATGAGTTGCATGGTGGGCCTCGAAACTGGACGGGCAGCATAGCAGAGCGAGGATTTCTAATAAAAAATCATATTAATCATATGCTTGAGATTCATTATTAAAGTCGAATAAGCGAATTGGGTTGGCATCCGCCGACAAGCTGTGCGAACCTCCGCGCCCCGCGCCGGGAACTGCCCCTCGACGCCACGCTCTCAGTCGATCAGTTCGCCCATGTTTTGGCTGATCCACTTCCGGAGACTCGATGACGCGACTGCTGTTGATTCTGCTCTGCCTGTTCGCTTGGCTGCCGCCGCCGTCGAGCGCCAGCCTGATCGGGCCGCCGGAAACCTGGCAGCGTCCCGGCAGCGAGCGCGACCTGGCGCAGATTCGTCGTAGCGGCGAGTTGCGCGTGCTGGTCAACCAGAGCCGCAACAGCTCCGGCGAAGTGAAAGGGCAGAGCATTGGCGTCGAGTATCACCGCCTGCGGGCCTTCGCCCAGTACCTCAACCGCAATGCCCGCGACGGCCGCAGCGTCGAGCTGAAGATCATCCCCAAGGCCAAGGACCAGTTGCTGGGCGCCCTGCAGCGCGGCGAGGGAGACCTGGTCGCGCCGGGCGAGCTGCTGAATGCCCGGCGTGGGCAGAACGTCGTCGCCACCGAGCCGTTTCGCAGCAACGTGCCGCTGGTGGTGGTCAGCCGCCAGGGCAACCGCCGCTACCAGAACCTCGAGCAACTGGCCGGGCGCAGCCTGCTGTTGCCGGCCGGCAGTGCGGTTGGCGAGGCGCTGAGGGGCGTCAACCAGAAGCTGGCGCAGCGCAAGCTGGAGCCGATGGCGATCGAGTGGGTCGACTCCAGCCTGGCGGTGGAGGACGTGCTGGAGATGGTCCAGGCCGGCATCTTCCCGCGTACCGCGGTGGAGCAGCCGATCGCCGAGCGTTGGGCCAAGGTGATGCCCAGGCTGCGGGTCGACCGCCACCTGGTGCTGTCCAGTGAAGGCGGCATGAGCTGGTTCGTGCGCCGCGACGCGCCGATGCTGCGCGCCAGCATCGACCGATTCCGCAAGACCTACCACGCGCCCGATAACCAGGACGCCGATTTCCAGCGGGTCTACCGGCGTCTTTACCGGGTACACACTCCGCTCGGCCGTCAGGAGCTGCGGCGCCTGGAGAAGGTCCGCCCGGTGCTGCAGAAGCATGCCGAGCAGAGTGGTTTCGATTGGCTGCTGCTGGCGGCGCTGGCGTTCAAGGAGTCTACCCTGAACCCCGCCGCGCGCGGGGCCGGCGGTGCCACCGGGCTGATGCAGATCACCCCGGCGGCGGCGCGCAGTGTCGGGGTCGGCAACGTGCAGGCGCTCGACAGCAATGTGCTGGCCGGCACCAAGTACCTGGCGATGATCCGCCGCAACTATTTCAGCAGCGCGCAGATCAACGAGCGCGAGCGCATGGCGTTCACGCTCGCTGCCTACAACCTCGGCCCGGAGCGGGTGCAAGGCCTGCGTGCCGAGGCGCGCAGGCGCGGCCTGAACGGCAACCAGTGGTTCTTCCAGGTGGAGCGGGTGGCCATGGAGCAACTGGGGATGGGTGTGGTCAGCTACGTCGGCGCGGTGAACAAGTACTACCTGGCCTACGATCGCGAGCGGGATTGGCTGGAGCCAAGAGGAAGGCAGGCGGTTAGCACTCGATAAATATCCATTTATTAGATGTGTTTTAAGCGGTTTTTGCGCTTTTGTTATCGAAAAATGTAGCTAACCTTGTCTCCGTCAACACCCACTTTCCGACAAGGACCCTGGCACCATGAACGACATCCTCAAGGCAGTTTTCGCCACCCACGCCGGCTACGGCATCACCCTGCTGCGCGTGGTCACCGGCCTGACCTTCGCCGCCCACGGCGCCCAGAAGCTGTTCGCCTGGTTCGGTGGCTACGGCCTGGCCGGCACCGGCCAATGGATGGATAGCATCGGCATCACTCCCGGCTACCTGATGGCCCTGATGGCCGGCGGCGCCGAGTTCTTCGGCGGCCTGGCCCTGGTGGTCGGCCTGCTGGTGCGGCCGGCGGCGCTGTCGCTGGTGATCGCCATGCTGGTGGCGGTGTTTACTGTGCACTGGGCCAATGGCTTCTTCATCACCGCCAACGGCTTCGAGTACGCGATGATCCTCGGCCTGATCAGCGCGGTACTGCTGGTCGAAGGTGCCGGCAAGCTGTCGCTGGACCGTCGCATCGCCGGCTGAAACAAACCCTGCAAGAACAAAAGCCCGCATTCGCGGGCTTTTGTCGTTGTGCCGGGACGCTCTACAGCCCGGCGGTCTTCAGGCGGTTGGCCTGCTGCCGGAACACCGTGACCGGGCTGGTCTCGAACAGGCTGGTGAGGCCGAAGGTCTGGTTCACCTCGTCGAGGTGGTTCATCCGGTAGTTGTCGCGGATCACCATGCCCAGGTGCGAGCTGCAACGCCCGACCAGGCCGTCGTTGGGCTCGTTGAAGAGCAGCGAGGTGGCGCCGAGCAGTCCGTCGCTGACATCGAGGATGTTGGTCAGCGGGCTGGTGCCGCTCCAGGAGTAGTAGCGCACGCCGTTGACCGAGTAGGCGCCTTCGCCGCAGGCGCTGGTCGGGACGCCTTGCGGGAATTTGGCGTTGAACGCCGCCGCGCCGGCGCTGTTCAGCGATTCCAGCGAGCCCAGGGCGTTCTGCGGGGTGGTGCTGGAGCTGCCGGAGAGGAAGTTGATCAATGCGCCGAGGCCGTTGACGATGCCGGCGAGAATGGCTTCGCTGGCCGAGCCCGGCGGGATCTGGCGGAGGAAGTCGGCGACCGCCGAACCCTTGTGCGGGCTGCCGACGCTGGTTATCGAGGCGACCAGGTCCGGCCGCACGCTCGCCACGTAGCGCGCGGTCGGGCCGCCGTGGCTGTGGCCGATCAGGTTGACCTTCGGTTTGCCGCTGATCGCGACGATCTCTTCCACCCGGTCCAGCAACTGTTCGCCCCGCGCTTCGGACGTGTCGAGCTGGCTGACCTCGGTGACGTACACCTTGGCGCCGTCGCTACGCAGCGAACTGGGGATGCCGTACCAGTAGTTGACGCCGAGGATGCTGTCGAAGCCGAGCATGCCGTGGGCGAGGACGATGGGGTACTTGGTCTGCGTATAGCCGGACGAGCCGAACAGGCCAGCCTCGGCATGGCTGCTGAAGGCAAGGGCAGTACCAAGGCTGAGGGCGAGCAGGGTCTTGTTCTTGTTCATGGGCGCTCTCGTAGATGGATGAGGTCGCGGGGCGGAGTCCGTGCTCCCTTTGGGTCAGCCCATCCTGGACTATCCCTGGACGATGGCAGGAAGCGTGCCAGCCAACCGGGGCGTGTGGGCGGGAGGCTCTGGCGTGCGCCCTGGGGGGCAGGGCGCGGAAAGGCGGGGATCGCGCGATGCCGGCGGCTGTTACGCGCTGAAACGGGAACTGCGAGGCAGGAAGCGGGAAATTGTCGGACAGTTTGCCGACGATGCCGGCCGACTAGCCGAAAGTAGGGTTCAGCTTCTCGGTTGCCGCTCGGCCTGGTGCAACTGCTCGGCGGCTTCCAGGCGCAGCCGTTCGCGCTCGTCGAAACGCTCCTCGGCCAGGCGCTGGATGGCCGTCCGCCTGTCCGTTTCGCTCAGGCCCTCCTGGGCTTCGATCCTGGCTTTTTCGGCGCTGTACTCCGCCACGCGCTGCTTCCAGGCGGAGCGGCGCTGGTCGAGCGCTTCCAGCCGGGCGGTGGCTTCGCTGCCGACCAGTTGCTGGCGCAGCGCGCGAATCTGCTCGGGGCTGCCGCCCTGGGCGCGCAACTCGGCCGTGCGGGCCTGCAATTCGCTCTGCAACTGCGGCAGCACGCTGTCCTGCAATTCCTCCGGCAGGCTTTCCCGCAGCCGGTCGATGGCCGCGCCCTTGGCGGCGGCGTCCAGGCTGTCGTCGCGGCTGATCGCCATGCGCTCCAGGTTGAACCGGTTGTAGGTCTCCTCCAGGGCGAAGAACGCCTGGTGCGCCTCGGGGCTGAACGTCCGGGCGCGCAGGTCATGGACCGCCGCCTCGCGCCGGCGGATGGCGTCCAGGTCGTCGAGCAGCGGCAGGTCGCGTTCCAGCATCACCAGTTCGCGCTTGTAGTCGAGGTACTGGTCGAGCAGGGCGAGGGCCTGGTCTTCGGCGGGTTGTTGCAGCACGCCGGCGATATAGCCCCGCAGGCGTTCGATGCTGGTCTTCAGCGGTTCCTCGCCGATGGCGCTGAGGAAGTAGTCGAATAGATGGCGGACGTCCGAGTCGATGACCAGATTGCCCGCCTCGTCGACGCTGAGGCGGCCATCCACCTCGGTGCCTCGGAACGACGGCGGCAGGGGCGCGACCCCGGCTGGCAGCGCGGTTGCCTGCGGGGATTCCAGCGGCGTCTCGGCAGGGCTCATGTCGATGACGGCGGGGGCTGTCGGTGTGTTGGGCAGCGGCTCGGGCTGCCGGTCGAGGAACACGGCTACGGCGACGGCGAACGAGACGGGCAGCAGGAACAGCAGTTTTTTCACAAGGGATTCCCTGGATGGCGAGCGGGGCTGGGGATTCTGCGAGGCACAAGCCATGCCATGCCCGGGGATTCGGCCGGGAAAGGCTCTGGCGCGCGGCTTTGCCAGGAGCCCCGCCTTTCCGAAGCCTATGGCGGAGGTTACCCGCTGTAACGGTGCCGCATGCGCGGCGTAGGGTGGGCTTCAGCCCAGCAAAGAACGCCCGCTGGGATCTTCAAGCCCGCAACGGCCATCGGCCGAGCGCCTTGTAGCGGGAACCGCTGGCAGCGTGTTCCGACACGAACAGTGCGAACTCGCCGACTCGCCAGGCGAAGTCCGGCTGCGTCGCACCAGGCGCTTTCGTGCAGTGGCGCACCAGGGTCAGGTGCGGGCGGAACGGGCGGGTTTCCAGGGCGAAGCCCGCGTGCAGCAGCCGTTCGCGCAGGGCCTGTTCCAGCGCCAGGAGCGCTTCGGGCGTCTGGCTGGGGACCAGGTGCAGCAGCCCGTTGCGCCAGTGGCCGAGGCTATCCAGGCGCAGTTCGAAGCTGTCCCCTGTGACACCGGCGGCCAGGGTTTTCAGCTCGTCCAGCCGCCCGCGCGGTTGCGCGCCCAGGAAGGCCAGGGTGATGTGCAGGTTCTCCGCCGCCACCGGCCGGCCGGACAGCTCCAGGCCGTCGCGCCAGTCGGCCATCGCCCGGGCCGTCTCGGCCGGGCATGGCAGGGCGAAGAACAGGCGCAGCGGCGGTGTGCTCATCGGTGGCTCCTCGGTCGCCTTGACAGTATCGCCGGAGGTTATCCAGAATGCCGCCCAAGCGCCGATTTAAACAGCTACTTGCGGGGCGCGGAGGCCTTTTCACGAAGGCATCGAAATACCGCTAAAGCGCTGGTTCGGTGTCGCCTCTCACCGCATCCCAGCGGGATTCACGAGGCGGAGACTCGCACCATGACCTGTCCCCAACCACTCGTTCGCCTGGCGCCGATCACCAGTGGATTGCTGCTGCGCAACCCCAAGGTGCTGCTCGGCGGCGCCCATCAACCGACCCTGCTGCGTTATCTCGAAGGCTGGCCCAAGCGCTGGAGCAGGCCGCGTACCCTGCTGATCCAGTTCGCCCGGGAAGGAGAATCGCTCGAACGCTTCGCCACCGACAGCTTCGACCTCGCCGTGGTCCAGGCGCCCAGTGCGGAACAGTTGCCGGAGCTGGTTCGTCAATTGACCCGGGTGGCCCGCCAGGGGCTGATCACCCGTCGTCCGCATGGGGTGCGGTCCTAGGCAGGGCGGTGGTGGGCTTCAGCCCACCGAGCGAAGCCACGCCATCAGGGATATTCGATGGCGATGATGTAGCAGAGCTTTTCGCCGGTCGGCGTGTGTACCCGGACTTCCGCGTCCAGGGTCTTGCCGACCAGGGCGCGGGCGAGGGGCGAGTCGATGCTGATCAGGTTCTGCTTCAGGTCCAGTTCGTCCGGGCCGACGATGCGGTAGCGCGACTGTTCGCCGTCCTCGTCCTCGATGGTCACCCAGGCGCCGAAGTACACCTTGCCGGTGTCCGCCGGGCGTTCCTTCACCACCTTGAGGTTTTCCAGACGCTTGGTCAGGAAGCGCACGCGGCTGTCGATCTCGCGCAGCATCTTCTTGCCATAGGTGTACTCGGCGTTTTCCGAGCGATCGCCCTGGGCGGCCGCCTCGCTGACCGCCTGGGTCACCTGGGGGCGGCGTACGTGCCAGAGCTCGTGGAGTTCGGCGCGCATTCGCGCCTCGCCTTCCGGCGTGATCAGGGGAGTGCCCGCGCTGCGGGGGGGACGATAGCGGCTCATGAGTCGACGGACCGGTGAAAAATCGACAGTTTACCAAGCTCAGCTTTCGCGCAGCACGGCCAGCGGACTGATTCGCAGCGCGCGGCGGGTGCCCAGCAGCCCGGCAACGCCGACCAGCAGCGCGCCGATCAGCGGCAGTACCAGCAGCCAGGGATGCGGCTGCCAGGGCAGCTCGAAAGCGAAGCGGTAGAGCAGGAAGCTCACCAGTTCGCAACCCAGCGCGGCGAGCAGGCCGCTACAGGCGCCGAGCAGGGCGAACTCGGCGCGCCGGGCCTGCACCAGCAACTCGCGGCGGGCGCCGAGGGCGCGCAGCAGGGCACCCTGGCGGATGCGTTCGTCGAGGGTCGCCTGGAGGCCGGCGAACAGCACGGCCAGGCCGGCGGCGAGCACGAACAGCAGCACGTACTCCACCGCCAGGGTCACCTGGGCGAGGATGCTGCGCAGTTGCGCCAGCAGGGCATCCACCTGTAGCAGGGTGACCGCCGGGAAGGCGCGGGACAGCTCGACCAGTTGCCGCTCCTGATTGGCCGGCAGGTAGAAGCTGGCCAGGTAGGTGACCGGCAGGTCGCGCAGCGTGCCGGGCTCGAAGACCATGTAGAAGTTGGGCTGGAAGTTGTCCCACTTGACCTCGCGCAGGCTGGTGATCCGGGCGTCGCGCTCGATCCCGCCGACGTTGAAGCTGAGCTGGTCGCCGAGTTGCAGCCCGAGGCTGGCGGCCAGGTCGGATTCCACCGAGACGCCCGGCAACTCGCCGGCCGGGACACCGTTCCACCACTGGCCTGCCGCCAACCGGTTGCCGGATGGCAGCTCGGCGGACCAGGTCAGGCTGAGGTCGCGACGGGTGGCGCGGCGGCCTTCGCTGTCCTGGCTGTCCTTGCTGACCACCTGCCTGACCGGCTCGCCATTGATGGCCACCAGCCGCCCGGGCACCACCGGGTAGAGCGGCGAGGCGTTCGGCGAGAGCTTGGCCAGCCGCGCGGAGAAGGCATCGTGATCGGCCGGCAGCACGTTGAGGGCGAAATGATTGGGCGCATCGGGCGGCAACTGGGCCTGCCAGGTGTCCAGCAACTCGCCGCGCAGCAGGGTGATCAGGGCCATGGCCAGCAGGATCAGGCCGAACGCCAGGGCCTGGCCGGCGGCGGCCAGCGGATGGCGCAGCAGTTGCCCGAGCCCCAGGCGCCAGGGCAGGGCGGCGCGCGCCAGCAGCCGGCGCAGGCCACGCAGGCCGAGCAACAGCAGGCTGCCGAGCAGCAGGGCGGCGATCAGGCCGCCGCCGAGCAGCGACAGGGTCAGCCGCAGGTCGAGGCTCAGCCGCCACATGATCAGCCCGAGGGCCAGGACCGCGGCGCCATAGACCAGCCAGACGCTCGGCGGCGTCGGCAGCAGGTCACTACGCAGCACGCGCAGCGGGGGAACTCGGCCCAGCGAGGCCAGCGGCGGCAGGGCGAATCCCGCCAGGGCCACCAGGCCGGTGGCGATGCCGGCCAGCGCCGGCGTCGGGCCGCCCGCCGGTACCTCCGGTGGCAGCAGGTCACGCAATAGATAGAAGAGTCCGTACTGGCCGAACCAGCCGAGCAGGGCGCCGGCCAGGCAGGCCAGGCCGCCGAGCATGGCCAGTTGCAGGGTGAACAGGCCGAGCGTTTCGCGCCGCGACAGGCCCAGGCAGCGGAGCAGGGCGCTGGCGTCGAAGCGGCGGCTGGCGAAGCGCGCGGCGGACAAGGCGACCGCGACGCCGGCGAGCAGCACCGCGGCCAGGCTGGCGAGGTTCAGGTAGCGTTCGGCGCGACCCAGGGCGCCGCCGACCTGGCGGTTGCCGTGGCGCGCGTCCTCGATCCGCTGGTTGGGCGCCAGTCCCGCTTCGATGGCCTGCCGATAGGCCGTCAGGGCATCCTGGTCGCCGCGCCAGAGCTCGCGGTAGCGCACCCGGCTGCCGGGCTGCACGATGCCGGTCGCTTCCAGGTCGTCGAAGTGCATCAGCACGTGCGGGTTGAGGCTGTAGAAATCGCCGCCGCGATCGGGTTCGTAGGTCAGCACGCGGGTCAGGCGCAGGCTCTTGTTGCCGACGTCGATGCTGTCGCCGGGCTTGAGGTCGAGGGCGGCGAACAGGCGCGCCTCGGCCCAGGCCTCGCCGGGGCGGGGTCCGCCGCCGGTGGTTTCCGGCTGGTAGGGCGCGTCGGCGCTCTTCAGTTGGCCGCGCAGCGGATAGGCGCTGTCGGCAGCCTTGACGCTGGCCAACTGGATGCCGTTGTCGGTGGCGATCACGCTGGAGAACTCGACCACTCGCGCGTGGTCGAGGCCGAGGCGCTGACCGGCTGCGATCTGTTCGGCCGTAGCTGGCGAGCTGCTGTCGAGCACCAGGTCGGCGCCGAGGAACTCGGTGGCGCGCAGCAGCATGGAGGCGTTCAGCCGGGCGCCGAAGTAGCCGATGGCGGTGCTGGCGGCGACCGCCACCAGCAGGGCGAAGAACAGCACCCGCAATTCCCCCGAGCGGGCGTCGCGGAGCAACTGGCGGCAGGCCAGCCCGGCCAGGCGGGAGAAAGGCAGGCTGCGCATCAGGGTTCCACCTGATCGACCAGCCGGCCGCCTTCGAGGCGGATCAGGCGCCGGCAGCGGTGCGCCAGGCGTTCGTCGTGGGTGACCAGTACCAGCGTGGTGCCGCGTTCCTGGTTCAGCTCGAAGAGCAGGTCGCTGATGTGCTCGCCGGTATGGCTGTCGAGGTTGCCGGTCGGCTCGTCGGCGAACAGCACGTCAGGTTCGGCGGCGAAGGCGCGGGCGATGGCCACCCGCTGCTGCTCGCCGCCGGACAACTGGCGCGGCGAATGGCCGAGGCGCGCCTCCAGGCCGACCCGCCGCAGCAGGTCGACGGCGCGCTCGCGGGCGTCGCTGCGGCCTTCCAGCTCCAGCGGCAGCATGACGTTCTCCAGCGCATTGAGGTTGTCGAGCAACTGGAAGGACTGGAACACGAAGCCGATGTGCTCGGCGCGGACCTTGGCGCGCTGGTCCTCGTCCAGCTTGCCGAGCTCGTGGCCGACCAGCGAAACCTCGCCGGCGCTGGGCAGGTCGAGTCCGGCGAGCAGGCCGAGCAGGGTGGACTTGCCGGAACCGGAGGTGCCGACGATGGCCAGGCTGTCTCCGCGTTTCAGGGCGAGCGAGAGGTCGTGGAGGATGGTCAGGTCGCCTTCCGCGCCGGAGACCACTTTGCTAAGGTTCCGCGCAGTCAGAATACTCTCGCTCATGGAGGATCCAATGCGTAGCTGGTGGTTGGGCGGTGCCTTGACGCTGCTGCTGTGGACTCAGGGAGCACTGGCCGGCACCGTGCTGGTGGTCGGCGATAGTATCAGCGCCGCTTTGGGCCTGGATACCGCGCAGGGTTGGGTCGCGCTGCTGGAAAAACGCCTCGAGGAAGAGGGCTTCGACCATCGGGTGGTGAACGCCTCGATCAGCGGCGACACCAGCGCTGGCGGCCTCTCCCGCCTGCCGGGGCTGCTCGAGACGCACCGCCCCGAACTGGTGATCCTGGAGCTGGGCGGCAACGATGGACTGCGTGGCCAGCCGCCCGCGCAATTGCAACAGAATCTTGCCACGATGATCGATCGCGCCACCGCCAGCGGTGCCAAGGTCTTGCTGCTGGGGATGCGCCTGCCGCCGAACTACGGGGATCGCTACAACCGTGCCTTCGAGGGCGTCTACAGCCGTCTGGCCGAGGAGAAGCAGGTGCCGTTGGTGCCGTTCTTCCTGGATGGCGTGGGCGGCGTGCCGGGCATGATGCAGCCCGACGGAATCCATCCCACCGTCAAGGCCCAGCCGCGCCTGCTGGAGAATGTATGGCCGGCGCTGAAGCCGTTGCTCTGACGCTTTTCCGCGCCAGGGCTTTCGGCTAATGTGGCGCACCCCGCCCAGGAACCCTTCGATGCCGCGTCCCGTCTGGTCTTTGCATGCATACCAAGTGATCGAGCCGGATGAGCAGTTGGACCTGTTCGCCTGCCGTGAGGTCCGCCTGCATCTGGTCGCGCGCCAGCTCGAGCTGGGGGGCTTTGCTGACCGCACGCTCTGCGGTGGCCTGTTGCCTGCGCAGCCGCGCTGGTCGAGCCTGGAGCGTTCGTCGCTGCGCGACAAGCGTCTCTGCCCGGCCTGCCAGACTGTCCTGAGGGCCCAGAAAAGCGGCGAACGGCCCCATTGGCCGGGTTTCTGAGCGCTTCGGCGGCGGTGTACAATTCCAACCTTTCCAGTCGCTATCTCGTCAAGGATTTCCGGATGTTGTCGCGAGTTCCAGCGGTCGCACGTTCCCTTTCCCTCGCCACGCTGTTCCTGGCGGGCTCGGCCGCAGCCCTCGAGCTGCCGCTGCCGCCGCCCGGTGAGGACATCGTCGGCCAGGTGCAGGTGATCAAGGCCAAGTATGAAGACACCTTTGCCGACCTTGGCACCGCCCACCACCTCGGTTACCTGGAGATGGTCGCCGCCAACCCGGGGGTCGATCCCTGGCTGCCGGGCGAGGGCACCGATATCGTGCTGCCGACGCGCTTCATCCTGCCGCCCGGCCCGCGCGAAGGGATCGTCATCAACCTGGCCGAATACCGGATGTACTACTTCCCGAAAGACCGGGACGTCGTCTACACCTACCCGCTGGGGATAGGCCGCGAGGGCTGGGGTTCGCCGATCGCCACCACCACCATCGTCGCCAAGACCCCGAACCCGGCCTGGTATCCGCCGAAGTCGATCCGCGAGGAACATGCCGCCGAGGGCGATTTCCTGCCGACCGTCGTGCCGCCGGGCCCCGACAACCCGCTGGGACCGTTCAAGTTCGGCCTTGGCGTGCCGGGCTACCTGATCCACGGTTCGAACAAGAAGTTCGGCATCGGCATGCGGGTGAGTCATGGCTGTTTCCGCATGCTCAACGAGAACGTGCTGGAGCTGGCCAGGATGGCGCCGGTCGGGACCAAGGTGCGCATCATCAACGAGCCGTACAAGTTCGGCCTGAGCGGCGGCAAGATCTATCTCGAGGCGCATATGCCGCTCGACGACCATGGCGAGCCGTCGGTGGTGGACAAGCACACGTCGGTGATCAACGCGATGATCAAGCACGATGAACTCACCGCCAACCTGCGCCTGGACTGGGACGTGGTGCGCGAGGTGGTGGCGGCCGAGGATGGCCTCCCGGTGGCGATCGCCCAGCCGGACACGGCAATGGCAAGTAGCGCACCCGAGACGTTCTGATCCGCGAGGGTTGCCAAGGGCCCGTCGGTGCGTTGCGCCGACGGGTTTTTTATTGGCCGCTTAGTTGCCCTGGCCAACTAACGACCAATAAAAAAAGCCGACCCATTAACTGGGTCGGCTTATATAGCCGTGGAGGGCTATTACTTGCGGCTGGCTTTTTCCAGCATACGCAGAGCGCGCTCGTTGGCTTCGTCAGCGGTTTGCTGAGCCTTCTGAGCGGCAGCCAGAGCTTCGTCAGCCTTGCGATAGGCTTCGTCGGCACGGGCTTGAGCGCGAGCGGCTGCGTCTTCGGTCGCAGTCAGACGAGCTTCGGTTTCTTTGGAAGTGCTGCTGCAACCGGTAGCCAGAACTGCGGCCAATGCCAGAGCAGAGAATTTCAGAACGTTGTTCATCGTGTTCCCCTTAAGGTGGATATTCCATAAAACCAATTCCCCGAGCTCGAGGAATTAGCCGGCCTACATACTACCTGTTACTTTGGGTAAGTAAACTGACGGAACGCAGGGCCGACCGCTTTTTTCAGCTGATTGGGTGTTTCTTAAGCAAGTAGTAATGCCGCTGTATAAAAAACATACAGATTGCTTGCGGAACACTCAAACATCCCTTTCTTTGTAGCAGAGATTTTCGATACCGCAGGAGCGGGGAATGACTGGCACTTGGCCGGCCTGATAAGCTCCCCGATCGTTGGCCTCAAGAATAACTACCGCTGGCATCAAGGACGTACGCATGTCGAAAATTCTGAAGTGGGGGCTGCTTTCCATTCTGGCTATTGCCGTGCTGATCAAGTTGTCGCTCTGGTGGTCGGTGCGTTCGATCATGGACGATGCGATCACGCGACTGTCGCCTTTCATGCACATCAGTTACGGCAGCATCACTTCTTCCTTCGATGGCCGGGTGGGGCTGGAGAAGCTGCAGGTGCGGGTGCCGGCACTGAGGGACAGCGTGCGCATCGGCCATGCCGAGTTGAAGTTCAACGGCCTGGGCGAGTTGTTGCGTTTCAAGGAGCGCCTGGCCGAGGGCAAGTTCCCCGAGCAGATGGCGTTGAGCCTCAAGGGTATCTCCCTGGATGTGCATGGTCCCTTCATGCAGCACCTGTATGATGCGCCGGCCGAGCGCAGCCTGTGGACCGCGATGAGCGAGGTCGCCTGCGGCAAGGTACGCAATATCGGAACCGGCGAACTGCTCGACATGGGTTATCGCACCTTCGATACCGATGCGGAGTTGTCCTATCAGTTCAAGCCCGGCGCGAAATCCCTGGCGCTCAGCCTGAACGCGGATACCCGCGACGTGCTGGACATGCGCTTCAGCCTGCTGCTGTCTAACATGTCGGACAACCCCGGCGACCTGCGCGCCAATCCGCCGCGCCTGACCCTGTGGACGCTTGAATTGAACGACAACCAGTACCAGCGCAAGGTGCAGGAGTTCTGTGCTGCTAAGCTTGGCCAGTCTGGCGAGGAATATGTGCAGACGGCGCTCGATCATTTCGATCGCGTCTTGCGTAGCCAGCGCATCGCGCTGGACCAGCCGGTGCTCGATGGGTATCGGCGTTACCTGCAGGACCCGCAGTCCCTGCGCCTGGAGTTGAATCCGACTGAAGGCATGGCCTGGGATGGCCTACAATTCTTCGACGCCAAGGATGTCATCGCCATGCTGCGTCCGACCCTGCTGGTCAACCAGCAGGTCGTTTCGCCGGTGGGATTCGCCTGGGTGGACCCGGCATCGCGCAAGGCGGCGCAGCCGGTCGAGGTGGTCGCCGTCGAGAAAAGCGAGACGGCGCGCGCCATGCCGCAGTACGAGTTCGTCAGTGTGTCCAGCCTGGCGGACCATGCGGGTAAGCGCTTGCAGTTCATCACCTATGATGGTGCCTACTATCAAGGTATCTTGCGCAAGGTGGAGAACGGCAAGGCCTACCTGAGTGTCCAATTCGGCTCGGGAGCCGCGGAGATGTTTCTCCGCCTGGAAAAGATCGATAAGGTAAGGGTCATGTTCTGACCCGGAGAGGAGTGGGGTAATGAGCGAGGTGTTGTCGATAAGCCATGATAAAGCCGGTCACCGGTTCGAAGCCGTCGTAGATGGCGATCGTGCCTATCTGGCCTACATGGACCTGGGGCAGCAGACCTTGGATATCTACCGGACCTTCGTACCGAACCCCCTGCGCGGCCGTGGCATCGCCGCGGCGCTCACCGAGCAGGCCCTGGCCTATGCCGATCGCATGGGCTACACGGTGATCCCCTCCTGCTCCTACGTCGAACGCTATATGGAGCGCCGCCAGCGGCAGGTCGCCAAGGGCTGAGCGGCTACAGAAACGAAAACGCCGGGCATTGCCCGGCGTTTTCGTTCGTGCGCGGGATCAGCCGCGCTGGCGCTTGGGCAGCACGTCCTTGAGCTTGGCGTGCATGCTGCGCACGCTCTTCTCGGTTGTGTCCCAGTCGATGCAGGCGTCGGTGATGGAAACGCCGTACTTGAGCTGGCAGAGGTCCTTGGGAATCGGCTGGTTGCCCCAGCCCAGGTGGCTCTCGACCATCAGGCCGACGATCGAGTTGTTGCCCTCGAGGATCTGGTTGGCGACGTTGTCCATCACCAGTGGCTGCAGGGCCGGGTCCTTGTTGGAGTTGGCGTGGCTGCAGTCGATCATGATGTTCGGACGGATGCCGGCCTTGTTCAGTTCCTGCTCGCAGATGGCAACGCTGACCGAATCGTAGTTCGGCTTGCCGTTGCCGCCGCGCAGCACCACATGGCCATAGGCGTTGCCCTTGGTGGTGACGATCGATACGCCGCCCTGCTGGTTGATGCCGAGGAAGCGGTGCGGGCTGGACACCGACTGCAGGGCATTGATGGCGACCGTCAGGCTGCCGTCGGTGCCATTCTTGAAGCCGACCGCCGAGGACAGGCCGGAAGCCATTTCGCGGTGGGTCTGGGATTCGGTGGTGCGTGCGCCGATGGCGGACCAACTGATCAGGTCCTGCAAGTACTGCGGGGAGATCGGGTCGAGCGCCTCGGTGGCGGTCGGCAGACCCATCTCGGCGAGGTCGCGCAGCAGCTCGCGGCCGATGCGCAGGCCATCCTCGATCTTGAACGAGTCGTCGAGGTACGGATCGTTGATCAGGCCTTTCCAGCCGACCGTGGTGCGCGGCTTCTCGAAGTACACGCGCATGACCAGGTACAGGGTATCCGAGACTTCCGCGGCCAGTACCTTCAGGCGCTCGGCGTATTCGTGGGCGGCCTTGATATCGTGGATCGAGCAGGGGCCGATCACGATGAACAGGCGGTGGTCCTTGCCGTCGAGAATGTCGCGGATCACCTCGCGGCCATTGGCGACGGTGTGCAGGGCGGCGTCGGTGAGGGGGAGGTCGCGCTTCAACTGATCGGGAGTGATCAGGGTCTCGTTGGAGGCGACGTTGAGATCGTCGATCGGTAAATCAGCCATCGTGCTATTCATCAACTCAGTCTTCACGGGTGCCGGCCGCCAGCCATTCCCCGCGCGGCGGAGCGCAGCGTTATAGGCGCAACGGGGGAACGCACCTTAGCGCGTTACATATTGGCTCGACAATGGGGCGAAGGTCCTAGGCTCTATAGAAAGTGGCCCAATGCCCGCCTCAGGGAAACCTGGGGAAGTCGGCGGCATGCTGGTCGACCCACTCCTGGGCGATTTCCTCCACCGGCAGGGCATGGCCGGATTGTTCCTCGCACTGCTGCCGGTACTGCTCGATCTGGCAGACCTGCTCGACCATCCGGGCGCGGAACAGCGAGTCCTCGTCGAGGAACGTGATGCCGACCAGATAGTCGTCCGCCTGCTTGCGGCACCAGGCGACCACGCCGGCGCAGCGCGCCTGCTCGCCGAGCACGGGAATATGCAGTTCCACCGCGGTTCCGCGCCGGAACGCCTTGCTCGAGTTGCAGGCCACACCGCCCAGGCTGATATTGTGCAACCGCAGTTTGGGTAGAAAGGCATGCTTGCGTTCGACCAACTCCACGGGTAACTCGCTCGGGTGACGCAAGAACTGACGCATGTACGACTGTCTCCGGGGGGATGGCAATTGGACAGTGCCTTGAACAGTATAGTGGCCGAACTGGAGCTGACCGACCTCGATGCGGACCGACGGTTGCTCGACATGCCGGGTGTTTCCCTGCTGGTCTTCACCAGCGCGGGCTGTACCGGCTGTCGCTGGGCGCGGCGTGCACTGCCGGGCATGGGGTTGTCCGTCGATCGCTTGTGCTGGATCGACGCCGGTCGCAATGGCGGACTGGTCGAACGTTATGATGTGTTCCATCTGCCGGCCCTGTTCGTGGTCCGCGACGGCCTGTTCCTCGGTGCCTTGCAGGCACGCCTGAGCCTCGCCGAGTTGTCCGCCGCTCTCGAGCGAGCCTTGTTGGAGTCTGGAGAGGAGCTTCCCTGAATGTCCGAGTCACAACGTCCGCGCATCGGCATCATCGGTACCGGCGCCATCGGCGGCTTCTACGGCCTGCTGCTGGCCCGGGCCGGTTTCGATGTGCATTTCCTGCTGCGCAGCGAGTTCGCGGCGGTCGCCGAGCGCGGCCTGGTGTTGAACAGCGCGGTACATGGCGCCCTGACCCTGCAACCGGTGCAGGCGTATCGCTCGGCCGCCGACATGCCGCCCTGCGATTGGCTGCTGGTCGGCGCCAAGACCACCAGCAACGCCGAACTGGCGCCGGCGATCGCTGCTGCGGCGGCGCCGGGCGGCAAGGTCGTGCTGATGCAGAACGGCCTCGGTGTCGAGGACGAACTGCGGCCGCTGCTGCCGGACAACCTGCACCTGCTGGGTGGGCTCTGCTACATCTGCGTGCACCGCGCCGGGCCCGGGGTGATCGAGCACCAGGCGCTGGGAGCGGTGAACCTGGGCTACCACTCCGGCCCCGCATCGGAGCCGGCTGCGCGGCAGGCGACCGCCGAGGAGGGCGCTGGGCTGTTCCGGGCGGCCGGCATCGACTCCCAGGCGATGCCCAACCTGGATCAGGCGCGCTGGCAGAAGCTGGTCTGGAACGTTCCCTACAATGGCCTGGCGTCCCTGCTCGACGCCGGCACCACGGCGCTGATGGCCCAGGCCGACAGCCGTGCGCTGATCAAGGCCATCATGGAAGAAGTGGTGCAGGGCGCCCAGGCTTGCGGTCACGCCATGCCGGACGGCTACGCGGCGCAACTGCTGGCGGCCACCGCACGCATGCCGGACTACCTGCCGAGCATGTACCACGACTTCGCGCAGCGCCGGCCGATGGAGCTGCGGGCGATCTACGCCGCGCCGCTGGAGGCGGCGGCCCGTGCCGGTTGCGCCATGCCGCGCACGGAGATGCTGTACCAGGCGCTACGCTTCCTTGATGAACGCAACTCGGGCTGAGGTCGATATGGGCAAGGGACTGGGTGACAAGCTGGTACTGGCGATTTCCTCGCGGGCGCTGTTCGACCTGAGCGACAGCCATCGGATCTACGAGAGCGAGGGGGTCGAAGCCTATCGCCAGTACCAGATCGACCACGAGGAGGAAATCCTCGCGCCGGGAGATGCCTTTCCCCTGGTGGAAAAGCTGCTGGCGCTCAACGACGCGCTGGACGAGGCCCGCGTCGAGGTGATCCTGGTGTCGCGCAACAGCGCCGATACCGGCCTGCGTGCCTTCAACTCGATCCAGCACTACAGGCTCGGCATTTCCCGCGCGGCCTTCGTCGGCGGGCGCAGCCCGGATCCCTACCTGGCGGCGTTCGGCTGCCACCTGTTCCTCTCGACCCACGCCGAGGATGTGCGCAACGCCCTGCGTTCGGGGTTCGGCGCGGCGACCATCCTTTCCGGCGGGCCACGGCGGGCGGCCAGCAACGAATTGCGCATCGCCTTCGACGGCGATGCGGTGCTGTTCTCCGATGAGTCCGAGCGCATCTACCAGCAGGGCGGCCTGGACGCGTTCCAGCACCACGAGCGCGAGTCGGCGCGAGAGCTCCTGGGCGGCGGGCCGTTCAAGCCGTTCCTCGCCGCGCTGCACCGCTTGCAGCAGGAGTTCCCCAGCGAAGCGTGCCCGATCCGCACGGCACTGGTCACGGCGCGCTCGGCGCCGGCCCACGAACGGGTCATCCGCACCCTGCGCGAATGGAACATCCGCCTGGACGAATCCTTCTTCCTCGGCGGCCTGGAGAAGTCGGCGATCCTCGAAGCCTTTGGCGCCGACGTGTTCTTCGACGACCAGGTGGGCCACTGCGAGAAGGCCCGCGAACGGGTCGCCACCGGCCACGTGCCGCACGGGGTCAGCAACGAAGCCTTGCCCTGACCGCCGGTCCCCGCGCGTTGCGTTGCCCTTGGCGCTGCTAAGCTCAGACAAGACGCGCCGCAAGCGGGGAGGGCGCATGATCCGTTCGATTCTCTATGCGACCGACCTCGGTCTGTATGCCCCTTATGTGCTCCAGCATGCCCTCGCTCTTGCCCGGGCCTTTCGCGCCGAACTTCATGTCATCCATGCCGTCGAGCCGATAAGCCTGCTCGCCGAGTCGGTTCTGAAAAGCTACCTGGACCGGGACACCCTCGACGAAATCCGCAGCAAGGGCCTGAGCACCGTCATGTCGAGCATCGAGCAGCGCGTGCTCGATGCCTTCCGCGACGAGCTGGACGACACCTGCGATGACATGGCGATGATCCGTGCCGTGCGCGTTCTGCAAGGCGACCCCCCGCAAGTGATCCTCGATGAGGCCAAGCGCCTGGCGGTCGATCTGCTGGTGATCGGCAGCCACAGCCAGGGCATGGAACTGGAGGTTCCGATGGGCAGGACGGCGCAGCGCCTGCTGCAATTGGCGGAGGTACCGGTATATCTGGTGCCGATGCTGCAGCACCGCGAGAGGGGGGAAGGGTGAGTCATTAGACGAATGGCATGCAGGCGTGAAAAAAACGTCTAGTTTTATTCTTCTAACCATTAATATGGTTATATGACGTCGCTGGCCTCCACAGTGCCGTATTTCGCTTTGAGGGATATCTATGAAGCTTCAGCAATTGCGTTACATCTGGGAAGTAGCGCACCACGACCTCAACGTCTCCGCTACGGCCCAGAGCCTCTACACCTCGCAGCCCGGTATCAGCAAGCAGATCCGCCTGCTGGAGGACGAGCTGGGTGTCGAGGTCTTCGCCCGCAGCGGCAAGCACCTGACCCGCGTGACCCCTGCCGGCGAGCGGATCATCAACACGGCCGGGGAGATCCTGCGCAAGGTCGAGAGCATCAAGCAGATCGCCCAGGAGTTCTCCAACGAGAAGAAGGGCACGCTGTCCATCGCCACCACCCACACCCAGGCCCGCTACGCCTTGCCGGCGGTGATCAGTGGCTTCATCAAGCAATATCCCGAGGTCGCCCTGCACATGCACCAGGGCACGCCGATGCAGATCGCCGAGATGGCTGCCGACGGCACCGTGGACTTCGCCATCGCCACCGAGGCGCTGGAGCTGTTCGGCGACCTGGTGATGATGCCGTGCTACCGCTGGAACCGCTGCGTCATCGTCCCGCAGGGCCACCCGCTGGCCAAGCTGCCGAAGCTGACCCTCGAGGCGCTGGCCGAGCACCCGATCGTCACCTACGTGTTCGGCTTCACCGGCCGTTCCAAGCTCGACGAAGCCTTCAGCCGCCGTGGCCTGGCGCCGAAGGTGGTGTTCACCGCGGCCGACGCCGACGTGATCAAGACCTACGTGCGGCTCGGCCTGGGTGTCGGCATCGTCGCCAAGATGGCGGTGGACCCCAAGCTGGATGCCGACCTGGTGGTGCTCGATGCCAGCGAGCTGTTCGAGTCCAGCGTGACCAAGATCGGTTTCCGCCGTGGCACTTTCCTGCGTGGCTTCATGTGCGACTTCATCGAGAAGTTCGCCCCGCACCTGAACCGCGACATGCTGGCCAAGGCGGTGCAGTGCCACAACAAGACCGAACTGGAAGAGCTGTTCCAGGACGTCGAGTTGCCGACCTACTGACGTTGTGTGCGAGACAGAAAAGCCCGGCCATCATGCCGGGCTTTTTCATGGCGGAGCGGTGGGTTTCAGCCCACCGCAGATAGCTCAGAGTCGATCCAGCCCATCGCGCTTGGCCAGCTCGGCAAGTTGCTGGGCGCTCTCGCCCGGCTCCTGGCCGGCCTTGGGTTCGAGCACTTCGTGGAGCAGGGCGAGGAACACGGTGTAGACTCGCTCGCTGCCATCGTCGTGGCGGACCACGAAGAATGGGGCGCTGTCCACGCCATAGTGCTGGGCGACCATCCAGCCGGTGCTGCCGGGATCGCGCTCGTCGGCGACCAGGATGCGGTCGATGCGCCCCAGCAGGCCGCGCCGTTCGAGCTGCTGGAGCACGTCGCGGCATTTGCGGCAGTCCTGGCCATCGGCCAGGACCTTCTTCACCAGGGTGATGCGCATGGGGTCAGTGCTTCGCGATCAGGTTGCCGGCGTGCAGACCGCATTCCTTCTGGGTGGCTTCTTCCCACCACCAACGGCCTTCGCGTTCGTGCTGGTTGGGCAGCACCGGGCGGGTGCAGGGTTCGCAGCCGATGCTGATGAAGCCGCGCTCGTGCAGGCTGTTGTAGGGCAGTTCGAGCATGCGGATGTAGGCCCAGACCTCTTCGCTGCTCATCTGCGCCAACGGGTTGAACTTGTACAGCGGCTTTTCCGGGGTGGAGAAGGCGCCATCCAGTTCCAGCACCGCCACGGCGCTGCGCGTGCCGGGGCTCTGGTCGCGGCGCTGGCCGGTGGCCCAGGCGGGGACGCTGGAGAGCTTGCGCTTGAGCGGCTCGATCTTGCGGATGCCGCAGCATTCGCCGTGGCCGTCCTTGTAGAAGCTGAACAGGCCCTTTTCCTTGACGAAGGATTCGAGCAGGCGCGGATCGGGGGAGAGTACCTCGATGGCGATGCCGTAGTGCTCGCGTACCTGCTCGATGAAGCGGTAGGTTTCCGGGTGCAGGCGGCCGGTGTCCAGGCTGAACACCTTGACGTTCTTGTTCAGTTTCCAGGCCATGTCCACCAGCACCACGTCCTCGGCGCCACTGAAGGAGATCCACAGGTCGTCGCCGAAGTGTTCGAAGGCGAGCTTGAGGATGTCCTGGGGGGATTTGTTGGCGTAGGTCGTCGCCAGTTCGGCGACGTCGAAGGAGTGGCTCATCAGGCGGTTTTCCTAGTGCTGGCGTTTACACGCTCTGTAGGCGGCGATGGTAGCAAATCGAAGATATGCTCCTAAATAACCATCTGAAAGCAGCACTGCATGTTTTGAGCATAAGGGTTGCGTTGCGCCGCCAGGGGCGAGCGGCTAGAGTGCCGCCTTCGTCCAAACAACTCGCTGGGAGTGTGCTGTGGAAATCGCCTGTCTCGACCTGGAAGGGGTTCTGGTTCCGGAAATCTGGATCGCCTTCGCTGAAAAAACCGGTATCGACGCGCTCAAGGCGACCACCCGGGACATTCCCGACTACGACGTGCTGATGAAGCAGCGCCTGCGCATCCTCGACGAGCACGGCCTGAAGCTCAAGGACATCCAGGACGTGATCGCCACCCTCGAGCCGCTGGACGGCGCGGTGGAGTTCGTCGACTGGCTGCGCGAGCGCTTCCAGGTGGTGATCCTCTCCGACACCTTCTATGAGTTCTCCCAGCCGCTGATGCGTCAGCTCGGTTTCCCGACCCTGCTGTGCCACCGCCTGATCACCGACGAGACCGACCGCGTGGTGGATTACCAACTGCGCCAGAAGGACCCCAAGCGCCAGTCGGTCATCGCCCTCAAGAGCCTCTACTACCGGGTGATCGCCGCCGGCGACTCGTACAACGACACCACCATGCTCGGCGAAGCCCACGCCGGCATCCTGTTCCACGCGCCGGACAACGTGATCCGCGAGTTCCCGCAGTTCCCGGCCGTGCACACCTACGCAGACCTCAAGGGCGAGTTCATCAAGGCGTCCAATCGCTCGTTGAGCCTGTAAGGCAGTCGACAAGAGCGCTGTAGGCTGGAAGGCGGGACGAAAAGCCCGCTTTCGTAGCGTAGGGTGCGCCGTGTGTTCAGCCGGGATAGATGGGTAACGCTTGTCGGGAGACATGGGTGTTGGCCCCGGATCGGTGCGCGCGGTGCCCCCTACGTTGGATTTCCGCATGTATAGCGCCGTAGGATGGGTGAAACCCATCGATTTCAACGCTGATGGGTTTCACCCATCCTACGAAGACGGTGCGGGCGTCTAGGCAAGCCGCTCGAGCGTCTCCAGCAGCACCTTCACCTTGGTGATCGATTCGCGGTATTCAGCCTGCCAGTCGGAGTCGGCGACGATCCCGCCGCCGCCCCAGCAACTCACCTGGCCGTCCTTGACCAGCAGGCTGCGGATGGCGATGGAGCTGTCCATCTCGCCGCGCACGTCCAGATAGAGCAGCGAACCGCAATAGATCGAGCGCCGGGTCGGCTCCAGTTCGTCGATGATCTGCATGGCGCGGATCTTCGGCGCGCCGGTGATCGAGCCGCCGGGGAAGCTGCCGGCTATCAGGTCCAGGGCGTCCTTGCCGGGCGCCAGTTCGCCGACCACGCTGCTGACCAAGTGATGCACGTTGGGGTAGCTCTCCAGGGCGAACAGCTCCGGCACGCGCACCGAGCCGGTGTGGCAGGTGCGGCCCAGGTCGTTGCGCAGCAGGTCGACGATCATCAGGTTCTCGGCGCGGTCCTTGTCGCTGGCCAGCAGGTCGGCGGCGAGCGCGGCGTCTTCTCCGGCGTCCCGGCCACGTGGGCGGGTGCCCTTGATCGGACGGGTTTCCACTCGGTTGCCGCTGACCTGCATGAAGCGTTCCGGGGACAGGCTGAGAATCGCGCCGCCGTCGTCCAGGGCGAGAAAGCCGGCGAATGGTGTCGGGCAACTGGCGCGCAGGGCGCGGTAGGCGCTCCACGGATCGCCCTGGCAGGGCGCGCGGAAGCGCTGGGTGAAGTTCACCTGGTAGCAGTCGCCGGCCTGGATGTAGGCCTGGACGCGCTCGATGGCGCCGCGGTACTCGTCCTCGTCGATATCCGGGCGGAACGGCGCCCGCAGCCGGAACGGCTCTTCCTCCCGGGCGGCGGGCTGGCTGAACAGCTCGATCAGCCGTTCGCGCTCGGCGCACGCCAGGCTCGGATGGAAGACCAGCCGGGTGACGCCGAGCCGGTGGTCGCTGACCAGCGCCCAGGCGTACAGGCCGAAGCGCGCATCCTCCAGGCCGAGGTCATCCCCGGCGTGCCTGGGCAGCCGCTCCAGGCGGCGGCCGAAGTCGTAGGGCAGGGTATGTAGCGTGCAGGTAGACATGCGAAGCTCGGGCAGGCGCGAGCGCCGATTGTAGTCCGCCCGCAGTGTTCGTCCTAGAGCCGCCGCGGGGGTTTGCTCCGGGGCCTGGTCGCTGATTAGTATGCGAGGCAGCAGACCAAGGCCTTGCCGTATCACAACAATAACGATCAAGGATCAAAAGCATGGAAGTTGTGCTGGATCCAACTGCCGGTAGCTTGCAACGCTCCAAACTCACTCCGCCCCAGATGCCGGCAGACTACCTGCCCAGGCCCCTGGTTGGTGCGGCGCTGGAAGGGCATGCCCATGCCCGCCTGTTGTTGTTCTCCGCGCCCGCCGGCTTTGGCAAGACCTGCGCGCTGGCGGCCATGGCCGAGCAGCGCCGGCAGGCTGGCAGAGCCGTTGCCTGGCTGTCCCTGGGAGCTGAGGACGACGACCCGTCGCGGTTCTTCCAGCAACTGATCAGATCCCTCGGCACGGCGTTGCCGGGCGTCGGCGCGGATGCCCTGGAATACCTGAAGGACACCATGCAGGTGCCGATGGCCGTGGTGATGGAGAGCCTGCTGGCCGACCTCAGCCGCCATTCGCAACCGCTGCTGCTGGTGCTCGACGACCTGCACCTGATCCGCGATGCCGAACTGGTCGGCACCCTGGACCGCCTGGTCAGGCTCGCCCCCGAGGGTTTCGTGCTGGCCGTCGGCAGTCGTGCCCATCTGCCGCTCAGGCTGGCCACCTGGCGCGCCCAGGACCTGCTCCTGGAGATCGGTTCCGACGAACTGCGCCTGAGCAAGGAGGAAACCCGCGACTACCTGGCCCGCAATGGCCTGGAGTTGGACGCCAAGACCCTGGATGCCCTGTACGCCCAGACCGAAGGCTGGATGGTCGGCGTGCAACTGAACAGCCTGCTGTTGCGCCACCAGCCGCAGAACCCGGCGCCCATGGCGCCGGTCGGCGGCGATCAGGTGGCGGTCGGCGACCATCTGCTGCGTTCGGTGTTCGAGCAACTGCCGGCGGACATGCAGGAAGTCCTGCTGGCGCTGGGCGTGGCCACCCAGTTGTCCGGCGAGCTGGCCAATGCCCTGACCGGCCGCCAGGACGGCCAGGCGCTGCTGGAACGGCTCGAGGCCATGCAACTGTTCCTGCTGCCGCTCGACCGCGAGCGCCAGTGGTACCGCTTCCACAACCTGTTCGCCGAGTTCCTCCGCGCGCGCCTCAAGGAGCGCGACCCGGAGCGCCTCAAGCAACTGCACTTCAATGCCAGCCTGTGGTTCACCAACCACCACATGCAGAACCTCGCCATCGAGCACGCCTGCCTGGCCGAGGACTCGCAGATGCTCGCCGCGCTGATCGACGGCTGCGGCCTGGAGCTGATCAACCGTGGCCAGCTCAACCTCATCTACCGCTGGCGCCAGCGGGTGCCCAACGATGTCGCCCAGCACTTCCCGGTGCTGGTGCTCGCGGACGTCTGGGCGCGCGCCAGCGAGCTGTCGCTGCCCGAGGCCAACCGCATGCTCGACGAGCAAC
Organism: Zestomonas carbonaria; assembly: GCF_904061905.1. Classification (GTDB taxonomy): domain Bacteria; phylum Pseudomonadota; class Gammaproteobacteria; order Pseudomonadales; family Pseudomonadaceae; genus Aquipseudomonas; species Aquipseudomonas carbonaria. Next base: position 43,763 of record NZ_CAJFCI010000060.1, read on the forward strand.
TGGCGCGCTGGAGCCCGGGCAAGGCGGAAGGCCCGCTGAACGACAAGGTCCTCGCCGTGCTGGCCATCAAGGCGGTGCTGGCGATGCAGAAGGACGACCTGGAGGCCTGCATCGCGCTGGTCCGTAAGGTCGAGGCGCAGCTCGGCCAGCACGCCGCGTTCCTCGAGGTGGCGATCCTGCTGCTCGGCGCCCTGGCGCACGTGATGCTGGCGCAGCCCGACCAGGCTCGCCGCCTGCTGGCGCTCGCCCAGCAGCGCAAGCATTTCCTCGAAGGCCGCTACCTGGACATGCAACTGGTCAACGTGGAGATCTTCCTGTACCTCGAACAGGGGCAGGTCAAGCAGGCGCAACTGCTGTTCGAGCAGTTGCGTTCGCGCCTGCTGCCCTGGTTCGGCGAGCGTTCCCGGGCCAGGGTGCTGCCGACCATCACCGAGGCACTGATCGCCTATCAGCAGGCCAACTTCGAGCATATCGAGGAACGCCTGCGCTGGGCGCTGGCCACCGTGGACGTGATCAACCCAGTCGATTTCTACGCCCAGGGCATGCTCGTTCTGGCGCGCACCCAGCGCCTGCAGGACCGCGCCAAGGAGGCCCAGGCCAGCCTGGCGCTGATGCAGAACCTGGCGGCGCGCAACCAGTCCTGGCGCTTCTATGCCCAGGCGGTGGCCGACGAGATCGCCATGATCCTCCAGGAGCCGGCCGCGGATCGCCTCAAGCGGGCCGAGCAGCGTTTCAGCGGGGTGGACTGGAGCAAGCTGGCCAGCCACTACCAGAACATGTCGTTCAACCCGGTGTCGTGGGCGCAGGGGCTGACGCGTATCCGTCTGCAGCAGGCACGAGGTCACTACAGCGAGGCCCTGCACGAGATCACCCAGTTGCGGGGCCAGTTGCAGAACGGCTGGCACGGCCTGCAACGCCTGCGCCTGGACCTGCTGGCGGCGCACAGCTACCAGCGCCTGGGCTATCAGGAGCGCGCCCGTTCGTTGCTGGTGCAATGCCTGGTCACCGCCGAGCGCGGGGAAATCCGCAGCCTGTTCATCGAAGAGGGCGAGGCGATCCAGCAACTGCTCCAGCAGCTCGAGTCCGCTGAGCGGCAGCCAGCCATGCAGGGTTTCATTCGCAGCCTGCTGGCGATCTGGCCGGGGCAGGCGGCGCGCAAGTCCCTCGACGCATTGGAGGAAGGGCTCACCGAGCGCGAGCGCGAAGTGGTCTGCCTGGCCGCCAAGGGCATGTCCAACGAGGAGATCGGCCAGCAACTGGCCCTGGCCCTCGGCACGGTCAAATGGCACCTGCACAACATCTACGAGAAGCTCAAGGTGCGCAACCGGACGCAAGCCATCCGCCGTGCCCGCGAACTGAGTCTGCTCGATTGAGGAGTCTTCCCGTGAACAATCCGGATTCCCTGCCGCTGCTGCGGACCAAACTGTTCCCGGCGCCGGTCGGCGACCGTCCGCAACTGGTGCGTTCGGAGCTGATCGAACGGTTGCTCGCCGCCCGCGAACGGCGGCTGGTACTGCTCTGCACCCCGGCCGGCTGTGGCAAGAGTACCTTGCTCAGCCAGTACCGCCAGCGCCTGCTGGACAGCGGGGCGCGTGTCGCCTGGCTGTCCTGCGACGAGACGGACAGCGAGCCGCAGCGCCTGATGCGTTACCTGATCGCGGCGCTACGGACCGTCGAGGCGGATTTTGGCGGGCGTGTGCTGCCGTTGCTGAGCGAGATGCAGGAGATACAGGATGTGCGGGTGGAGGCGCTGCTGGATGCCTTCATCGCCGACCTGAAAGCGCTGGAGGGCACGGTCTACCTGGTGCTGGACGACTTCCACCGCGTCCGCCATCCGTCGATGCGCCAGGCCGTGCGTTACCTGACCGAGCACCTGCCGGACAACATCCGGCTGATCGCCAGCATGCGCTACCAGTCGTACCTGTTCGAAATGCGGCCCGCCCCGCCCTGGCTGTTCTCGCTGCGTGGCGAGGACCTGCGCCTGACCCGCGAGGAGACCGCCGCCTATTTCCGCGAGGTCAAGCGACTCCCGTTGACCGCCGCCCAGGTGGCGCTGCTGCACAAACGCACCCAGGGCTGGGTCACCGGTCTGCACCTGGCGGCGTTATCGCTGCAACGTCATCCCGATCACGACGCCTGCCTGGCCGGGTTCTCCGGGACCGAGCGCAACCTCGCCGACTACCTGACGGAAGACGTGCTGTCCGGTCTCTCCGAAGGCATGCTCCAGTTCCTCGAGCAGACCTCGGTGCTCGACGAGCTCAACGCTGAGCTGTGCAACGCGCTGACGGGGCGTCGCGATGGCTTGGACATGCTGCTGCGCGTGCAGAACGAGCAGTTGTTCCTGTTTCCGCTGGACGAGAAGGGCGAGTGGTTCCGCTACCATCATCTGTTCGCCGAGTTCCTCCAGGGGCGCCTGGCCAAGCGCGGCGATCCTTCGCTGCTGTTGCACGCGGCGGCGCGCTGGTGCGACAGCCATGGGCAGCCCGACCGGGCGATCGGCTACGCCCTGCGCGGGCGCGACTTCCGCTTCGCGGCCGATCTGCTGGAGCGGCAGGGCGCGCAACTGGTTGCCGGCAACGAGGTATACGGCATCCTCGGCATGTTCAAGGCGCTGCCGGCGGAAGTGATCCACGAACATCCGGTGTTCCAGATCTTCTATGCCTGGCAACTCGCGTTCGACCAGAACTTCGCGGAAGCCGAAGCGCTGATCGAGGATGTCTGCGCGCGGCTGTTGCAGGGGCGTGGCACGGTCCTGCACTTCGGCATGCTCGAGTTGCTTGGCGTCGCCCAGGTGCTCAAGGCTCTGGTGCTGCTCTACCAGGACAAGCTGGAAGCCTGCCTGAAAATCTCCCGCCATTGGCTGGGGATGGTGCCGGACAACCAGCCGGTGTTCCGCGCCGCGCTGTCCTGCGTGCAGGCGGCGGCCTACGCGCTGCTCGGCGAGTACGGCGAGGCCGGCAAGTCGATCGCCGTGGCCCGCGACTGCCTGAGCCGGACCGATAGCGAATACCTGCAAGTGATGGCCAGCCTGATCGAATCGCTGATCTGCAAGGAGAATGGCGAGCCGGCGCGTGGCCGGGAACTGGCCGAGGTGGCGCGGGCGAAGGTGGAGAGGCTGTTCGGCCGCCGCAACCGGGTCGGCGGACCGCTGGCGCTGGCCTATGCCGACCTGCTGTACGAGGAGGATCGCCATGCGGCGGTGCTCGCCGAACTGCCGCGCGCCACCACCTGGCGCGATGTGGCGACGCCGGCGGAACTGATCAGCCGTGGCGAACTGGTAATGGCGCGCGCGCGTTTCTTCGCGGGCGAGATGGACGGGGGCCTCGCCCAGCTCGACGAGTGGCTGGCCGAACTGCAGGGGGCGCGTTTCGAGCGGGTGTTCGCCCTGGCGATGGCCTGCAAGGTGCACTTCCTGTTGTGGATGCGTCGCCCCAACGAGGCAGGGCGGGTCTACTTGCAGTTGCAGCAACACCTGGCCGGATTGCCGGATGGTCGCTATGCGGACGCGGATGTGGCACTGGCCCTGGCCGAGGCGCGCCTGGCCCTGAGCGAGCGCCGCGCGGACAGGGCCCAGGCCTGCCTGGAAGCCTGCCTGGCCAAACAGACGGCGGTGCACCATAGCGACCGTCGCCTGCGCCTGGCCTTGTTACTTTCTGTGGCGTACTGGCGCAAGGGTAACAGCGAGAAGGCCTTCGCCTTGTTCCTGCCGACCCTGGAGGAAGCCTGGAAGAACGGCTACCGGCGGCTGTTCCTCGACGATGCGCTGTGGCTGCTGCCGTTCTGGGAGGCCTGGCAGGCGGCGGAGCCCAAGCAGGCCATCGCCTGGCAGGGCGTCGTCGAGCAGCTTCGCGAGCAGTGCCGGAAGTTGGCCGTCGACCATGAGAATCTCGAAGAGAATCAGGATGTTAGTCACCGGGAGCGGGAGATCCTGCGGTTCGTCGCCGCGGGCCTGTCGAATCGCGACATCGCCCAGACGGTGCATCTGTCGGAAGCGACCATCAAATGGCACCTGCACAACCTGTTCGCCAAGCTGGGCGTGCGCAGCCGCACCCAGGCGGTGCTGAAGGGGAAGAGCATGGGGTTGCTCAGCGAGCTCTAGAGCGTTTGGAGCGGCCATCCGTTGGATAGGCTGGCAGCCGGGAACGGCATCGGTAACTTGAGGTTCAGGGCGGGAAGCACGGCGCTTCACGAATCCGGACCGGCGATACCTAGGGAAGTCATCGCGGGTTTGGAGATCGGCGTGAGCCGGTCCAGTTGCCGGAGACAGGATGTCCGTGGCAGCAACCTCATCTGTGAACCTTGGAGAGAACAACAATGAAAAGCTTCAAACAACTGGCCCTTGCCGCTGTTCTGGCTGCTCCTTTCATGGCCCAGGCCGATCTGAAAGCTCTGGATGACAGCTCGCTGGCCAGCGTGACCGGCCAGGACGGGATCAGCATTTCCGGTGAGTTCGACGGCTCCATCGGCAACATCGCCTATCTCGACGACGGCAATGCCCTGAACCTGAACGGCGTCGATCTGGATGGCTTCAACATTCTGGACAGCGACCCGGTGACCGTCGACGTGGTCGAAAACGGTAGCGGCGTCAAGCAACTGGCCATCGGCCTGCCGGCCATGACCGGTACCCTGACCGTCACCGCCATCAACGTCGGTGGCACCTATACCGCCAGTTCCGGCGGCACCGCCGGTTCGCTGTCGGGCGGCACCAACATCGGTGGCCTGGCGATTTCGGACATCAACATGGCCGGCACCACCGTCAAGATCTGGGGCCACTGAGTTCGGCCTCGTTCGCTTGACCTGAAAACCTTACCGGCTCCGGCCGGTAGGGTTCTTCTCCCGAATAAGAAAAGTCGCTCCGTATGGTCTGTTGATGATCGAAATTCTCGTGGGTAGCCTGATCGGCCTGTTCGGTTTCACCGAGGCGGTGGACACCAAGCCGCCGGTGCAGGGCTCGGTCAACCTGAGCCAGGCAATGGTGCCCAACGGCCCGTTGCGTGAAACGGTGATCCTCGAGCCGATGAGTCAATTGCAGTTCCGCAACGTGATCCGCCAGGCCTACGACTACAGTTGCGGCTCCGCCGCGCTGACCACCCTGCTGGACTATTACCTGGGCCGCAACCTGGAGGAACGCCAGGTGATGGAGGGCCTGCTGCGCTACGGCGAGGCGGAGAAGATCGTCGAGCGGCGCGGCTTCTCCCTGCTCGACATGAAGCGTTTCGTCGCCGCCCTGGGCTACCAGAGCGGCGGTTTCCGCGCCGAGTTCGACGACCTGGACGGACTCGAACATCCGGCCATCGTGCCGATCCACTATGCCGGCTTCAAACACTTCGTGGTGGTACGCGACGTCTACAACGACCACGTGTTCGTCGCCGACCCTGCGCTCGGCAACATCAGTTTCACCCGTACCCGCTTCGAGGAAATCTGGGATCAGAACGTGCTGTTCGTGATCTTTCCCGGCGGCCAGGAACCGCGTAACGCGATGGCGCTCACCGAGCGCGACCTGCGCATCATCGATGATCGCACCATCAGCCTGCTGGCGTTCCGCGAGTTCCCGCAGATGAGCAAGTTCATGGAGAACCAGGCCGACGAGCTGGGATCTGGAGGAGACATTCAGTACATCCGCCGCAAATGACCGGTGGCAAGCCATCGGGCCCGGGTGAGAGACACGGCCCGCGTCCGGGATAACAAGAATCTACTGGGGATAGCGTCATGGGTTCCAAGAGTTGCGCATGGCTGGCCATGCTGACGCTGACGATCGCTGCGCCGCTGTGGGCCGACGAGGTCGACGAGGCGCGGGATGCCTTGAGCAAGAAAGAGGACGACGCCGACAGCGCCAAGGCGCTGGAAGAGGTGTTCCAGGCCGCCGAGAAGAGCTACACGCTGCTGAAGAAGGGCGAGCGCACGCTGACCTACGGCTTCGACTACTCGCTGCTGCGCGACACCCAGGTGCAGACCGTGCGTACCGGCAACAACGTGTTCAGCGTGGTCTCCCAGGCCGAGGCCCAGCACACCTTCACCAACTCCTTCACCTTCGACTACGGCATCTGGGACAACCTGACCTTCAGCATGCGCCTGCCGTTGGTGGCCAAGTACGACACCGAGCGCGAGATCGACGTCTACGGTCTCGGCGACGTCTCCCTCAGCCTGCGCTGGCAGCCGTGGTCCTCGTTGCGCGGCCGGCCGGTCTACACCCTGTACGGCACCCTCGGCCTGCCGACCGGCACCAGCCCCTACGACATCAACAGCGACAAGGACCTGGCCACCGGCAGCGGCTTCTACAGCATCGGCGGCGGCCTGAACATGTCCTACGTGATCGACCCGGTGGTGCTGTTCGGTTCGCTGGGATACACCTACAACGTGCCGGTTTCCGGGCTGCACCAGGTGCGCGGCGGGCGCGAGCTGAACAAGGTCGACCCCGGTTCGGCGATCAACTTCAGCATGGGCTTCGCCTATGCGCTGTCGTATGACGTGTCGCTGTCGACCTCCTACCAGATGTCGCACAACTTCAAGCCGACCTACACCTTCGCCGATGCCCGCTTCGACGGCACGGAACAAACCAGCGCGATCATGAACTTCTCGCTCGGCCTGCGCACGTCGCCCAACTACATCGTCAACGTCAACGCCGGTTTCGGCATGACCGAGGACTCGCCAGACGTGCTGCTGGGGCTCTCCATGCCCCTCGACATCAAAGGCCTGAAGGCCCAGTAAGCTGCGAGCGGACATCTCATGACGATGCGAATCACACCGCTCGCCCGGGCGGTCGCCGGGGCGGCCTTGCTCTGGAGCGGGTTGAGCCAGGCGCAGATGGCGCAGAACCTGACCATCGGCAACCCCAAGGCCATGGCCCTGGGCAACGCCATCACCGCCGATTACAGCGGGATCGACGCGGTGCACTACAACCCCGCGGCGCTGACCAAGCTCAAGGGCCGGCAGACCCTGGTGAAGTTTCTCACCGGGGTGATGGACATCCGCGCCGACTTCGATGCGCCGGCGGACTACGGCAGCAACTTCCTCGGCCTGGACGACGATCCCATCGCCAACCGTTCCAGCCGCACCACCGCGGCGGCCATGTACCTGCCCGGACTCGGTGGCGCCACCGAAGTGCCGCTGCTGTTCGCGCCGCTGGCGGGGCTGTCGATCAACCCGCCGGGCTCGAAGTTCACCTTCGCCACTGACGTCTATGCGCCACAGGCGCTCGGCTATTCCCGTGGCGACAACGACCCGGGGCGCTACCAGGGCAAGGAAGTGGTGTTGCAGCGCATCACCTACTTCTCGCCGTCGATCGGCTACCAGGTCAACGACGAGCTGTCGGTGGGGTTGTCGATCGGCTTTTCCCACCAGGCGGTGGCGCTCAACCAGGACTTCCGCGCCCCCGGCGTGCTGACCGGGTTCACCGGGGTGGCCCAGGATGCGCTGTGCACCATCGGGGGGAATCCCTTCGAGGTGTTGCTGAACATCTGCGGCGGCGACCTCGGGCCGTTCACCGACATCGCCAACATCGACATCGACCTGCAGCAGTCGCTGTCGCCGACCTGGAACATCGGCTTCCTCTGGGAGCCGAACGACTGGTTCGCCTGGGGCGCGGTGTACCAGAGCGAGGCGAAGATGCACTTGCAGGGCAAGTACCGGGTGGACTACTCGAAAGACTGGCAGGGCTTCTGGCAGGGGCTGGACAGCTCGCTGATCGGTGCCATCTTCAGCAGCATCACCCCGGACGGCGTGTTCGACGAGGAGTCGGGCAACGTGTCCATGGACCTGACCTATCCGGCGCATTTCGCCACCGGCATCAAGCTCAAGCCGCACCCGAAGTGGCAGATCAACTTCGACCTGAAGTGGACCGACTACGCGGCCTGGGACGACTTCGTGCTGGAGTTCGACCGTCCGCTGGACGTGCTGAAGATCGCCAGCCTGTTCTCGCCGGAAAACGCCACGGCGACCACCATCACCCTCAATCGCGACTACGAGTCGGTGTGGAGCTGGGCGGTCGGTGTGCAGTACGACGTCAACGACCGCCTGAGCCTGCGCGCCGGTTTCGAGCCCCGGCCATCGGCGATTCCCGGCAACAAGGCCGACGTACTGGCACCGCTCGGCGACGCCAAGCTCTACGGGCTTGGCGTCGGCTATCGTTGGGACAAGGACACAGTGATCGACCTCGGCTTCAACTACCTGACCAGCAAGCAGAGCATCCCGGCCCGCTCCAGTTGCAACGTCAACTGCTCGGATATCGACAGCATGGTCTACAACCCCTATGCCGACCTCGACATCGACACCCGCGTCAAGGCCTATATCCTGGCGCTGACCTACCAGACTACCTTCTGAGCCGCCGCCATGCAGAGTCCATCGCGCCTCTTCCTGTTTCTGCTCTGTAGCCTGCTGCCCCTGGCGGCGGGTGCCAGCCAGGGCCGCTACCTGACCTGGGTCGACGACCAGGGCCGGGTGCGCAACACCTTCATCGACAGCCACTACAGCGAGCAGCAACGCCAGGCGGCGCGGCGCATCAGCCTCGGCGACCGGGCGCGGCTGCACGACGACGGCGCGACCCAATGGCCCGGCAGCCAGGCCAGCAGCGAGAGCAAGCGCCGCTACTTCACCTGGGTGGATGCCAGCGGCAACCTGCAGAACAGCTTCTATGCCGGCGACCAGCAACTGCTCGCCGGGCGGCGTGACCGGTTGCTGCCGAGCGGCGAGCGTTCCAGCGACTACATCGACGCCGACGTACTGGAGGGCCGCGACTACGTGCGGCCCGGACAGGACGACCGCTATTACACCTGGGTGGACGAGCAGGGGAGGATGCGCAACTCCAGCGTCATGCCTTCGGCGAAGCGTTCCGCGGGCACGCAGCCGGTCAGGTTCACCGAAGGCCGGCAGATCGAGTTCGACAACCGCAAGCCGCTGCTGCCGTCCCTCGACGGCCAGCCGACGGAAGCCATGGAGGCGCTGCTGGCGGGCAGCCGGACGAAAGGCGAGGGGCTTTATCAGGAGCTCGTGAACCATTGCTGCGGGCAACTGGCCGACGGCGATTTCACCGAGCTGTCCGCCGAGGAGCCGCGCTACGAGGAGCTCAACCGTTTTTCGCCGAGCCTCGACTTTCCCATGGGCCGCAGCTACTACGCGGCCCTGAAGCTGCCGCGCTCGCACCGTACCTATGGCCTGCGGGTTCGCAGTTTCGCCAACAAGGGGCTGGTCTACCCGTCACTGCTGTTCCTCGACGAGGCCAAGCGGCCGACCCGGCTGGTCAGCGACGCGGTGTACCAGTTGCACGGCGAGACCTGGTATCGCTACGCCTTCATCGAAGGCACCGTGCCGGTCAGGGCCGAGGCCGGCGAGCGCTACGTGCTGCTGCTGACCACCAACGAGGACCGCAGCCTGAGGACCCTCGACAACAAGCCCTTCAAGCGCCCGCTGCAGAAGCTGGAGGTGGACGACGCCGGCATGCAGTCGCACGCCCATGCCGACCAGGGCGGATTCGAGCTGGCGGTCGTGCGGTAGGAGCTGGCCATGCCTGCGGTTCGCGGCCATGGGCCGCTCCTACGGGATGGTGGGCTGGATGTCCGCCGATGGGTTGTCACCCATCCTACGCCTGGCCCGGTGATGGGGGGCAGCCCTGGCGGTCATGCGTAGGAGCTGGCCATGCCTGCGGTTCGCGGCCATGGGCCGCTCCTGCGGGATGGTGGGCTGGATGTCCGCCGATGGGTTGTCACCCATCCTACCGCCTGGCCCGGTGATGGGGGGCGGCTCTGGCGGTCATGCGTAGGAGCTGGCCATGCCTGCGATTCGCGGCCATGGGCCGCTCCTGCGGGATGGTGGGTTGGATGTCCGCCGATGGGTTGTCGCCCATCCTACCGCCTGGCCCGGTGATGGGGGGGCGGCTCTGGCGGTCATGCGTAGGAGCTGGCCATGCCTGCGATTCGCGGCCATGGGCCGCTCCTACGGCGTTGTGGTCGAGCGGGTGTTCGCAGGGGGCTTACGCCTCGGCTTTCGTCGGCACGTGCCCGAACAGGCCCTGGGAGAACTTCACGCGTTCCTCGACGCTCTCGGTGATGCCCTTGGCCTCCAGTTCGGCCAGGTGCGCCTCGACGGCGTGGGTGCGCTTGGTCAGGCCGCAGTCGTTGGCGATCTGGATGTTCAGGCCGGGGCGGGCGTTGAGCTCGAGGATCAGCGGGCCCTTGTCCTGGTCCAGCACCATGTCCACGCCGATGTAGCCGAGGCCGCACAATTCGTAGCAGCCGGCGGCGAGCTTCATGAAGCCGTCCCAGTTCGGCAGTTGCACGCCGTCCACCGCGTTGCCGGTGTCCGGGTGCTTGCTGATCTTGGCGTTCAGCCAGGTGCCTTTCAGGGTCACCCCGGTGGCCAGGTCGACACCGACGCCGATGGCGCCCTGGTGCAGGTTGGCCTTGCCGTTGGACTGCCGGGTTGGCAGGCGCAGCATGCCCATCACCGGGTAGCCCTTGAGGACGATGATGCGGATGTCCGGCACGCCTTCGTAGCTGATGCTCCTGAAGATCTGGTCCGGGGTCACCCGGTACTCGATCAGCGCGCGATCGCGATGACCACCGAGCGAGTACAGGCCGGTGAGGATGTTGGAGATCTGGTGCTCGATTTCATCGTGGCTGATGATCCGCCCGGACACCGTCTTGTAGCGATCCTCGAAGCGGTCGGCGATCACCAGGATGCCGTCGCCGCCGGCGCCTTGCGCCGGCTTGATCACGAAGTCGGTGTGCTCGCCGATGATCGACTGGAGCTTATCGATCTCCTTCTCGGTTTCGATGATCCCGTACATCTCGGGTACGTGGATACCGGCCTCGATGGCGCGCAGCTTGGTGATGATCTTGTCGTCGACAATGGGGTAGAGGTGCCGGTCGTTGTACTTCAGCACGTAGTCCGCATTGCGCCGGTTGATGCCCATGATGCCTTTGGCTTCAAGGGCTTTCCATCGCTTGATCAGGCCGAACATGGCTCAGTCCTTCAGGAAGGCTTTGAAGCGGAACAGTTCGGTCAGCCGGTAGCCGCGGTAGCGACCCATCGCCAGCATGAAGCCGACCAGGATCATCAGCACCGCTGGGAAGGTGAACACGAAGTACACCAGTTCCGGCACCTTCATCAGCAGGTGCGCCAGCGACGCGGCGAACAGGGTGCCGATGGCGGCCTTCATGGCATGCGCGGCGCCGCGCTCTTCCCAGGTGATCGACAGGCGTTCGATGCTCATGGTCAGGATCACCATCGGGAACAGCGCCACCGACAGGCCGCTGTCGAAGCCCAGCTTGTGGCTGAGCAGGCTGATCGCGGCGATGGTCACCACCACGAAGGTCAGCACCACCGACAGGCGTGGCAGCATCTGCAGCTTCAGGTGTTCGAGATAGGAACGTAGCGACAGGCCCAGGGCGGTGATCACCGTGAACAGGCCGATACCCCATTCCAGGCCTGTTTCGCGGAAGGCGAGGGCGATCAGCACCGGGGTGAAGGTGCCGAGGGTCTGCAAGCCGATCAGGTTGCGCAGGATCAGGATCACCAGCACGCCGATGGGGATCATGATCATGATCTGGAAGGTTTGCTGGGTCTGCAGCGGCAAGCCGTACAGCGAGTATTCGAGGAAGCCCGCCTCGGTGCTTTCGTCGGTCAGCTTGGCGAGGTGGATGGCGTTGATCTCGCTGCTGTTGAGGTTGAAGCTGACCTGCGCCCGGCGGCCGCCTTCGACGCTGATCAGCGGCTCGTCGCCGAACCACCAGATCAGGCGGTCGCTCGGCAGGCCCTGCTCGCCGGTCTCGGGGTTGAAGTACAGCCATTTCTCGCCGTTGAAACTGCGCAGCCACAGCTCGGGGCTCTGCTGCACGTCGGCGATCAGGCGGATGGTGTGCAGGCGTTCCATCGGCACGTGGGCGATGGACAGCAGCAGCTCGATGGCCTTGGCCTTGTTGGCGGTGGAGGTGTCGCCGCCCAGCAGCAGCTTGACGTTGTCATCGGCGGTGTTGTTGACACGCTTGATGGTCTCGCTGATGAAGGTCTCGACGTCCGCCGAGTGCTGGCGGATCGGCGCCAGCAGCGCTTCGGCGGCGATTTTCTCCGGGCCTTCGACGGGCAGGCTGTCGCGGAAGATCGGCCCCTTCGGCTTGGGTTGCTCGCCGCTGTAGCGCTTGGTCAGCACCAGGCGGTAGTAGAGCACCTGGTTGCCGTCGGCACGGCGGGCGGACCAGGTGACCCGGCGATTGCCGTCGGCGCGGTTGATGCTGACCCCGTAGTTCCGGGACACGAAGCTTTCGTTCAGGCTGACGTAGTCCTGGGTCAGTGGCGGTACGAATATCTGTGCCTTCACCGGGTTGTTCGGGCTGGCCTGGAATTCGACCTTGGCGTCGATGTTCCACAGGTCGTCGGTTTCGTCCTCGGTGATCGGAATGCCGATGACGAAGATCTGGTAGGCCGTGATCAGAAGACCCAGGATCACCAGTACGCCGATCAGGGCTTTCAGATGGAGGTTGAGAGAGCGCATGTCGATTACTCTGCTGAGTTTGCGTCAGTGGCGCAGTCCGGCTTGCCGGCTGCGTATTTAAGGCTTGGATCGACCAGCGCGCCGAAACGCTTGAGCGCTTCGGAGCCGATCAGGAGCGGGTATTGGAAGGCGCTACGGTCGGTCAAGTTCACTTCGATGTTGCGCAGAGTGGAACCCATGCAGATATTCAGCTCGATTACCGGGCGGGCCGTGTAGGTTTTTTCTTCCTCGGCGTCGTAGTCGCCGGCACGGCGCTTGATCTTGCTGATCCGCGCCAGCGGGCGCTCGATCGGCTGGGCCTGGGCGTCATCGGTGCCCAGGTAGAAGCGTACCCAGGTTTCCCCGTCGCGCTTGAAGCGCCGGATGTCGCGCGCGCTGAGCGAAGCGGTCTTGGCGCCGGTATCCAGCTTGGCGGCGAGCTGGGTGTCGAGCTCGGGGAGGGTGGCGTATTCGTTGAGACCATAGATGGTCTTGTCGGCAGCGAGACTCAGGCCGGGCAACAGGAATAGGCAGAACAGCAGGGCTAAGGGCTCGAGTCTCATAAGTCCTATGGGGCTTGGAACGATCGCGTGGAGTCTAGCAGGTGCGACCGGGATTCCCGGTCAGCGCAGGCGCGGCATTCTAGCATGTGCGGTTTCGGCGGCGACAGGCGCATATGACGCTTCGTGACTTATTGAGAACGGTCCGATAGCTTTTTGCTTATTAGACGATTGTCGACAATCTTGTTTGTTGGTTTGACATCTTGGCTGCTCTGGCGTAATTTTCGACCGTATATTCAATGGCGTGTCGACAATATGCTTGACGTGACAGAAACCACCCCAATTGCCCAGGACGAGGCGGAAACGCTTTCGGAGCACGTGTTCCGGCGCATCCAGGCGGCCATCGTGCGGGGCGAGATCGCCCCCGGCAGCAAGATCTCCGAGCCGGAGCTGGCGCGTACCTACGGCATCAGTCGCGGGCCATTGCGCGAAGCCATCCATCGCCTGGAAGGGCAGAAGTTGCTGGTGCGGGTGCCGCACGTCGGTGCGCGGGTGGTGTCGCTGAGCCACGAAGAGCTGATCGAACTCTACGAGATCCGCGAATCCCTCGAAGGCATGGCCTGCCGACTGGCCGCCGAGCGCATGAGCCGCGAGGAGATCGACGAACTGCGCCGCCTGCTCGACCTGCACGAGCGCGACGAGGCGTTCCAGGCTGGCGTCGGCTACTACCAGCAGGAAGGCGACTTCGACTTCCACTACCGGATCATCCAGGGCAGCGGCAACCGCACCCTGAGCCAGATGCTCTGCGGCGAGCTGTACCAGTTGGTGCGCATGTACCGCCTGCAGTTCTCCGCCGTGCCGAACCGGCCGCGCCAGGCCTTCGCCGAGCACCACCGCATTCTCGATGCCATCGCCGACCGTGACGGCGAACTGGCCGAACTGCTGATGCGCCGCCACATCGGCGCCTCCAAGCGCAACATCGAGCGTCACTACCTGGACGCCCAAGCCAAGACAGCCAACGAACGAGGTGAGTCATGAGTCTGCTTTCCCCCGGCCAGCGTTTCCGTACCGCCCTTGCCGAAGAGAAACCGCTGCAGGTGATCGGTGCGATCAACGCCAACCACGCCCTGCTCGCCAAGCGCGCCGGCTTCAAGGCCATCTACCTCTCCGGCGGCGGCGTCGCCGCCGGCTCCCTGGGCCTGCCGGACCTGGGCATCAACACCCTGGACGACGTGCTCACCGACGTGCGCCGTATCACCGACGTCTGCGACCTGCCGCTGCTGGTGGACATCGACACCGGCTTCGGCCCCAGCGCCTTCAACATCGAGCGCACCGTCAAGAGCCTGATCAAGGCCGGCGCCGCCGCCGCGCACATCGAGGACCAGGTCGGCGCCAAGCGCTGCGGCCACCGTCCGGGCAAGGAAATCGTCTCCACCGAGGAGATGGCCGACCGCGTGAAGGCCGCCGCCGACGCCAGGACCGACCCGAACTTCTTCCTCATCGCCCGCACCGACGCCATCCAGGCCGAGGGCGTGGACGCCGCCATCGAGCGCTGCCTGCGCTACGTGGAAGCCGGCGCCGACGGCATCTTCGCCGAGGCCGCCTACGACCTGCCGACCTACAAGCGCTTCGTCGACGCGCTGAACGTGCCGGTGCTGGCCAACATCACCGAGTTCGGCGCCACCCCGCTGTTCACCCGCGACGAGCTGGCCTCGGTCGGCGTGGCCATCCAGCTCTACCCGCTGTCGGCCTTCCGCGCCGCCAACAAGGCCGCCGAAGCCGTGTACACCGCGATCCGCGAGCAAGGCCACCAGCAGAACGTCATCGAGCTGATGCAGACTCGTGCCGAGCTGTACGAGCGCATCGGCTACCACGCCTTCGAGCAGAAGCTCGACGCACTCTTCGCCAGTAAGAAATAAAGCCGATAAAGGCCGAAAAAAGCGCTGGAGGCTGAACGACGAGAGCGGATGCCCTTCGTCCAGCCTCCAGCGCTCTTATCGGCTCTTGAAGCCCAGAACAATAGAGATGAGGAAACACCGATGAGCGCGACTGAAACCACCACAGCCTTCAAACCGAAGAAATCCGTGGCCCTGAGCGGCACCGCCGCCGGCAACACCGCCCTGTGCACCGTCGGCCGCACCGGCAACGACCTGCACTACCGCGGCTACGACGTGCTCGACTTCGCCAACCGCTGCGAATTCGAGGAAATCGCCCACCTGCTGGTCCACGGCAAGCTGCCCAACGTCGCCGAGCTGGCCGCCTACAAGGCCAAGCTGAAGGCCCTGCGCGGCCTGCCGGCGGGCGTCAAGGCCGCCCTGGAAACCCTGCCGCCGTCGGCCCACCCGATGGACGTGATGCGCACCGCCGTGTCCGTGCTCGGCTGCCTACAGCCTGAGAAGGACGACCACAACCACCCCGGCGCCCGTGACATCGCCGACAAGCTGATGGCCTCCCTGGGCTCGGCCCTGCTGTACTGGTATCACTTCAGCCACAACGGCAAGCGCATCGACGTGGAGACCGACGACGACTCCATCGGCGGCCACTTCCTGCACCTGCTGCACGGCGAGAAGCCGCGCGAGTCCTGGGTGCGCGCCATGCACACCTCGCTGAACCTGTACGCCGAGCACGAGTTCAACGCCTCCACCTTCACCTCCCGCGTCATCGCCGGCACCGGCTCGGACATGTACTCCTGCATCGCCGGCGCCATCGGCGCGCTGCGCGGCCCGAAACACGGCGGCGCCAACGAGGTGGCCTTCGAGATCCAGAAGCGCTACGACAACCCGGACGAAGCCGAGGCCGACATCCGCGCCCGCGTCGAGAAGAAGGAAGTGGTGATCGGCTTCGGCCACCCGGTCTACACCGTGTCCGACCCGCGCAACAAGGTGATCAAGGAAGTCGCCCGCCAGCTCTCCGAAGAACAGGGCAACAGCAAGATGTACGACATCGCCGAGCGCCTGGAAAGCGTGATGTGGGAAATCAAGAAGATGTTCCCCAACCTCGACTGGTTCAGCGCCGTGAGCTACCACATGATGGGCGTGCCCACCGCCATGTTCACCCCGCTGTTCGTGATCGCCCGCACCGCCGGCTGGTCCGCCCACGTCATCGAGCAGCGCATCGACGGCAAGATCATCCGCCCGAGCGCCAACTACGTAGGTCCCGAAGACCTGAAGTTCGTGCCGCTCAAGGACCGTAAATAATCATGAATGCCCAATACCGTAAAAGCCTGCCCGGCACACAACTGGACTACTTCGACGCCCGTGCGGCCGTCGAAGAGATCCAGGCTGGTGCCTGGGACAAACTCCCGTACACCTCGCGCGTGCTGGCCGAGCAACTGGTGCGCCGCTGCGAGCCGGAACTGCTGAGCGCCGCCCTGGAACAGCTGATCTACCGCAAGCGCGACCTCGACTTCCCCTGGTACCCGGCGCGCGTGGTCTGCCACGACATCCTCGGGCAGACCGCGCTGGTCGACCTGGCCGGCCTGCGCGACGCCATCGCCGACCAGGGCGGCGACCCGTCCAAGGTCAACCCGGTGGTGCCGACGCAGCTGATCGTCGACCACTCCCTGGCCGTGGAAGCCCCGGGCTTCGACCCGGAGGCCTTCGAGAAGAACCGCGCCATCGAGGACCGTCGCAACGAGGACCGCTTCCACTTCATCGAGTGGACCAAGACCGCGTTCAAGAACGTCGACGTGATCCCCGCCGGCAACGGCATCATGCACCAGATCAACCTGGAGAAAATGAGCCCGGTGATCCAGGTGCGCGGCGGCGTGGCCTTCCCCGACACCTGCGTCGGCACCGACTCGCACACCCCGCACGTGGACGCCCTGGGCGTGATCGCCATCGGCGTCGGCGGCCTGGAAGCCGAGACCGTGATGCTCGGCCACCCGTCGATGATGCGCCTGCCCGACATCGTCGGCGTCGAGCTGACCGGCAAGCGCCAGCCCGGCATCACCGCCACCGACATCGTCCTGGCGCTGACCGAGTTCCTGCGCAAGGAACGCGTGGTGGGCGCCTACGTCGAGTTCTTCGGTGAAGGGGCGGACAGCCTCTCCGTCGGCGACCGCGCGACCATCTCCAACATGTGCCCGGAATACGGCGCCACCGCCTCGATGTTCTACATCGACCAGCAGACCATCGACTACCTCAAGCTCACCGGCCGCGAGCCCGAGCAGGTGGCACTGGTGGAGAACTACGCGAAGACCCTCGGCCTGTGGGGCGACGCCCTGAAGACCGCCGAGTACGAGCGCGTGCTCAGCTTCGACCTGGGCAGCGTGGTGCGCAACATGGCCGGCCCGTCCAACCCGCACCGCCGCCTGCCGACCTCGGCGCTGGCCGAGCGCGGCATCGCCGACGAGGCCAAGCTGGAATCCGGCCGCGACGAAGAGGCCCATGGCCTGATGCCCGACGGCGCGGTGATCATCGCCGCCATCACCAGTTGCACCAACACCTCCAACCCGCGCAACGTGGTGGCCGCCGGCCTGCTGGCGAAGAAGGCCAACGCGCTGGGCCTGGTGCGCAAGCCCTGGGTGAAGACCTCCTTCGCGCCGGGCTCGAAAGTCGCCAGGCTGTACTTGGAAGAAGCCGGCCTGCTGACCGAGCTGGAGAAGCTCGGCTTCGGCATCGTCGCCTACGCCTGCACCACCTGCAACGGCATGTCCGGGGCGCTGGAGCCGAAGATCCAGCAGGAGATCATCGACCGCGACCTGTACGCCACCGCGGTGCTCTCGGGCAACCGCAACTTCGACGGGCGCATCCACCCCTACGCCAAGCAGGCCTTCCTCGCCTCGCCGCCGCTGGTGGTGGCCTACGCCATCGCCGGCACCGTGCGCTTCGACATCGAGCAGGACCCGCTGGGCACCGACAGTCAAGGCAACCCGATCACCCTGAAGGACCTGTGGCCGTCCGACGAAGAGATCGACGCCATAGTCGCGGCCAGCGTGAAGCCCGAGCAGTTCCGCCAGGTGTACATCCCGATGTTCGACCTGGGCAGCGTCAAGGAAGCCGACAGCCCGCTGTACGAGTGGCGCCCGATGTCCACCTACATCCGCCGCCCGCCCTACTGGGAAGGCGCGCTGGCCGGCGAACGCACGCTCAAGGGCATGCGCCCGCTGGCGATCCTGCCGGACAACATCACCACCGACCACCTGTCGCCGTCCAACGCCATCCTCGCCAGCTCCGCGGCCGGCGAATACCTGGCGAAAATGGGCCTGCCGGAGGAGGACTTCAACTCCTACGCCACCCACCGCGGCGACCACCTCACCGCGCAGCGTGCCACCTTCGCCAACCCGCAGTTGGTCAACGAGATGGCCGTGGTCGATGGCGCGGTGAAGAAAGGTTCGCTGGCCCGCGTGGAGCCGGAAGGCAAAGTGATGCGCATGTGGGAAGCCATCGAGACCTACATGAACCGCAAGCAGAACCTGATCATCGTCGCCGGCGCCGACTACGGCCAGGGCTCGTCCCGCGACTGGGCAGCCAAGGGCGTGCGCCTGGCCGGTGTGGAAGTAATCGTCGCCGAGGGTTTCGAGCGCATCCACCGCACCAACCTGGTGGGCATGGGCGTGCTGCCGGTGGAGTTCAAGCCGGGCACCACGCGCCTGACCCTGGGCCTGGACGGCACCGAGACCTACGACATCGAAGGCGAACTGTCGCCGCGCTGCGACCTGACCCTGGTGGTCAACCGCCGCAACGGTGAAGTGCTCCGCGTCCCGGTGACCTGCCGCCTCGACACCGCCGCCGACGTCAGCGTGTACAAGGCCGGCGGCGTGCTGCAGCGCTTCGCCAAGGACTTCCTCGAGTCGTCTGCGGCGTGATGTAACAAGAGCCCCTCTCCCTAACCCTCTCCCTGAAGGGAGAGGGGACCGTTCGGCGCAGGATGAAATCAATGCGTCAGCCGGCACGGACAGCCCCCTCTCCCTTCAGGGAGAGGGCGGGGGGAGAGGGTTGCCCCCCTCGAACTTTCAGGTAGCGACCCCATGCCCCACGTACCCCAAGTGAAAATCCCCGCCACCTACATCCGCGGCGGCACCAGCAAGGGCGTGTTCTTCCGCCTGCAGGACCTGCCCGAGCGCTGCCAGGTGCCCGGAGCTGCGCGCGACAAGCTGTTCATGCGCGTAATCGGCAGCCCCGACCCCTACTCGGCGCACATCGACGGCATGGGCGGCGCCACCTCCAGCACCAGCAAGTGCGTGATCCTGTCCAAGAGCAGCCAGCCCGGCCACGACGTCGACTACCTCTACGGGCAGATTTCCATCGACAAGGCCTTCGTCGACTGGAGCGGCAACTGCGGCAACCTCTCCACCGCCGCCGGTGCCTTCGCCCTCCACGCCGGCCTGGTCGACCCCGAGCGCATCCCGGAGAACGGCACCTGCGTGGTGCGCATCTGGCAGGCCAACATCAACAAGACCATCATCGCCCACGTGCCGGTGAGCAACGGCCAGGTCCAGGAAACCGGCGACTTCGAGCTGGACGGGGTGACCTTCCCCGCCGCCGAGATCGTGCTGGAATTCCTCGACCCGTCCGACGACGGCGAGGAAGGCGGCTCCATGTTCCCCACCGGCAACCTGGTGGACGACCTGGAAGTGCCCGGCGTCGGCACCTTCAAGGCAACCATGATCAGCGCCGGCATCCCCACCGTGTTCGTCAACGCCGCGGACATCGGCTACCAGGGCACCGAACTGCGCGAGGACATCAACTCCGACCCCGAACAACTGGCGCGCTTCGAGCAGATCCGCATCGCCGGCGCCCTGCGCATGGGCCTGATCAAGACCCCGGAAGAAGCGGCCACCCGCCAGCACACGCCGAAGATCGCCTTCGTCTCGCCGCCCAAGGACTACCGCACCTCCAGCGGCAAGCAGGTGCAGGCCGGCGACGTCGACCTGCTGGTGCGCGCGCTGTCCATGGGCAAGCTGCACCACGCCATGATGGGCACCGCCGCCGTGGCCATCGGCACCGCCGCGGCCGTGCCGGGCACCCTGGTCAACCTCGCGGCCGGTGGCGGCGAACGCACCGCCGTGCGCTTCGGCCACCCCTCCGGCACCCTGCGCGTGGGCGCCGAGGCCAGGCAGGTGGACGGCGAATGGAGCGTGACCAAGGCCATCATGAGCCGCAGCGCGCGCATCCTCATGGAAGGCTGGGTGCGGGTGCCGGGCGATTCGTTCTGAGGTATTTGCCCTGGTTTATTGGGTTCCCGCGAACGCGGGAACCCAATAAACCGATGTTGTTCCTGTTCCCGTAGGAGCGGGCCATGCCCGCGATTCGCGCCCATGGGGCGCCCCTACAGGGTTTGTCCGCACTCCGTCTAGACTCTCCCGGATCACCGCGAAGGAGCACGCCATGAGCACCAACGCCGATCCGAACACCCGCCCCGACTACGACGGCGTCCTGCAGCAGATCGCCGATTACGTCCTGACCTACCGCGTCGACTCCGCCGAGGCCCTGGATACCGCCCGCAATTGCCTGATGGACACCCTCGGTTGCGGACTGCTGGCCCTGCGTTTCCCCGAATGCACCAAGCACCTCGGCCCGCTGGTCGAAGGAACCATCGTGCCCCATGGCGCTCGCGTGCTCGGCACCAGTTTCCGTCTCGACCCGGTCAAGGCCGCCTGGGACATTGGCGCGCTGGTGCGCTGGCTGGACTACAACGACACCTGGCTGGCCGCCGAATGGGGGCATCCGTCCGACAACCTGGGCGGCATCCTGGCCGTGGCCGACCACCTGTCGCAGAAACGTGTCGCGCAGGGCGAAGCGCCGTTGACCATGCGCGACGTGCTCGAAGCCATGGTCATGGCCCACGAGATCCAGGGCGTGTTCGCACTGGAGAATTCCTTCAATCGCGTCGGTCTGGATCACGTGATCCTGGTGAAACTGGCCTCCACGGCGGTCTGCGCCGGGCTGATGGGCGCCAATCGCGAGCAACTGCTCTCGGCCTTGTCCCATGCGTTCGTCGATGGCCAGGCCCTGCGCACCTACCGTCACGCGCCGAATGCCGGTTCGCGCAAGTCCTGGGCCGCCGGTGACGCCAGTAGCCGTGGCGTGCGCCTGGCCGATATCGCCCTGCGTGGCGAAATGGGTATTCCGGGCGTGCTCACCGCGCCGCAGTGGGGGTTCTACGACGTGTCCTTCAGCCACACCAACAAGGACCTGGCCACCAAGCCGGCGGACCAGCGCCGTTTCAGCTTCCCGCAGGGCTTCGGCAGCTATGTGATGGAGAACATCCTGTTCAAGATCAGCTTCCCCGCCGAATTCCACGCGCAGACCGCCGCCGAAGCTGCGGTCAGGCTGCATCCGCAGGTCAAGGACAGGCTGGAGCAGATCGACAGGATCGTCATCACCACCCACGAATCGGCGATCCGCATCATTTCCAAGACCGGCCCGCTGGCCAACGCCGCCGACCGCGACCACTGCCTCCAGTACATGACCGCCGTGCCGCTGATCTTCGGCAACCTGGTGGCCGAGCATTACGAGGACGACTTCCACGCCGCCCACCCGCTGATCGACCGGCTGCGCGAGAAGATGGAGGTGGTCGAGGACGCCCGCTACACCCGCGAGTACCTGGAACCGGACAAGCGCTCCATCGCCAACGCCGTGCAGGTGTTCTTCAAGGATGGCACCAGCACCGGGCAGGTCGCCGTGGAATACCCCATCGGCCACCGCCGGCGCCGCGCCGAAGGCATCCCGCTGTTGGAGGAGAAGTTCAAGGCCAACCTGGCGACCCGCTTCGCGCCACAGCGTTGCGCGCAGATCTTCGACCTGTGCAAGGACCAGGCGAGGCTGGAGGCCACGCCGGTGCACCGGTTCATGGATATGTTGGTGGGGTGAAGCAGCTGCAAGCCACAAGCGAAAGCAGCCTGCTCTTGCTTGTACTTGCAGCTTATGGCTTGCAGCTTGCCGCTTCTACTTCAGACGCCGCTCGACGCCTTTCTCGACCAGGATCTTCGCGGAAATCTCCTCCACCGAGAAATGCGTGGAGTTGATGAAGTTGATGTTCTCGCGGCGCAGCAGGCTTTCCACCTCGCGGACTTCGAATTCGCACTGGGCGAAGCTGGCGTAGCGGCTGTTGGGCTTGCGCTCGTTGCGGATCGCCGCCAGGCGGTCGGGGTCGATGGTCAGGCCGAACAGCTTGTGCCGGTAGGGCTTGAGCGCGGCCGGCAGTTGCAGGCGCTCCATGTCGTCCTCGGTCAGCGGGTAGTTGGCGGCGCGGATGCCGTACTGCATGGCCATGTACAGGCAGGTCGGGGTCTTGCCGCAGCGCGATACGCCGATCAGGATCAGGTCGGCCTTGTCGTAGTAGTGGGTGCGCGCGCCATCGTCGTTGTCGAGGGCGAAGTTCACCGCCTCGATGCGCTCCATGTAGTTGGTGCTGCTGGCGATGGAATGCGACTTGCCCACGGAGTAGGAGGAGCGGGAAGTGAGCTCCTGTTCCAGCGGCGACAGGAAGGTCGAGAAGATGTCGATCATGAAGCCGTCGGATTGCGCCAGGATGTCGCGGATTTCCTGGTTCACCACGGTATCGAAGATGATCGGCCGGGCGCCGTCTTTCTCGGCAGCCGCGTTGATTTGTTGTACCATGGCGCGCGCTTTTTCGACGCTGTCGATGTATGGTCGCGTCAGCTTGTTGAACATGATGTTCTCGAACTGCGCCAATAGACTCTGGCCCAAGGTTTCGGCGGTGATGCCGGTGCCATCGGAGATGAAGAAAGCGGTTCGTTTCATTTGCGCCGTGGGCCTTAAGCTGGGAACGATTCTTGGCTAGAATAGGCCCCCTTTCGCTGGGCCTGTACTGGTCGGCATTTTGACTTATTTGCCGGGAGCAAAGCCACCGCAAGCGGCTTCCTGGACATCAAGTGGAGAGATCACCTTGGTTGAGTACGTAGTTTCCCTCGATAAGCTCGGCGTCCACGATGTTGAGCGTGTAGGGGGCAAGAACGCCTCCCTGGGCGAGATGATCAGCAACCTGGCGGGCGCCGGCGTATCGGTTCCCGGTGGTTTCGCCACGACTGCCCAGGCCTATCGTGACTTCCTTGAGCAAAGCGGCCTGAACGACCGCATCCACGCCGCCCTCGACGCGCTGGACGTGGACGACGTCAGCGCCCTGGTCAAGACCGGCGCGCAGATCCGCCAGTGGGTGATGGAGGCCGAGTTCCCCGCCCAACTGGACGCCGACATCCGCAAGGCCTTCGCCGAGATGGCCGGCGGCAACGACAACATGGCCGTGGCCGTGCGTTCCTCCGCCACCGCCGAAGACCTGCCGGACGCCTCCTTCGCCGGCCAGCAGGAGACCTTCCTGAACATCCGTGGCGTGGACAATGTCATCCGCGCCACCAAGGAAGTCTTCGCCTCCCTGTTCAATGACCGTGCCATCGCCTACCGCGTGCACCAGGGCTTCGACCACAAGCTGGTCGCCCTGTCCGCCGGCGTGCAGCGCATGGTCCGTTCGGAAACCGGCACCGCCGGGGTGATGTTCACCCTGGACACCGAATCCGGCTTCCGCGACGTGGTGTTCATCACCGGCGCCTACGGCCTCGGCGAGACCGTGGTTCAGGGTGCGGTCAACCCCGACGAATTCTACGTCCACAAACCGACCCTGGAGGCCGGCCGTCCGGCAATCCTGCGTCGCAACCTGGGCAGCAAGGCGATCAAGATGGTCTATGGCGACGAAGCCAAGGCCGGCAAGTCGGTCAAGGTGGTCGATGTCGATCACGCCGACCGCGCCCGTTTCGCGCTTTCCGACGCCGAAGTCACCGAACTGGCCAAGCAGGCGATGATCATCGAGAAGCATTACCAGCGCCCGATGGACATCGAATGGGCGAAGGACGGCGACGACGGCAAGCTGTACATCGTCCAGGCCCGCCCGGAAACCGTGAAGAGCCGTGGCAATGCCAACGTCATGGAACGCTACCTGCTCAAGGAAAAGGGCAAGGTGCTGGTCGAAGGCCGCGCCATCGGCCAGAAGATCGGTGCCGGCAAGGTGCGCGTGATCAACGACATCGCCGAGATGGACAAGGTCCAGCCGGGCGACGTCCTGGTCTCCGACATGACCGACCCGGACTGGGAGCCGGTCATGAAGCGTGCTTCCGCCATCGTCACCAATCGCGGCGGGCGTACCTGTCACGCGGCGATCATCGCCCGTGAGCTGGGCATTCCGGCGGTGGTCGGCTGTGGCAACGCCACCCAGGTGCTGAAGGACGGGCAGGGCGTCACCGTATCCTGCGCCGAGGGCGACACCGGCTTCATCTTCGAGGGCGAACTGGGCTTCGACGTGCGTCAGAACTCGGTCGACGCCATGCCCGAGCTGCCGTTCAAGATCATGATGAACGTCGGCAACCCGGACCGCGCCTTCGACTTCGCCCAACTGCCCAACGAGGGCGTGGGCCTGGCCCGCCTGGAATTCATCATCAACCGCATGATCGGCGTGCACCCGAAGGCGCTGCTGAACTTCGCCAGCCTGCCGTCCGACATCAAGGACAGCGTCGAGAAGCGCATCGCCGGCTACGACGACCCGGTCGGCTTTTACGTCGAGAAGCTGGTCGAAGGCATCAGCACCCTGGCTGCGGCGTTCTGGCCGAAGAAGGTCATCGTGCGCCTGTCGGACTTCAAGTCCAACGAATACGCCAACCTGATCGGCGGCAAGCTCTACGAGCCGGAAGAAGAGAATCCGATGCTCGGCTTCCGCGGCGCGTCGCGCTACATCAGCGAGTCGTTCCGCGACTGCTTCGAGCTGGAATGCCGCGCGCTGAAGAAAGTGCGCAACGAGATGGGCCTGACCAACGTCGAGATCATGGTGCCCTTCGTGCGTACCCTCGGCGAAGCCAGCCAGGTGATCGAACTGCTCTCCAGCAACGGCCTCAAGCGCGGCGAGAACGGCCTGCGCGTGATCATGATGTGCGAGCTGCCGTCCAACGCCCTGCTGGCCGAGGAGTTCCTGGAGCACTTCGACGGTTTCTCCATCGGCTCCAACGACCTGACCCAGTTGACCCTGGGCCTGGACCGCGACTCCGGGATCATCGCTCACCTGTTCGACGAGCGTAACCCTGCAGTCAAGAAGCTGCTGGCGAGCGCCATTTCCGCCTGCCGCAACGCCGGCAAGTACATCGGCATCTGCGGCCAGGGCCCGTCGGACCACCCGGACCTGGCCAAGTGGCTGATGGAGCAGGGCATCGAAAGCGTGTCCCTGAACCCGGACTCGGTGCTGGAGACCTGGTTCTTCCTCGCCGAAGGCCAGCAAGGCTGATCGTCGTTCCAGGTTGAAAAAGGCGGGACTTGATCCCGCCTTTTTTGTGCCTCAACCATCTGTGCTGTCGTGGTATGCAAAGTAGTAGCGAGTTGTTCCCCGTCGCGCTGATCAGCGCCGAGCTGCGGGGTGATCTGAGTGAGGATGTCTACCGTCTGAAGCCGGGCAACAGTCCAGATTTCAGCGTCGAACTGGCCTTGACCCGCCTCGGGATGCATGGCCAGGACGCGCGGCGCGGCGTGCCGGTGATATTGCTGCATGGCAGTTTCTCCAACCGGCGCTTCTGGTATTCGCCCCGAGGCCTGGGCCTCGGCCCATTCCTGGCACGTGCTGGTTTCGACGTGTGGATCGCCGAAATGCGTGGCCACGGTCTGTCGCCGCGCAACCAGGCCTACCGCCACAATCGCGTGGCCGATTACGCGCGCTACGACCTGCCGGCCATCGCTGCCTTCGTACGCGAGCAGAGCGGCCAGGTGCCGCACTGGGTCGGCCATTCGCTGGGCGGCATCATCCTCGCGGCTGCATTGGGTGGCCATTATCTCGGCGAGAGCGAAGTGGCTTCGGCGGCATTGTTCGGCAGCCAGATCAGCCGCATCTACTGGCCGCTCAAGGTGCCGCCCGTGGAGTGGGGCGGACGTCTGCTGCTCAAGCGATTTCCAGTGCTGTCCGGTGCGCGTCTCAAGCGCGGGCCGGAGGACGAGCCGATCGGGCTGGCCCTCGAAACCCTGCGCTGGCACGGCCTGTTCGGGCGTTTCGGTGAGCGTGGCAACGACTGGTGGGCCGGCCTGGCCGAAGTGCGGGTGCCGGTGTTGGCGGTGGCCGCCCGGGGCGACCATCAGGACCCGGCCTGGGCTTGCCGCAAGCTGCTGGAGCAGTTCGGTTCGCCGCAGCGCGAGTTCCTCTGCCTGGGCAAGAGGCACGGACACAGCGACGACTACGGGCACATCGAGATGCTGGTCAGCAAGCCGGCACAGGGCGAAGTCTGGCCGCTGGTCGAGCACTGGCTGCGCCATCTGGCGCTACCAGCGCGGCCCGGCACCGATGGCTCAGGCGATCGAGCGCAGCACGCCTCCATCCACCCGTAGCGCTGCGCCGGTGGTGGCCGATGCCTGCTCCGAGGCCAGGTAGACCGCCATGTTGGCCACCTCGTCGACCGTCGCCAGGCGGCGGATCAGCGAGGTGGGGCGGTGCTCGGCGATGAAGTCGCGCTCCATCTGCTCCACCGACACGCCCTGTTCCTGGGCCATCGCCGCGAAGAAGCCGCCGACGCCTTCCGAGCGGGTCGGGCCGGGCAGGATCGCATTCACCGTCACCCCGGTGCCGGCCAGGGTTTCCGCCAGGCCGCGGGAAACCGCCAGTTGCGCGGTCTTGCTCATGCCGTAGTGGACCATCTCGGTGGGAATCTGCAACGCCGACTCGCTGGACAGGAACAGCACCCGGCCCCAGCCGCGATGGCTCATCCCGCGGGCGTAGTGACGGGCCAGGCGCACGCCGCTCATCACGTTGACCTCGAAGACGTGCAGCCAGTCCTCGTCGGGAATGTCGAAGAATCCCTTGGGTTCGAAGATGCCCAGGTTGTTGACCAGGATGTCGGTATCGGGCGCCTGCTGGATGAAGCTGGCGACGCCGGCCGCGTCGCCCAGGTCGGCGGCGATACCGCTGACCTTCGCCAGTGGCACGCTTTCACGCAGCAGATGCAGGGCCTCGTCGACGCGCTCCTGGGTGCGTCCATTGATCACCACCTCGGCGCCAGCGGCCGCCAGCCCCCTGGCGATGGCCAAACCGATGCCGGCGGTGGAGCCGCTGACGATGGCGCGTTTACTGGAAAGGTCGATATGCATGCGGGCCTCCTGCTGGCATTGTTCACAGTGCTCTGTTGATCGCTCGCGGCGGGGCGAGTTCAGTGCCCGTGATGAACGGGTACCCGGTGTGGTTCCAGGCTCCAGCCGAGAGCGGGGTGGGCATTCCGCTGCACGGGTCGTCCGGCTAAGATGCGACCCATGTGCGACTTGCGGTCATTTCGGATGCCGAGGGAGCTGTCATGTTCGTTGCGCTCGAACGCTTGCTGAATCTGGAAGACGGTTACCGGCGCACGTTCCAGCTCGCTGGCCGCCAGTTGCTGCTGCTGGTGGTCGAGCGCCAGCCGTTGCTGATCGAGAGCCGCTGCCCGCACCAGGGCGCGCCCTTGCACAACGCCACGCTGGCGGGTAGCGTGCTGCGCTGCTCGCGACATGGTGCTGAATTCGATCTGTTCAGCGGGCGGCCGCTGAACATGCCTTGCCAGGGGCTGACCCATTTCGCCCTGGTCTACGATGGCGACCGCATCGGCGTCGACCTCTGACCTGCTTTCCCACTCAAAGGAGCTTTCCCATGCAATACGTCACTCCCGATCTGTGCGATGCCTACCCGGAGCTTGTCCAGGTGGTCGAGCCGATGTTCAGCAACTTCGGTGGTCGCGACTCCTTCGGCGGCGAGATCGTCACCATCAAGTGCCATGAGGACAACTCGCTGGTGAAGGAGCAGGTCGACCTGCCCGGCAAGGGCAAGGTGCTGGTGGTCGACGGCGGTGGCTCCCTGCGCCGCGCTCTGCTCGGCGACATGCTGGCCGAGAAGGCGGCGAAGAACGGCTGGGAAGGGATCGTGGTCTATGGCTGCATCCGCGACGTGGATGTCATCGCGCAGACCGACCTGGGCGTCCAGGCGCTGGCCAGCCATCCGATGAAGACCGACAAGCGCGGCATCGGCGATCTGAACGTACCCGTGACCTTCGGCGGCGTGACCTTCCGCCCGGGCGAGTTCGTGTATGCCGACAACAACGGCATCATCGTGTCGCCCAAGCCGCTATCGATGCCGGAGTGAGATGAAAAAGCCCGGCGTCGGTCCGATGTCGGCCTGTTGTGGCCTTCTTTGCGTCTTTTGGTCGCTATCGAGGTATCGCTGACTGGCTGGCATCGTGGCATGGCCGGGTTCTTTCTTGAAGGAGCGGGAATGTACGAAGAGCAGAATGCCCAGTGGGGGTTGGTGCATGCCTTTGTCCTGGATGGGCGGGGCGCTGCCCGGAGTATCGCGCGGCAGGAGCTGGACGATCTGCAGTTTGCCGATGGGGAAAGCCTCTGGCTGCACTGGGATCGCAGCCATCCGCAGACCCAGGACTGGCTGCGTAGATCCAGCGGCTTGAGCGAGTTCAGTTGCGATCTGTTGCTGGAGGAGAACACCCGGCCGCGCCTGCTGGCCCTGCCGAACGACGAACTGCTGCTGTTCCTGCGCGGGGTCAACCTCAATCCTGACGCCGAACCCGAGGACATGGTGTCCGTGCGCATCTTCGCCTCGGCACGTTGCGTCATTTCCCTGCGCCTGCGTCCCCTGCGGGCAACCGACGAACTGATCGAGGCCCTGGAGCGCGGGATTGGGCCGAAGAACGCTGCCGAATTGTTGCTGGAACTGGCGGACCGCTTGAACAACAAGGTCGAGGCCCTGTTGACCGAGCTGTCGGAGCAGGTGGATGGCGAGGAAGAGAAGGTCGATGCCGACGAGCGCTATACCCCGGATCACGGCCTGATGCTGCATGTGCGACGGCGCGCCGCCAGTTTGCGGCGTTTTCTCTTCCCGCAGCGCGATATCTACGCGCAGTTGTCGCGCAACAAGCTGCCGTGGTTCGCCAGTGACGATGGCGATTACTGGAACGAGCTGAACAACCGCCTGACCCGTTACCTGGAAGAGCTGGAAATGACTCGCGAGCGGGTCGGCCTGGTGCTCGAGTCGGAAAACCGACGGATGGGTGAACGAATGAACCGCATCATGTACCGCTTCAGCATCATCACGGCGATCTTCTTGCCGATGAGCTTCCTGACCGGCCTGCTGGGCATCAATGTCGGCGGTATTCCGGGCTCGGAAAGCCCATACGGCTTCCTGATCGCTTGTATGATCGTCGGCTTCATAGCCTTCGGACAGTGGTTGTTGTTCCGACGCTTGCGCTGGGTCTGATGTGACTCCTCCGCCTTTCGTCGCGTCTAGCCGACACACCCCAGAGGTATGCATGCGCGATCCATTCGAAGAGTCTCTCCGTGATTTGCTGAAAGCATCCCCATCGACCCACGATGACGATGCTGCGCTTGGGCGGGTGCTGAAAACCGCCAATCGCCAGGTGGGGGCGGGTGATCTGTTCAGCCTGATGGGCCATTGGTTCGAGGCGTTGATGAGGGCCCTGAACAGCGGTTCTGCCCATATCGCCCCCGTTTCCCGCCGCACTTCTCCCGACCGTACTGCTGATAAGGCTGAGTAAGATGGAATTCGATCCCTGGACTCAAGGTCTGGTCAACGCCATGACCAATGTATGGACGCCTGTGGCAGGCTTCATTCCGCGTCTTTTCGGGGCCTTGGTGGTGGTTCTGCTGGGCTTCGTGGTCGCCAAGCTCCTCGATACGCTGCTTTCCAAGTTACTGGCCAAACTGGGGCTGGATCGCCTGATGGCGGGCACCGGGTTGACCAAGATGCTCGCGCGAGTCGGCATCCAGGTGCCGGTTTCGAGCCTGGTGGGCAAGATCGTCTACTGGTTCGTCCTGCTGATCTTCCTGGTTTCGGCCGCCGATTCGCTGGGGCTCGGCCGCGTTTCCGCAACGCTCGACGTGCTGGCCCTGTACCTGCCCAAGGTGCTCGGTGCCGCGCTGGTGATGATCGTCGGCGTGCTGCTCGCGCAACTGGTCAACAGCCTGGTGCGCGGCGCCGCCGAGGGCGTCGGCCTCGACTATGCCGCTGGCCTGGGGCGCCTCGTCCAGGGGTTGGTGATCATCATCAGCATCTCCGTGGCCATCGGCCAGTTGGAGGTCAAGACCGAGCTGCTCAACAACGTGATCGCCATCGTGCTGATCTCCGTTGGCCTGGCCGCGGCCCTGGCCCTGGGGCTCGGCAGTCGCGAACTGGCTGGGCAGATCCTCGCCGGCATCTACGTGCGGGAACTGTACGAAGTCGGGCAACAAGTGAAGGTTGGTGAGGTCGAAGGCCAGATCGAAGAGATCGGGACGGTCAAGACCACGTTGCTCACCGAGGAGGGCATCCTGGTGTCCGTGGCCAACCGGCTCCTTCTCGAGCAACAGGTGAGCAGTCGCTAAGCGTCAATCCCTGCTAATGTATGCCGCCGAACAGCCCCGTAGCCGGGCTGTGGCGACTTCTTACCTGACCGTCGGCCCGACTCGTTTTGAATAAAGCCCAATCGCTGCCCACTCGTTACGATCCCCGCGAGCTCTCGGACGAAGAGCTGGTAACGCGTGCCCATGGCGAGCTGTTTCATGTGA
The DNA here is from genome assembly GCF_904061905.1 of Zestomonas carbonaria. Lineage (GTDB taxonomy): Bacteria > Pseudomonadota > Gammaproteobacteria > Pseudomonadales > Pseudomonadaceae > Aquipseudomonas > Aquipseudomonas carbonaria. The sequence continues at coordinate 74,245 of NZ_CAJFCI010000060.1, forward strand.
CCCGTGCATACGAAGAGCTGATGCGCCGGTATCAACGTACGTTGTTCAATGTTTGTGCGCGTTACTTGGGTAATGACCGCGATGCCGATGACGTATGTCAAGAAGTGATGCTGAAGGTTTTGTATGGTTTGAAGAACTTCGAGGGCAAGTCGAAGTTCAAGACATGGCTTTATAGCATCACGTACAACGAGTGCATTACCCAATACCGCAAGGAGCGTAGAAAACGGCGATTGATGGATGCCTTGAGCCTGGATCCGCAGGAAGAAGCTTCCGAGGAGAAGGCGCCGGTCCTTGCGGAGCCGGGAGGGCTGGACCGCTGGTTGGTCCATGTCAATCCCATCGATCGTGAAATCCTGGTTCTGCGCTTCGTTGCGGAGCTGGAGTTCCAGGAGATCGCCGACATCATGCACATGGGGCTCAGTGCCACCAAGATGCGCTACAAGCGGGCCCTGGACCGATTGCGAGAAAAATTTGCGGGAGCAACCGAAACTTAGTTGGAGGGAAAACCTCTTACGAAGTAAGTCGATTCAGGTAGAATCGACACCTAAGTTGTCATGCGTGTGCCTGATAACTTACCGACCATCAAGATGGGGATTTACGGATGAAATTGAAGAACACCTTGGGCGTTGTCATTGGGTCTATGCTGGCGACTTCTTCGCTGGGCGTACTGGCTCAGGGACAAGGCGCTGTCGAAGGCGAGATCTTTGCCAACCGTTATTTCGCGGACTCCACCCGTGGCTACGATAACGACGAAGGCAACCTGTTCGGCGGCTCCATTGGTTACTTCCTGACCGATGACGTGGAACTGGCTCTGTCCTATGGCGAGTATCACGACATTCGCACTCAGGCGACCAACAAGAACATCAAGGGCGAAAACGGCGCCCTGACCGCTCTCTACCACTTCGGCCAGCCCGGCCCGGGCCTGCGTCCGTACGTGTCGGCTGGTGTTGGCCACCAGACCATCGGCCAGGAGTCCGGCGGTCGTGACCACACCACCCAAGGTATCCTGGGTGCCGGTCTGAAGTACTACTTCACCGAGCACTTCTACGCTCGTGGCGGCGTGGACGGCCTGTACAACTTCGACCGTGGCGATTCCGAGTGGATGGCTGGCGTCGGCGTTGGTGTGAACTTCGGCGGTGCCAAGCCGGCTCCGGTCGTTGCCGCACCGGAACCGATCCCGGAGCCGGAACCGGTTGAAGAGCCGCCGCAAACCGTTCGTGTCGAGCTGGACGTGAAGTTCGACTTCGACAAGTCGGTGGTGAAGGAAGAAAGCTACGGCGACATCAAGAACCTGGCTGACTTCATGAACCAGTACCCGCAGACCACCACCGTGGTGGAAGGTCACACCGACTCGGTGGGTACCGACGCCTACAACCAGGCGCTGTCCGAGCGCCGCGCCAACGCGGTCCGCGATGTACTGGTCAACCAGTACGGCGTGGGTGCCGAACGCGTGGATTCGGTTGGTTACGGCGAGTCCCGTCCGGTGGCGGACAACGCCACTGCCGAAGGCCGTGCGATCAACCGTCGCGTGGAAGCGGAAGTGGAAGCCCAGGTTCAGCAGTAAGCTGCTGGCGCTTCAGGAAAAACCCGGCCTCGGCCGGGTTTTTCTTTGCCTGCTCGGCACGGTGTGGGCGGGTTTTTCTGGATTCCCGCGTGCGCGCACTGCTGTCCGGCACGCCTCATGCTATTAACAGTTGCCCCTGACGCAGGTTGATTTCGCGCATTCGCTCCTGTCGTCGTCGGTAACGTTCGGCCTCTAGACCAGGGCGCTGAAACAGCGTCGCCTGCACCTCCACCATCAGCATCCACAGGCTCTGCTGCGTTCCCGTTCTGCGTTGGTAAAGACTCAGCAGCAAATAGCTGATCAGCGCACAGAGAATCTGGAGGCGCACGGCATTCTCGCTACGGCCCAGGAAACGCCTGACCTTCAGGTGTTGCTTGATCCATTTGAAAAACAGCTCGATCCGCCAGCGATCC
>NZ_CAJFCI010000061.1 GCF_904061905.1 Zestomonas carbonaria
AGCGGCAGCAGGGGGTGGGGGTTGGTTCGTTTGGCGACTGCCAATTTACCCATTTCCCTGACTGTCAACTCGCTCTTTCCCCTGAGTCCGCGAAGAACCTTTTTTATTGCCCCGCCTCCGTAGGGGTGGGCTTCAGCCCACCATGTGGAATTGAGCTGGATCGGTGGGCTGAAGCCCACCCTACAGCCTCTACAGGACGTTGGGTTCGATCTCCAGTTCAACCCCGAAGCGCGCGGTGATATCGGCCTGGATACGCCGGGCCAGGGCCAGCAACTGCTGGCCGGTGGCCTTGCCGTAATTGACCAGCACCAGCGCCTGGAGGCGATGCACGCCGGCATCGCCATCGCGAAAGCCCTTCCACCCTGCCCGCTCGATCAGCCAGCCGGCGGCCAGCTTCACCTGGCCATCGGCCTGGGGATAGGCGACCAGATCGGCATGCTGCCGGCGCAGGTCGTCCGCCACCTCGGCGGAGACCAACGGGTTCTTGAAGAAGCTGCCGGCGTTGCCCAGCTCGGCGGGATCGGGCAGCTTCTCGCTGCGGATCGCACAGATCGCCCGGCTGACGTCCAGTGGCGTCGGCCGCTCGATACCGAACTCGGCCAGGCGCTGGCGTACCGGGCCGTAGTCCAGATGCAGCTCGGCATTGCGGGACAGGCTGAAACGCACGCGCAGGATCAGCCAACGGCCGGGTTGCTGCTTGAACAGGCTATCGCGGTAGCTGAAGCGGCAGTCCTCCCCGGTGAACTCGCGCAGCTCACCGCTCCGGCGATCCAGCGCGGCCAGGCCGGCGAACACATCCTTCAGCTCCACGCCGTAGGCGCCGATGTTCTGCATCGGCGCGGCGCCGACGGTGCCCGGGATCAGGCTCAGATTCTCCAGGCCACCCAGCCCCCGTTCCAGACTCCACAGCACGAAGGGATGCCAGGGCTCGCCGGCTTCGGCCTCGACCAGCACCCGCTCGCCGTCGTCGGCGAGAATGCGCAGGCCACGGCTGGCCATGCGCAGCACCAGGGAATCGACATCGCCGGTGAGCAGCAGGTTGCTGCCGCCGCCGATCACCAGCAACGGCAAGTCCCGCTCTCCGGCATAGGCCAGGGCCTCGCACACTTCCCGGTCGTCATGGGCCTCGACGAACTCGCGGGCGAACACCTCGACGCCGAAGCTGTTGTAGGGCCTGAGAGAAACCTTCTGGCGGATCGGCAGGCTCATAGACGCTGCCGCACTTCGGCGAGCAGCGCCTCGCTGGCCTGCTCGATCAGGTCGAGGACCTGCTCGAAGCCATCGACGCCGCCGTAATAGGGATCAGGCACCTCGTCGAGGGCCAGTCGATAGCGGCGCAGGAACAGATCCAGCTCGGCGCCATCGTTCGGTTGCAGCGCCTGCAACCGCGCCAGGTTGTCATGGTCCATGGCCAGGATCAGGTCGAAACGCCGGAAGTCCGCGGCCACCACCTGGCGCGCGCGCAGGTCGGACAGATCGTAGCCGCGCTGCGCCGCCGCACTCTGCGAGCGGCCATCCGGGGCCTTGCCCACGTGCCAGTCGCCGGTACCGGCGGAGTCCACCTGCACCCGACCGAGCAGGCCGGCCTGCTCCAGTTTGTGACGGAACACGCCTTCGGCGGTGGGCGAACGGCAGATGTTGCCCATGCAGACGAACAGGATATTCATCAGGCCCCCAGCAGGTGGCGGACGCGCTCAAGGTCTTCCGCCGTGTCGACTCCGGTCGGTGGCGCTTCCAGGGCGTCGGCGACATGGATGCGCATTCCGTGCCAGAGCGCGCGCAACTGTTCCAGGCTTTCGCAGCCCTCCAGCCAGCACGGGCCCCAGGCGACGAAGTCGTGAAGGAACTGCGCGCGGTAGGCATAAATGCCGATGTGCCGGCGATAAGGCACGCCGGCCGGCAGTCGTTCCCGGCTGGCGGCGAAGGCGTCGCGCGCCCAGGGCAAGGGGGCGCGGCTGAAGGTCAGCGCCAGGCCGTTGCAGTCGCTGGAGACCTTGACCACGTTGGGATTGAACAACGCCGCCACATCCTCGATGGGCTCGGCCAGGGTGGCGATCGCCGCCTCCGGGTGGGTCGCCAGGTTGGCCGCCACCTGATCGATGATCGAGGGAGGGATCAGCGGCTCGTCGCCCTGTACGTTGACCACGATGGCATCGCCCGGCAGCCCCAGTTGGCCAGCCACTTCGGCCAGGCGGTCGGTGCCGGAGCTGTGATCCTCGCGGGTCAGCAGCACCTCGGCGCCGAAAGCCCGGCAGGCTTCGACGATACGCGCGTCATCGGTGGCGATCACCACGCGTTCGGCGTGGCTCTTGCGCGCCTGCTCCCAGACGTGCTGGACCATCGGCTTGCCGGCGATGTCCTGCAGCGGCTTGCCGGGCAGGCGGGTGGAAGCGTAGCGGGCGGGAATGACGACGGTGAACGCCTGACTCATTTCTCCAGCCGCTCTTCTGCGGTAAGGGTACGAGCCTCGCTCTCCAGCATCACCGGGATGCCGTCGCGAACCGGGAACGCCAGGCCGGCGCCCTTGCTGATCAGTTCGGTCTTGTCTTCGCTGAGCTTGAGCGGACCCTTGGTGATCGGGCAAGCGAGGATATCAAGCAGTTTCGGATCCATCGGAACATCCTTTGAGGTCGGGGCGCCCGGGCAACAGGCGCGCCAGTTGCGCATCGAACCAGGCGACGAAGGCCGGCGAAGGGGTGGCGTCGACCGCCAGGTACCACCAGCCCGGCGCGGCGAATGCCCGGCACTTCACGGCATCCTTCTCGGTCATCAGCAACGGCAAGTCGGGACTGAACGCCAACTGCCGCGGGCTGTACTGCGCATGGTCGGGAAAGGGGTGCGGCACAGGCCGCCAGTTTAGCGCTTCGAGCGTATCGAAGAAACGCTGCGGATTGCCGATACCGGCCACTGCATGAACCTGCTGGCCGGCGGGAAAGTGACTCAAGGACGCGCGCTGCCCGCTGGCCAGATTGACCAGGGCGCCGGGTTGCAGGCGAAAGGCGAAACCATCGCCGCCATCCTCCCTGGCGCCATTGAACAGCAGCGCATCGACACTGGACAGCCGCTCGACCGGTTCGCGCAGCGGCCCGGCGGGCAGGCAACGGCGATTGCCCAGGCCACGCGCGGCATCCACCAGCACCAGTTCCAGATCACGGGCCAGGCGGTAGTGTTGCAAGCCATCGTCGCAGAGGATCAGGTCGAGCGGTTCGGCATCGAGCAAGGCGCGTACCGCGCGGGAGCGATCGGGATCGATCATCAGCGGCACGCCGGTACGCTGCACGATCAGCAGCGGCTCGTCACCGGCAACCGCCGCCTCCTGCCCCGCCTCGACCCGCCAGGGCAGTTGCGGTGGCTGGGCGCCGTAGCCACGGCTGACCACCCCGGCCCGGAGACCGCGCTGGCGGCAATGTTCGATCAGCCAGAGGATCAGCGGCGTCTTGCCGGTACCGCCGACCGTGATGTTGCCGACCACCACCACCGGCACCGGCGCCCGGTAGATGGCGCCCTCGCCCGCCAGGAAACGCTGGCGCTTGCGCCGTACCACCGCGCGATACAACCACTCCAGCGGACGCAGCAGGTGCAGCGCCGGATGCCCGGCGTACCAGGCCGCGAGCAGGCGGTCGGCAACAGCCATCAGGGCGATGCCTGGGGCTCGACGGTGGTGATGCGCAACTGGCTGAAGCCCAGCTTGCCGGCCGCGTCCATGGCGGTGACCACCGCCTGGTGGGTGGCCTTGCCATCGGCGCTGATGGTCAGCGGGAGGTTGTTATTGCCCTCCGACTCCTTCTGCAACGCGGTCATCAGCGTGGCCAGGTCACTTTTCACCAGCACCTGGCCATTCAGCGAGAAGGTGCCATCGGCGCTGATCGCCACTTCCAGCGGTTTCTGCTCGGAGGCTTCCGGCGGGGTGCCGCTGACCGCCTCGGGCAGTTCGACCTTCATCTGCGACGGCCGGATGAAGGTGGTGGTGACGACGAAGAACAGCAGCAGCACGAAGATCACGTCGATCATCGAGGTCAGGTTGAGGAACACCTCTTCCCGGGCGACATTGCCCGCGCGGCGGCGAAATTTCACGCTTTGGTCACCTCGGCGAAGTCGACTTCACGGTCGCCTTGCACCACTTCCACCAGCTTGATCGCCTCCTGCTCCATGGCCACCACCAACTCGTCGACCCGGCGGATCAGGAAACGGTGGAAGAACACCGCCGGAATCGCGACGACCAGGCCCGCGGCCGTGGTGATCAGGGCCTTGCCGATCCCGCTGGCGAGTATCACCGGGTTGGCCATGCCGCCTTCCATGAAGCCGCTGAAGATCTCGATCATGCCGAGGATGGTGCCGAGCAGGCCGAGCAGTGGCGCCACCGCGGCGATGGTGCCGAGGGCGCTGAGATAGCGCTCCAGTTCGTGGATGACATGGCTGGCGGCCTCCTCGATGCACTCCTTCATGACCTCCCGGCCATGCTTGGAGTTGGCCAGGCCGGCGGCCAGGACCTCGCCGAGCGGCGACGAGGCGCGGATTTCCTTGAGTTTCTGGGCGTTGAGCCTCTTGTCCTTGATCAGGCGCCAGACCTGGCCGAGCAGGTGCGGTGGCGAGACCCGGTTGACCCGCAAGGTCCACAGCCGCTCGACGATGATGCCCATGGCGGCGATGGAGCAGAGAATGATCGGCAGCATCAACCAGCCGCCCGCTTTAATCAGTTCCCACACGGCATTGATTCCCCTCGGAAAAGTGGCGCCACTCTAGCATAGGGAGAGGGGCTCGCCGACCGCCGCCGTTCTCATTTTTCCCTCCAGAATCGACGATCTCCGCGCAGTTCGGATATCTCGCCATGGGCGCCCAGTTCGAGGCGCAACGCGCCGCCGTCGACCGTGTCGCGCACGTCGATGCCGAAGGCCCGGAAGCGCGTCAGCACGAGTGGATGGGGATGGCCGAAAGCATTGTGCGCCCCGCGCGAAATCAGCACCACCCGCGGCCTGACGGCCTTGAGGAAGACCGCCGACGAGGAGCTGCGGCTGCCGTGATGCGGCGCCAGCAACCACTCGGCGCGCAGGTCGTGACCGGCATCCACCAGGGCCCGCTCGGCCCTGGCGTCGATGTCGCCGGTGAGCAGCAAGCGCTCGCCGTTCGCCTCCACCAGCAGCACGCAACTGGCCGGGTTGCCCGACACGGCCTCACGCCAGCGCCAGGTGATGAAGCGCACGCCATCCCAGGTCCATTCGGCGCCATCCACGCAGGGACCGGCGTGCAAGTCGGCCGGCAGCGATTCGGGCTCGCCGCTGAGCACACGTTCGACCGACAAGGCCCGTCCGATAGCAACGGCGCCGCCGGCATGGTCCGCGTCGGCATGGCTGATCAGCATGAGATCCAGCCGCCCGACCGCCAGGGCCTTCAGCGAAGGCGCCACCACTCGCTCGCCGATATCGAACTCGCCGAAGCGCGGCCCGGTGTCGTAGAGCAGCGCGTGTTCCCGGGTTCGCACCAGCACCGCCAGGCCCTGCCCCACATCCAGCACCCAGACTTCGGCACGGCCCGGCGGCGGTAGATCGACCGGCGGCGCCAGCATCGGCACCAGCAACGCCGCGCCCAGGGCACGCATCGGCACACCGGCGGGCAGGAGCAGCAACAACGCTCCGATAGCACCGAGCAGCCAGACCCACCAGGGCATCGCCGGCGCCGACCAGGCCGGCAGCCAGGCGGCTATCCGGGCGAGCACCTGGAACAGCAGTTCGAGCAGGCCGCCGGCCAGCCACAGCAGCCCATCGCCCAGGCCGAACAACGGCAGCAACAGGGTGCCGAGCAACGCCAACGGCACCACCAGAAAGCCCACCCAGGGCACCGCGATCAGGTTGGCCAGCGGCCCGCTGACACTGACCGGCAGCCCCAGCGCCAGCAATGCGGGCAACAGGCCGATGGCCATGGTCCACTGCGCCCTGCCCCAGCTACGCCACCAGCTCCACGGCCCCAGGCGGCCGGCGAATACCAGGGCTAGCACCGCCACGGCGGCGAACGACAGCCAGAAGCCGGCCTGCAGACTGGCCAGCGGCTCCACCAGCAACACGGCGTTCAGCGCCAGCAACCAGGGCAACCACACGCCGAGATGACGAAAGCGCAGGCGCCAGAGCAGCACCATGCCGACCATCACACAGGCCCGGCGCACGGGCACTTCGAAACCGGCCAGCAGCCCATAGCCGAGCGCCGCCGCGAAGGCCAGCGCGCAGGCCCAGGGCAGCCAGGGCCAGCGTCGCGGCCACCAGCCAAGGCGCGCCAGTCCGGCGATCAGGCCGTAGACCAGGGCCGACATCAAGGCCACGTGCTGGCCGGAAATCACCATCAGGTGCACCGTGCCGGTGTCCTGCAGAAGGCGCCAGTCGGCCACCGACAGTCCCGAGTCGTCTCCCAGCACCAGCGCCGCCAGGCCACCCTCGCGACCGAAGGCGTCGACCTCCAGCAAGCGCAGGCGCAAGACATCCCGCCAGGCGGACGGCCCCCGCGCCGGACCGAGGCGCTCGCCATGCTTGACCGTGCCGGTGGCACCGATGCGCTGGGCCAGCAGCCAGGCTTCGTAATCGAACGACTGCGGGTTGACCAGGCCATGTCCACGCTTGAGCTTGACCGCCAGCCTCCAGCGCTCGCCGGCCTGAACCTCCGGACCGCCGTACCAGGCCAGGCGCAGGCGCTGTGGTAGCTCGGCGCGCCGCGAACGGGGCTGCTCAAGCTGGAAACGCATCGCTCCGTCGCGCTGCTCGGGCAGCCCGCTGACCCGCCCTTCCAGCCACAACGTCCGGCCGTCCAGCTCTACCGCTAGGCGATCGTCCAGCGCCCACTGCGCGGACGTGCAGGCCCAGCAGAAACCGAACAGGAAGAAAGCCAGCGGATAGCTCCGAAACGGCAGCAACATCAGGCCCACCACCGCGAGAAGCGGCAACAGCCAGCCCGGCGGCAAGGCCGGCAGGAACCGCAGGGCGAGCAAGCCCGCGGCCAGCGCAATCATCCCTGTGCGCATGTGGACTCCGATCAACCTTCCTTGTGTCCGGAAGGGCGCGGCACTTATTTGTTGTCACAAAATGCCGGCTTGATTCCCTCAAGACCCGGGCATAATAGCCCGGTTTCACGCCCTGCCCGAGACAGCTTCATGCCGCGACGCCTTTTCAAGCGCTACATGCCCAACCCACAAAGCATTCGCGAGCACAAGTCGCTGCGCTTTCTCGGCACCCTGATGCATGACCCCAACCTCTGGCACCTCAACCGCCACTCGGTGGCGCGCGCCATGGCAGTGGGCCTGTTCGCCGCCTTCATTCCGCTGCCGCTGCAGATGCTGCTGGCCGCCAGCCTCGCGGTGATGGTGCGCGGCAACCTGCCGATCGCCGTCGGGCTGGTCTGGCTGACCAACCCGATCACCATGCCGCCGGTGTTCTACTGCACCTACAAGGTCGGCACCTGGGTCCTGCAGGTCCCCGCCGGGCAGATCAGCGAGCACGTCTGGCCGAGGGTCAGCCGCGTCCTCGAGGAACCGTCCTGGGATCTGATCCGGGTGATGTGGGAACCGATCCTGCTGCCCTTCCTGGTCGGCTCGGTGGTCTGCGGCATCCTCGCCGGCATCCTCGGCTACGTACTGACCATGCTCTACTGGCGCTGGTGGGTACAGCGGAGCTGGAGCAAACGCCAGGCCGCGCGACAGCAACGTCCGGAATGATCGGTGCGGCCTGGCCGCGAACATTCGTCGCGCCAGGCCGTTCGTCCCTCACTCGTAGCGCAAGGCTTCCGCCGGCTGCACCTGGGCCGCGCGCCAGGAAGGATAGAGGGTGGCGAGGAAGCTCAGGCCGAGCGCCGCCGCGCAGATCAGCAGCACATCGAACCCTTGCAGGTCGGACGGCAGGTTGCTGATGAAGTACACGTCCGAGCTGAAGATGTGCTGGCCGCTGATGCGCTCCAGCCAGCCGACCAGTTGGCTGACGTTGAGCGCGGCGATCACTCCGAGCACAGCACCGACGGTGGTGCCGATCACCCCGATGATCGAGCCCTGGACCACGAAGGTGGCCATGATCTGCCCCGGCGTGGCGCCCAGGGTACGCAGGATGGCGATGTCGGCGCCCTTGTCGGCAACCACCATGATCAGCGTGGCGATGATGTTGAACGCCGCCACCGCGACGATCAGCAGCAACAGCAGGCCGATCATGGTCTTTTCCATCTTCATTGCACTGAACAGGCTGCCCTGGGTGAGGGTCCAGTCGCTGGCCCGGTAACCGTCGCCCAGTTGCGCGGCGATGGCCGCCGACACCTGCGGCGCCTTGTACAGGTCTTCGAGCGCCAGGCGCACGCTCTGCACCTGACCCGGTTGCAGGCGCTGGATGCTGCCCGCATCGGCGATGTGGATCAGCGCCAGGTTGCCATCCAGCTCGGCGCCGACCTTGAACACCGCGACCACCGTCAGCCGCTGCATGCGCGGGGTGATGCCGCCCGGCACCGAGCTGGGCTCGGGAACGATCAGGGTCAGCTTGTCGCCGACGTTGAGGCGGAAGCGTCGCGCGGTGATCTCACCGAGCACCACGCCGAACTCGTCGGGCTTCAGGCCTTCCAGGCTGCCCTGGACGATATGCCGGCCGATGATCGACACCTTGTCCTCTTCGGCCGGATCGATGCCGTTGACCTGGATCGACTGCATCGCCCCCTTGTAGGACAGCATGCCGTCCAGCTCGCTGAACGGCGCCGCCGCCAGCACCTGCGGATTACGCTGCGCCGCCTCGGCCACCGCGCGCCAGTCGTCCAGCGGCTGAGCGTTGCCGATGGTGGCGTGCGGCACCATGCCGAGGATGCGCGAGCTCATTTCCTTCTGGAAGCCGTTCATCACCGACAGCACCACGATCATCGCCAGCACGCCGAGGGCCAGGCCGATCATCGAGGTCAGCGAGATGAACGAGATGAAATGGTTGCGCCGCTTGGCCCGCGTGTAGCGGCTGCCGATGAAGATGGAAAGAGGACGGAACATCAGGCGGCCACCAGCTTGCCGTCTTCCAGGCGCAGGATGCGGTCCATCTGCCCCGCCAGTACGGGATCGTGGGTGACCACCAGGAAGGCGGTGTCCGAGGCGCTGCTCAGCTCGCGCATCAGCTCCTGGATGCCCAGCGCGGTATGGTGGTCGAGGTTGCCGGTGGGCTCGTCGAGCAGCACCAGGCCGGGACGGTTGACCAGCGCCCGGGCGATGGCCACGCGCTGGCGCTCGCCGCCGGACAGCTCGGCCGGCTTGTGCTCCAGGCGATGGCCGAGGCCGACCCGCTGCAACAGCGCGGCGGCACGTTCGCGCGCCTCGGGGATCGGCGTCTTGCCGATCAGCAGCGGCATGCACACGTTCTCCAGCGCGGTGAATTCCGGCAACAGGTGGTGGAACTGGTAGACGAAGCCGAGCTGCTGGTTGCGCAGCAGGCCACGGGCCTTCTCGCTGAGCGCCGACAGTTGCTGGCCGGCCAGCCAGACGCTGCCCTCGCTCGGCGTATCGAGGCCGCCGAGCATGTTCAGCAAGGTGCTCTTGCCCGAGCCGGAGCTGCCGACGATGGCCACCCGCTCGCCGGCTTGCAACTCCAGGTCGAGGCCGGACAGCACCGTCACCGATTGAGGACCCTCGTCGTAGCTCTTGCCCAGGTTGCGGCAGCTCAGGACGACTTGCTTACTCATAACGTAACGCCTCCGCGGGCTGGGTGCGCGCGGCACGCCAGGCCGGATAGAGAGTGGCGAAGAAACTCAGGATCAATGCCGCGCCGCAGACCAGCACCACGTCTTCGCTGCGCAGTTGCGACGGCAGGTAATCGATGAAGTAGACGTCGGCATTCAGGAACTTGATGCCCAGCAGCCGTTCCAGGCCGGCGATCCAGCTACTGATGTTGAGCGCGGAGAGGATGCCCAGCACACCGCCGATCAGGGTGCCGACCACGCCGATCACCGTGCCCTGGACCATGAAGATGCGCATGACCTGCGCGGGCGACGAGCCCAGCGTGCGCAGGATGGCGATATCGCCCTTCTTGTCGGTGACCACCATGACCAGGGTGGAAATGATGTTGAACGCCGCCACCGCGACGATCAGCAGCAGCAGCAGGCCGATCATGGTCTTCTCCATGCGGATCGCCTGGTACAGGTTGCCGTGCGAACGGGTCCAGTCGCGGGCGTAGAAGTCCTGGCCATCGAGGCGCTGGGCGATGTCCCAGGCGATGCGCGGGGCCTGGAACAGGTCGTCGAACTTGAGGCGCAGCCCCTGCACCTGGTCGGGCTTCCAGCGCTGCAGGCGGGCGATGTCGTGCAGGTTGGCCATGGCCACGTGGCCGTCGATCTCGCCAGCGCCGACGTGGAAGATGCCGACCACGGTGAAACGCTTCAGGCGCGGGAAGATTCCCGCCGGCGTCACCGCCACCTCGGGAGCGACGAAAGTGACCTTGTCACCAATACCGACGCCAAGCCTGGTCGCCGCCTTGTCGCCGACGACGATACCGAACTCGCCAGCCTCGAGCGCCTCCAGGCTTCCCTCGCGGAAGAAATCACCGATGATCGACACCTTGCTCTCTTCCCGCGGGTCGACGGCGTTGATCAGGATCTTCTGCACCTGGCCCTGGTTGGTCAGCAGGCCCTGGGTCTGGGTGAAAGGCGCCACCGCCACGACCTGCGGCTGTTGCTGCACCTGGGCCGCGATCACACGCCAGTCGTCGATCGGCGTCGGCGATTCGACGGTGGCGTGGGGCACCATGCCGAGCACACGGGTGCGCATTTCATGGTCGAAGCCGTTCATCACCGACAACACCACGATCATCACTAGCACGCCGAGGGCGAGCCCGATCATCGAAGTCAGGGAAATGAAGGAAACGAAATGATTGCGGCGTTTGGCGCGCGTGTAGCGGGCGCCGATGAATACGGACAGCGGTCTGAACATAAAGGAATTCGATTCGCCGGCGAAAGAAGGAACGTCCATGTGGCAGGGCCTGACGGCCGGCCCTAAACTCTGACCACCATCGCTGCCATGGGTTCGCCATGTCGACACAAGACGAAGATGATCGCCGCGAATACTACCGTATCGAGGATACGATCGCACTGGAATTCACCCTGCTGAGCGGTGCCGAGGCCTCCGCCCGGGAAGAGCTGCACGACGACTCGCCGCTGTTCAACCTGCTCAGCGAACTGCACACACTGGACTACGAGTCCCAGCACCTGCTGCGGCACATCAGCGAACGCGACCGCACCCTGGCCAACTACCTGAAGGTCATCAACAAGCGTACCGACCTGCTCGCCCAGGCACTGGCCCAGGGCGTGCTGGGCGAGATCGGCACGCCACGGCGGGTGACCCTGTCCGAAGGCGGGCTGAACTTCGACGACCCGCAACCGGTGGCGATCGGCAGCCACCTGGCGTTGAAGATCGTGCTGATGCCCCAGGCCCTCGGCCTGCTGCTGCGCGCCGTTGTGATCCACTGCCAGCCGCAGGACGGCGGCGGCTATAACATCGGTACCGAATTCGAGGCCCTGAGCGACGCGCAACGCCAACTGCTGGCCCGATATATCCTGCAGAAACAGGCGCTCGAGCGTCGCCAGGCTCGCCAGCAACCCTGATTGGAGCCCCCGGCCATGCCGCCACGCGCCCTACTGCTATTCGCCCTCCTCGCCCCGACATCCCTGTGGGCGGACACCCTGACCATTCCCGTCGGCCAGCAGGGCGCGGCGCATATCCCGCTGCCCGTCCGCGGCGATAGCCAGCAGGCCGTGCTCGAACGCTTCGGCCTGGCCGACCAGGAGCACCGCCCGGTGGGCCAACCGCCGATCACCCGCTGGGATTATCGTGATTTCAGCGTCTATTTCGAGAGCGGCCGGGTGATCAACAGCGTCATCCACCACCAGCCGCGCAACCCCGTTTCCATTCCGACCAAGGAGTCTCCGTGACGCAAATCTACGGCCATCGCGGCGCCAAGGGCGAAGCCCCGGAAAACACCCTGGCCAGCTTCCGGCAATGCCTCGAACACGGTGTGCAACGCTGCGAGCTGGATCTGCACCTGTCCCTGGACGGCGAGCTGATGGTGATCCACGACCCGACCCTGAAACGTACCACCGGGCTGCGCGGCAAGGTCGCCGAACACGCCGCCGCCGAACTGGTGAAATATGACGCCCGCCAAGGCTGGCCCGGCTGGCCGCAGCCCTGCCCCATCCCGCGACTGGCCGAGCTGTTCGAGAAATGCCCGTTCGAGCACTGGCAACTCGAAGTGAAGAGCGCCTCGCGCGACCGAGCCGCGCGCACCGTGCTGGCGATCCAGGAACTGGCCAACGAATACGGGCTGACCGACAAGATCACCGTCACCTCCAGCTCACGGGAGGTGCTGCGCGCGCTCAACCACCTGACCCCGCAACTGGCGCGCGGCCTGGTGGCCGAATACGCCTGGCTCGATCCCATCAAGGTCGCGCAGAGCTACGGCTGCCACCTGCTGGCGCTGAACTGGACGCTGTGCACCCCGGAACGCCTGCTCAAGGCGCAGAAACAGGGTCTGCACGTCTCGGTGTGGACGGTCAACGAACCGGCGCTGATGCGCCGGCTCGCCGACTTCGGCGTGGACAGCCTGATTACCGACTTCCCCGGACTGGCGGTGGCCACGCTCAAGCGTTGAGCCGCATAGCCGGGTGGCGGCGCACCCTACGGAGACCAGCGAGGATGATTACGTAGGGTGCGCCGCGCGCAGGGAGCCACCCAGGCATATCCGGCGAATCATCGCACGATATGCGTCCGGCCTCCCCCTCATCCTTGAGAAGAGAACGCATCGCGCCTGGCTCAAAGGCTCTCCCGGTTCGGCCAGCGCCACACCCGGGAATTGCCGAAGAAGTCCTCTCCGACCGGCTCAGGCCACCGGTCGGAGCCGTTCAAAAAAGCCGGTTGAGCCCATCGAACGCCGCTACCCGGTATGCTTCGGCCATGGTCGGGTAGTTGAAGGTGGTGTTGACGAAATACTTGAGGGTATTCGCCTCGCCCTTCTGGTTCATGATCGCCTGGCCGATGTGGACGATCTCCGAGGCCTGGTAGCCGAAGCAGTGCACGCCCAGCACTTCCAGGGTCTCGCGGTGGAAGAGGATCTTCAGCATGCCCACCGGCTCGTTGGAAATCTGCGCGCGTGCCATGCCCTTGAAGAACGCCTTGCCCACTTCGTAGGGAATCCTGGCCTTGGTCAGTTCCTGCTCGTTCTTGCCGATCGAGCTGATCTCCGGAATGGTGTAGATGCCGGTCGGCACGTCGTCGACGAAGCGCCAGCTATCCTGCTCGGCGATGTTGCCGGCGGCCGAGCGGCCCTGGTCGTAGGCGGCGCTGGCCAGGCTCGGCCAGCCGATCACGTCGCCAGCGGCGTAGATGTTCGACACCGAGGTGCGATAGTGCTGGTCCACCTCGATCTGGCCACGGCTGTTGACCTTGATGCCGATGTTCTCCAGGCCCAGCTTGTCGGTGTTGCCGGTACGGCCGTTGCACCACAGCAGGGCATCGGCCTTGATCTTCTTGCCGGACTTGAGATGCAGGACCACCCCGTTGTCGGTGCCCTCGATGCGCTCGTACTCCTCGTTGTGGCGAATCAGCACGTTCTGGTTGCGCAGGTGGTAGCTGAGCGCGTCGGAGATTTCGTCGTCGAGGAAGCTGAGCAACTGGTCGCGGTTGTTGATCAGGTCGACCAGCACGCCGAGGCCGCTGAAGATCGAGGCGTACTCGCTGCCGATCACCCCGGCGCCGTAGATGATCAGGCGGCGCGGCGTGTGGGTAAGACTGAGGATGGTGTCGCTGTCGTAGACCCGCGGGTGGTTGAAGTCGACATCCGCCGGGCGATAGGGGCGCGAGCCGGTGGCGATGACCACCTGCTTGGTCACCAGCTTTTCCACCACGCCGTTGTTGCAGACCACCTCGACGGTCTGCTCGTCGGCGAAGCTGGCGGTGCCGAAGAACACATCGATGCGGTTGTGCGCGTAGTAGCCGGTGCGCGAACTGACCTGCTTGGCGATCACCTTCTCGGCGCTTTTCAGCACATCGGGGAAGGAGAACCAGCGGGGTTCGCCGATCTGGCGGAACAGCGGGTTGGTGTTGTACTGCATGATCTGCCGCACCGAGTGGCGCAGCGCCTTGGAGGGGATGGTGCCGAGGTGCGTGCAATTGCCGCCGACCTCGCGGCGGTTGTCCACCACCGCCACCTTCAGGCCGCTCTTCGAGGCGTTCATCGCCGCGCCTTCCCCCGCCGGGCCCGAGCCGAGCACCACCACGTCGTAGTTGTAGACAGCCATGCTTACTCCTTAGAACAGACCGCAGCCGCAGCCACGGTAACGCCGCGGCGCCCGCCACGGCCGAAAACATCGTTGGCGCCCAATCCACGCAGCTTAGCCAGGGCACCAGGCGCTGCACATTAGCGCTTGGTCGCGGGGTAGGCGAGTTTTGTCGTCACTACAAGGTCTCGCAGGAGCTCCGTGCAACCCATCGGCTCCGGTTGCGATGGGTTGTCACCCATCCTACCTGTTACTCCAGATCGCGAAATGCGCGGCTCTCCTCGACCAGGAAACCCTCCGCCTTGCGGCGCACGAACAGCGCGGCGATCCCCTGCTCTTCCGCAAAGGCCAAGCCACGCTGCGGACCGAACACCATCAGCAGGGTCGAAAGACCATCGGCACGCAGCGCGGAACGGTCGACCACCGTCACCGAGGCCAGGTCATGACGGACCGGCGTACCGCTGGCCGGGTCGAAGGTATGCGAATAGCGCAGCCCATCGACCTCGAAATAGTTGCGGTAGTCGCCCGAGGTCGACACACCGTAGCCGTCCAGCGCCAGTATCCGCTGCGCCTCCCGACGATCGTCGCGCGGCGCCTCGATGGCCACCCGCCAGGGCGAGCCATCCGGCTTGCGGCCGCGCACCTTGAGCTCGCCGGTGACGTCCAGCAGATAGCTGCGCAGGCCCAGTTCCTCCAGCCGCGCGGCAATCCGGTCCACCGTATGGCCGGCGGCGATGCTGTCGAAGTCCAGTTGCACGGCGGCATCCTTGCACAGTCGATCGCCGTCGATACGCAGATGCCGGTGACCGACCCGCGCACGCACCTCGGCGATCTCCTCCGCGCTCGGCACCCGCTCGCCGCGCGATTGCGGACCGAAGCCCCAGAGATCGAGCAAGGGCTCGACGGTCAGGTCGAAGGCACCGCCGCTCTGCTCGGACAACCGCGCGCCGAAGCTCACCAGTTCCAGCACCGGCGCCGGCATCGGCTGGCAGCTCCCGGCCGGCGCGGCATTGAAACGGGAGACCAGCGAATCGCTGCGATAGGTGGACATCTGCTCATCCACCTCGGCGAGGATCGCCTCGACCTCCGCCTGCAACCGCGCGCGATCCGGTCCGCCGGGCTCGGCCAGGTACTTGATCGCGTAGCGACTGCCCATGGTCGGCCCGCCGAACTCCTCGACCCGAGGCCCGCAACCGGCCAGGACGATGGGCAGCAGCAGCACGATGACGACACGCAAGATCATTCGGAACCCGCTCCACAATGCAAAACGGGAGCCGAAGCTCCCGTTTTGTCATGCCGCGATCAGCGCGGGAAAGCCGGCGGGTTGACCCCGGCCATGTCTTCCATCACGCGAACCACCTGGCAGCTATAACCGAACTCGTTGTCGTACCAGACGTAGAGAACGACACGGTTGTCGTTGCAGATGGTCGCCTCGGCATCCACCACGCCGGCGTGGCGCGAGCCGACGAAGTCGGTCGATACCACTTCCTGCGAGGCGACGTAGTCGATCTGCTTGTGCAGATCCGAGTGCATCGCGGTCTGGCGCAGGAACTCGTTGATCTCGTCGCGGGTGGTGGCCTTCTCGAGGTTCAGGTTGAGGATGGCCATGGACACGTTCGGCGTCGGCACGCGGATGGCGTTGCCGGTCAGCTTGCCCTTGAGCACCGGCAGGGCCTTGGCGGCGGCGGTGGCGGCACCGGTCTCGGTGATCACCATGTTCAGCGGAGCGCTGCGGCCGCGGCGGCTGCCCTTGTGGAAGTTGTCGATCAGGTTCTGGTCGTTGGTGTACGAGTGAACGGTCTCGACGTGGCCGTTGGCGATGCCGTACTGGTCATTCACCGCCTTGAGCACCGGCACGATGGCGTTGGTGGTGCAGGACGCGGCGGAGATGATCTTGTCGTCGGCGGTGATGTCGCCATGGTTGATGCCGTGGACGATGTTCTTCAGCGCGCCCTTGCCCGGTGCGGTGAGGATCACGCGGTCGATGCCCGGGCACTGGAGGTGCTGGCCGAGGCCGTCGGCGTCGCGCCACTTGCCGGTGTTGTCGACCAGCAGGGCGTTCTTGATGCCGTACTGGGTGTAGTCGATCGAAGCCGGATCGTTGGAATAGATCACCTGGATCAGGTTGCCGTTGGCGGTCAGGGTGTTGTTGGCTTCGTCGATGGTGATGGTGCCGTCGAACGGGCCGTGCACCGAGTCGCGGCGCAGCAGGCTGGCGCGCTTGACCAGGTCGTTCTCGGCGCCCTTGCGGACGACGATGGCACGCAGGCGCAGGCCGTCGCCGCCACCGGTCTTCTCGATCAGGATGCGCGCCAGCAGGCGGCCGATGCGACCGAAGCCGTAGAGCACCACGTCGGTGCCTTCGCGCTTGTTGCCGTTCTGCTTGCCAACGATGTCGGCCAGTTCGTCCTTGGTGAACTGCTCGAGGCTGCGGCCGTCACCTTCGGCCTTGAACTTGGCGACCATCTTGCCCAGGTCGACCGAGGCGGCGCCCAGCTTGAGCTCGCTCATGGTCTTGAGGATGGTGAAGGTGTCATGCACCGCCAGTTCGTCGTCGCCCAGGCGATGGCGGGCGAAACGATGGGCTTTCAGGATGGCGATCACCGAGCGGTTGATCAGGCCACGGCCGTAGATCGAGGTCACCACGTTGTTGTTGCGGTAGAGCTGGCCAATCAACGGAATCATCGCTTCCGCGAGGGCTTCACGATCGATCCACTCACCGAGACACTGGTCGGGCTTCTGGGTCACGGGCAGTACCTTCCACATGTAGGGGCTGAAAAAAGGGGCTACATTATGCCGGCCCACCGATACGGCGGCAATTGGCTGCGGCCCTGAGACTGACAGCAGGTCGTCCGGATAGTTACAATCCGCCGGTCCATTTTCCGACCGGAGCCACGCATCCCGTGCCCGTACTGCGTCTTCCCTCTTTGCCGGCCAGTGCCGGCAAGCAGCACTGGGGCAACCTGCCCGGTGCCGCGCAATCCCTCGCCATCGCCGAGGCCGCCAGCGCCGCCAAGCGCTTCACCCTGCTGCTCACCGCGGACAGCCAGAACGCCGAGCGCCTCGAACAGGAACTGCGCTTCTTCGCCCCCGACCTGCCGGTGCTGCATTTCCCGGACTGGGAAACCCTGCCCTACGACCTGTTCTCGCCGCACCAGGACATCATTTCCCAGCGTGTCGCCAGCCTCTACCGCCTGCCGCAACTGAGCCACGGCGTGCTGGTGGTGCCGATCACCACCGCCCTGCACCGACTGGCGCCGACCCGCTTCCTGCTCGGTTCCAGCCTGGTGCTGGACGTCGGCCAGAAACTCGACGTCGACGAAATGCGCCTGCGCCTGGAAGCGGCCGGCTACCGCTGCGTGGACACCGTCTACGAACACGGCGAGTTCGCCGTGCGCGGCGCGCTGATCGACCTGTTCCCGATGGGCAGCGAGACGCCCTTCCGCATCGACCTGTTCGACGACGAGATCGAGACGCTGCGCACCTTCGACCCGGAAACCCAGCGCTCGATCGACAAGGTGGAGTCGATCCGCCTGCTGCCGGCCCGCGAGTTCCCGCTGGACAAGAAGGCGGTCACCGATTTCCGGGGCCGCTTCCGCGAGCGTTTCGACGTCGACTTCCGGCGCTGTCCGATCTACCAGGACCTGGCCAGCGGCATCACCCCGGCCGGCATCGAGTACTACCTGCCGCTGTTCTTCGAGGAAACCGCCACCCTGTTCGACTACCTGCCGCAGGACACCCAGGTGTTCTCGCTGCCGGGCATCGAGCAGGCCGCCGAGCATTTCTGGACGGACGCGCGCAACCGCTACGAGGACCGCCGGGTCGATCCCGAACGTCCGCTGCTGCCGCCGTCCGACATCTTCCTGCCGGTGGAGGACTGCTTCTCCCGCCTGAAAAACTGGCCTCGCGTGGTGGTCGCCCAGGAAGACGTCGAGCCCGGCGTCGGCCGCGAGCGCTTCACCGCCCGCGCCCTGCCCGACCTGGCGATCCAGGCCAAGGCCAGCGAGCCGCTGGCGGCCTTGCGGCGGTTCATCGAGGAGTTCCCCGGCAAGGTGCTGTTCAGCGCCGAATCCGCCGGCCGCCGCGAAGTGCTGCTGGAACTGCTCGCCCGCCTCAAGCTGAAGCCGCGCGAAGTCACCGGCTGGCCGGAGTTCGTCGAAGGCGACGAACGCCTGGCGATCTGCATCGCGCCGCTGGACGAGGGCCTGCTGCTCGACGACCTGGCGCTGGTGGCGGAAAGCCCGCTGTTCGGCCAGCGCGTCATGCAGCGCCGCCGCCGCGAGAAGGGTCGCGACGCCGGCGACAACGTCATCAAGAACCTCGCCGAACTGCGCGAGGGCTCGCCGGTGGTGCACATCGACCATGGCGTCGGCCGCTACCTGGGCCTGATCACCCTGGAGATCGACGGCCAGGCCGCCGAGTTCCTCGCCCTGCAGTACGCCGACGAAGCCAAGCTCTACGTGCCGGTCGCCAGCCTGCACCTGATCGCCCGCTACACCGGCAGCGACGACGCCCTGGCGCCACTGCACCGGCTCGGCTCCGAACAGTGGCAGAAGGCCAAGCGCAAGGCCGCCGAGCAGGTTCGCGACGTCGCCGCCGAACTGCTCGACATCTACGCCCGCCGCGCCGCCCGCGAGGGCTTCGCCTTCAACGATCCGAAGGTCGACTACGAAACCTTCAGCGCCGGCTTCCCGTTCGAGGAAACCCCGGACCAGCAGTCCGCCATCGACGCGGTACGCAACGACATGCTGGCCGGCAAGCCGATGGACCGCCTGGTGTGCGGCGACGTCGGCTTCGGCAAGACCGAGGTGGCCATGCGCGCGGCCTTCATCGCCGTGCACAGCGGCAAGCAGGTCGCCGTGCTGGTGCCCACCACCCTGCTCGCCCAGCAGCACTACAACAGCTTCCGCGATCGCTTCGCCGACTGGCCGGTGCGGGTCGAGGTGATGAGCCGCTTCAAGAGCGCCAAGGAAGTCGACGAAGCGGTGGCCAAGCTGGCCGAAGGCAAGATCGACATCGTCATCGGCACCCACAAGCTGCTGCAGGACGACGTCAAGTTCCAGAACCTCGGCCTGGTGATCATCGACGAGGAGCACCGCTTCGGGGTGCGCCAGAAGGAACAGCTCAAGGCCCTGCGCAGCGAGGTGGACATCCTCACCCTCACCGCGACGCCGATCCCGCGCACGCTGAACATGGCGGTGGCGGGCATGCGCGACCTGTCGATCATCGCCACCCCGCCGGCTCGGCGGCTGTCGGTGCGTACCTTCGTGATGGAGTCCAACAAGCCGACCGTCAAGGAAGCGCTGCTGCGCGAGCTGCTGCGCGGCGGCCAGGTCTACTACCTGCACAACGACGTGAAGACCATCGAGAAGTGCGCCGCCGACCTCGCCGAACTGGTGCCGGAAGCGCGCATCGGCATCGGCCACGGGCAGATGCGCGAACGCGATCTCGAACAGGTGATGAGCGACTTCTACCACAAGCGCTTCAACGTGCTGGTGGCCTCGACCATCATCGAGACCGGCATCGACGTGCCCAGCGCCAACACCATCCTCATCGACCGCGCCGACAAGTTCGGCCTGGCCCAGTTGCACCAGTTGCGCGGCCGGGTCGGGCGCAGCCACCACCAGGCCTACGCCTACCTGCTCACCCCGCCGCGCAAGCAGATGACCGACGACGCGCAGAAGCGCCTGGAAGCCATCGCCAACGCCCAGGACCTCGGTGCCGGCTTCGTGCTGGCCACCCATGACCTGGAGATCCGCGGCGCCGGCGAACTGCTCGGCGAAGGCCAGAGCGGACAGATCCAGGCGGTAGGCTTCACTCTCTACATGGAAATGCTCGAGCGCGCGGTCAAGGCCATCCAGAAAGGCGAGCAGCCGAACCTCGAACAGCCGCTGGGCGGCGGCCCGGAGATCAACCTGCGCGTGCCGGCGCTGATTCCCGAGGACTACCTGCCCGACGTGCATGCCCGGCTGATCCTCTACAAGCGCATCGCCAACGCCGCCGACGAGGAGGCGCTGAAGGAGCTGCAGGTGGAAATGATCGACCGCTTCGGCCTGCTGCCGGAGCCGACCAGGAACCTGATGCGCCTGACCCTGCTCAAGTTGCAGGCGGACAAGCTCGGCATCGACAAGGTGGACGCCGGCCCGCAAGGTGGGCGCATCGAGTTCGCCGCCAACACCAGCGTCGATCCGCTGACCCTGATCAAGCTGATCCAGGGCCAGCCGAAGCGCTACAAGTTCGAAGGCGCCACCACCTTCAAATTCCAGGTGCCGATGGAACGCCCGGAAGAACGCTTCAATAATCTCGAGG
The DNA here is from genome assembly GCF_904061905.1 of Zestomonas carbonaria. Taxonomy (GTDB): domain Bacteria; phylum Pseudomonadota; class Gammaproteobacteria; order Pseudomonadales; family Pseudomonadaceae; genus Aquipseudomonas; species Aquipseudomonas carbonaria. The sequence goes on from NZ_CAJFCI010000061.1 coordinate 20,560, forward strand.
CACTGTTCGAACGCCTCGTACCGCAATCCGCTTAAAGGACCGATCCACATGCGCATCTTCCGCCACCTGGCCCTGTTGCTCGCCCTGTTCGCCCCACTGGCCCTGGCCGACGGCCAATACCAGGTCGAACTGATCATCTTCCGCCAGGCCGGCGACCCGGTTCCCGCCAGCCAACCGGCACCGGACGACTGGGCCTCCGGCGCGCAGTCGATCGCCGGCAGCGAACGTGCCACCGCGCTGGACGGCGCGGCCGCCAAGCTCAACCCGAACAATGGCTACCAGGTGCTGCTGCACAAGGCCTGGACGCAGAACCTCTCCAGCGTGCCGAGCAAGGTGGCGGTCAGCACCGGCGACCAGCAGTTCGGTCATTTCCCGGTGGAAGGCACGGTCAGCCTGTCCCAGGAGCGCGTCGCCGAAGCCAACCTCGACTTCTGGATCAACCGCTTCGACGCCGATGGACTGCTCACCAGCAGTGAGCGCCTGAAACAGAGCGCACGACTGAAGAACGGCGAGCTGAACTACCTCGACCACTCCAACCTCGGTGTGCTGATCAAGATCGTGCCGATGTAATGAACGATTTGCCGGCATTCGTCGCGCGGCTGCACGAACTACCCTGGCGCGACGCCTTCGACGACGGCACCCTGCGCCGCGGCGAAGGCTATGCCCGCGAGGGCCGCTCGCGCTTCGTGGAAGTCCGCGACGAGCAACTGATCTTCAGTTGCCAGGGTTCCGGCAACCACACCTACCAGCAGCGCATCCGCCTGGGCCGCCGCGGCGAACCGGTGATCGGATTCTGCACCTGCCCGGTCGGCTACAACTGCAAGCACGTGGTGGCCGCCTTGCTGGAAGCACAGCAATTCCCGCCATCCTCCGTCGCGCCGGCGCAACCCCGAACCCCGGAGCGCCGCATCGACGACCTGCAACCGCAACCGGTGCTCAGCCTGGGCACCCTCCTCTACACCCAGTACGACCCGCGCAACCGGCGCATGCAGCGCGGCCAGCAGCATCGCGCCGGGCTGGCATTCGACTATGCCGGCATCCGCGTGCACGGCAAGGCGTCCCCGGACGCCGCGATCCGCAGTGTGGAAAACGGCGAAACGCTGCGTATCGCCCGTCAGCCACAGGCCGAGCAGGCGCTGCGCAAGACCCTGCAACAGCTCGGCTTCAGCGTCGCCCTGCGGCAGAGCCAGGCGCTGCCGCAGGACTCGGCGGAAATGTTCGAGTTGCCCAGCGAGGACGCCTGGCTGCATTTCGTCCAGCAGCAACTGCCGGAACTGCGCGAACGCGGCTGGCGGATCGAGATCAGGCCGGGCTTCGTCTTCGACCTCACCCCGGTGGACAGTTGGTACGCCGATCTCGACGAGTCCCCCGAACGCGACTGGTTCGACCTGGAACTGGGCATCGTCGTCGACGGCCAGCGGGTCAGCCTGCTGCCGGTGCTCCTGCGCCTGATCCGCAACAGCCCGGAACTGCTCAGTCCGAACAACCTGGCGCGGCGCGGCGACACGGAAATGCTCCGCCTGCAACTCGACGCCCAGCGCTCCAGCGACGGCCAGCCAATGCAGGTGCTGCTGCCCTTCGGCCGCCTCAAACCGGTGCTCGCCACCCTCGGCGAACTCTACCTGCGCGACCAGCCGGCCGGCGCCAGCCTGCGTCTCTCCGCCCCGGACGCCGCGCGACTGAACAGCCTGGAAGGACTGGAACTGGACTGGCGAGGCGGCGAACGCCTGCGCGAATTCGCCCGCAAGCTGCGAGCCGGCGCGCGCACCCTGGCCAGCGCGCCCCTCGGGCTGAACGCCGAACTGCGCCCCTACCAGCTTGAAGGCCTGAGCTGGATGCAGACCCTGCGCGAGCTGGAGGCTGGCGGCGTGCTCGGTGACGACATGGGCCTGGGCAAGACCCTCCAGAGCCTCGCCCACCTGCTCGCCGAGAAGCGTGCCGGCCGCCTGGACCGCCCGGCCCTGGTGGTGATGCCCACCAGCCTGATCCCCAACTGGCAGGACGAAGCGGCACGCTTCGCGCCCGAACTGCGCGTGCTCGCCCTGCACGGCCCGCAACGTCGCAAGGATTTCGCACGCCTGGCCGACCACGATCTTCTGCTGACCACCTATGCGCTGCTTCCGCGCGATATCGAGCATCTCAGGCAACAGCCGCTGCACGTGCTGATCCTCGACGAGGCACAGCACATCAAGAACCCGACCAGCAAGGCCGCCCAGGCCGCCCGCCTGCTCGACGCCCGCCAGCGCCTGTGCTTGACCGGTACGCCACTGGAAAACCACCTGGGCGAGCTGTGGTCGCTGTTCCATTTCCTGATGCCCGGCTGGCTCGGCGACGCCAAGCAGTTCAACCGCGACTACCGCACTCCCATCGAGAAGCGCGGCGACCCGGTCAGCCTCGCCCACCTCAACGCGCGCCTCAAGCCTTTCCTGCTGCGCCGCAAGAAGGAGGACGTAGCCAAGGAGCTGCCGGCCAAGAGCGAGATCGTCCACTGGGTGGAACTCAACGATGCCCAGCGCGACCTCTACGAAACCGTGCGCCTGGCCATGGACCGCAAGGTGCGCGAGGAAATCGAACGCAAGGGCCTGGCGCGCAGCCAGATCATCATCCTCGAAGCCCTGCTGAAACTGCGCCAGGTCTGCTGCGACCTGCGCCTGGTGCAGCACGATACGCCGCAGCGCAAGGGCGCCAGCCATTCGAGCAAGCTGGACAGTCTGCTGGAGATGCTCGACGAACTGCTCGCCGAAGGCCGTCGCGTGCTGCTGTTCTCACAGTTCACCTCGATGCTCGCGCTGATCGAGGAAGAATTGCAGCGCCGCCATCTGCCCTACGTGCAGATCACCGGCGCGACCCGCGACCGCCGCACACCGGTCAAGCGCTTCCAGGACGGCGAGGTGCCGCTGTTCCTGATCAGCCTCAAGGCCGGCGGCACCGGCCTCAACCTGACCGCCGCCGACACCGTGATCCACTACGATCCCTGGTGGAACCCGGCGGCGGAAAACCAGGCCACCGACCGCGCCTACCGCATCGGCCAGGACAAGCCGGTGTTCGTCTACAAACTGATCGCCCGTGGCACCGTGGAAGAAAAGATCCAGCAGCTACAGCAACAGAAAGCCGCCCTCGCCGCCGGCGTACTGGAAGGCAACGAGAAGGCCGACTGGCGCCTTCAGCCGGAAGATATCGACGCGCTGTTCGCCCCGCTGCCAGGTCGCAGCTAACCCGTAAGGCGAGCTTCAAGATAGGTATCCCATCCTGCGGTTCTGGTCGAATCGCGGGGTGGGTTGAAAGCGTGATCCCCACCCCAGCCCTCTCCCGGAGGGAGAGGGGGCAGGCCGTGCAGGCAGGAAGCAACCGTAGGATGAGTCGAGGAGCGCAGCGACGACACCCATCGGGCGGAGGTGATGGGTATCGCTTCGCTCGCCCCATCCTACGGTCCTCGCAGGGCGCTCCGCTTCAACCCGCCACAGGCTTAAGCCCCCAGCACCCTCGCCAGGACCGCCCTCACCTGCCCCATACCATCGGCCAGGGCGCGCTCGATCTCGGCCATGGTGATGATCCCCGACGACTTGCCCGCCGCCGGGTTCACCACCAGGGACAGGCAGGCATAGGGCAGCTCCAGCTCGCGTGCCAGCACCGCCTCGGGCATGCCGGTCATGCCGACGATATCGGCGCCATCGCGCTCCAGGCGGACGATCTCCGCCACCGACTCCAGGCGCGGCCCCTGGGTGCAGGCGTACACGCCGAAGTCGCTGAATGCGCAGCCTTCCTCGGCCAGCGCGGCGATCAGTAGCTCGCGCAGCCCCGCATCGTAGGGGTAGCTGAAATCGACATGGGTGACGTGGTCCAGCTCACCGGCGAAGAAGGTGTGCTCGCGACCCCAGGTGTAGTCGATGATCTGGTCCGGCACGCAGAGGTGGCCGGTACCCATCGCCGCATTGATGCCACCGACCGCGTTGACCGCGAGGATCGCCTCGGCGCCGGCATGCTTGAGCGCCCACAGGTTGGCGCGGTAGTTCACCTGATGCGGCGGGATGCGGTGTGGATGGCCGTGGCGAGCGAGGAACAGCACTTCGCGCCCGGCGTACTCGCCGCGCAGCAGCGGCGCCGAAGGGGCACCATAGGGCGTGTCGACGTTCAGCGCGGCGGTGATGGTCAGGCCTTCCAGTTGGGTCAGGCCAGTGCCGCCGATGATGGCGTATACGGTCATGTCGTGGTCCTCAATCGATCAACTGGGCAGCGCGCAGGTCGGCCAGGGCGGCCTGCCAGCGCGGCTGCTGACGAAATTCGGTGGTCGGGAAGGCCTGGCCGCGCATCCGCGCCAGGCGCGCCGGCGCGCTCGCCTTCAGGCGTTGCAGGGCCCCCAGAGCCAGCTCGGCGGCGCCCCGGTCGTTGCACACCAGGCCCATGTCGCAGCCCGCATTCAGCGCGGCTTCGATACGCGCGGCCGCATCGCCCGCCACATGGGCGCCGGCCATGGACAGGTCGTCGCTGAAAATCACCCCGTCGAAGCCCAGTTCGCCACGCAGGATGTCCTGCAGCCAGCGCCGGGAAAAGCCGGCCGGCTGCGCGTCCACCTGCGGATAGATGACATGCGCCGGCATCACCGCCGCCAGTTGCTTGCTCAGCCGGGCGAACGGTTGCAGGTCGCTGGCGCGGATCTGCTCCAGGCTGCGCTCGTCGGTCGGGATCGCCACATGGGAATCCGCCTCGGCCCAGCCGTGACCGGGGAAGTGCTTGCCAGTGGCGGCCATGCCGGCGGCGTTCATGCCACGGATGAAAGCGCCGGCCAGCGCGCAGGCCCGCTGGGGATCGCATTCGAAAGCACGGCTACCGACCACCGCGCTGCGCTGGTGATCGAGGTCGAGCACCGGCGCAAAGCTGAGGTCCAGGCCGACCGCCAGCACCTCGGTGGCCATCAACCAGCCGCATTGTTCGGCCAGCCACTCGGCATTGTCGTTGTCGGCGATTGCGCGCATCGCCGGCAGGCGCACGAAGCCCTGGCGCAGACGCTGCACCCGGCCGCCTTCCTGGTCGACGGCAAGCAGCAGGTCCGGGCGCACGGCGCGGATCGCCGCGCTCAGCTCGCGAACCTGGCGAGGATGCTCGATGTTGCGGGCGAACAGGATCAAGCCGCCGACTTGCGGCTGGCGGAGGATCTGCCGGTCTTCGGCAGTCAGCCAGGTGCCGGCGATATCCAGCATCAGGGAGCCTTGCAGGCCTGAAGTCATAAACGAAAGCGTCCTTTAAACGAGTTCGGCCATCGCCCACTGCGGGCACGGCGCTTCTTCGATGTTCACCGGGCAATGGACGGGCACCCGCGGGAAGAGTTCCAGCAGGTCGGCATTGCGCAGACGAATGCAGCCATGGGACAGCGGCACGCCCATTGGCTCGATGTCCGGCGTGCCGTGCAGGTAGATATAGCGGCGGAAGGTGTCGACCTCACCGAGCCGGTTGCGGCCCGGCTCGCAGCCGCTGAGCCAGAGGATGCGGGTGAGGATCCAGTCACGACCGGGGAAGCGTTCGTGCAACGCCGCCGACCAGACCTCCCCGGTCCAGCGTCGTCCACGCAGCACCGCCCCTTCCGGCAGCCCCTCGCCGATCTTCGCGCGTACCTGGTGGCGTCCGCGCGGGGTGCAACCGGAGCCATTGCGCTCACCGGCGCCGTTCAGGGCAGTGGAAACCGGCAGGCGCACGGCCAGCCGCCCATCGACGAAGCCGTACAGGCATTGGTCGGCCAGGGAAACGTGCAGGAGATCGAGAGTACGCATGGGCGGCTAGCTTAGCAGGCTGGCGAGAAAGGTAGCGAGCGCAGGCGAGCCCGGGTGCAATCCGCCGGGATGCGGAATTCACGGACCGCAGGTGGCTAGTCCGGAGCGACTTCGACACAACCCGGCCAAGCGGAACGGCCTTCCGCTGGCCGGCCATTTAGGGGGATCAGACCTTGGCGGGCGCTGCCGAAGACTTGGTGCGCGGCTTGAGCTGCGCATTGAGCAGCGCCTCGTCGTTGACCGCACTCTCCGCACGCATGGCGGCGGCGAGGAACGGCACCATGAGGCGCATGACCTGCTCGATGGAAGTGCTGACGCCGAAATCGTTCTCGGCGATGGCGCGCAGCGCCTTGATTCCCGACATGCTGAACGCCGCGGTGCCCAGCATGAAGTGGATGCGCCAGAACAGCTCGATCGGCGGGATACGAGGCGCGGCTTCCTGCACCAGTACCATGTAGCGGCGGAACACCTTGCCGTAGACATCCTCGAGGTAACGGCGCAGGTGGCCCTGGCTCTGGCTGAAAGCCAGCCCCAACAGGCGCATGAAGATCGACAGGTCATTGCCGCTGCGCGGCTTCACTGCCAGCGCTTGCTCGACGAGGATTTCCAGCAGCTCTTCCAGGCTGGCCTTGTTCTCGGGCTTGGCCTGGCGGCGGTCCAGCTCGCGCTCGAGGCTGGTGCAGAACGGCCCGAGGAAGCGCGAGAACACCGCCTGGATCAGCGCCTTCTTGGAGCCGAAGTGGTAGTTCACCGCCGCCAGATTGACCCCGGCCTTGCTGGTGATCAGACGCAGCGAGGTTTCAGCGAAACCTTTCTCCGCGAACAACTGTTCCGCTGCATCGAGAATCCGCTCGACGGTCTCTGACTGGGCCATGACAACTCGCACCTAACAAACACTTGTTTGAAACATACGTATTGTTTCGCAACATTGTCAAGCAGAGCCCGAGGACTTTCGCTTGGAGAATACTAAAGCCAAGACGCCGGTCGCTCCCTATAAGTAACAAGCCGCGACCGGGAGCAATGAGCCATGACGTGCGGAAGGGGGATTGCCAAGCCGGATTCACTGTATATAATCCCAGTCACTGTATAAAAAAACAGAGTCCAGCCATGCTGAAACTGACGCCGCGACAAGCCGAGATCCTCGCCTTCATCAAGCGTTGCCTGGAAGACAACGGCTATCCACCCACACGTGCCGAAATCGCCCAGGAACTTGGCTTCAAATCCCCCAACGCCGCCGAAGAGCATCTCAAGGCCCTGGCCCGCAAGGGCGCCATCGAGATGACCCCGGGGGCCTCCCGTGGCATCCGCATCCCCGGCTTCGAACCGGGCAATGGCGAAGATGAAGGCATTCCGGTCATCGGCCGGGTAGCCGCCGGCGCACCGATCCTCGCACAGGCGAACGTCGAGGAATCGTGCCGGATCAACCCCGACTTCTTCCATCCCCCGGCCGACTTCCTGCTGCGGGTACGCGGCATGAGCATGAAGGACATCGGCATCCTCGACGGCGACCTGCTCGCCGTGCACAGCACCCGTGAAGCCCGCAATGGCCAGGTGGTGGTGGCCCGCCTGGACGACGAGGTCACGGTGAAACGGTTCAAACGCGAAGGCGACAAGGTCTGGCTGATTGCCGAGAACTCCGAGTTCGCGCCCATAGAAGTGGATCTGGAAACCCAGAACCTCGTGATCGAAGGTTTGAGTGTCGGCGTCATCCGCCGCTAAAGGAGTTCCCATGCAGTTCCCGCAGTCGCTCGGTCGTAACCAGCTTCCACTATTCGATGCCTTCCTGGCTGAACCGGCAGTCCTGTTCCACGACGCTCCCGAACCGGCCTGGATCGACGAGCCGGAAACCTTCAGCGAATTGACCCTGAGAGGCGCGGCCGGCAATCGACTGCACCTGCTGGCCCCCATCCTGCGGGAACTCAGCGAGAACCAGGATGCCCGCTGGCTGACCCTGATCGCCCCGCCCGGCACCCTGACCCAGGCCTGGTTGCGCAAGACCGGGCTGAACCGGGAACGCATCCTGATCCTCCAACCACGCCGTGGGCAGAGCCCCCTGGAACTGGCCTGCGAAGCCCTGCGCCTAGGGCGCAGCCATACCGTGGTCAGTTGGCTGCATCCGCTACACGCCCCTGCCCGTCGGCAACTGGCCGCCGCGGCCAGTGAAGGCAACGCCCAGAGCCTGAACATCAGCCTGGGTTGATCGAACCGCCGAAAGCTCGGCGCCCCTCCGGCACATGGATGTGCCACCTTTTCCCCCGCCTCGACAGTTCATTAGCCCAATAGCAGCCCGCAGAGGCCTGCAGGTGAGCAAGTGCCGCCCTGCCCTTTATCGATTTGGTGGAAAACGCTTCGCGGTTTTCCACCCTACGTGGGCCCGATTACGACGGGGTCTTCGTATCCAGCCAGTCCACCACGACCCGTGTTGCGTCGGCGATCACGTCGTTGCGTGCTTCCGCATCCTGGTCATGTCGTGTGGTGTAGATCGCCACGATGACGGGCGGACGCTGCGGCGGCCACAGCACGGCCACGTCGTTCGCCGTTCCGTAGACCCCAGTGCCGGTCTTGTCGCCGACCCGCCATTCGGACGGCACGCCGGCACGGATACGGGTCGCGCCCGTGGTGTTGCCGAGCAGCCAGTCCGCCAGTTGCTTGCGCTGGGCGGCGCCTAGGGCATCCCCCAGGACCAGGCGCTGAAGGCTGTGCCCCATGGCCGAGGGCGTGGTCGTATCGCGGGGGTCGCCGGGGATGGCGGTGTTGAGCTCGGTTTCCCAACGATCCAGGCGGAACGCCGGATCGCCGATCGAGCGGGCGAACGCAGTGACCTCGGCCGGACCGCCGAGAAGCTCCATCAGCAGGTTGGCGGCCGTGTTATCGCTGTATTGGACGGCCGCCGCGCACAACTCGGCCACGGTCATGCCGTCGGCGAGATGTCGTTCCGTGATCGGCGAGTACTCCACCAGAGCGCTCTGCGCATAGTTGATCCGCTGTTCCAGCAGCCCAGCCGTGCTCGTGCTGCGCTGGAGGATGGCCGCAGCCAGGATCGCCTTGAAAGTGCTGCACAACGGGAAAAGCTCGTCGGCGCGATGCCCCAGACATGCGCCGTCGGCACTGTCCAGGGCGAATACCCCGAGGCGGCCGCCGAGGTCACGTTCGAGCTGCTCCAGGCGCTCCTGGGCCGAGCGGCTGGATGCTCCCGCTGCGAATGTCCAAACCACCGGAAGGGCGGCGGAGGCCAGAAGGAACTGGCGGCGCAAAAGATGACGCATCGGGGCAATCCTGCTTTCCAACCACGGGGCTGGACTCTATAGCACTGCCGGCATGACCGTCTCAAGTGCGTGCAACGGTCTTAGTGCAGGACGCGCGGGCCTTCTTCTTCGCGCTCGAAATCGCCTTCTGCCAAGCGGCCGGCCATCTGTACACCGACATTCAGCATCGCCTTGGCGACTTCCACGTGATAGCCCTGCAGGAAAGCCTTGGCGTCGCCGGAGAACTCCAGGGTCACCAGGGTTTCTTCGTCCTCGGCACGGCGCAGGGCGATGCGTCCGTCGGGTAGTTCGATGATTTCAAGAAAGGAAGTGGGCATCAAAATCTCCAGAAAATGCTGGTGTGGCCGGCCGGGAAGAGACCCGAACCGCAGCGTCTAACAACTCAGCACTCACTGAGCGATTCGCGGAAACGCAGCACCAGGGCCTTCAACTGCTGGCGCCACTCTTCGAGCTCCTGACGCGTCAGGGCGGGAACGGCCTCCTCATCCAGGCTGACCGACTGGATGAGCGGCAACGCGGGATCGACCTTGGCGGTTTTCGGCGCCTGTGGCGGCTGGAACAGCGCGGCGTAGCCAGCCAGCAGTCGCGCCAGCCAGGTCTCCGGCTGCTGCGCCAGCTCGACCAGCTCGGCCAGTTCCGGCGTGGGCGAAGCCTCCAGCACCGCCGGGGTCAGGAACAGCTCGACACGCGGCACATTCGCCTGGGGCAGCCGGTAGTAGCCGGCAATCTCGTGGCACAGGCCGAGCAAGGCGCCGTAGAGGTGGAACAACGTGGCCTCGCGCTCGGCCTGGACCAGCGCCTGGGCATTCATCGCCCGCCCCTCTTCCGCCTGCTTCCAGGTATCGAGCGCCAGACCGGCGAAATAGATCTTCTGATTGGTGCGGGTATAGAGTTCGTGGGCCATCGTAGCGCCCTCCAGAGCGGGTAGGTTCACTATAACGCGCGCCGGGCCGGTCGCCGACGCGCGTTCATCCGGTCAGGTCTACGATCCCGCGAGCGGAACGGGCCCGCTCGCCGACACATAGCGGATCGTAGGAAGGTTCTCAGCGCTTGTCCTCGACCTTCCACACACCATTGGCATAGAACGCACGCCAGCCAGTCGGCTTGCCGTCCACTTCGGACTGCACGTACTGCTCCTTGGTCTTGCGGCTGAAGCGGATCACCGCCGGACGACCTTCCGGGTCCTTCTTCGGCGCGTCCAGGAGGAAATGGTATTTCGGGTCCAGCTCGTCCTTGTGCGGGATCAGCTCCAGCACCAGCGGCGCGCGGGTCTCGCGGTTCTTGGGGAACTGGCTGGCGGCCAGGAACAGGCCGGAAGCGCCGTCGCGCAGTACGTAGGTGTCGTCGACCTTCTCGCACTTGAGCTCGGGCATCTTGATCGGGTCGATCTTCGGCGGAGCGGCCTCACCATTCTTCAGCAGCTTGCGGGTGTTCTTGCAGCTCGGATTGGTGCAGCCGAAGAACTTGCCGAAGCGGCCGGTCTTCAGTTGCATCTGGCTGCCGCACTTGTCGCATTCCAGGCTCGGCCCTTCGTAGCCCTTGATCCGGTACTGGCCGTGTTCGATCTCGTAGCCGGCGCAATCCGGGTTGTTGCCGCAGATATGCAGCTTGCGGGTTTCGTCTAGCAGGTAGGCGTCCATCGCCGTGCTGCAGATCGGGCAGCGGTGCTTGCCGAGCAGTACGCGGGATTCCGACTCGCCTTCATCGTCCGCGGCGATCTCGTCGCCGGGGACCAGGTTGATGGTCGCCTTGCAACGCTCCTTCGGCGGCAGCGCATAGCCGGAACAGCCGAGGAACACGCCGGTGGAGGCGGTACGGATCATCATCGGCCGGCCGCATTCGCGGCAGGGGATGTCAGTCAGGGTCGGCTGGTTGGCGCGCATGCCGTCATTGGCGGCTTCGGCCAGTTCGAGCTTTTTCTTGAAGTCGCCATAGAACTCGTCGAGCAGGTGCTTCCAGTCACGCTCGCCCTGGGCGACGTCGTCCAGATGCTCTTCCATGCCGGCGGTGAAGCCGTAGTCCATCAGGTTGGCGAAGCTCTCGTTGAGCCGCTCGGTGACGATGTCGCCCATCTTCTCGGCATAGAAGCGCCGGTTGTGCACGGTGACGTAGCCGCGCTCCTGGATGGTCGAGATGATCGCCGCGTAGGTGGACGGACGGCCGATGCCGCGCTTCTCCAGCTCCTTGACCAGGCTGGCTTCGGAATAGCGCGCCGGCGGCTTGGTGAAGTGCTGGCTGGGGTCGAGCTTGAGCAGCTCGAGCGCTTCGCCTTCGCCCATGTCCGGCAGCACGTCGTCCTCACCAGGCTTGCTCTGTTGCGGCAGCACGCGGGTGTAGCCGTCGAACTTGAGGATGCGGCCCTTGGCGCGCAGCTCGAAGGAGCCGGCCTTGGCGGTGACACTGGTGGACAGGTATTCCGCCGGCGGCATCTGGCAGGCGACGAATTGGCGCCAGATCAGCTCGTACAGGCGCTCGGCATCGCGCTCCATGCCGGAAAGCTGGCCGGGACGCAGGTTGACGTCGGACGGGCGGATCGCCTCGTGGGCCTCCTGGGCACCCTCCTTGCTCGAATAGACGTTCGGCTTGGCTGGCAGGTACTTCTGGCCGAACTCGCCCTCGATGAAGCCGCGCGCCATGGTCACGGCGTCCTGCGAGAGGTTGGTCGAGTCGGTACGCATGTAGGTGATGTAGCCGGCCTCGTAGAGACGCTGGGCCATCATCATGGTCTTCTTCACGCCGAAGCCCAGGCGATTGCTTGCCGCCTGCTGCAGGGTGGAAGTGATGAAGGGCGCCGAAGGCTTGCTGCTGGTCGGCTTGTCCTCGCGCTTGATCACGCTGTAGCTGGAGGCCTTGAGCTTCTCCAGCGCGGCCATGGCCTGCGCTTCGTTGAGCGGCTTGAAGGCCTCGCCGTTCTCGCGGGCGACCTCGAAGCGCACCTTGGCGCCCTTGCCGGTCGCCAGGTCGGCGTGCACTTCCCAGTACTCCTCGGGGATGAACGCGCGGATTTCCTTCTCGCGCTCGACCACCAGCTTCACCGCCACCGACTGCACGCGGCCGGCGGACAGGCCGCGAGCGATCTTCTGCCAGAGCAGCGGCGAGACCATGTAGCCCACCACGCGATCGAGGAAGCGGCGCGCCTGCTGGGCGTTGACCCGGTTGATATCCAGCTCACCGGGCTGGGAGAAGGCCTCCTGGATGGCCTTCTTGGTGATTTCGTTGAACACCACGCGCTTGTAGCGGCTGTCGTCGCCGCCGATGGCTTCGCGCAGGTGCCAGGCGATGGCCTCTCCTTCGCGATCCAAGTCGGTTGCGAGATAGATGGTGTCGGCTTCCTTGGCCAGCCGGCGCAGTTCGTCAATGACCTTTTCCTTGCCGGGCAGGATCTCGTACTTGGCCTTCCAGCCGTGTTCGGGGTCGACGCCCATGCGCGTGAACAGTTGCCGCTTGGCTTTCTCCTTGGCCGACAACGCCGGCGCCTCGGCCGCCGCCTTGCCGCGCTTGGCCGGCTCCTTGGCGGCGGAGCCCGATCCGCTGGTGGGCAGGTCACGGATATGGCCGATGCTCGACTTCACCACGTACTGGCTGCCCAGGTACTTGTTGATGGTCTTGGCCTTGGCCGGGGATTCCACGATGACCAGCGATTTGCCCATGGATCGGAAGATTCCTGAATTGGAGAAATGAAAGGCGGGATGCCAGGAAAGCTGTCGCAGATTACGCGAGCCGGGACCGGACGAAGCAGGGAATGGCCAGGGAAGCGAAGTTTACGAGGTGTAAATGTGCATTCCGAAGCCACTTCTGACGCTCATGACCGACACGCAGCAAAATCGAGGCAGGTTCCCGAAAGGCACCGCTATATATAGTGGCGACCGAGCCGAGGTCAAGGTCGGGGAGTTTCAAGGCTTCCCGAAAAGCGACTCTTCGGCCTGCACCAGAGCAAAGCGCGGAACCGGCTGTCCGTCCACTTCGACGGTTTCCAGGAACATGCCCAGCGGCCGCACCCAGAGGCCGTACTCGCCGTACAGGGCCTGGTAGACCACCAGCTCCTCTTCGGTCTCGGAATGCCGCGCCGTCCCGAAGACACGGTACTCGGGACCCTTGTAGTGACGGTAGAGACCTGGTTGCAGTGGCATGGCGCCTCCTCTTGAAATAGCCGCGAACGAATCGGCAGAAAAACGAAAACCGGGGCGCATGGCCCCGGTCTTCCCAGCTTCGATGCGTCAGACGCGTTCGAAAATGGTGGTGATGCCCTGGCCGAGACCCACGCACATGGTGGACACGCCGAAGGTACCGCCGTTCTGCTTCATCACGTTCAACAGGGTGCCGGAAATCCGTGCACCGGAGCAACCGAACGGGTGACCCAGGGCGATGGCGCCGCCGTGCAGGTTGACCTTCTGCTCCATCTTGTCGAGCAGCTTGAGGTCCTTCAGCACAGGCAGGGCCTGGGCGGCGAAGGCTTCGTTGAGCTCGACGAAATCGATGTCGTCGATGGTCAGGCCAGCGCGCTTGAGCGCCTTCTGGGTGGACGGCACCGGGCCGTAGCCCATGATCGCCGGATCGACACCGGCCACCGCCATGGCGCGAACCACGGCCATCGGCTGGATGCCCAGGTCCTGGGCGCGCTGGGCACTCATCACGATCATGCAGGAAGCGCCATCGGTGATCTGCGAGGAAGTACCCGCGGTCACGGTGCCGCCTTTCGGGTTGAACGCCGGCTTCAGCTCGGCCAGGCCTTCCAGGGTGGTTTCCGGACGGATGGTCTCGTCGAAGTCGAACACCTTCAGGAAGCCGTTCTCGTCGTAGCCTTCCATCGGGATGATCTCGTCCTTGAACTTGCCTTCCTGGGTGGCTTTCCAGGCGAGCTGGTGCGAACGATAACCGAACTGGTCCTGCGCCTCGCGGCTGATGCCGTGCATCTTGCCGAGCATCTCGGCGGTCAGGCCCATCATGCCCGAAGCCTTGGCGGCATACAGGGACAGGTGCGGGTTCGGATCGACGCCGTGCATCATGCCGACGTGGCCCATGTGCTCCACGCCACCGACCACGAAGACGTCGCCGTTACCGGTCTGGATCGCCTGCACGGCGGTGTGCAGGGCGCTCATCGAGGAACCGCACAGGCGGCTGACGGTCTGGCCGGCGCTGGTGTGCGGGATCTGGGTCATCAGCGATGCCATGCGGGCGATGTTCCAGCCCTGCTCCAGGGTCTGGTTCACGCAGCCCCAGATCACGTCTTCCACTTCGGCCGGGTCCAGCTTGGGATTACGGGCCAGGACGCCGCTGATCAGGTTCGCGGACAGGGTTTCGGCACGGGTGTTGCGGTGCATGCCACCCTTGGAGCGACCCATCGGGGTGCGGCCGAAGTCGACAATGACTGCATCTCTAGGATTCAGGCTCATATTCTTCACTCTCGCTCAATTAGCCGAAAAACTTCTGGCCGTTCTTGGCCATTTCGCGAAGCTTGGCGGTCGGGTGATACAACGCGCCCAGGTCGGCGTACTTGTCGGCCAGCGCAACGAACTCGGCGACGCCGATGGAGTCGATGTAGCGCAGCGCACCACCACGGAAGGGAGGGAAACCGATGCCGTAGATCAGGCCCATGTCGGCTTCGGCGGCGGTCTCGACGATGCCGTCTTCCAGGCAGCGAACGGTCTCCAGGCACAACGGGATCATCATGAAGTTGATGATGTCCTCGTCGGTGACTTCACGCTGCTCGACCACGATGGACTTGAGCAGTTCGTAAGCCTGCGGGTCGCTGACCTTCTTCGGCTTGCCGCGCTTGTCGGTCTCGTAGGCGTAGAAGCCCTTGCCGTTCTTCTGGCCCAGGCGGTTGGCCTCGTACATCACGTCGACGGCGGTCTTGCCTTCCACCGCCATGCGGTCCGGGAAGCCTTCGGCCATCACGTCACGGCCGTGGTGGCCGGTGTCGATGCCGACCACGTCAGAGAGGTAGGCCGGGCCCATGGGCCAGCCGAACTTCTCCATGACCTTGTCGATGCGTACGAAGTCGACGCCGAAGCCCAGCAGCTTGGAGAAGCCACCGAAGTACGGGAACAGCACGCGGTTGACCAGGAAGCCGGGGCAGTCGTTGACCACGATGGGGTTCTTGCCCATCTTCTTGGCGTAGGCCACGGTGGTGGCCACGGCTGCGTCACTGGACTTCTCGCCACGGATCACTTCCACCAGCGGCATCATGTGCACCGGGTTGAAGAAGTGCATGCCGACGAAGTTTTCCGGGCGCTTCAGGGCCTTGGCCAGCAGGTTGATCGAAATGGTCGAGGTGTTGGAGGCGAGGATGGTGTCCTCGCGAACCACGTCTTCCACTTCGGCCAGCACGATCTGCTTGACCTTCGGGTTCTCGACCACGGCTTCGACGACGATGTCGACGTTGCCGAAGTCGCCGTAGGACATGGTCGGACGAATGGCGTTGAGCGCCTCGGCCATCTTCTCGGGCTTCATGCGGCCCTTCTCGACGCGCTTGCCAAGCAGCTTGGCCGCTTCGTTCAGGCCCATCTGGATACCCTCTTCGCGGATATCCTTCATCAGGATCGGCGTGCCCTTGGAGGCGGACTGGTAGGCGATACCGCCACCCATGATGCCGGCGCCGAGCACGGCGGCCAGTTTCACGTCCTGGGCGACTTCGTCGTATTGCTTGGCTTTCTTCTTCAGCTCCTGGTCGTTCAGGAACAGACCGATCAGGCTCTCGGCGACAGAGGTCTTGGCCAGCTTGACGAAGCCGTTGGCTTCCACTTCCAGCGCCTTGTCACGACCGAAGTTGGCGGCTTTCTGGATGCTCTTGATGGCTTCCACAGGAGCCGGGTAGTTCGGGCCGGCCTGGCCGGCGACGAAGCCCTTGGCGGTCTCGAAGGCCATCATCTGCTCGATGGCGTTGAGCTTGATCTTCTCGAGCTTCGGCTGGCGCTTGGCCTTGTAGTCCAGCTCGCCGGAGATGGCGCGCTTGACCAGGTCGAGAGCCGCTTCCTTGAGCTTGTCAGCCTTGACCACCGCATCCACGGCGCCCACTTTCAGGGCATCGGCGGCCCGGTTTTCCTTGCCGGAAGCGATCCACTCGATGGCGTTGTCGACGCCGATCACGCGCGGCAGGCGCACGGTGCCGCCGAAGCCCGGGTAGATACCCAGCTTGACTTCCGGCAGGCCGATCTTGGCGGACTCGCTGATCACGCGGTAGTCGCCGGCCAGGCACATTTCGAAACCGCCACCCAGGGCGATGCCGTTGATGGCGACCACGGTCGGCACCGGCAGGTCTTCGAAATCGCTGAAGATTCTGTTGGCTTCGAGGTTGCCGGCCACCAGCTCTTCGTCGGAGAGCTTGAAATTGTCGGTGAACTCGGTGATGTCGGCGCCGACGATGAACACGTCTTTGCCGCTGGTGACGATCACGCCCTTGATCGAACCGTCGGCCTTGATGGCGTCCACCGACTGGCGGAGCTCGTTCAGGGTCAGACGATTGAATTTGTTGACGGACTCACCCTTGAGGTCGAAGTTCAATTCGACGATGCCACTCTCAAGAGCCTTAACCGTGATGGCTTTACCTTCGTAAATCATCAACTGATCTCCACGGTATGGAAGCTGGACTGTTACACGCCAGACGCCTGAAGCGCCGGAGAACCCCCGACGCAGGGCCTTCGAGGATAGCCCCTGAAGACCCGGCACACCCGCCGACGCGATAATCGGGCTTGCGATGAAAAGTGCCGATGAACCGGCAAACAATCATTTCATACGCCCGTTTGATTTGGGTGAGCACACATTCGGGGAAAAGCTCGTGATTGTCAATCTCGACCTCTTGGGAACAGCGCCGGAAAGGCTCTGCGCGGGGGCTTCCCTTGAACAGGCAAGGCTGATGGCGCGATATCAAGGTCATCAATCATGCTGCCCGCATGGCCGGCCCCCAGCAGAATGGGGCGCTTGCAGTGCCTAGCCAATTCGGGCGGGTACGGGTACATTCGTCCCAGAACGCCGAACATACGGCGCAATAACAACAAAATCCCCCCAAGGGGTCACGGAGTCGTATCCATGACGAGACGTCTGCTGGCCATCTCGCTGACCGCCCTTCTGTCCTTCTCCCATGGCGCCGCCGCCGACACCGCCGACGACCTGCTCAAGCTGCACCAGGTGCGCCTGGCCGCGCAGAAGACCCTGGGCGACTTCTACATGTACAACGGCATGGAAGGCGACCAGCGCTACGCACAGATGATCGACGCCTCGCTGCGCGAAGCCGAGGAGAACCTCCGCCAGATCGGCGCCATGCCCGGCGAGTCCTCGCAAGCCCTGCGCAGCCAGCTCGACCAGCAGTGGGCGGGCTACGAGTCTTCCCTCAAGAACCTGGTCGCGCAGATCAAGGAGCAGGGCTTCCCCGACCTGCAGCCCATCGCCGACCTGGCCGCACGCAACCAGCGACTGATGGAACTGAGCGACGAGCTCTACGGCAGGATCCAGCAGGAAAGCGGCACCCAGGTTCCCCCGCTGACCCAACAGAGCCGCGAGCAGAGCCTGCTGATGCAGACCATCTCGGTGGACTACGCGTCGCGCAGCGCCTCGGTGGGCGGCTCGTTCTTCGGCGGCCCCGACGAAGCACGGCCGATCGACGAACTGGTCAAGGAATTTGCCGGCCGGCTCGACAGCATGGAGAATGCGCCGCAGAACACGCCGCAGATCCAGTCGAACCTGGAAAACGTCAGCACCAAGTGGCGCTACATCGAGAAATCCCTGCAGAACTACAATGAAAACAGCGTGCCGTTCCTGGTCAACAAGTACTCGGACAGCATCATCGAAGGTTTGGAAGCGGTCGCCGCCCAGTACGCGGTAGCCAAGCTCTGAGGATTCCGGCCTGCCTGGCCATTTGGAACCCGGTGCCCGCACCGGGTTTTTTCTTTATTTTCCGGGCCAGCCTTTTCTGGATTCCCGCGTTCGCCGGGAATGACGGGGTTCAGGGCACGCACTCGCTGTCTCCCGTCGTCCCCGCGAACGCGGGGACCCAATAAATACCGTGCGCGATACCCATCGCCCCGTAATCCGGGAAGGCCAGCAGCTCCGCTCTCCCCGGATTTCATCCGGGCTACACGACAGCCGCCCCGTCCACGCCCACGACCTCAAGCCAGCGCATCGAGCACGGAGGCGATCCGCTGCAACGCTTCGGCATCGCCCTGTTCTCCCCAGTAGATCGCGATCACCTGCTTGTCCGCCTCGACCTTGTAGACATCGGCGGGCAACGTCGCCAATTGCCCACGCAACGCTTCGTCGGCGCAGGGCTCGCGCCACCGGTCGACCCACTGCCCGGCCTCCAGTTGCCAATAGGTCCAGGCGTCGGCACGCCCGGCGCGGCGTGTCCGATAGTATTGCGGGCATGGGCTGGGCGGCTGTCGTGGCAGCCAGTGCGGCCATTCCTGGCGCGCCAGGTGCATGGCCAGGCCCATGCGGCGGGCAGCCAGGCGCAGGCCCATCTGCTGGTTCTGCCGCGACGAAGGGCGCAGCCAGACAAGAGGACTGAGCACGGCGGCGAGGATCAACAGCACGATCCACAGGGTCATAGAAGATATCCCACTGGTAAAACACTGTTCTTGGCGGCCATGATGGCCATACTTGAATTCAAACGCTCACCTCAGGAGGAGTTTCCATGATCTACCAGCACATTCTGGTCGCCATCGACCTGTCCGAGGAATGTCACCCGGTCATGCTGCGTGCCCAGGCGCTGGCCATCGCCAGCCAGGCCAAGCTGTCGCTGGTGCACGTCGTCGAGCCGATGGCGATGGCCTTCGGCGGCGACGTACCGATGGATCTGTCGATGCTCCAGCAGCAGCAGTTCGATCAGGCCCGCGAACGCCTGGACAGCTTCGCCGGGCGCTACCCGGAGCTCACTCCCGACCACCGGCACCTGGTCTACGGCCAGCCGCGCCAGGAAATCCACCGTCTCGCCGCCGAACAGGGCTGCGACCTGGTGGTGGTCGGCAGCCATGGTCGCCACGGCCTGGCCCTGCTGCTCGGCTCCACCGCCAACGACGTGCTGCATGGTGCTCCCTGCGATGTGCTGGCGGTGCGCCTGAAGAAACCGGAGTGACCGGCGAGCGGATGCGAGTCGGGGGAAAGCCCCGGATTGCATCCGGGCCGGAGGTGGCTCACTCCAGCGATTCGCCGGCACTCATCACCAGCGGGCGAATCTTCTGCAGTTGCGTCTCCAGCGAATAGGTGATGCTCGACGACAGGGAAAAGAAGGTCAGGAAGGCCTTGAGGTTGGAGTCGCCCTTGCAGGTGGTGTGGATGCGCTGCCAGAACGCCTGGTTGACCAGTTGCAACTGCTGGAACAGCTTCACCAGGCCCTTCAGGTCCCAATCGGCCCGGCGCCCTTCGCGCAGGTTGAAATACTGCCGCGCCAGGTACAGCGACACCGCGCGCAGGACGAACTCCTGGTTGCTGGCGAACGGCAGGTGGTGATGGGCCATGGGCTTGAGCTTGGCCAGCATCGGGCAGGCACTGGTCGCCATGATCACCCCGAGCAGCGCGCGCAGCCCCTCTTCCAGGCCGGTTTCCTTGCTGTACTCGCGCTCCGGGGTGCGCACCCAGAAATGCGCCCGCTCGAACGCCGGCAGGCCACGGAAATCCTCGATCACGCGATGCAGGTCGAGCGCCGCCGGGCAATGGCTGAACTCCTCGCGGCGGAGCGGGCAGTTGCTGCACTGCTGGTGCTCCAGGCGTGTCCAGGCCGGCGCGGTGGCGATCCGCTCGCGGTCGTAGTCGCGCTCCAGCTCGATGCGGTAGTTGAATCCATAGCCGCTATCGAGACTGATGCGATACTCGATGGCCATTCCTATCTCCCCGTCAGTCTTCCAGTTCGGCCCAGCGCTCGAGCATGGTGTCCAGTTCCTGTTGCAGCTCCTGCAAGCGCTGCAGGGCGGCGGCGGTCTCGCCGGCCGGGCGCTGGTAGAAGGCTGGATCGGTGACCTCGGCGTTCAGCGCGGCGATCTTCTCTTCCTGCGCCTCGATCAGCCCCGGCAGTGCTTCCAGCTCACGCTGCAGCTTGTAGCTGAGCTTCTTCTTCGACGCCGGTGCGGGCTCGCTGGCAACGGCCGCGGCCTTTGCCGGCTCGGGCGCCGGCGCGGTCATCTCGGCCTTGCCCGACTTGCTCTCGCCAACGCCGAGCAGGCGCGGCGAACCGCCCTGGCGCAGCCAGTCCTGATAGCCGCCGACGTACTCGCGCACCCTGCCCTCGCCTTCGAACACCAGGGTGCTGGTCACCACGTTGTCGAGGAACGCCCGGTCGTGGCTGACCATCAGCACGGTGCCGGGGAAGCTGAGCAGCACTTCTTCGAGCAATTCGAGGGTTTCCACGTCGAGGTCGTTGGTCGGTTCGTCCAGCACCAGCAGGTTGGCCGGCTTGCTGAACAACCTGGCGAGCAATAGCCGTGCCCGCTCGCCGCCGGACAGCGCCTTGACCGGGGTGCGGGCACGCTGCGGACTGAACAGGAAGTCGCCCAGATAGCTGAGTACGTGGCGGCTCTGGCCATCGATGACGATGAAGTCGCGACCTTCGGCGACGTTGTCGATCACCGTCTTCTCCAGGTCGAGCTGGTGACGCAACTGGTCGAAATAGGCCACTTCCAGGCGCGTGCCGATATCTATGCGGCCCTCGGTGGGTTGCAGCTCGCCGAGCAGCAGCTTGAGCAGCGTGGTCTTGCCGGTACCGTTGGCGCCGAGCAGGCCGATGCGGTCACCGCGCTGCAGGACCAGGGAAAAGTCGTCGATCAGCTTCGGCCCGCCCGGATGGGCGAAGCCGACGTGCTCGGCGACGATCACCTGCTTGCCGGACTTGTCCGCCGTTTCCAACTGGATATTCGCCTTGCCCTGCCGTTCGCGACGCTCGGCGCGTTCGGCACGCATCGCCTTGAGCGCGCGCACGCGCCCCTCGTTACGGGTGCGGCGGGCCTTGATGCCCTGGCGAATCCACACTTCC
Source organism: Zestomonas carbonaria (assembly GCF_904061905.1). Taxonomy (GTDB): domain Bacteria; phylum Pseudomonadota; class Gammaproteobacteria; order Pseudomonadales; family Pseudomonadaceae; genus Aquipseudomonas; species Aquipseudomonas carbonaria. Next base: position 41,550 of record NZ_CAJFCI010000061.1, read on the forward strand.
TCCTGGGCCAGGCGCTTGTCGAACAGCGCGTTGGCGGTTTCCTCGGCAGCCAGTTGCTGCTCCTTGTGCTCCAAGAAGCTGGCGTAGTCGCCGTTCCAGTCGATCATGTGGCCGCGATCCAGTTCGAGGATGCGAGTCGCCAGGTTCTGCAGGAACGAACGGTCGTGGGTGATGAACAGCACCGCGCCCTGGAAGCCCAGCAGCGCCTCTTCCAGCCAGGCGATGGCACCGATGTCGAGGTGGTTGGTCGGCTCGTCGAGCAACAGCAGGTCCGGTTCGGAGACCAGCGCCTGGGCCAGCAGCACGCGCCGGCGCCAGCCGCCGGAAAGCTCGGCAAGGGTCTTGTCGGCCGGCAGTTGCAGGCGGCTCAGGGTGCTTTCCACCAGTTGCTGCAGGCGCCAGCCGTCGCGGGCCTCGAGGGCCTGCTGGACGTGGGTGAGCTTGTCCAGGTCGGCGTCGGAGTGGATGTTCTGGCTCAGGTGGTGGTACTCGGCGAGCAGCGCGCCGACCTCCGCCAGGCCTTCGGCCACCACGTCGAACACCGTCCGCTCGTCGGCGCGCGGCAGCTCCTGCGGCAACTCGCCGATCTTCAGCCCCGGCGCGCGCCAGATATCGCCGTCGTCGGCGTGCTGGTCGCCCTTGACCAGGCGCAGCAGGCTGGACTTGCCGGTGCCGTTGCGGCCGATGATGCAGACCCGCTCGCCACGGGCGATCTGCCAGGACACCCGGTCCAGAAGAGGCATCGCGCCATAGGCCAGGGATATGTCGGTGAACTTGAGCAGGGTCATGGGCGCCTCCGGAAACAGGGGGCGGATTCTACCCGAAGACAAGCATTTTTCCTGATGTTTCCCCGGACGGAACGACGCTTCCGCCCGCTACGGGCAACGGCTAAGCTAATCTCCAAGCGATGCCGGCCTACCGCGCATCCTCCCTTGCCTGCCTGTTATTCCGGAAGTCCCATGCGCGGTCGTCTGCTCCTCCTGTTGTCCTGCCTTTCCCTTTCCGTCCTGGTCGCCAGCGCCCAGGCCGCCAGCCTGGCGCAGCAACGCCTGTACTACACCGAAGCCAAGCGTGCCCTGGCCAAGGGCGACGCCGGCCCGTACCGGCGCTATGCGGCGGCGCTCGCCGACTACCCGCTGGAGCCGCACCTGGCCTACGACGAGCTCACCGCCCGGCTGAAGACGGCCAGCAACGCCGAGATCGAGAAGTTCCTCACCGAGCACGGCGACCTGCCCCAGGCCAACTGGATGAAGTTGCGCTGGCTGCGCTGGCTGGCCGAGCGCGGCGAGTGGAAGACCTTCGTCAACTACTACGATCCGCAGATGAACTTCACCGAGCTGGACTGCCTGTACGGCCAGTACCAGTTCACCCACGGCCTGGTCGACGAAGGCAACGCCACCGCCGAGAAGCTCTGGCTGGTCGGCAAGTCGCAGCCGGAAGCCTGCGACGCGTTGTTCCGGATGTGGAGCAACCGTGGCCTGCTCACCGAGGAGAAGCGCTGGCAGCGCACCAAGCTGGCCGCCGAGGCGCGCAACTACGGGCTGGCCAGCCACCTGGCAAAGAGCCTGCCGACCCGCTCCGCCCAAGGCCAGTTGCTGGTCGAGGTCGCCCAGAAACCGCAATTGCTGAGCCAGACCGCGCGCTTCGCCCCGGCCAGCGAAGCCATGGCCGACATCGTCGGCCTGGGCCTGCGCCGCCTCGCGCGCCAGGAGCCGGACAAGGCCCTCGACCTGCTCGAGGTCTACAGCAAGCGCCTGTCCTTCTCCACCGAGGAACAGGTCGCCATCGCCCGCGAAATCGGCCTGACCCTGGCCCGGCGCTTCGATGCCCGCGCCCTGCCGGTAATGGCCGAGTACGACCCCGGCCTGCGCGACAACACCGTGAGCGAATGGCGCATGCGCCTGCTGCTGCGCCTCGGCCGCTGGAACGAGGCCTACCAGTTGAGCCGCCAGTTGCCGACGGACCTGGCCGGCACCAACCGCTGGCGCTACTGGCAGGCGCGTAGCCTGCAACTGGCACAACCCAACAGCCAGGAGCCGATCGCCCTCTACCAGCCGGTGGCCCGCGAGCGCGACTTCTACGGCTTCATGGCCGCCGACCAGCTCAAGACGCCCTACCAGTTGAACAACCAGCCCCTGGCGCTCGATCCCCGGGTCACCCAACGGGTGCGCAGCACCGCCGGCATCCGCCGTGCCCTGGAGTTCTACGCCCGTGGCGAGATCGTTGACGCGCGGCGCGAGTGGTACCACGTCAGCCGCCTGTTCGACCGCGACGAACTGGTCGCCCAGGCACGCCTGGCCTATGACATGGACTGGTACTTCCCGGCCATCCGCACCATCAGCCAGGCGCAGTACTGGGACGACCTCGACGTGCGCTTCCCGATGGCCTACAAACCCACCTTGCAGCGCGAGGCGCGCAACCGTGGCCTGCACTCCAGTTGGGTGTTCGCGATCACTCGCCAGGAAAGCGCCTTCATGTCCGACGCCCGCTCGCACGCCGGCGCCATGGGCCTGATGCAACTGATGCCCGCCACCGCCAAGGAAACCTCGCGGCGCTTCGGCATCCCGCTGGCCTCGCAGCAGCAGGTGCTGGTGCCCGAGAAGAACATCCAGCTCGGCACCGCCTACCTGAGCCAGGTGCACGGCCAGTTCAACGGCAACCGGGTACTCGCCTCGGCCGCCTACAACGCCGGCCCCGGCCGCGTGCGCCAGTGGCTGCGGGGCGCCGACCACCTGTCCTACGACGTCTGGGTGGAAAGCATCCCGTTCGACGAAACCCGCCAGTATGTGCAGAACGTGCTGTCCTACTCGGTGATCTACGGGCAGAAGCTCAACACGCCACAGCCCCTGGTGGAGTGGCACGAGCGCTATTTCGACGATCAGTGAGGGGCAAGGCGGCGGATGTGAAAAGCGACATCCGCCCGACGCAGGAGCGCGCCATGCGCGCGAATCGCGGCCATGGGCCGCTCCTACAGGGTTTACTGGATCCCCGCGTTCGTGCACTACTGTCCGGAATATTTTCGAGGGGGCGTCTGGAGGGCTTGCGGGGGCTGAAGGCACGGGTTAAACCGTTGAGCGCCAACTCAACCTCACAGCCC
>NZ_CAJFCI010000062.1 GCF_904061905.1 Zestomonas carbonaria
AAGCGGGACGGCCAGTTCTCATATCGTTGCTCCGGTGCTTTTCTGATACTGAAAGCCTAGACCAGAATATGAGCGTTACTTGTGAAACACCACACTAGTTGAGCAACTGGCTCAGCACCGCCCGCAGCTTGCCAGGCTTGACCGGCTTGTTGAGCAGCGGCACGCCGATGGCCTGTAGGTGGCGCCGGCAGTCGTCGCTGCGGTCGGCGGTGATCATCACAGCGGGGATGTCCCGCTGGAAATGCCGGCGCAGCTCGCGCAGCGCTTCGCAGCCGGTCGCCCCGTGGTCGAGATGGTAGTCGGCGAGGATCGCTTCCGGCGCGCGCTCGCCGAGCCTCTCCAGGGCGCCGGCCAGGTCGGTGGCGGTGATCACCTCGCAACCCCACTGGCCGAGCAGCGCGGCCATGCTGTGGAGGATGCTCTCCTCGTTGTCGATCACCAGCAGGCGGCGGCCCGGCAGCGGATCGCCGGTGACCGGGCGCAGCGCCGCCTCGGTGCGTGGACCGGACGGCGCCGCCGTGGCCAGCGGCACTTCGATGCCGAACACCGAACCGCGCCCCGGCTGCGAGCGCACCTCCACCGGGCAGCCGAGGATGCCGGCGATGCGGTCGACGATCGCCAGGCCCAGGCCGACGCCCTTGCGCTCGGCGGCGCGGCCGCTGTCGAGCTGGCTGAATTCGAGGAAGATCGCCTGCAACTGGTCGGCCGGGATGCCGCGACCGGTGTCCCAGACCTCCAGGCGCACCCTGTCGCCGCGCCGCCGGCAGCCGAGCAGCACGCTGCCGCGCTCGGTGTAGCGGCAGGCGTTGCTGAGGAAGTTGCGCAGGATGCGCGAGAGCAGGCGCATGTCGGTACTCACCGCAAGCTCCGGGATGTGCACGCGCAGTTGCAGGCCGGCGGACTGCGCCACGCTCTGGAACTCCGAGGCCAGCGGCGCCAGCAGTTCCCGCAGGCAGTAGTTGTCGATATCCGGCTTGATCGCGCTCTGGTCGAGCTTGGAGATTTCCAGCAGATCGGTGAGCAGGTCCTCGGCGCCTTCCAGGGCCTGGTGGGTGCGCTCCACCAGCGCCTGTTCGGAGTCCGGCAGGCTGCGTTCGCGCAGGGTGGAGACCAGCAGGCGCGCGGCGTTGAGCGGTTGCAGCAGGTCATGGCTGGCGGCGGCCAGGTACTTGTCCTTGCTCAGGTTGGCGGACTCGGCGGCGTCGCGCGCCTCGCGCAACTGCTGGTTGAGCGTTTCCAGCTCGCGGGTGCGCGCGGCGACCCGCTGCTCCAGTTCGTCGTTGAGGGTCTGCAAGCGCTGCTGGGCCAGGATGCGTTCGGTGATGTCGGCGACGAAGCCTTCGACCAGCCCCTCCTCGTCCGGCTTGATCAGCAGGTTCATCAGCACGTCGATGTGGCTGCCGTCCTTGCGGCGCAGGCGGGTCTCGTAGCCGAACAGGCCGCCGTGCTCCTGCAACAGCTCGCGGATGCGCCGCAACTCGGCCTCGCCGCCGACGAACAGGTGGCTGGCCAGGTCGGTCAGCGACCAGAGCACTTCGTGCGGGTCGGCATAGCCGAGCATCCGCGCCAGGGCCGGGTTGGCGGCGCGCAGGCCCTGGTGCAGGCTGGCCTGGAAGATGCCGTGCACGGCGTGCTCGAACAGCCATTTGTAGCGGTTGCGCTCGGTCTCCAACTCCTCCAGGCGCGCCAGCAGTTCGGGGTAGTGGCTCTTGCGCGCCGAGTGGCTGCCGAGCCCGAGCAGGCCGGCCAGGGCCTCTTGCTGGCGCTCGGTGGGGCTGGTCTTAGAGGGCCTCGCCATAGACCACCTCGACGTCGCGCTGGCTCGACTCGCGCGGGTTGGTGAGGATGCACGGGTCTTCCATGGCGTGGCGCGACAGGAACGGGATGTCCGAGATGCCGACGCCCTGGCGGCCGAGGGTCTCGTGGAAGCCGACGGCCCGCTTGAGGGCGATCAGGTGTTCGACCAGGCGCTGGCGGATCTGATTGTGGCTGAGGCCCCGGCAGTCGATGCCGAAGGTCTCGGCGATCACCTTGAAACGCTCCGGCGCGGCGTTGTAGTTGAAGGCCACCACGTGCTCGACCAGCGCCGCGTTGCACAGCCCGTGGGGCAGGTCGAGGAAGCCGCCGAGGCTGTGCGACATGGCGTGCACCGCGCCGAGGATCGCATTGGAGAAGGCCAGGCCGGCCTGCATGCTGCCGAGCATGATCTTCTCGCGCAGGACGATGTCCGCCGGGTTGGCGATCATCTCCACCAGGTTGCCGTTGATCAGCCGCATCGCTTCCAGGGCGTGGGGGTCGGTGAGCGGGCCGTGGCCGGTGGAAACGAACGCCTCGATGGCGTGCACCAGCGCGTCGATGCCGGTGCAGGCGGAGAGGAACGGGTCCATGGTCAGGGTGGTTTCCGGGTCGATCAGCGACACGTCGGGCACCACCGCCTTGCTGACGATGGAGAACTTCATGCGTTCGACCTGGTTGGAGATGATCACGAACTGCGAGACGTCGGCCGAGGTGCCGGCGGTGGTGGGGATCAGGATCAGCGGCGGGCTGGGCACGCGGATGGTGTCCACCCCTTCGAACTCGAGGATGCTGCGGCCGTGGGCGACCACGATGCCGATGCCCTTGGCGCAGTCCATCGGGCTGCCGCCACCGACCGCGACGATGACGTTGCAGCCTTCGTTGCGGTAGACCTCGGCGCCGAGCATCACCTCTTCGACGCGCGGATTGGGCGACACCTGGGTGTACAGGCTGTAGTCGATGTCCTGGGCCTGCAAGCTGGCCTCGACGTCGCCGACCCAGCCGGCGGCGACCACGCCGGGATCGGAGACCAGCAGCACCTTGCGGGCGCCGAAGGTCTTGGCGTAGTTGGCGACGTTATGCCGGCAGCCGGCGCCGAAGATGATTTCCGGCGAGACGAATTTGCGCAGTTGACTGAGGTCGTGGCTCATGCAAGGGCCTGATTTTCTTGTTATCTGGGATCGTCAGGCCAGCCTACTGCATTCGTCGGGTATTGCAATGCGACCTTGGGCAGGCACTCCGACCGCTCTGGGTAGGGTGCGCCGTGCGCACCGCTTGCCTGGGGATATGCACGGCGTTCCGCCGGGAATGATCGGTGCCGATTACGGATCGGTGCGCACGGCGCACCCTACAAAAGCGCGTGGTAGAACCGCCATTCCCGCTCCAGCGCATCGGCGATGTGCGCGGCCTGGCGGAAGCCGTGGCGTTCGTCGGGGTAGCAGCGGTACTCGACCGGCACCCCGCGCTCGCGCAGGGCGGCGACCATCCGCTCGGTCTGCTGCGGCACCACCACGGCATCCAGCCCGCCCTGGAAGAAGATCGTCGGCGCGGCGATGCGCTCGGCCTGGAGCAGCGGCGTGCGCTCGCGGTAGCGCCCGGCATCGCGCGCGGGGTCGCCGATCAGCCAGTCCAGGTAGTCGGCCTCGAACTTGTGGGTGGCGCAACGCAGCGCCAGCGGATCGCTGACCCCGTAGAGGCTGGCGCCGCCGCGCAGGCCGGCGATGCGGGCCAGGGCGAGCAAGGCGCTGTAGCCGCCGGCGCTGGCGCCACGCACGAACACCTTGTCGGGATCGATGCGCCCCTCTCCCGCCAGGAAGGCGATGGCCGCACGGATGTCCTCGACCTCGACCAATCCCCACGCTCCCCGCAGGCGCTGCCGATAGGCACGGCCATGGCCGGAACTGCCCCGGTAGTTGAGGTCGACGACGGCGAAGCCGCGATGGGTCCAGAACTGGATGCGCGGATCGAACACCGGGTAGCAGGCCGAGGTCGGCCCGCCGTGCAGGAACATCACCAGCGGCGGCTTTTCGCAGTCGCCCAGAGGCCGGTAGAAAAAGCCGTGGGCGATCTCGTCCCGGCCGGTGGCGAAGTCCAGCGGCTCGGGACGAGCCAGGCGTTCCTCCGGCAACGGCCGCTCGCCACCGGCCAGCAGGTTCACTTCGCCGTCGGAGCGGCGGATGGCGAGCACCGCTGGCAGGCGATCCGGTGCGGCGGCGATGCAGTAGAAATACGCAGCATCGGCAGCCAAGCTTCGGAAGCGGGTGAAGTCGCTGGCCAGGCGGCGCTCGCGGCCGTCGCTGTCGCACTCGACAAGCACGCCGAAGCCTCGTTCGAAGCGGCTCAGCAGGAATCCGCCGTGCTCCAGCGGCAAGTAGGTGCAGGCGCCGAGTTGCCAGGGGGCGGGTGCGTGGTCGGCACCCTGGATGGACAGCAGCGGTGGGATTGAGTCAGCCCCTCTCCCCAGCCCTCTCCCGGTGGGAGAGGGAGTCGATCCGTGCGCGACCTGACCCCGTGCGTCGGCACGGCACCGGTCAGTCCCATGGTTAGGGTGAGGGGCGGAGTCCTGATCGAACGCATAGGGCATCCACCACCCCGCCCGATCACTCAGGCAATACAACCTCCC
>NZ_CAJFCI010000063.1 GCF_904061905.1 Zestomonas carbonaria
CTCCTGGCCGGCTTCAGCGGCTTTCTGCTTCAGTCGGCAGGCGGCGGACAGGCCGGACGGGCCGGCGCCGACGATGACGACGTCGAATTCCATAAATTCACGATCAGACACGGTGTTTTCCCCTTGGTTATTGGTCGCGCGGCCGCCGTGGGTTGGGCGGCCGTGGTCGTTAGGCACGATCAGGCGCGTGGTGCGGCATTTTCCTGGATTACCGGGCGCCGGGAATCACTCGTTTTGAGTAATTTGGCGCATTCTCCCGGATCATCCCTTCGTCTGCCAGCGCGAGGAGCGGGGAAGGACGGTGGTGCGTAGGGCGTCGCTCAGCGGCACAGCGAGATGGCCAGCGCCGCGGCGGCGGTGCGGGTTTCCACGCCGAGCTTCACGTAGACGTGTTCGAGGTGCTTGTTCACCGTGCGCGGCGACAGGCCGAGGATGTCGCCGATGTCGCGGTTGGTCTTGCCGCAGGCCACCCAGTGCAATACCTCGACTTCGCGGCCGGTGAGCTGGTAGCGGCTGCTCAGGGCTTCCAGGTTTTCCTCGCCGGTCAGCGTCGGCCGGCTCGCCGGGGCGCGCCTGGCCGCTTGCAACAGGCGAGCGGTGCGCAGGTGGGCGGCGACGCGGGCGAGCACTTCGTCGGTCTTCAGCGGCTTGGTGACGTAGTCGATGCCGCCGGCGGCGAAGGCTTCGACCACGTGTTCGCTGTCGGTCAGCGCGGTCATGAACAGCACCGGGATGTCGGCGATTTCCGCTTGGGCCTTGATCCGCCGGCAGGTCTCGAAACCGTCCAGCCCCGGCATCACCGCGTCCAGCAGGACCACGTCCGGGCGGCGGCGCTGCATGCGTTCCAGGGCGCTGGCGCCGTCCATCGCTACCAGCACCATGTAGCCGGCGGCGTCCAGGGCGTCGGAGAGCAGGGCGAGGTTGTCGGGGGTGTCGTCGACGATCAGCACGATGCCCGCTTGGTCGGGCTGTACGGCGGCGTTCATGGGGTTTCTCCTTCGGTTGGAAGCTCGGCGTGCTGCAGGGCGTCCTTCAGGCGGCGGTTGAAGTCGTTGAGCTGGAAGCGCTTGACCAGCCCGCGCAGTTGCTGGACGTAGGCGGCGCTGGCCGGCTCGTCGCGCTCGACGGCGTCGAGGCGTTCGAGGATGCCCTTCACGTAGCCGAGCGCACCCAGTTCGTGCAACTCGGCGAGGGTCGCGGCACATGGCGGAGTCAGCGGCGCCGGCGCGCCGGGCGTTTCTTCCTGGCGCTTGAGCCATTCCAGGCCCAGGTGGGTCTTGATCTTCTCCAGCAGTTGCGGGGTGTGCACCGGCTTGGCCAGGTAGTCGCTGCAGGTGGCGGCCACGCTGCGTTCGCGGTCGTCGGCGAAGGCGTTGGCGGAGATGACGATGATCGGCGCCCGGGACAGGGCGTTGCGGCGGATCAGCGCGCTGGTCTCCCAGCCGTCCATCAGCGGCATCGACAGGTCCATGAGGATCAGGTCGGGGTTGAGCAGCGCCACCTGGCGCACCGCTTCCTGGCCATTGCCCGCCTCGGCGATCTGGAAGCCCAGCGGTTCGAGCATGCCGGCCAGCACCTTGCGGTGTTCGACGTGGTCGTCGACCAGCAGCACCAGGCGGCGCGGGCCCCGGTAGCCGACGATGTCGTGCTCGACGTGCACCACCGCCTGCGGCACGCGCACCTCGGACAGGTACAGGCGCACCTGGAAGCAGGTGCCCTGGCCGGGCGCGCTGCGCACGTCGAGTGCGCCGCCCATCAGGGCGACGAGCATCTTGGTGATGGTCAGGCCGAGACCGAGGCCGTTGTCCTGGCGCAGCGGGTCGCCGCGCTCGAAGGGCTGGAAGATGCGTTCGAGCTGTTCCGGGGCGATGCCGATGCCGGTGTCGACGATCTCGAAGGTGGCGGTCTCGCGGGCGTAGCTGACGCGCAGGCTGACGCTGCCGCTGTCGGTGTAGCGCACGGCGTTGCCGAGCAGGTTGATGAGGATCTGGCGGATGCGCTTGTCGTCGCCGCGCACCACCGCCGGCATGCGCCCCTGCGGCTGGAAGCGGAAGGCCAGGCCCTTGTCCTGCGCCTGCGGGGCGAACATCTGCTGCAACTGGGCGAGGAATTCCGGGAAGGGGATTTCCGTCGGCTCCAGGTTGAGCTTGCCGGCCTCGATCCTGGCCACGTCGAGCAGGCCGTCGATCAGCGACAGCAGGTGCGAGCCGCTGCGCAGGATGGTCGCCAGGGCGTCCTGCTGGCCGGCGCTGGTGGCCGGGTCGCGCTGAAGGATCTGGGTGTAGCCGAGGATGCTGTTGAGTGGCGTGCGCAGTTCGTGGGACAGCCCGGTGACGTAGCGGCTCTTCGCCGCGTTGGCCGCTTCCGAGGCTTCCTTGGCCTTCTGCAGTTCTTCGTCGGTCTTGCGGTGCGCCTCGATCTCCTGCATCAGCAGGGCAGTCTGCCGGTTCGACTCTTCCAGCGCCACGTGGCGGCTCTCGCGGGTCAGCACCACCCACCAGGCGAGGCCGGCGGCGAACAGGGCGAGGACCATGAAGGCCTTGAAGAAGCCCTGGTAGAGCACCGCCTGCGCCGGGTCGCCAGCCAGGCCCTGGGACACCTGGCTGTAGATCAGCGCCAGGGCGCAGAACATCAGGCCGACCACCACGGTGAGCACGCCGAGGTAGTGGGCCAGCCGGGTGTGCAGGCGCGGTACCGAGGCGTTCGGCAGCAGCCAGCGGACCAGTGCGTCGAACTGCGCGGCGAGGCGCGCCTTGGGTTTGCACAGGTCGCCGCAGCGGGCGTCCAGCGAGCAGCACAGCGAGCAGATCGGAGCCCCGTAGGCCGGGCAGAAGGCGATGTCCTCGCGCTCGAAGGCATTGGCGCAGAGCACGCATTCGAGGTGGGTCTGCTGTGGATGCAGCAGCTTGAGGGTGCTGGTCCGCGCGATGTAGTAGCGGCCGCCGGTGAACCAGGCGATCAGCGGCGCGAACAGCAGCGCGGAGATCAGGGAAACCATCGGCGAGGCGGACTTGGCCAGTTCGCCGAACAGCCCGCCGTGGGCCACCACCGAGAGCAGCGAGGCGATCAGCATGGCGCCGACGCCGACCGGGTTGATGTCGTAGAGGTGCGCGCGCTTGAACTCGATGTGCTTGGGCGACAGGCCGAGCGGCTTGTTGATCACCAGGTCGGCGACCACCGCGCCGATCCAGGCGATGGCGACGTTGGCGTAGAGGCCGAGGACTTCCTCGATCGCCTCGAACACTCCCAGCTCCATCAGCATCAGGGCGATCACCACGTTGAACACCAGCCACACCACGCGGCCCGGATGGCTGTGGGTGACGCGGGCGAAGAAGTTCGACCAGGCCAGCGAGCCGGCGTAGGCGTTGGTGACGTTGATCTTCACCTGCGAGACGATCACGAACAGCACCATCGCGCCCATCGCCCAGGCCGGCGAGGCGAACACGTAGCCGAAGGCGACCAGGTACATCTGTGTCGGCTCGGCGGCGCGTTCGATGGGGATCTCGTGTTGCAGGGCGAGGAAGGCCAGGAAGGCGCCGGCGAGCATCTTCAGCGCCCCGGCGACGATCCAGCCGGGGCCGGCCATGAGCATCGCCGTCCACCAGCTACGGCGGTTGGCGCGGGTCTTCTCCGGCAGGAAGCGCAGGTAGTCGACCTGTTCGCCGATCTGCGTCACCAGGGCCAGCGCCACCGTGCAGGCGGCACCGAACGACAGCAGGTTGAAGGCGCCGGCCTCGCCCTCGCGGCCGGCGAAGCTGGTCCAGTCGCCGAGCGCCCCGGGGTTCTTGGCGATGACGAAGATATAGGGCAGGAACAGCAGCACCAGCCACACCGGCTGGGTCCACATCTGCAATCGGTTGATCAGGGTGATGCCGTAGGTCACCAGCGGGATGATGATGATCGAGCAGATCACGTAGGCCAGCGCCAGCGGGATCTTGAAGTACAGCTCCAGGGCCAGGGCCATGATCGCCGCCTCGAGGGCGAAGAACAGGAAGGTGAAGCTGGCGTAGATCAGCGAGGTGATGGTCGAGCCGATGTAGCCGAAGCCGGCGCCACGGGTCAGCAGGTCCATGTCCACGCCGTAGCGGGCGGCGTAGTAGCTGATCGGCAGGCCGGTGAGGAAGATCACCAGGCTGACCGCGAGGATCGCCCACAGCGTGTTGGTGAAGCCGTAGCTGATCGCCAGCGCGCCGCCGATGGCCTCCAGGGCGAGGAACGACACGGCGCCGAGGGCGGTGTTGGCGATGCGCAGTTCCGACCACTTGCGGAACGACTTCGGCGTGAAGCGCAGGGCGTAGTCCTCCAGGGTCTCATCGGCGACCCAGGTGTTGTAGTCGCGGCGGATCTTGGCGATGCGTTGCGGTCCGGTGTACTGCACGGCGGTGGTCCTGGCGGCTGGACGATGGGTGTAAATCTGCAACGTTCGTGCCTCGGAGTGCTGGTTACGGACCGCCCCTCACCTCACCCCAGCCAGGGTTGGGGTGAGGGTCGGTCTACCCGTGCCCATGCGCGCGTTACGGTCTCGTAGGCGTCATCCTGCACCACTCTGGCGCGCGGCTCAGTACGTCAGATGACGTATGCCGTTACGTCAATCTGCGTATAGGGCCCGGGCGCCCTCGCGGCCCATTCTTGCTCCCGAACCCAAGCCGGGCAGAGGCGATCCGGCGCGGCCAACCACCGAGAGGAGCAAGACCATGGATTCACGATTGACGGGAGCCAAACGATTCCTTCCCCGCCGACTCGCGCTGGGTGCCGCCGCACTCTCGCTGCTGGCGGCCAGCGTGTTCAGCCACACGGCGCTGGCCGACGGGGCGAACACCACCGGCCTGGCGGTCACCGACACCGAGGTCACGGTCGGCCAGTTGCACTCGGCCACCGGCACCATGGCGATTTCCGAGACCGGCTCGATCCAGGCCGAGCGCCTGGCCATCGAGCAGATCAACGCCTCCGGCGGTGTGCTCGGCCGGCAGATCAAGGTGATCCAGGAAGACGGCGCCTCCGACTGGCCGACCTTCGCCGAGAAGGCGCGCAAGTTGCTGGTGGGCGACAAGGTCGCCGCGGTGTTCGGCTGCTGGACCTCGGCCTCGCGCAAGGCGGTGCTGCCGGTGTTCGAGAAGGAGAACGGGCTGCTCTACTACCCGACCTTCTACGAGGGCCTGGAGCAGTCGAAGAACGTCATCTACACCGGCCAGGAGGCGACCCAGCAGATTCTCGCCGGCCTCGACTGGATCGCCCAGGAGAAGGGCGCCAAGACCTTCTACCTGATCGGCTCGGACTACATCTGGCCGCGCACCTCGATGAAGATCGCCCGCAAGCACATCGAGAACGTGCTCGGCGGCAAGGTGGTCGGCGAGGAGTACTACCCGCTCGGCAACACTCAGTTCGGCTCGCTGATCAACAAGGTCAAGCTGCGCAAGCCCGACGTGGTCTTCGCCGCCGTGGTCGGCGGTTCCAACGTCGCCTTCTACAAGCAGATGAAGGCCGCCGGGGTGACCGCCGAGAAACAGAACCTGCTGACCCTGTCGGTGACCGAGGATGAACTGCTCGGCATCGGCGGCGAGAACATGACCGGCTTCTACGCCTCGATGAAGTACTTCCAGAGCCTCGACAACCCGAACAACAAGGCCTTCGTCGAAGCCTTCAAGGCCAAGTACGGCAAGGACGCGGTGATCGGCGACGTGACCCAGGCCGCCTACCTCGGCCCGTGGCTGTGGAAGGCCGCGGTGGAGAAGGCCGGCAGCTTCGACGTCGACAAGGTGGTCGCCGCCTCGCCGGGCATCGAGCTGAACAGCGCGCCGGAGAGCTACGTGAAGGTCCACGACAACCACCACCTGTGGAGCAAGACCCGTATCGGCCAGGTGCAGGCCGACGGCCAGTTCAAGGTGGTCTACGAGTCCGGGCTGATCGAGCCGGATCCGTTTCCGAAGGGTTACCAGTAGGGGATTGTGGGGTGGGGCGATGCTCCGCCCCTCACCCTCACCCTGGCTACGCGCCCCGCTCCTGAGGGAGAGGGGACTGGTTCGGCGTAGCGGGAGATCGAGGCGCCAGCCGGCAACTCCGCAATAACCCCCTCTCCCCCCCCCCGGGAGAGGGCTGGGGTGAGGGAGCGAACTTCCAGGCCATCGCGTGAGCTACCCCAACCACTTCGGCAAAACCCACCCATCCACCAGGAGACCATCATCATGGAATGGCTATCAGAGTTCGGGGCCATCGTCGTCATGCAGGGCTTCAACGGGCTATCGGTGTTCTGCGTCCTGCTGCTGATGGCCCTGGGGCTGGCGATCATCTTCGGCCAGATGGGCGTGATCAACATGGCCCACGGCGAGTTCCTCACCATCGGCGCCTACACCACCTTCCTGGTGTCGACGCTCACCTACCAGTACGCGCCGGCATTCGGACCGTACTACTTCTTCGTCGCCATCGTGCTGTCGTTCTTCATCGCCGGGGCGATCGGCTGGCTGGTCGAGTGGGCGATGATCAGCAAGCTCTACCAGCGCCCGCTGGACACCCTGCTGGCCACCTGGGGTCTGTCGCTGGTGATGCAGCAGGCGTTCCGTTCCACCTTCGGTGCCCGTGAAGTCTCGGCGACCCTGCCGGACTGGCTGATGGGCTCGTTCAACCCCACCGAGGCCATCGACATTCCGCGCAACGGCGTGTTCGTCATGGGCCTGACCCTGCTGCTCACCGCCGCGCTGTTCCTCATGCTCTACCGCTCGCGCTGGGGCCTGCAGGTGCGCGCCACGGTGCAGAACCGCCTGATGGCCCGCGCGGTGGGGATCAACACCCGCAAGGTCGACCGCATGACCTTCGCCCTCGGCTGCGGTGTGGCCGGGGTGGCCGGCGCGGCCTTCACCACCATCGGCTCGACCGGGCCGACCGCGGGCTCCTTGTACATCGTCGATACCTTCCTGGTGGTGGTGTTCGGCGGCGCCTCCAGCCTGGTGGGCACCATCGCCTCGGCGTTCAGCATCGCCCAGGCGCAGTCGATCACCGAGTTCTTCATGAGCGGCTCGATGGCCAAGGTGCTGACCCTCTCGGTGGTGATCCTGATCCTGATGCTGCGCCCGCAGGGGCTGTTCTCGATCAAGGTGCGCAAATGATGAGTACGCCGAAGCGGCTTTGCTCCCCTCTCCCATTCATGGGAGAGGGGCCGGGGGAGAGGGAGCCGGTTCGCCGGAGCAGTGGAGATCGCATCAGCATGAGGAACCGGACATGAACTCGACACTCGACAAATTCCTCGGCGGCAAACAGGGCGCCATCGGTCTCGCGGTGCTCGCCGCGCTGATCCTGGTGGTGTTCCCGCTGCTGCTCGACGCCTTTCGCCTGAACATGGTCGGCAAGTACCTCACCTACGCCTTCGTCGCCGTCGGCCTAGTGCTGTGCTGGGGCTACGGCGGCATCCTCAGCCTCGGCCAGGGCATCTTCTTCGGCCTCGGCGGCTACTGCATGGCGATGTTCCTTAAGCTCGAGGCGTCCGACCCGGAGAGCACCAGGATCCAGTCCACCCCCGGCATCCCGGACTTCATGGACTGGAACCAGATCACCGAACTGCCGCTGATGTGGCAGCCGTTCCACAGCTTCACCTTCACCGTCTTCGCGGTGATCGTGGTGCCGGTGGCGCTGGCCCTGGTGATCGGCCTGGCGATGTTCAAGCGCCGCGTCGGCGACGTGTACTTCTCCATCGTCACCCAGGCCATCGCGCTGATCCTCACCGTGCTGATCATCGGCCAGCAGGGCTACACCGGCGGGGTCAACGGCATCACCGACCTGAAGACCCTGCTCGGCTGGGACATCCGCAGCGACGAGGCGAAGCTGATCCTCTACTTCGTCAACGCCGTGCTGCTGCTCGGCTGCATCCTGCTCGGCAAGTTCATCCTGTCCTCCAAGCTCGGCCGCCTGCTGGTGGCGATGCGCGACAAGGAAGAGCGGGTGCGCTTCTCCGGCTACGACGTGGCCAGCTTCAAGGTCTTCGTGTTCTGCATCGCCGCGGCGTTTTCGGCGATCGGCGGGGCGATGTTCACCCTGCAGGTCGGCTTCATGTCGCCGAGCTTCGTCGGCATCGTGCCGTCGATCGAGATGGTCATCTTCGCTGCGGTCGGCGGGCGCCTGTCGCTGCTCGGCGCGGTGTACGGCGCGCTGCTGGTCAACTTCGGCAAGACCTACTTCTCCGAGACCTTCCCCGAGCTGTGGCTGTACCTGATGGGCGGCCTGTTCATCGCCGTGGTCATGTACTTCCCCAATGGCCTCGCCGGGCTGTGGGACAGCCACGGACGCAAGTGGCTGGGCAGGCTCAAGCGCAAGCCGGCCGTCGTGGTGGCCAGCGCGAAACCTGGCGGCGGAACCCCGGCCAGCCAGAAACCCCGTGAACTGGAGACCACCCCATGAGCCCGACAGGATTCCCCAAGCCGGTGCTGGCCATCGAGGGCCTCACTGTATCGTTCGACGGATTCAAGGCGGTCAACGACCTCAACCTCTATCTCGACCGCAACGAGGTGCGCGTGGTGATCGGCCCCAACGGCGCCGGCAAGACCACGGTGCTCGACCTGATCTGCGGCAAGACCAGGGCCACCAGCGGCAGCATCCAGTTCGAGGGGCGCGAACTGACCCGGATGCGCGAGTACGACATCGTCCGCGCCGGGGTCGGGCGCAAGTTCCAGAACCCGTCGATCTACGAGAACCTGACGGTGTTCGAGAACCTGGAGATGTCCTATCCCAAGGGCCGCAAGGTGTTCGGCGCGTTGTTCTTCAAGCGCTCGGCGGAGGTGGTTGAGCGGGTCGGGCAGGTGGCCGGCGAGATCGGCCTCGGCGAGTTCCTTCACCAGCAGGCCGACCTGCTGTCCCACGGCCAGAAGCAGTGGCTGGAGATCGGCATGCTGCTGATGCAGGACCCGGCGCTGCTGATGCTCGACGAGCCGGTGGCGGGGATGAGCGTGTCCGAGCGGGTACAGACCGCCGAACTGCTCAAGCGCATCAGCCAGGGGCGTTCGGTGCTGGTCATCGAGCACGACATGGAGTTCGTCAAGAGCATCGCCCACAAGGTCACCGTGCTGCACCAGGGCCGGGTGCTGGCCGAGGGCAGCATGGAGGCGGTGCAGAGCAACCCGAAGGTGGTCGAGGTGTATCTGGGGCACTGATGGGTCCCTGCTCCCGGATATGGAGGCGCTGGTGTTCCGCCCCTCACCCCCAGCCCTCTCCCGAGGGGAGAAGGAGCAGTCCGCGGCCTTCCCGTAGCACCGTGCCTGGACCCCTGCACCGACATTCCCCTCTCCCTCTGGGAGAGGGCCAGGGTGAGGGGCGGTCTTCCAAGCAACCACCAATGCCGTGACGTCCACCGAACCAAGTTCCATTGGTTGGGTACAGCGATACCCAACGCATCGAGCGCAAGGAGTCATACATGTTCAAGATCAGCAACCTCGTCTCCGGCTACGGCCAGAGCCAGATCCTCCACGAGCTCGACCTCGACGTGGCCAAGCGCGAGATCGTCGCGGTGATGGGCCGCAACGGCATGGGCAAGACCACCCTGTTCAAGAGCCTGATGGGCATCCTGCCGCAGTGGGGCGGGCAGATCAGCGTCGATGGCAAGGACCTGTCCAGGTTGGAAACCCACCAGCGTGTGGAAAGCGGCATCGCCTACGTGCCGCAGGGGCGGATGATCTTCCCCAGCATGACCGTGCTGGAGAACATCCAGACCGGCCTGCCGGCGTCGGCCAGGGGCAAGGTGCCGGACGACCTCTACGCGCTGTTCCCGGTGCTCCACGAAATGCGCGGCCGCAAGGGCGGCAACCTTTCCGGTGGTCAGCAACAGCAACTGGCGATCGCCCGCGCGCTGGCCACCAACCCCAAGGTGCTGCTGCTCGACGAGCCGACCGAGGGCATCCAGCCGTCGATCATCAAGGACATCGCCCGCAGCCTGAAGGAGATCCGCAACCTGCGCGACCTGACCATCATCGTTTCCGAGCAGGTGCTGTCGTTCACCATGGAAATCGCCGACCGCTTCCTGGTGATCGAGAAGGGCCGCTTCGTGGTCGAGGAGACCCGCGACAAGGTCGATGAGGCGAGCATCAGCCGGTATCTGTCGGTGTAGCGTTTTCATTGGATTCCCGCGCACACGCACTACTGTCCGGAATATTTTCGAGGGGGCGTCTGGATGGCTTGCGGGGGCTGAAGGCACGGGTTAAACCGTTGAGCGCCAACTCAACCTCACAGCCCCCGCAAGATGTTCAGGATAAGCCGTTTTCACGATGTACT
>NZ_CAJFCI010000064.1 GCF_904061905.1 Zestomonas carbonaria
TGATCCCATCCCGAACTCAGCAGTGAAACGACTCATCGCCGATGGTAGTGTGGGGTCTCCCCATGTGAGAGTAGGTCATCGTCAAGCTCCTATGCCGAAACCCCCGTCCTGGCAACAGGTCGGGGGTTTCTCTTTGCGCGGAAGAAAATACGGGCGCGTGGGAGTCTGGTTCTGCAGCTTTCTAGGCAATCCGGAGCTGCGCCGATATGATGCCTGCCTTGCTGGAGGTGCTGTCGGTATGTTGGCTCTATTGAGGCTTTTGCAGGATGGCCATTTCCATTCTGGAACTGCTCTTGGCGCGGCGCTCGGTGTGAGTCGGAGCGCTGTCTGGAAGCAGTTGCAGTTGCTCGAAGAGGATCTGGGGCTCGCCATTCACAAGGTTCGCGGTCGCGGTTACAGGCTGGCCAGCCCGATATCCATGTTGGATGTCGAGCGGCTGCAGGCGGCTTGTGCGGATGCGGGATGGAAGCTTTTTTGCTTCGATCGGATCGATTCGACCAATGCGGAGGCTTTGCGCCGTCTCTCTGCCGATGCGCCGCCTTTCCTGGTGACCGCCGAAGGGCAGTCTGCAGGGCGGGGGCGTCGTGGCCGGGATTGGGTCAGCCCGTTCGCCGAGAACCTCTATTGCAGCCTGGCTTTGAGGCTCGATGGCGGTGCTCGGCAGTTGGAGGGGTTGAGTCTGGTGGTAGGGCTTGCGGTTTTGCGGGCTCTACAGGATGTCGGCCTGAGCGATATCGGTGTCAAATGGCCGAACGACCTCCTGGCTGCTGGAAAGAAAATAACTGGCATTCTACTCGAGCTGTCGGGTGATCCTGCCGACGTCTGCTATGTGGTGATCGGGGTCGGCATCAATACCAATATGCAGGCGGTTGCCCAGGAGATCGGTCAGCCCTGGACTTCGGTACGTCTGGAGTCGGGCGTTCTGTGTGATAGGACGACTTTGGCGCTGCGTCTGGTTGCGCGTCTTGGCGAGTATCTCGAGCGTCATCGGACTCAGGGTTTTTCCGCGTTGAGGGGAGAGTGGGAGGCCAATCACCTTTGGCAGGGCGAGCGGGTCGTTCTGGCGTCCGGGGTGCAGCATGTGGAGGGGGTTGTCTTGGGGGTTGATCATCAGGGAGCCTTGCGGCTGCAAACGAGCGCTGGTGAACAGTGCTACAGCGGTGGCGAGCTGAGTTTGAGGCTGCACAATGATTCTTGAGCTCGATTGTGGCAACAGCCTTATTAAGTGGCGCGTTCTGGCGCAGGATGAGGCAGGGGTCGTTGCTGCGGGTGTGGCGGACTCTGCGGAGCAGTTGCTGTCCGCTCTGGTTGCTGTGCCGGCGCTGGCCTTGCGTCATTCGCGGATGGTCAGCGTGCGTAGCGATGAGGAGACGGCTCATCTCGTCGCGCTGTTGGCCGAGCGTTTCGGTGTAAGTGCCTGTTCCGCGTGCGCGGAGGTATCGTTGGGTGGCGTGCGAAATGGCTATGAAGACTACAGGCGGCTCGGGCTGGATCGCTGGCTGGCCTTGGTGGGGGCCTATCATCAGGCGCGAGGCGCTTGCCTGGTGATCGACCTGGGGACCGCGGTCACTTCGGATTTCGTCGCGGCGGATGGTGGGCATCTGGGTGGGTTCATATGTCCCGGGATGCCGCTCATGCGCAATCAGTTGAGGACTCATACGCGCAGGATCCGCTATGACGACGCCGCGGCCGAGGAAGCGCTGCATTCGCTGACCCCCGGGCGTTCGACGGTCGAGGCGGTCGAGCGTGGTTGTTCGCTGATGCTGCGAGGCTTCGTGCAGACTCAACTGGAAATGGCGCAGGAGTATTGGGGGGCGGATTTTCAAACCTTCCTTACCGGCGGGGATGCGGCCCTGGTAGAAGGGATGCTGCCGGATGCGCGCGTGGTGCCGGATCTGATTTTCGTTGGTTTGGCGATAGCCTGTCCCTTGTCTTGAGGTCGTGCTCCCATGCGTTGGCTGTTCCTGCTGCTTCTGGTTCTGAATCTCTTTTATTACGTCTGGCATCAGCAGCAGGCGCCATTGCGGGCCAAGGAGGTGGCGCCGATGCTGCTGTACCAGGGGGAGAGGCAGGGTATCCGCCTGCTCAGCGAGGCGGATCGCCCCCAGCAGCGCCGACCTCCTGAGGAGGAGCGCAAGGAGCCTGTGACTGCCGCCTCGGAGGCTTGTCTGTTCCTGGGGGGCTTCGAGCAGGATGAGGCTGCCAGGGCGGTGGAGCAACGCTTGATCAGTCTCGACGTGCGCTCCGAGGTCCGGGTGGTCAATGCCCCGGCCAGCGTCGATTACTGGGTCTACCTGGCGCCGCTTGCCTCCCGGCAGGCATCCGTCCGGCAGCTCAAGGAGTTGCAGGCGCGCAGGATCGACAGCTACATCATTACCCAGGGCGACCTGGTCAACGGTATTTCGCTGGGTATCTTCCCGAGAAACGAGTCGGCCGAGGCGGTCATGCAGCGTCTGCGCGATGCCGGATACGAGCCGATGATGCGCGAGCTGCCCCGCGCGCATCGCAGTTACTGGGTGCGTGTGGCCCCGGAGAGCCGGCGTTTGGTGGACGGTGCGATGCTGCAAGTGCTGGCTGCCGATTTCGCCGGACTGGAACATCAGATAATGCCGTGCGAAAGCGTTGCAACCTCTCAATAGTTTGCATAGAATGGCGCCCGCTTCGCGAGCACGACCCTTCAGGGGTGGTTCGTGGAGATGCTGTCAGCGTTGCTAACCTCAAGTTTTTAAATGAGAAAATGCTTGACAGTGGGATGGTAGGCGATGAAAATGCCGCCTCCCGTTTGGAGGGGTTCCCGAGTGGCCAAAGGGATCAGACTGTAAATCTGACGTCATAGACTTCGAAGGTTCGAATCCTTCCCCCTCCACCAGATTCAGCGTGAGCTGCAGGCTCCGCGGGTATAGTTCAGTGGTAGAACCTCAGCCTTCCAAGCTGATGATGCGGGTTCGATTCCCGCTACCCGCTCCAGGTTTGCTGTTTATGCAAGGTGTTTGGCTCATGTAGCTCAGCTGGTAGAGCACACCCTTGGTAAGGGTGAGGTCAGCGGTTCAAATCCGCTCATGAGCTCCATTTTGTGAAGGCAGATATTTCGATATCTGCCTTTCTTTTAATGGCGGCATGGCTAGCTCAATTCATTGATGGGAGATGGTCTGATGGCTAAAGAGAAGTTCGAGCGCAACAAACCGCACGTCAACGTAGGCACTATCGGTCACGTTGACCACGGTAAAACCACCCTGACCGCAGCGCTGACCAAGGTCTGTGCCGAGACCTGGGGCGGTGCCGTCCGCGCGTTCGACCAGATCGACAACGCTCCGGAAGAGAAGGCGCGTGGTATCACCATCAACACTTCCCACGTTGAATACGATTCGCCGATCCGCCACTACGCCCACGTGGACTGCCCGGGTCACGCCGACTACGTGAAGAACATGATCACCGGTGCCGCCCAGATGGACGGCGCGATCCTGGTCTGCTCGGCTGCCGACGGCCCCATGCCGCAAACCCGCGAGCACATCCTGCTGTCCCGTCAGGTAGGCGTTCCGTATATCGTCGTGTTCCTGAACAAGGCCGACATGGTGGACGACGCCGAACTGCTGGAGCTGGTTGAGATGGAGGTTCGTGACCTGCTCTCCACCTACGACTTCCCGGGCGACGATACCCCGATCATCATCGGTTCTGCGCTGATGGCGCTGAACGGCGAAGACTCCAACGAAATGGGCGTTTCCGCTGTTCGCAAGCTGGTGGAAACCCTGGATGCCTACATTCCGGAGCCGGTGCGTGCCATCGACCAGCCGTTCCTGATGCCGATCGAAGACGTGTTCTCGATCTCCGGTCGCGGTACCGTGGTAACCGGTCGTGTCGAGCGCGGCATCGTCAAGGTCCAGGAAGAGGTCGAGATCGTCGGTATCCGTCCGACCACCAAGACCACCTGCACCGGCGTGGAAATGTTCCGCAAGCTGCTCGACGAAGGTCGTGCTGGCGAGAACGTCGGCGTGCTGCTGCGCGGCACCAAGCGTGACGAAGTGGAGCGTGGCCAGGTTCTGGCCAAGCCGGGCACCATCAAGCCGCACACCAAGTTCGAAGGCGAAGTGTACGTGCTGAGCAAGGAAGAAGGCGGCCGTCACACTCCGTTCTTCAAGGGCTACCGTCCGCAGTTCTACTTCCGTACCACTGACGTGACCGGTAACTGCGAGCTGCCGGAAGGCGTCGAGATGGTGATGCCGGGTGACAACATCAAGATGACTGTTACCCTGATCGCCCCGATCGCCATGGAAGAAGGTCTGCGCTTCGCGATCCGCGAAGGCGGTCGTACCGTCGGCGCCGGCGTGGTTGCCAAGATCATCGAGTAATCGGTTGATCTCCCGCTTTCAGGCCGGCATAATGGCCGGCCTGATTTTCGTTACAGGTCAGTAGCTCAATTGGCAGAGCGACGGTCTCCAAAACCGTAGGTTGGGGGTTCGATTCCCTCCTGACCTGCCAACTTCCCGCTTAGGAGTTGGCTTGTATTTCACAGGATCCTCGTAAATGAATGCCAAGGCTGAGGCCAAAGATTCACGCCTAGATCTGCTGAAGTGGTTGGTTGTCGCTGCTTTGGTCGTTGCCGGTGTGGTCGGTAATCAGTACTTCTCGGGCGAGCCGATTCTGTATCGTGTCATCGGTCTGATAGTGCTTGCTGCCATTGCGGCGTTCGTGGCCTTGCAGACCGCAAAGGGTCAGCTCTTCTTCAGCTTGCTGAAAGAAGCGCGTACCGAGATTCGCAAGGTTGTCTGGCCAACTCGCCAGGAGACCACCCAGACGACCCTGATCGTCGTGGCCGTGGTGCTCGTGATGGCGTTGCTGCTGTGGGGGCTGGATTCCCTGCTGGGCTGGCTCGTTTCTTTGATTGTTGGTTAAAGGTGTCCCGTGGCTAAGCGTTGGTACGTCGTGCATGCTTACTCGGGTTACGAGAAGCATGTCATGCGCTCGCTGATCGAGCGTGTGAAGCTGGCCGGTATGGAAGATGAGTTCGGCGAAATTCTGGTGCCCACCGAAGAAGTGGTGGAGATGCGCAATGGCCAGAAGCGCAAGAGCGAGCGTAAGTTCTTCCCCGGCTATGTGCTGGTTCAGATGGAAATGAACGAGGCGACTTGGCACTTGATCAAGGATACCCCTCGTGTCATGGGCTTCATCGGTGGTACGGCCGACAAGCCGGCTCCCATCACCGAGAAAGAGGCTGAGGCCATTCTGCGTCGCGTTGCCGATAGCGGTGACAAGCCGAAGCCGAAAACCTTGTTCGAACCGGGTGAAATGGTGCGGGTCATTGACGGGCCATTTGCCGATTTCAGTGGCGTAGTTGAAGAAGTCAACTACGAGAAAAGCAGGATTCAGGTGGCAGTTACCATTTTTGGTCGCTCTACGCCGGTCGAGTTGGAGTTCAGTCAGGTCGAGAAGGCGTAACTGAAAACGCATCCCGCACCCCGCAGTCGCTGACTGCGGGGTTTTGTCGTCGCTGGGATAAATAGATGTCAATCGGGGAGCCGTCAGGCGCTAATACCCGCAATTGGAGTAGCTCATGGCTAAGAAGATTCAAGCTTATATCAAGCTGCAAGTGAAGGCCGGTCAGGCCAACCCGTCGCCGCCCGTTGGCCCGGCCCTGGGTCAGCATGGCGTGAACATCATGGAGTTCTGCAAGGCGTTCAACGCCAAGACCCAGGGTATGGAGCCTGGTCTGCCGACTCCGGTGATCATCACCGTCTATAGCGACCGCAGCTTTACCTTTGAAACCAAAAGCACCCCTGCTTCGGTTCTGCTGAAGAAGGCTGCCGGTGTCCAGAGCGGCTCCAGCCGCCCGAATACCCAGAAAGTCGGCACTGTGACCCGTGCCCAACTGGAAGATATCGCCAAGGCCAAGCAAGCCGACCTGACTGCTGCTGACCTGGATGCCGCCGTGCGCACCATCGCTGGTTCCGCGCGCAGCATGGGCCTGAACGTGGAGGGTGTGTAATGGCTAAGTTGACCAAGCGCCAAAAGGCCATCGCGGCCAAAGTCGAAGCAGGCAAGGCTTACAGCTTCGAGGAAGCGGCCACCCTGCTGGCCGAGCTGTCCGCCGTCAAGTTCACCGAGTCGTTCGACGTGTCGGTGAACCTGGGCGTTGACCCGCGTAAATCCGACCAGGTCGTGCGTAGCGCCACCGTGTTGCCGCATGGCACTGGCAAGACCGTACGCGTCGCCGTGTTCACCCAGGGTCCGGCTGCCGAAGCCGCTCTGGCTGCCGGTGCCGATCGCGTTGGCATGGATGACCTGGCTGCCGAAATGAAAGGCGGCGATCTGAACTACGACGTGGTGATCGCCTCCCCGGACGCGATGCGCGTAGTCGGTCAACTGGGTCAGGTACTGGGCCCGCGCGGCCTGATGCCGAACCCGAAGGTCGGTACCGTGACTCCGGACGTGGCTACTGCGGTGAAGAACGCCAAGGCCGGTCAGATCCGCTACCGCACCGACAAGAACGGCATCATCCACGCCTCCGTCGGCAAGGTCGGCTTCGAAGCCGGCAAGCTGAAAGAGAACGTGGAAGCGCTGCTGGCTGACCTGAAGCGTCTGAAGCCGGCTTCGGCCAAAGGTATCTATGTCAAGCGCGTGACCCTGAGCACCACCATGGGTCCGGGGCTGATGATCGATCAGGCATCGCTCAACGCGTGATGATGCACGGCTGGTGGGAGCGCTTCCGCCAGCCGCCAAGATTGGGGTCCCTGCCTGGCGGGGGCTGTCCAAGACCGTAGGTGGCGCAAGCCTTAAACCACCAGCCTACGCAGATGGTGCTCCCGATTCCTTACCGAATCAGACACCAAAACGACGTCGGGCTCCGGCTCGGCGAAACGGTAACATCCAGGAGTAAACCCGTGGCAATTAAACTCGAAGACAAGAAGGCCATCGTCGCTGAAGTCAACGAGGCTGCCAAAGCTGGTCTGTCCGCTGTCGTGGCTGATGCCCGTGGCGTGACTGTCGGCGCAATGACCGGACTCCGTAAAGAGGCCCGCGAAGCTGGTGTGTACGTGAAAGTCGTGCGTAACACCCTGCTCAAGCGCGCCGTTGAAGGCACTCAGTTCGAAGTGCTCAACGACGTGTTCAAAGGCCCGACCCTGATTGCGTTCTCCAACGAGCACCCGGGCGCTGCTGCCCGTATCTTCAAGGAGTTCTCCAAGGGTCAGGACAAGTTCGAGATCAAGGCAGCTGCGTTCGAGGGTCAGTTCCTCGCCGCTAACCAGATCGACGTACTGGCAACTCTGCCGACCTACAACGAAGCCGTTGCCCAACTGATGAGCGTGATCCAAGGCGCCACCAGCAAGCTGGCTCGTACTCTGGCGGCTATTCGCGACCAGAAAGAAGGCGCTGCGGCCTGATCCAGGCCAATCCGTCCCTTTCCGTAATTTGTTTAATTTGATGGCCGCGAAGGCTGTCACCCCAATACAGGAATTAGAGTCATGGCTCTGACCAACGAAGACATCATCAACGCCGTATCCGAAATGTCCGTCATGCAGATCGTTGAACTGATCAAGGCGATGGAAGAGAAGTTCGGTGTTACCGCTGCTGCTGCCGTTGCCGCTGGCCCGGCTGTTGCCGCTGTCGCTGCTGAAGAGCAGACCGAGTTCACCATCGTTCTGGCCGAAGCTGGCGACAAGAAAGTGAACGTGATCAAGGTCGTGCGCGAGCTGACCGGCCTGGGCCTGAAAGAAGCCAAGGCTGTCGTTGACGGCGCCCCGGGCGTTGTCAAGGAAGGCGCTTCGAAAGAAGAAGCCGAAGCAGCCAAGAAGGCTCTGGAAGAAGCTGGCGCCAAAGTCGAGCTCAAGTAAGCGACGACCTTGCGTCTACAGCCCGAGCGTTAAGCAAAAGGCTGGCGGCTGGTGGCTTTTGCCACCGGCCTTTTTCCGTTATGGGCGGTTTGCCGAGCAGGCCTGCCCATGACCGGAAATCCGCCCGAGGGCGGCGCAGACCGTGAGGTTTGCACGATTTTCTGGCTGCTCCCGCCGGGTGTGGCCAAACAAGCAGGTGACCAAGCTGGGGAACGCTGATGGCTTACTCATACACTGAGAAAAAACGTATCCGCAAGGACTTTAGCAAGTTGCCGGACGTGATGGATGTGCCTTACCTCCTGGCCATCCAGCTGGATTCGTACCGCGAATTCCTGCAGCAAGGAGCGAGCAAGGAACAGCTCCGCGACGTTGGCCTGCATGCGGCCTTCAAGTCCGTATTCCCGATCATCAGCTACTCCGGCAACGCAGCCCTCGAATACGTCGGCTACCGCCTGGGCGAGCCGGCGTTCGACGTCAAGGAGTGCGTGCTGCGCGGCGTGACGTTCGCCGTTCCGCTGCGCGTGAAAGTGCGCCTGATCATTTTCGACAAGGAATCGTCGAACAAGGCGATCAAGGACATCAAGGAACAGGAAGTCTACATGGGGGAAATCCCCCTGATGACCGAGAACGGTACCTTCATCATCAACGGTACCGAGCGCGTCATCGTTTCCCAGTTGCACCGTTCCCCGGGTGTGTTCTTCGACCACGACCGTGGCAAGACCCACAGCTCCGGCAAGCTGCTGTACTCCGCGCGCATCATCCCTTACCGCGGCTCCTGGCTGGACTTCGAGTTCGATCCGAAGGACGCCGTGTTCGTGCGTATCGACCGTCGCCGCAAACTGCCGGCGTCCGTCCTGCTGCGCGCCCTGGGCTACAGCACCGAGGAAATCCTCGATACCTTCTATGCCACCAACGTCTTCCACGTGAAGGGTGAGAACCTGAGCCTGGAACTGGTGCCGCAACGCCTGCGTGGCGAAATCGCCGTCCTCGACATCAAGGACGGTAGCGGCAAGGTCATCGTCGAGCAGGGCCGCCGGATCACCGCGCGCCACATCAACCAGCTCGACAAGGCCGGCATCAAGGAACTGGAAGTACCGCTCGACTACGTGATTGGCCGTACCACCGCCAAGGCCATCGTGCACCCGTCCACTGGCGAGATCATCGCCGAGTGCAACACCGAGCTGACCACCGAGCTGCTGGCCAAGATCGCCAAGGCCCAGGTGGTGCGCATCGAAACGCTGTACACCAACGACATCGACTGCGGCCCGTTCATCTCCGACACCCTGAAGATCGACTCCACCACCAACCAACTGGATGCGCTGGTCGAGATCTACCGGATGATGCGTCCCGGCGAACCGCCGACCAAGGATGCCGCCGAGACCCTGTTCAACAACCTGTTCTTCAGTGCCGAGCGCTACGACCTGTCCGCTGTCGGTCGCATGAAGTTCAACCGCCGTATCGGTCGCACCGAGATCGAAGGTTCCGGCGTACTGAGCAAGGAAGACATCGTCGAGGTCCTCAAGACCCTGGTCGACATCCGTAACGGCAAGGGCATCGTCGACGACATCGACCACCTCGGTAACCGTCGCGTGCGTTGCGTCGGCGAGATGGCCGAGAACCAGTTCCGCGTCGGTCTGGTGCGCGTCGAGCGCGCGGTGAAAGAGCGTCTGTCGATGGCCGAAAGCGAAGGCCTGATGCCGCAGGACCTGATCAACGCCAAGCCGGTGGCTGCCGCGGTCAAGGAGTTCTTCGGTTCCAGCCAGCTCTCGCAGTTCATGGACCAGAACAACCCGCTGTCGGAGATCACCCACAAGCGTCGTGTTTCCGCGCTCGGCCCAGGCGGCCTGACCCGCGAGCGTGCCGGCTTCGAGGTGCGTGACGTGCACCCGACCCACTACGGTCGCGTCTGCCCGATTGAAACCCCTGAAGGTCCGAACATCGGTCTGATCAACTCGCTGGCCGCCTATGCCCGCACCAACCAGTACGGCTTCCTGGAAAGCCCGTACCGCGTGGTCAAGGAAGGCAAGGTCACCGACGAGATCGTGTTCCTGTCGGCGATCGAAGAGGCCGATCACGTGATCGCCCAGGCCTCCGCCACCCTGAACGACAAGGGTGAGCTGATCGACGAGCTGGTGGCTGTGCGTCACCTGAACGAATTCACCGTGAAGGCGCCGGAAGACGTCACCCTGATGGACGTTTCGCCCAAGCAGGTCGTCTCGGTCGCCGCCTCGCTGATTCCGTTCCTCGAGCACGACGATGCCAACCGTGCACTGATGGGTTCGAACATGCAGCGTCAGGCCGTGCCGACCCTGCGTGCCGACAAGCCGCTGGTGGGTACCGGCATGGAGCGCAACGTCGCCCGTGACTCCGGTGTCTGCGTGGTTGCCCGTCGTGGCGGGGTGATCGACTCGGTCGACGCCAGTCGCATCGTGGTGCGTGTGCGTGATGCCGAGGTCGAGACCGGCGAAGCCGGTGTGGACATCTACAACCTCACCAAGTACACCCGCTCCAACCAGAACACCTGCATCAACCAGCGCCCGCTGGTACAGAAAGGTGACGTGGTTGCGCGTGGCGACATCCTCGCCGACGGTCCGTCCACCGACATGGGGGAGCTGGCTCTGGGACAGAACATGCGCGTCGCGTTCATGCCCTGGAACGGCTTCAACTTCGAGGACTCCATCTGCCTGTCCGAGCGCGTGGTGCAGGAAGATCGCTTCACCACCATCCACATCCAGGAACTGACCTGTGTGGCCCGCGACACCAAGCTCGGCCCAGAGGAAATCACCTCTGACATCCCGAACGTCGGTGAAGCCGCTCTGAACAAGCTGGACGAAGCCGGTATCGTCTACGTCGGCGCCGAAGTCGGCCCGGGCGACATCCTGGTCGGCAAGGTCACCCCGAAAGGCGAGACCCAGTTGACCCCGGAAGAGAAGCTGCTGCGTGCGATCTTCGGTGAGAAGGCCTCCGACGTGAAGGACACCTCCCTGCGCGTGCCGACCGGCACCAAGGGCACTGTCATCGACGTCCAGGTGTTCACCCGCGACGGCGTGGAGCGCGACTCCCGCGCCCTGGCCATCGAGAAGCAGCAACTGGACGAGATCCGCAAGGACCTCAACGAAGAGTTCCGCATCGTCGAAGGCGCCACCTTCGAGCGTCTGCGTTCCGCCCTGGTCGGCCAGACTGCCGAAGGCGGCGCCAGCCTGAAGAAGGGTACCGTCATCACCGACGAGATCCTCGATGGCCTCGAGCGCGGCCAGTGGTTCAAGCTGCGCATGGCCGAGGACGCGTTGAACGAGCAGTTGGAGAAGGCCCAGGCCTACCTCTCCGACCGCCGTCAACTGCTCGACGACAAGTTCGAGGACAAGAAGCGCAAGCTGCAGCAGGGCGACGACCTGGCTCCGGGCGTGCTGAAGATCGTCAAGGTCTACCTGGCGATCAAGCGTCGCATCCAGCCGGGCGACAAGATGGCCGGCCGTCACGGTAACAAGGGTGTGGTCTCGGTGATCATGCCGGTCGAAGACATGCCGCACGACGCCAATGGCACGCCGGTGGACATCGTGCTCAACCCGCTGGGCGTACCGTCTCGTATGAACGTCGGCCAGATCCTCGAGACCCACCTGGGCCTCGCGGCCAAGGGCCTGGGCGAGAAGATCAACCGCATGCTCGAAGAGCAGCGCAAGATCGCCGAGCTGCGCAAGTTCCTCCACGAGATCTACAACGAGGTCGGCGGCCGCCAGGAAAACCTGGACGAGCTCTCCGACAACGAGATCCTCGCGTTGGCCAACAACCTCAAGGGTGGCGTGCCGATGGCGACCGCTGTGTTCGACGGGGCGAAAGAGGTTGAGATCAAGAAGATGCTCAAGCTCGCCGACCTGCCGGAAAGCGGCCAGATGCGCCTGTTCGACGGTCGTACCGGTAACCAGTTCGAGCGCCCGACCACCGTCGGCTACATGTACATGCTCAAGCTGAACCACCTGGTCGACGACAAGATGCACGCTCGTTCCACCGGCTCCTACAGCCTGGTTACCCAGCAGCCGCTGGGTGGTAAGGCGCAATTCGGTGGTCAGCGCTTCGGGGAGATGGAGGTCTGGGCGCTGGAAGCCTACGGCGCCGCCTACACCCTGCAGGAGATGCTGACCGTGAAATCGGACGACGTGAACGGCCGGACCAAGATGTACAAGAACATCGTGGACGGCGATCACCGCATGGAGCCGGGCATGCCCGAGTCCTTCAACGTGCTGATCAAAGAGATCCGTTCGCTCGGTATCGACATCGATCTGGAAACCGAATAACACGTGACGCGTATCGGGAGCGGGGGCTGCCTCGCTCCCCGCTCCGTCAGGAGGAAAGGCCTTGAAAGACCTACTGAATCTGTTGAAAAACCAGGGTCAAATCGAAGAGTTCGACGCCATCCGTATCGGCCTGGCTTCGCCTGAGATGATCCGTTCGTGGTCGTTCGGTGAAGTGAAGAAGCCGGAGACCATCAACTACCGTACCTTCAAGCCGGAGCGCGACGGCCTGTTCTGCGCCAAGATCTTCGGCCCGGTGAAGGACTACGAGTGCCTGTGCGGCAAGTACAAGCGCCTGAAGCACCGTGGTGTGATCTGCGAGAAGTGCGGCGTGGAAGTGGCGCTGGCCAAGGTCCGTCGCGAGCGCATGGCGCACATCGAACTGGCTTCGCCGGTCGCCCACATCTGGTTCCTCAAGTCGCTGCCGTCCCGTATCGGCCTGCTGCTGGACATGACCCTGCGTGACATCGAGCGCGTGCTCTACTTCGAGAGCTACGTGGTGATCGACCCGGGCATGACCACCCTGGAGAAGGGCCAACTGCTCAACGACGAGCAGTACTTCGAGGCCATCGAGGAGTTCGGTGACGACTTCGACGCGCGCATGGGCGCCGAAGCGGTTCGCGAACTGCTCAACGCCATCGATCTGGATCACGAGATCGGCCGCCTGCGCGAGGAGATTCCGCAGACCAACTCCGAGACCAAGATCAAGAAGCTGTCCAAGCGCCTGAAGCTGATGGAAGCCTTCAAGGACTCCGGTAACCGTCCGGAGTGGATGGTCCTGACCGTCCTGCCGGTGCTGCCGCCGGACCTGCGTCCGCTGGTCCCGCTGGATGGCGGCCGTTTCGCGACTTCCGACCTGAACGACCTGTATCGCCGGGTGATCAACCGTAACAACCGTCTGAAGCGCCTGCTCGACCTGGCCGCTCCGGACATCATCGTGCGCAACGAGAAGCGCATGCTGCAGGAAGCCGTCGACGCCCTGCTGGACAACGGCCGTCGCGGCCGTGCCATCACCGGCTCGAACAAGCGCCCGCTGAAGTCCCTGGCCGACATGATCAAGGGCAAGCAGGGCCGTTTCCGTCAGAACCTGCTCGGCAAGCGCGTCGACTACTCCGGCCGTTCGGTGATTACCGTCGGCCCGACCCTGCGTCTGCACCAGTGCGGTCTGCCGAAGAAGATGGCCCTCGAGCTGTTCAAACCGTTCATCTTCGGCAAGCTGGAAATGCGTGGTCTGGCGACCACCATCAAGGCCGCGAAGAAGATGGTCGAGCGCGAGCTGCCCGAGGTCTGGGACGTTCTCGCCGAAGTCATCCGCGAACACCCCGTGCTGCTCAACCGTGCGCCGACCCTGCACCGTCTGGGCATCCAGGCGTTCGAGCCGGTGCTCATCGAAGGCAAGGCGATCCAGCTTCACCCGCTGGTCTGTGCCGCGTACAACGCCGACTTCGACGGTGACCAGATGGCCGTGCACGTCCCGCTGACCCTCGAGGCCCAGTTGGAAGCGCGCGCGCTGATGATGTCCACCAACAACATCCTGTCGCCGGCCAACGGTGATCCGATCATCGTGCCGTCCCAGGACGTGGTTCTGGGTCTGTACTACATGACCCGCGAAGCCGTTAACGCCAAGGGCGAGGGTCGAGTGTTCGCCGACCTGCAGGAAGTCGACCGGGTATTCCGTGCCGGCGAGGCGTCCCTGCACGCCCGCGTGAAAGTGCGCATCAACGAGACCGTCAAGGAAAAGGACGGCTCGATCACCAAGAACACCCGCATCGTCGACACCACTGTCGGCCGTGCCCTGCTGTTCCAGGTCGTGCCGGCCGGGCTGCCCTTCGAGGTGGTCAACCAGCCGATGAAGAAGAAGGCAATCTCCAAGCTGATCAACCAGTGCTACCGCACTGTCGGCCTGAAGGACACCGTGATCTTCGCCGACCAGTTGATGTACACCGGCTTCGCCTACTCGACCATCTCCGGTGTGTCGATCGGCGTGAACGACTTCGTCATCCCGGACGAGAAGGCGCGCATCATCGACGCCGCCACCGAGGAAGTGAAGGAGATCGAGAGCCAGTACGCCTCCGGCCTGGTGACCCAGGGCGAGAAGTACAACAAGGTGATCGACCTGTGGTCGAAGGCCAACGACGAAGTGTCCAAGGCGATGATGGCCAATCTCTCGAAAGAGCGGGTCATCGACCGCGAGGGCAAGGAAGTCGAGCAGGAGTCCTTCAACTCCATGTACATGATGGCCGACTCCGGCGCCCGGGGTTCCGCCGCACAGATCCGTCAGTTGGCCGGTATGCGTGGCCTGATGGCCAAGCCGGACGGCTCGATCATCGAGACCCCGATCACCGCGAACTTCCGCGAAGGTCTGTCGGTTCTGCAGTACTTCATCTCCACCCACGGTGCTCGTAAGGGTCTGGCGGATACCGCGCTGAAGACCGCGAACTCCGGTTACCTGACCCGTCGTCTGGTCGACGTGGCCCAGGACCTGGTAGTGACCGAAATCGACTGCGGCACCGAACATGGCCTGCTGATGACCCCGCACATCGAAGGCGGCGACGTGGTCGAGCCGCTCGGTGAGCGTGTGCTGGGCCGTGTGATCGCCCGCGACGTGTTCAAGCCGGGCAGCGAAGACGTCATCGTGCCGGCCGGTACCCTGGTCGACGAGCAGTGGGTCGAGTTCATCGAGCGCAACAGCATCGACGAAGTGATCGTGCGTTCGCCGATCACCTGCGAAACCCGCTATGGCATCTGCGCCAAGTGCTACGGCCGCGACCTGGCTCGTGGTCACCAGGTCAACATCGGTGAGGCGGTCGGTGTCATCGCCGCCCAGTCGATCGGTGAACCGGGTACCCAGCTCACCATGCGGACCTTCCACATCGGTGGTGCGGCCAGCCGGACTTCGGCAGCCGACAGCGTCCAGGTGAAGAACGGCGGTACCGTGCGTCTGCACAACCTCAAGCACGTCGAGCGTGCCGACGGCAACCTGGTGGCGGTGTCCCGCTCCGGCGAGCTGGCGATCGCCGACGACTTCGGCCGAGAGCGCGAGCGCTACAAGCTGCCGTACGGTGCGGTGATCTCGGTCAAGGAAGGTGACAAGGTCGATGCTGGCGCCATCGTCGCCAAGTGGGACCCGCACACCCACCCGATCGTCACCGAGATGGCCGGTACCGTGACCTTCGTGGGCATGGAAGAGGGCATCACCATCAAGCGCCAGACCGACGAACTGACCGGTCTGACCAACATCGAGGTGATGGACCCGAAAGATCGTCCGGCCGCTGGCAAGGACATCCGTCCGGCCGTGAAGCTGGTCGACGCCAACGGCAAGGAACTGCTGCTGCCGGGTACCGACGTGCCTGCACAGTACTTCCTGCCGGCCAACGCCTTGGTCAACCTGACCGACGGAGCCAAGGTGGGCGTGGGTGACGTAATCGCCCGTATCCCGCAGGAAACCTCGAAGACTCGCGACATCACCGGTGGTCTGCCGCGCGTTGCCGACCTGTTCGAAGCGCGTCGTCCGAAAGAGCCGTCGATCCTGGCGGAAATCAGCGGCACCATCTCCTTCGGCAAGGAAACCAAGGGCAAGCGCCGCCTGGTCATCACCCCGACCGACGGTAGCGATCCGTACGAGGAGCTGATTCCGAAGTGGCGTCACCTCAACGTCTTCGAAGGCGAACAGGTGAACCGCGGCGAAGTGATCTCCGATGGTCCGAGCAACCCGCACGACATCTTGCGTTTGCTCGGTGTCAGCGCGCTGGCCAAGTACATCGTCAACGAGATCCAGGACGTGTACCGCCTGCAGGGCGTGAAGATCAACGACAAGCACATCGAGACCATCCTGCGGCAGATGCTGCGCAAGGTCGAGGTCAGCGAGTCCGGCGACTCCAGCTTCATCAAAGGCGACCAGGTCGAGCTGACCCAGGTGCTGGAAGAGAACGAGAAGCTGGGCACGGACGACCGCTTCCCGGCCAAGTACGAGCGCGTGCTGCTGGGTATTACCAAGGCCTCGCTGTCCACCGAGTCGTTCATCTCGGCGGCCTCCTTCCAGGAGACCACCCGCGTCCTCACCGAGGCGGCGGTCACCGGCAAGCGCGACTTCCTGCGCGGCCTGAAGGAGAACGTGGTGGTGGGTCGTCTGATCCCGGCCGGTACCGGACTGGCCTACCACAGCGAGCGCAAGCGCAAGCGTGATGCCGGCAAGCCGGTTCAGGTGAGCGCCAGCGAGGCGGAAGCCCAGCTGTCGGAAGCGCTCAACAATCTGTAAGAAAGTGTGGGGTCCTGTAGCCTTCCCAGGCTGCAGGACCTGCCTTGACGGGGTGTGGCAAGCTCTTTAGACTTTTGTACCCCTAAATTTGGCGGGACCTTGGTCCTGCCATTTTGTTTATGTCGAAAGACAACAGTGGAGCTATAGATGGCAACTATCAACCAGCTGGTACGCAAGCCGCGCAAGCGTCTCGTCGACAAGAGCGACGTGCCTGCGCTGCAGAACTGCCCGCAGCGTCGTGGCGTGTGCACCCGCGTGTACACCACCACGCCGAAGAAACCGAACTCCGCACTGCGTAAAGTGTGCCGTGTTCGTCTGACCAACGGCTACGAAGTCACCTCCTACATCGGCGGTGAAGGCCACAACCTGCAAGAGCACAGCGTTGTGCTGATTCGCGGCGGCCGAGTGAAGGACCTTCCGGGTGTGCGTTACCACACCGTGCGCGGTTCGCTGGATACCTCCGGCGTGAAAGACCGTAAGCAGGGTCGTTCCAAGTACGGCGCCAAGCGTCCGAAATAATCCGTTTCCATTTATCTGAGTCGATAAGAGTAAGGTCGGGCGTGACCCTGGCGTCATGGTCCCGAGCTAACCTGAAGACCGTTTGAGGGCTTATCAATGCCAAGACGTCGTGTAGCAGCCAAGCGTGAGATCCTGGACGATCCGAAGTACGGAAGCCAGATCCTCGCCAAGTTCATGAACCACGTGATGGAAAGCGGCAAGAAGGCCGTAGCCGAGCGCATCGTTTACGGCGCGCTGGATACCGTCAAATCCCGCAAGAACAGCGATCCCCTGGAGATCTTCGAGAAAGCTCTCGACGCCATCGCTCCGCTGGTCGAAGTCAAGTCCCGCCGTGTAGGCGGTGCTACCTACCAGGTCCCGGTCGAGGTTCGTCCGTCCCGTCGCAACGCCCTGGCCATGCGCTGGCTGGTGGAAAGTGCGCGCAAGCGTGGTGAAAAGTCCATGGCCCTGCGCCTGGCTGGCGAGTTGCTGGATGCCTACGAAGGTAAAGGCGCCGCCGTCAAGAAGCGTGAAGACGTGCACCGTATGGCAGAGGCCAACAAGGCCTTCTCCCATTACCGTTTCTAAGAACCGCGCTTCACATCCCACGAGGATTTTATTGTGGCTCGTACAACTCCTATCAACCGCTACCGGAACATTGGTATCTGTGCCCACGTAGACGCGGGCAAGACCACCACTACCGAGCGGATCCTGTTCTACACAGGCGTCAACCACAAGATGGGCGAGGTGCACGACGGCGCCGCGACCATGGACTGGATGGTGCAGGAGCAGGAGCGTGGTATCACCATTACCTCCGCGGCTACCACCGCGTTCTGGTCTGGTTCCACCAAGCAATACGACAAGTACCGCGTCAACATCATCGACACCCCCGGTCACGTGGACTTCACTATCGAGGTGGAGCGTTCCCTGCGTGTGCTGGACGGTGCCGTGGTGGTGTTCTGCGGTACCTCCGGCGTTGAGCCGCAGTCCGAGACCGTATGGCGTCAGGCCAACAAATACGGTGTTCCGCGTATCGTCTACGTGAACAAGATGGACCGTCAGGGCGCCAACTTCCTGCGCGTGGTCGGCCAGATCAAGCAGCGCCTGGGCCACACTCCGGTTCCGGTGCAACTGGCGATCGGTGCCGAGGAGAACTTCCAGGGCCAGATCGACCTGATCAAGATGAAGGCGATCTACTGGAACGAAGACGACCAAGGCATGACCTACCGCGAGGAAGAGATTCCGGCGGAGCTGGCTGACCTGGCCGAAGAGTATCGCTCCAACATGGTCGAGGCGGCTGCCGAAGCCAACGAAGAGCTGATGAACAAGTACCTGGAAGGCGGCGAGCTGACGATCGAAGAGATCAAGGCTGGCCTGCGTCAGCGTACCATCGCCTGTGAAATCGTTCCGGCTGTTTGCGGTTCCTCCTTCAAGAACAAGGGCGTGCCCCTGGTTCTCGATGCGGTGATCGACTTCCTGCCGGCGCCGACCGAAATCCCGGCCATCAAGGGTACCCACCCGGATGACGAGGAGAAGGTCGACGAGCGGCATGCTGACGACAGCGAGCCGTTCTCGGCTCTGGCGTTCAAGATCGCGACCGACCCCTTCGTCGGTACTCTGACCTTCGCGCGTGTTTACTCGGGCGTGCTGAGCTCGGGCGACTCCGTGATCAACTCCGTCAAGGGCAAGAAGGAGCGCGTCGGCCGTATGGTCCAGATGCACGCCAACACCCGTGAGGAGATCAAGGAAGTACGCGCTGGCGACATCGCTGCTCTGATCGGCATGAAGGACGTCACCACCGGTGACACCCTGTGCGACATCGAGAAGCCGATCATCCTCGAGCGGATGGACTTCCCGGAGCCGGTTATCTCGGTAGCCGTGGAGCCGAAGACCAAGGCTGACCAGGAGAAGATGGGTATCGCCCTTGGCAAACTGGCCCAGGAAGACCCGTCGTTCCGCGTCAAGACCGACGAAGAGTCCGGCCAGACCATCATCTCCGGTATGGGTGAGCTGCACCTGGACATCCTCGTTGATCGCATGAAGCGTGAGTTCAACGTCGAGGCCAACATCGGCAAGCCGCAGGTGGCTTACCGTGAGACCATCCGCAATACTTGCGAGATCGAAGGCAAGTTCGTTCGCCAGTCCGGTGGTCGTGGCCAGTTCGGTCACTGCTGGATTCGCTTCGCGCCGGCCGACGAAGGTCAGGAAGGTCTGGAGTTCAAGAACGAAGTCGTGGGTGGTGTGGTTCCGAAGGAATACATCCCGGCGATCCAGAAGGGTATCGAAGAGCAGATGAAGAACGGTGTTATCGCCGGCTATCCGCTCCTCGGCCTGAAGGCTACCGTGTTCGACGGTTCCTACCACGATGTCGACTCGAACGAAATGGCGTTCAAGATCGCGGCGTCCATGGCGACCAAGCAGTTGTCCCAGAAGGGCGGTGCCGTTCTGCTCGAGCCGATCATGAAGGTCGAAGTCGTGACTCCGGAAGACTACATGGGCGACGTGATGGGTGACCTGAACCGTCGTCGCGGTCTGATCCAGGGTATGGAAGACAGCGTTTCCGGCAAGGTTATCCGCGCCGAAGTGCCGCTGGGCGAGATGTTCGGCTACGCTACCGACGTCCGTTCCATGTCTCAGGGGCGCGCGAGCTACTCCATGGAGTTCTCGAAGTACGCGGAAGCTCCGGCCAACATCGCCGAAGCTATCATCAAAAAACAAGGTTGATTCAGCCCTTTAAGTAAGAGGTTTACTGTCGTGGCTAAGGAAAAATTTGAACGTAACAAACCGCACGTCAACGTAGGCACCATCGGTCACGTTGACCACGGTAAAACCACCCTGACCGCAGCGCTGACCAAGGTCTGTGCCGAGACCTGGGGCGGTGCTGTCCGCGCGTTCGACCAGATCGACAACGCTCCGGAAGAGAAGGCGCGTGGTATCACCATCAACACTTCCCACGTTGAATACGATTCGCCGATCCGCCACTACGCCCACGTGGACTGCCCGGGTCACGCCGACTACGTGAAGAACATGATCACCGGTGCCGCCCAGATGGACGGCGCGATCCTGGTCTGCTCGGCTGCCGACGGCCCCATGCCGCAAACCCGCGAGCACATCCTGCTGTCCCGTCAGGTAGGCGTTCCGTATATCGTCGTGTTCCTGAACAAGGCCGACATGGTGGACGACGCCGAGCTGCTGGAGCTGGTCGAGATGGAGGTCCGTGACCTGCTCTCCACCTATGACTTCCCGGGCGACGATACCCCGATCATCATCGGTTCTGCGCTGATGGCGCTGAACGGCGAAGACTCCAACGAAATGGGCGTTTCCGCTGTTCGCAAGCTGGTGGAAACCCTGGATGCCTACATTCCGGAGCCGGTGCGTGCCATCGACCAGCCGTTCCTGATGCCGATCGAAGACGTGTTCTCGATCTCCGGTCGCGGTACCGTGGTAACCGGTCGTGTCGAGCGCGGCATCGTCAAGGTCCAGGAAGAGGTCGAGATCGTCGGTATCCGTCCGACCACCAAGACCACCTGCACCGGCGTGGAAATGTTCCGCAAACTGCTCGACGAAGGTCGTGCTGGCGAGAACGTCGGCGTGCTGCTGCGCGGCACCAAGCGTGACGAAGTGGAGCGTGGCCAGGTTCTGGCCAAGCCGGGCACCATCAAGCCGCACACCAAGTTCGAAGGCGAAGTGTACGTGCTGAGCAAGGAAGAGGGCGGCCGTCACACTCCGTTCTTCAAGGGCTACCGTCCGCAGTTCTACTTCCGTACCACTGACGTGACCGGTAACTGCGAGCTGCCGGAAGGCGTCGAGATGGTGATGCCGGGTGACAACATCAAGATGACTGTTACCCTGATCGCCCCGATCGCCATGGAAGAAGGTCTGCGCTTCGCGATCCGCGAAGGCGGTCGTACCGTCGGCGCCGGCGTGGTTGCCAAGATCATCGAGTAATCGAAGATCGCGCTAAGGAAAAGGCCCCTCTTGGGGCCTTTTCTGTTTGTTGATCATTTATTGACACCCTGGGGGCGCATCCGTACAATTGCGCCTCCTTTTATCGGGCGTATTGCGTTCGGTGGGGATGGCAACTTGGAGTCTGAGGTCAAAATGCAAAACCAACAAATCCGTATTCGGTTGAAGGCTTTTGACCATCGCCTGATCGATCAATCCACCCAGGAAATCGTGGAAACCGCGAAACGTACTGGTGCTCAGGTGCGTGGTCCGATTCCTCTGCCTACTCGCAAGGAGCGTTTCACCGTGTTGATCTCCCCGCACGTCAACAAAGACGCGCGTGATCAGTACGAGATTCGCACTCATAAGCGCGTGCTGGACATCGTTCAGCCGACCGACAAGACCGTCGATGCGCTGATGAAGCTGGACCTTGCTGCAGGCGTGGAAGTGCAGATCAGCCTCGGCTAAGACCTTGCGGTTTTAGTCGTGTAACGCTCTGAAATGGGCGGCCATAGCGGGTGAAAGCCCCGTACACTCATGAGGTTACAACATGACTATTGGTGTAGTCGGTCGTAAGTGCGGCATGACCCGCATTTTCACCGAAGAAGGTGTCTCCATTCCGGTTACAGTCATCGAGATTGAACCGAATCGCGTGACCCAATTCAAAACTGAAGAAAGCGACGGCTATCGCGCTGTCCAGGTTACCGTGGGCGAGCGTCGTGCTTCCCGCGTGACCAAGGCTCAGGCTGGTCACTTCGCCAAGGCGAGCGTCGCTGCTGGTCGTAGCGTCTGGGAGTTCCGCCTTGAAGAAGGTGAATACCAGGCCGGCGACCTGATCAATGCCGAGATCTTCCAGGCGGGCCAACTGGTCGACGTGACCGGTCAGTCGAAGGGTAAAGGCTTCGCCGGTACCATCAAACGCTGGAATTTCCGCGGTCAAGACAATACCCACGGCAACTCCGTTTCCCACCGCGTCCCGGGTTCCATCGGCCAGTGCCAGACTCCTGGCCGTGTGTTCAAGGGTAAGAAGATGTCCGGTCACATGGGCGCTGAGCGCGTGACCGTACAGTCCCTGGAAGTGGTTCGCGTTGACGCTGAACGCAATCTGCTGCTGGTCAAGGGTGCCATTCCTGGCGCTCCGGGCGGCGACGTGATTGTGCGTCCGGCAGCCAAGGCTCGCGGTTAAGGGGAAGCTGACATGCAATTGAGTGTTAATGGCGCACAAGCGATCGAAGTGTCCGAAGCGACCTTCGGTGGCGAGTTCAACGAAACTCTGGTGCATCAGGCTGTCGTGGCCTACATGGCTGCTGGTCGTCAAGGCAGCAAGCAGCAGAAGACCCGTTCCGACGTGTCCGGTGGCGGCAAGCGTCCGTGGCGCCAGAAGGGCACCGGTCGTGCCCGTGCCGGTACCACTCGCGGTCCGGTCTGGCGTGGCGGTGGTGTGACCTTCGCGGCCCGTCCGCAGGACCACTCGCAGAAGCTCAACAAGAAGATGTATCGCGCAGCCCTGCGCTCCATCCTCTCCGAGCTGGTGCGTAGCGACCGTCTGGTCGTGGTTCCGGACTTCTCCGTGGAAGCCCCGAAGACCAAGGCCCTGCTGAGCAAGCTGAATGGCCTGGGTCTGTCCGACGTGCTGATCGTCGCCGACTCGGTCGACGAGAATCTGTATCTGGCTGCTCGCAACCTGCCGCACGTCGATGTGCGCGATGTTCAGGGTTCCGATCCGGTCAGTCTGATCGCTTTCGACAAGGTGCTGATCACCGTGTCGGCGGTTAAGAAGTTCGAGGAGCTGCTGGGATGAACCAGGAACGCGTATTCAAAGTGCTGCTTGGCCCGCACATCTCCGAGAAGGCCACAGTTCTGGCCGAGAAGAAAGGCCAGTTCGTTTTCAAGGTTGCCACCGATGCAACCAAGCTGGAAATCAAGAAGGCCGTCGAAAGCCTGTTCAGCGTCAAAGTCGAGCGTGTGACTACCCAGAACGTTCTGGGCAAGAGCAAGCGTACCGCACGTGGCCTAGGCAAGCGTAACGACTGGAAGAAGGCGATCATCGCCCTTCAGCCGGGCCAAGATCTCGATTTCACCAGCAGTGCTGAGTAAGGAAGGGGTGCATCATGGCAATCGTTAAATGCAAACCGACTTCCGCTGGCCGCCGTTTCGTGGTCAAAGTGGTCAATCAGGAGCTGCACAAAGGCGCTCCTTATGCTCCGCTGCTCGAGAAGAAGTCGAAGTCCGGTGGTCGTAACAACAACGGCCGCATCACCACTCGCCACGTTGGCGGTGGTCACAAGCAGCATTACCGTCTGGTCGATTTTCGTCGCAACAAGGATGGCATCCCTGCCATCGTCGAGCGCATCGAATACGACCCGAACCGTACTGCTCACATCGCTCTGCTGAAGTACGCCGACGGTGAGCGTCGCTACATCATCGCGCCGAAAGGCGTGAGCGCTGGCGACCAGCTGATCTCGGGCGCAATGGCGCCGATCAAGCCGGGTAACAGCCTGCAGTTGCGCAACATTCCGGTGGGTTCGACCGTTCACGGTATCGAGCTGAAGCCGGGCAAAGGCGCGCAGATCGCTCGTTCCGCTGGTGCTTCCGCCCAGTTGGTGGCCCGCGAAGGTGCCTATGTGACCCTGCGTCTGCGCTCCGGTGAGATGCGCAAGGTACTGGCCGAGTGCCGTGCGACCCTGGGCGAAGTCTCCAACTCCGAGCACAGCCTGCGCTCGCTGGGTAAGGCTGGTGCCAAACGCTGGCGCGGCGTTCGTCCGACCGTTCGTGGTGTTGCCATGAACCCGGTCGACCACCCGCATGGTGGTGGTGAAGGTCGTACCTCCGGTGGTCGTCATCCGGTGTCGCCGTGGGGCTTCCCGACCAAGGGCGCGAAGACTCGTGGTAACAAGCGCACCGATAACATGATCGTCCGTCGTCGCAAGTAAATAGAGGGATACGACAGTGCCACGTTCTCTGAAAAAAGGTCCTTTTATCGATCTTCACCTGCTGAAGAAGGTCGAGGCGGCGGTGGAAAAGAACGATCGCAAACCGGTTAAGACCTGGTCGCGTCGTTCGATGATCCTGCCGCAGATGGTCGGTCTGACCATCGCTGTGCATAACGGCCGTCAACATGTCCCGGTCCTGGTGAGCGAAGACATGGTTGGCCACAAACTCGGCGAGTTCGCTGCTACCCGCACCTATCGTGGGCACGTGGCTGACAAGAAAGCCAAGCGTTAAGGGGTAAGGAATGATGGAAGTAGCCGCTAAGTTGTCGGGCGCTCGAATCTCCGCCCAGAAGGCCCGCTTGGTCGCCGACCAGATCCGCGGGAAGAAGGTGGGTGAAGCGCTCAACCTCCTGGCTTTCAGCAATAAGAAAGCCGCCGAGATCATGAAGAAAGTGCTGGAGTCGGCCGTAGCCAACGCCGAGCACAACGAGGGCGCGGACGTGGACGACCTGAAGGTCTCCACCGTTTTCGTCAACGAGGGGCGTTCGCTTAAGCGCATCATGCCGCGTGCCAAAGGCCGCGCTGATCGCATCGTCAAGCGGTCTTGCCATATCACTGTCAAGGTTGCGGACAAGTAACGGAGTCGATCAGATGGGTCAGAAAGTACATCCCGTTGGCATCCGCCTGGGAATCGTCAAGGATCATACTTCCGTCTGGTATGCAGACGGTCGGACTTACGCGGACTACCTGTTCGCGGATCTGAAAGTCCGTGAGTATCTCCAAGACAAACTAAAAAGCGCGTCCGTAAGCCGTATCGATATCCATCGCCCGGCGCAAACCGCACGCATCACCATCCACACCGCCCGTCCCGGTATCGTGATCGGCAAGAAAGGTGAGGATGTCGAGAAGCTGCGTCAGGACCTGACCAAGCAAATGGGTGTGCCGGTGCACATCAATATCGAAGAGATCCGCAAGCCGGAGCTCGACGGTATGCTGGTTGCGCAGAGCGTAGCTCAGCAGCTGGAGCGTCGCGTGATGTTCCGTCGCGCCATGAAGCGTGCTGTACAGAACGCCATGCGTATCGGTGCCAAGGGCATCAAGATCCAGGTGAGTGGTCGTCTCGGTGGCGCGGAAATCGCCCGTACCGAGTGGTATCGCGAAGGTCGTGTGCCGCTGCACACCCTGCGTGCCGATATCGATTACGCCACCTACGAAGCGCACACCACCTACGGTGTGATCGGTGTGAAGGTTTGGATCTTCAAGGGCGAGGTCATTGGTGGCCGCCAGGAAGAGCTGAAGCCTGTCGCTCCGGCGCCTCGCAAGAAAGCTGCTAAGTAAGGAGTACGCAACATGCTGCAACCAAAGCGTACAAAATTCCGCAAGCAGATGACCGGCCACAACCGTGGTCTGGCTCATCGCGGTAGCAAAGTGAGCTTCGGCGAATTCGCGCTGAAGTCCGTTGCTCGTGGTCGTCTCACCGCTCGCCAGATCGAGTCTGCGCGTCGTGCGCTGACCCGTCACGTCAAGCGTGGCGGCAAAA
The DNA here is from genome assembly GCF_904061905.1 of Zestomonas carbonaria. Lineage (GTDB taxonomy): Bacteria > Pseudomonadota > Gammaproteobacteria > Pseudomonadales > Pseudomonadaceae > Aquipseudomonas > Aquipseudomonas carbonaria. Next base: position 25,290 of record NZ_CAJFCI010000064.1, read on the forward strand.
TCTGGATCCGCGTGTTCCCGGACAAGCCGGTCACCAAGAAGCCCCTGGAAGTGCGGATGGGTAAAGGTAAGGGTAGCGTCGAGTACTGGGTAGCCCAGATTCAGCCGGGCAAGGTGCTCTACGAGATCGAAGGCGTTTCCGAAGAGCTGGCCCGTGAGGCGTTCGCCCTGGCCGCTGCGAAGCTGCCGATTGCTACCTCCTTCGTTAAGCGGACGGTGATGTGATGAAAGCGAACGAACTTCGTGGCAAATCCGCGCAGGAGCTGAACGAGCAATTGCTCGGTCTGCTGCGCGACCAGTTCAATCTGCGTATGCAGAAAGCGACTGGCCAGTTGGGGCAGTCTCACCTGCTCTCGCAAGTGAAGCGCGACATCGCTCGCGTGAAGACTGTGCTCACTCAGCAGGCAGGTAAGTAATCATGGCTGAAGCTCAGAAAACCGTCCGTACGCTGACCGGCCGTGTCGTCAGCGACAAAATGGACAAGACCATCACCGTTCTGATCGAGCGTCGCGTCAAGCACCCGATCTACGGTAAGTACGTCAAGCGTTCGACCAAACTGCACGCCCATGACGAAAGCAACCAGTGCCGCGTTGGCGATACCGTCTCGATCCGTGAGACCCGCCCGCTGGCCAAGACCAAGTCTTGGACCCTGGTTGAGATCGTCGAACGCGCAGTCGAAGTCTAAGAGCTCAGGGTCGGAGAAATTTTATGATTCAGACTCAATCCATGCTCGATGTCGCTGATAACAGTGGCGCGCGTCGTGTTATGTGCATCAAGGTGCTCGGCGGTTCCCACCGTCGTTACGCCGGTATTGGTGACATCATCAAGGTGACCGTGAAGGAAGCGATTCCGCGCGGCAAGGTGAAAAAGGGTCAGGTAATGACTGCGGTCGTGGTGCGTACCCGTCATGGTGTGCGTCGTCCGGACGGCTCGATCATTCGCTTCGACGGTAACGCTGCTGTTCTGCTGAACAACAAGCAGGAGCCGATCGGTACCCGTATCTTTGGGCCCGTGACCCGTGAGCTTCGTTCCGAGAAGTTCATGAAGATCGTCTCGCTCGCCCCTGAAGTTCTGTAAGGAGATCCGACATGCAAAAGATTCGTCGTGACGACGAGATCATCGTGATCGCCGGCAAGGACAAGGGTAAGCGCGGTAAGGTGCTGAAGGTGCTCGCTGACGACCGTCTGGTCGTCGGCGGGGTCAACCTGGTCAAGCGTCATACCAAGCCGAACCCGATGTCGGGCGTACAAGGCGGTATCGTCGAGAAAGAGGCGCCGCTGCACGCATCCAACGTGGCCATCTTCAATCCGGAAACCAGCAAGGCTGATCGCGTTGGTTTCAAAGTCGAAGACGGTAAGAAAATTCGTGTCTTCAAGTCGAACCAGAAGCCGGTCGACGCTTGAGCACTGCTAGGTAGATACCATGGCACGACTAAAAGAGATTTACCGGAAAGAAATCGCGCCCAAACTGAAGGAAGAGCTTCAGTTGGCGAACGTGATGGAAGTTCCGCGCATTACCAAAATCACCCTGAACATGGGCCTGGGCGAAGCGATCGGTGACAAGAAGGTCATCGAGAGCGCCGTCGCCGATCTGGAGAAGATCACCGGCCAGAAGCCTGTCGTGACTTACGCTCGTAAGTCCATCGCAGGCTTCAAGGTCCGCGAAGGCTGGCCGATCGGTGTCAAGGTGACCCTGCGTCGCGATCGTATGTACGAGTTCCTGGATCGCCTGCTGTCCATCTCCCTGCCGCGCGTGCGTGACTTCCGCGGCCTGAATGCCAAGTCCTTCGACGGTCGTGGCAACTACAGCATGGGCGTGAAAGAGCAGATCATCTTCCCGGAAATCGATTACGACAAGATCGATGCACTGCGTGGTCTCGACATCACCCTGACCACCACTGCCCGTACGGATGATGAAGGTCGCGCGCTGCTGCGTGCTTTCAGCTTCCCGTTCCGCAACTGATTGGAGTAGGACATGGCCAAGAAGAGTATGAAGAACCGCGAGCTGAAGCGTCAGCAAACGGTTGCCAAGTTCGCCAAGAAGCGCGCTGAGCTGAAGGCTATCATCGTCAACCCGAACTCCACTCCGGAGGCTCGTTGGGAGGCGCAGATCGCTCTGCAGAAGCAACCGCGTGATGCCAGTGCCAGCCGTCTGCGTAATCGCTGCCGCCTGACCGGTCGTCCGCACGGCGTGTACCGCAAGTTCGGCCTCGGCCGTAACAAGCTGCGCGAAGCCGCAATGCGTGGCGATGTACCGGGTCTGGTCAAGGCCAGCTGGTAATGATCGCTTGAGAGTGCCGCCCGAAAGGGCGGTTCCCTCCGCGTGAAAATGAATCAAGCCCCTTCTGGGGCTTGATTCATTTATGAACGGTCTCTAAAATGACCGGCTCGCCAGAGCCAGGCCTGTTTTTTGCCGGGCGTTCGTGGCGGTACCAAGTGGCCGCAAGGCCATTCCTTTTTGTTTTAGGAGCATCTAGCCCATGAGTATGCAGGACCCGTTAGCGGACATGCTAACTCGTATCCGTAATGCCCAGATGGCTGAAAAGTCTGTCGTAAGCATGCCGTCCTCCAAGCTGAAGGTGGCGGTGGCCAACGTTCTCAAGAGCGAAGGTTACATCACGGGATATCAAGTCAGCAGCGATGCCAAGCCGCTGCTGTCCATCGAGCTGAAGTACTTCGAAGGCCGTCCGGTTATCGAGGAGCTGAAGCGTGTGAGCCGTCCTGGCCTGCGCCAGTACAAATCCGTAGACCAGCTGCCGAAAGTGCGTGGTGGCCTGGGCGTGTCGATTGTCTCCACCAACAAAGGTGTGATGACTGATCGTGCTGCTCGCGCTGCTGGCGTGGGCGGCGAAGTCCTCTGCACTGTGTTCTAAGGGGGGATAAGCATGTCTCGCGTTGCTAAGAACCCCGTCAAGCTGCCCGCTGGCGTAGAAGTCAAGCTGGCTGGTCAGCAGATCTCGGTGAAAGGTGCCAAGGGCGCTCTCGAGTTGAACCTGCATCCGTCCGTTGAAGTCCAGCAGGAAGCAGGTGAACTGCGTTTTGCTGCGCGCAATGGCGATCAGCAGAACAAAGCCATGGCCGGTACCACCCGTGCCCTGGTCAACAACATGGTGATCGGTGTCAGCCAGGGCTTCGAGCGCAAGCTCCAACTGGTCGGCGTTGGTTACAAGGCGCAAGCCAAAGGTCAAGTGCTGTCCCTGGCTCTCGGCTTCTCGCACCCGATCGACTATGAGTTGCCGCAAGGCGTTACCGCCGAAACCCCCAGCCAGACCGATATCGTCATCAAGGGTATCGACAAGCAGCTGGTCGGTCAGGTGGCCGCCGAGATCCGCGACTTCCGTCCGCCGGAGCCTTACAAAGGTAAGGGCGTGCGTTATTCCGATGAAGTCGTTCATCGTAAAGAAGCTAAGAAGAAGTAGGGCATAGCAAATGAGCGTAAAGAAAGAAACTCGTCTGCGTCGCGCTCGCAAGGCACGCCTGAAAATGCGCGAGCTGGAATCCGTACGCCTCTGCGTGTACCGCTCTTCCCAGCACATCTACGCCCAGGTCATTTCGGCCGACGGCGCCCAGGTCCTGGCCAGCGCCTCGACCTTGGACAAAGCACTGCGTGACGACGCTACCGGCAACGTCGACGCGGCCAAGAAAGTGGGTCAGTTGGTGGCCGAGCGCGCGAAAGCCGCTGGCGTCACCAAGGTGGCTTTCGATCGTTCTGGCTTCAAGTATCACGGTCGCGTCAAGGCGCTGGCCGATGCTGCTCGTGAAGGCGGACTGGAGTTCTAAGTTATGGCAAATAACGACCAAAAGCGCGACGAAGGCTACATCGAGAAGCTGGTCCAGGTTAACCGCGTTGCCAAGACCGTCAAAGGCGGTCGTATCTTCACCTTCACCGCGCTGACCGTGGTGGGTGATGGCAAGGGTCGCGTCGGTTTCGGCCGTGGCAAGTCCCGTGAAGTGCCGGCCGCCATCCAGAAGGCGATGGAAGCTGCGCGTCGCAACATGATCCAGGTGGACCTGAACGGCACCACCCTGCAGTACGCGATGAAGTCCGCCCATGGCGCTTCCAAGGTGTACATGCAGCCGGCATCCGAAGGTACCGGCATCATCGCCGGCGGCGCCATGCGTGCCGTGCTGGAAGTGGCTGGTGTGCAGAACGTGCTCGCCAAGTGCTACGGCTCCACCAATCCGGTCAACGTGGTTCACGCCACCTTCAAGGCTCTGAAGGACATGCAGTCCCCGGATTCCGTGGCTGCCAAGCGTGGCAAGAGCGTCGAGGAGATTCTCTAACCATGGCTAACGCAACTGTCAAAGTCACGCTGGTCAAGAGCGTGAATGGCCGTCTGGCCAACCACAAGGCGTGCGTCAAGGGCCTCGGTCTGCGTCGCATCGGTCACACCGTCGAGGTTCTGGATACTCCGGAAAACCGCGGGATGATCAACAAGGCCTATTACCTTCTGCGTGTGGAGGGTTAAGACATGCAACTGAACGATCTGCGTTCTGCGCCGGGTGCCCGTCGCGAGAAGCATCGTGTGGGTCGCGGTATCGGTAGCGGCCTGGGCAAGACCGGTGGCCGTGGCCACAAGGGTCAGACCTCTCGCTCCGGCGGCACCATCGCGCCCGGCTTCGAGGGTGGTCAACAGCCCCTGCACCGCCGTCTGCCGAAATTCGGCTTCGTTTCCCTGAAAGCCCTGGATCGCGCGGAAGTCCGTACTTCCGAGCTGGCCAAGGTCGAGGGCGATGTCGTCACTCTGCAGGCCCTGAAGGATGCCAACGTGATCAATCGCAACGTGCAGCGCGTGAAAGTCGTGCTGTCCGGTGATGTTGCTCGCGCGGTAACCCTGAAAGGCATCGCCGCCACCAAGGGTGCGCGTGCGGCCATCGAAGCAGCTGGCGGCAAGTTCGAGGACTAAATGGCTAAGCAAGGTGCTCTCTCAGCGCTCAGCAATGGCGGGTTGTCCGAGCTTTGGACTCGGCTGCGCTTCCTTTTCCTGGCGATCATCGTCTATCGGATAGGGGCGCACATTCCGGTTCCCGGGATCAACCCTGACCGGCTCGCTGACCTGTTCCGGCAGAATGAGGGGACTATTCTTAGCCTGTTCAACATGTTCTCCGGCGGTGCGCTGGAGCGGATGAGCATCTTTGCGCTGGGGATCATGCCGTATATCTCGGCATCGATCATCATGCAGCTGATGACTGCCGTCAGCCCGCAACTGGAGCAGTTGAAGAAGGAAGGTGAGGCTGGTCGTCGCAAGATCAGCCAGTACACTCGCTACGGTACGCTGCTGCTCGCTCTCGTTCAGGCCACTGGCATGTCCATTGGTCTGGCGGGGCAGGGCGTGGCGTTTTCGGCGGGGTTCGGGTTCCACTTCGTGGCGGTCACCACCTTCGTGGCGGGGGCGATGTTCATGATGTGGCTCGGTGAGCAGATCACCGAGCGGGGTGTCGGCAACGGCATCTCGATGCTGATCTTCGCGGGCATCGTCGCCGGTCTGCCGTCGGCAATCGGGCAGTCCTTCGAGTCTGCCCGCCAGGGTGATATCAACATCTTCGCCCTGGTTGCCATCGGCCTGCTGGCAGTGGCGATCATCGGATTCGTGGTGTTCATCGAGCGTGGCCAGCGTCGTATCGCTGTGCATTACGCCAAGCGTCAGCAGGGCCGCAAGGTCTTCGCTGCGCAGACCAGCCACTTACCGCTGAAGGTGAACATGGCCGGTGTGATTCCGGCTATTTTCGCCAGCAGCCTCCTGCTGTTCCCGGCTTCCCTGGGAGCCTGGTTCGGTCAGTCCGAAGGTCTGGGCTGGCTGCAGGACGTTGCTCAGGCCATTGCCCCCGGCCAGCCGTTGAACATTCTGCTGTTTAGTGCAGGGATCATTTTCTTCTGCTTCTTCTATACGGCTCTGATGTTCAACCCGAAAGACGTGGCGGAGAACCTGAAAAAGTCCGGCGCCTTTATCCCGGGTATCCGTCCTGGTGAGCAATCCGCGCGCTATATCGATGGCGTGCTGACCCGCTTGACCCTGTTCGGTGCTCTGTACATGACGGCTGTCTGCCTGCTGCCCCAGTTCCTGGTGGTGGCGGCCAACGTGCCGTTCTACCTTGGCGGGACCTCGTTGCTGATCGTGGTCGTGGTTGTGATGGACTTTATGTCGCAAGTACAATCGCACCTCGTTTCGCACCAGTACGAATCCCTGATGAAGAAAGCCAACCTGAAGGGCTACGGCAGCGGCATGCTCCGCTGACCATGTGCCCGTAAGGTTCGAGGAGTTGGTGATGAAAGTTCGTGCATCGGTGAAGAAGCTGTGCCGCAACTGCAAAATCATTCGTCGCGAAGGTGTCGTGCGAGTGATCTGCAGTGCGGAGCCGCGTCACAAACAGCGCCAAGGCTGAGTGTGATCAAACGCCATAAGCCCGGCAGCTAGTGCGCTGCCGGGTTGATTATTTGTTTCTACAGCGCTAATATCTCGCGCCCTTTTCTTGGCTTCCGGGGCGTAGGTAGCTGTCAATTGGAGTTCCACTGAATGGCCCGTATTGCAGGCGTTAACATTCCGGATAACAAGCACACTGTTATCTCGCTGACCTACATCTACGGTGTTGGTCGCACTACTGCGCAGAGCATCTGCGCGGCGACCGGGGTCAACCCGGCAGCGAAAATCAAAGATCTCAGCGACGAGCAGATTGAACTGTTGCGTGGCGAAGTCGCCAAGTTCACCACCGAAGGTGACCTGCGCCGCGAAATCAACATGAAGATCAAGCGCCTGATGGACCTGGGTTGCTACCGTGGCCTGCGCCACCGTCGCGGCCTGCCGGTTCGTGGTCAGCGCACCAAGACCAACGCCCGTACCCGTAAGGGTCCGCGCAAGCCGATCCGCAAGTAATCGCATTCGCGAATCGACAGGAATCTAGTCATGGCAAAACCTGCTGCTCGTCCTCGTAAGAAAGTCAAAAAGACAGTGGTGGATGGCATCGCCCATATCCACGCTTCTTTCAACAACACCATCGTGACCATCACTGATCGTCAGGGTAACGCTCTGTCCTGGGCTACCTCCGGTGGCTCCGGCTTCCGCGGTTCCCGCAAGAGCACCCCGTTCGCCGCCCAGGTGGCTGCAGAGCGCGCTGGCCAGGCCGCTCTCGAGTACGGTCTGAAGAACCTCGACGTGAACGTCAAGGGCCCGGGCCCGGGTCGCGAGTCCGCTGTGCGTGCTCTGAACGCCTGCGGTTACAAGATTTCCAGCATCACCGACGTGACGCCGATCCCGCACAACGGGTGCCGTCCGCCGAAGAAGCGTCGCGTGTAATAGGAGACAGTGAAAGATGGCTCGTTACATTGGTCCTAAGTGCAAACTGTCTCGCCGTGAAGGCACCGATCTCTTCCTGAAGAGTGGTGCGCGCGCGCTCGAATCCAAGTGCAACATCGAATCGGCTCCCGGCCAGCACGGCGCCCGCCGTGGCCGTCAGTCCGACTACGGTACCCAGCTGCGTGAGAAGCAGAAGGTTCGTCGTATCTACGGCGTTCTGGAGCGTCAGTTCAGCGGTTACTACAAGGAAGCTGCCCGTCGCAAGGGCGCTACCGGCGAGAACCTGCTGCAGCTGCTCGAGTGCCGCCTGGACAACGTGGTCTATCGCATGGGCTTCGGTGCTACCCGTGCCGAATCCCGTCAGCTGGTTTCGCACAAGACCATCACTGTTAACGGTAAAACCGTGAACATTCCGTCCTACCAGGTCAAGGCTGGCGACGTGGTCGCGGTGCGTGAGAAGTCGAAGAACCAATTGCGCATTGCTCAGGCTCTCGAACTGTCCGCACAGCGCGGCCGTGCCGAGTGGGTGGATGTGGATGCTGAGAAGAAGTCTGGCGTGTTCAAGAGCGTGCCGGTTCGCAGCGATCTGTCCGCCGACATCAACGAAAGCCTGATTGTCGAGCTCTACTCCAAGTAAGGGCTAGAAAATAGGTGCATCCATGCAGATTTCGGTAAATGAGTTCCTGACCCCCCGCCACATCGATGTGCAGGTGGTCAGTCCGACCCGCGCCAAGATCACCCTCGAGCCGCTCGAGCGTGGTTTCGGCCATACCCTGGGCAACGCGCTGCGTCGCATCCTGTTGTCCTCCATGCCTGGCTGTGCAGTAGTCGAGGCCGAGATTGACGGTGTACTCCACGAGTACAGCGCCATTGAAGGCGTGCAGGAAGATGTCATCGAGATCCTGCTCAACCTGAAAGGTCTGGCTATCAAGCTGCATGGTCGTGATGAAGTGACCCTGACTCTGGCGAAGAAGGGTGCAGGGGTTGTGACCGCTGCCGATATCCAGCTGGATCATGATGTCGAGATCGTCAACGGTGATCACGTCATCGCCAACCTGGCCGCCAACGGCTCGCTGAACATGCGGCTCACCGTAGCCCGTGGTCGCGGTTACGAGCCGGCTGATGCCCGCCAGAGCGACGAGGACGAGAGCCGTAGCATCGGTCGTCTGCAGTTGGATGCGTCCTTCAGCCCGGTACGCCGCGTGGCGTACGTGGTAGAGAACGCTCGTGTCGAGCAGCGCACCAACCTGGACAAGCTGGTCATCGACCTGGAGACCAACGGTACCCTGGATCCGGAGGAGGCTATCCGCCGCGCCGCGACCATCCTGCAGCAGCAGTTGGCCGCCTTCGTGGACCTCAAGGGTGACAGCGAGCCGGTCGTGGTTCAGCAGGAAGACGAGATCGATCCGATCCTGCTGCGTCCGGTCGACGATCTGGAGCTGACCGTGCGTTCGGCGAACTGCCTGAAGGCGGAAAACATCTACTACATCGGTGACCTGATCCAGCGCACCGAAGTGGAGCTGTTGAAGACTCCGAACCTGGGCAAGAAGTCCCTGACCGAGATCAAGGACGTTCTGGCCTCCCGTGGTCTGTCCCTCGGCATGCGCCTCGACAACTGGCCGCCGGCAAGTCTTAAGAAAGACGATAAGGCTACTGCCTGATCGTCGTAATCACCGAACGTGAGTTTGGTAAGGAATTGAACCATGCGTCATCGTAAAAGTGGTCGTCATCTGAACCGCACCAGCGCGCACCGCAAGGCCATGTTCCAGAACATGGCGGTTTCCCTGTTCGAGCACGAGTTGATCAAGACCACTCTGCCGAAAGCCAAGGAACTGCGTCGCGTCGCCGAACCGCTGATCACCCTGGCCAAGGAAGACAGCGTTGCCAACCGTCGTCTGGCTTTCGACCGTACTCGTTCGAAAGAAGCCGTCGGCAAACTGTTCAACGATCTGGGCAAGCGCTACGCCACCCGCCAGGGCGGCTACCTGCGTATCCTGAAGTGTGGCTATCGCGCTGGCGATAACGCACCGATGGCTTACGTTGAGCTGGTCGACCGTCCGGTCGGCGGCTCGGTGGAAACCGCCGAGTAAGCTCCGCTTGTACGAAGAACCGGGCCCAGTGCCCGGTTTTTTCGTTTCCGGGCGAGAGAAAATCGCGCAATCCCCATTGTCCCATCGCGCCCCGACGTATCCTCCAGCGGGGAAAGCCCCTCTCCGTTTGCCCTGCTTCCGCCGCTTGCCTGGCGGTATATGAATTAATTAAAAACTATCGGATTCTTGCGTTTCATATATTGGTTCCTCTCTCTAGGCAGGACTAGTCTTGTTCTATCGTGGCTCGCACGCGACGAGTCGGCCTGACCTGATCAATGAGGAGAGAGGAGAAAAATAATGTCGAACGAAGCGAAATGTCCGTACCACGTCGCAGGTGGTGGTGCCACCAACAAGGACTGGTGGCCGAATCAATTGCAAGTCGATTTGCTCAACCAGCATTCATCCAGGTCCAACCCGCTGGGTGAGGCCTTCAACTACCGTGAAGAGTTCAAGAAGCTCGACTATGCCGCGCTGAAGGCCGACCTCAAACGCCTGATGACGGACTCGCAGGACTGGTGGCCGGCGGACTGGGGCCACTACGGTGGTCTGATGATCCGCATGGCTTGGCATGCTGCCGGCACCTACCGGATCGGTGACGGACGCGGCGGCGCCGGGCGCGGCCAGCAGCGCTTCGCACCGGTGAACTCCTGGCCGGACAACGTCAGCCTGGACAAGGCGCGCCGCCTGCTCTGGCCGGTCAAGCAGAAGTATGGCCAGAAGATTTCCTGGGGCGACCTGATGATCCTCGCCGGCAACGTTGCGCTGGAGTCGATGGGCTTCCGCACCTTCGGTTTCGCCGGCGGCCGCGAGGACGTATGGGAGCCGGATGAGGATGTGAACTGGGGTGACGAGAAGGCCTGGCTGGCCCACCGCAATCCGGAATACCTGGCCAAGAACCCGCTCGCCGCCACCGAGATGGGCCTGATCTATGTGAACCCGGAAGGCCCGAACGCCAGCGGCGACCCGCTCTCGGCCGCGCCGGCCATCCGCGCGACCTTTGGCAACATGGCGATGAACGACGAGGAGATCGTTGCTCTGATCGCTGGTGGCCACACCCTGGGCAAGACCCACGGCGCCGGCCCCGCGGACAATGTCGGGCCCGCCCCGGAAGCCGCGAGCATCGAGGCGCAGGGTATGGGCTGGGCCAGCAGCTACGGCAGCGGCAAGGGGCCTGATGCCATCACTTCCGGTATCGAAGTGGTGTGGACGCAGACGCCCACCCAGTGGAGCAACTACTTCTTCGAGAACCTGTTCAAGTACGAATGGGAGCAGACCCGCTCGCCCGCTGGCGCGATCCAGTGGGTGGCCAAGGACGCGCCGGAACTCATCCCGGACCCGTTCGATCCCACGAAGAAGCGCAAGCCGACGATGCTCACCACCGACCTGACTTTGCGCTTCGACCCGGAGTTCGGAAAGATCTCGCGCAAGTTCCTCAACGACCCGCAGGCCTTCGCCGAGGCCTTCGCCCGTGCCTGGTTCAAGCTGACGCACCGCGACATGGGGCCGAAAGCCCGCTACCTGGGCCCGGAGGTGCCGAAGGAAGACCTGATCTGGCAAGACCCGCTGCCGGCGCCGACCCACAAGCCGACGACGGCCGATATCGCCGACCTGAAGGCCGCGATCGCAGCCTCCGGCCTGTCGGTATCCGAACTGGTGGTGACCGCCTGGGCTTCGGCTTCGACCTTCCGTGGCGGCGACAAGCGCGGCGGCGCCAACGGTGCGCGCATCCGCCTGGCTCCGCAGAAGGACTGGGAGGTCAACAACCCGCCGCAACTGGCCAAGGTGCTGGCCAAGCTGGAGGAAATCCAGCGGGATTCGGGCAAGGCTTCGCTGGCTGACGTGATCGTGCTGGCCGGTAATGTCGGCGTCGAGCAGGCTGCGAAGGCGGCCGGCGTGAGCGTCGAGGTTCCGTTCGCTCCGGGCCGGGTGGATGCGTTGCAGGAACAGACCGACGTCGAGTCCTTCGCGGTGCTCGAGCCCCGCGCGGACGGCTTCCGCAACTACAGGGACGAGAGTGTCGTGGCGCCGACCGAGGCCATGCTGATCGACCGTGCCCAGTTGCTGACCCTGACAGCACCGGAGCTGACCGTGCTCGTCGGCGGCCTGCGCGTGCTCGGCGCGAACTACGACGGAAGTGCGCACGGCGTGTTCACCGACCGGGTCGGCGTGCTCAGCACCGACTTCTTCACCAACCTGCTCGACATGGCGACCGAGTGGAAGCCGGTGGACGACAAGGCCGAGCTGTTCGAAGGCCGGGACCGCAGGACTGGCGATCTGAAGTGGACCGGCACGCGCAGTGATCTCGTCTTCGGCTCCAACTCGGTGCTGCGCGCGCTGGCCGAGGTCTACGCCAGTTCGGATGCGAAGGAAAAGTTCGTCAAGGACTTCGTGGCGGCCTGGGTCAAGGTGATGAACCTCGACCGCTTCGACCTCGCCTGAGCCGTTGCCGGGTGTGGGCGCCATCGCTGCCCACGCCTGGCGGGGGCTCCGCTCGACGCACAACGCCTTCCTGCGGGGAGGCGTTGTGCTTTTCGGCTTGACCGAAGCGAGCCCGAGGCGGAGCATTTGTCCATTCCAAGGATGCAGCAAGGACTCCAGGCATGAAGGGCCATATCGAAGTCATCAACTATCTCAAGACCCTGCTCAAGGGCGAGCTGGCCGCGCGCGACCAGTATTTCATCCACTCGCGGCTGTACGAAGACTGGGGCCTCGGCAAGCTCTACGAGCGGATAAACCATGAAATGGAGGAGGAGACCCAGCATGCCGACGCGCTGCTCCGGCGGATCATCTTCCTCGAAGGTACGCCGGACATGGCGCCCAACTCCTTCAAGTTCGGCCAGACCGTGCCCGAGGCCCTGAAGCTGGACCTGGCCTTGGAGTACGAGGTGCGGGCCGCCCTGAGCAAGGGGATCGACCTGTGCGAGCGACATCAGGACTACCAGTCCCGTGACATCCTCCTGGCCCAGCTCAAGGACACCGAGGAAGACCACGCCTACTGGCTGGAGATCCAGTTGCAACTGATCGACAAGCTCGGGCTGGAGAACTATCTGCAGAGCCAGATGTAGGACGGCGGTAAAAGCCGATAAAGGCGCTGGAAGGCTGGAGGCTGAACGACAAGCCTTTTCGTCCAGCCTCCAGCCTCCAGCCTCCAGCCTCCAGCCTTAAGTCCTATCCCTTTCCAGCAACGGCTTGAGGAAGTGCCCGGTATAGGACTGCGGCATTTCCGCTACCTGCTCCGGGGTGCCGGTGGCGATGATCTGGCCGCCCTTGGAGCCGCCCTCGGGGCCGAGGTCGACCAGCCAGTCGGCGGTCTTGATCACGTCCAGGTTGTGCTCGATCACCACCACGGTGTTGCCGTGGTCGCGCAGGCGGTGCAGCACGTCGAGCAGTTGCTGGATATCGGCGAAGTGCAGGCCGGTGGTCGGCTCGTCGAGGATGTACAGAGTCTTGCCGGTGTCGCGCTTGGACAGCTCGCGAGACAGCTTGACCCGTTGTGCCTCGCCGCCGGACAGGGTGGTCGCGCTCTGTCCCAGCTTGATGTAGGCCAGGCCGACGTCGATCAGGGTCTGCAACTTGCGGGCGATGGCCGGCACCGCGTCGAAGAACTCGCGGGCATCCTCGATGGTCATTTCCAGCACCTCGTGGATGGTCTTGCCCTTGTAGCGAATCTCCAGGGTCTCGCGGTTGTAGCGCTTGCCCTTGCAGACGTCGCAGGGCACGTAGATGTCCGGCAGGAAGTGCATCTCCACCTTGATCACGCCGTCGCCCTGGCAGGCTTCGCAGCGGCCGCCCTTGACGTTGAACGAGAAGCGCCCCGGGCCGTAGCCGCGCGAGCGGGCTTCCGGCACGCCGGCGAACAGTTCGCGGATCGGCGTGAACAGCCCGGTGTAGGTCGCCGGGTTGGAGCGTGGCGTGCGGCCGATCGGGCTCTGGTCGATGTCGACTACCTTGTCGAGGTGCTGCAGGCCATCGAACGCCTCGTGCGGCGCGATCTCCAGGCTGGTGGAGCCGTTCAGCGCGGTCGCCGTGATCGGGAACAGGGTGTTGTTGATCAGCGTCGACTTGCCCGAGCCGGATACGCCGGTGACGCAGGTCAGCAGGCCGACCGGAATCTCCAGGTTGACGTTCTGCAGGTTGTTGCCGCGCGCGCCCTTGAGCTTGAGCAGTTTCTTCCTGTCGCGCAGGGTGCGCTGCGCGGGCACGGTGATCTTCTTGCGCCCGGACAGGTACTTGCCGGTCAGCGAATCGGGATGCGCCATCACCTCGCCCGGGGTGCCTTCGGCGACGATGCGGCCGCCATGCACGCCGGCGCCCGGCCCGATGTCGACCACGTAGTCGGCGAGGCGAATGGCGTCTTCGTCGTGCTCGACCACGATCACCGTGTTGCCGAGGTTGCGCAGGTGGGTGAGGGTGGCCAGCAGGCGTTCGTTGTCGCGCTGGTGCAGGCCGATGGAGGGCTCGTCGAGGATGTACATGACCCCGACCAGGCCGGCGCCGATCTGGCTGGCCAGGCGGATGCGCTGCGCCTCGCCGCCGGACAGCGTGTCCGCGCTGCGGTCCAGGGTGAGGTAGTCGAGGCCGACGTTGACCAGGAATTGCAGGCGCTCGCGGATTTCCTTGAGGATCTTCGCCGCGATCTCGCCACGCCGGCCGCTCAGCGACAGGCCGGCGGCGTACTCGCAGGCGGCGCCGATCGGCAGCGCGGTGACCGCCGGCAGGGTCTTGTCGCCGACCCACACGTGGCGCGCCTCGCGACGCAGGCGGGTACCATGGCAGTCCGGGCAGGGCTGGGTGCTGAGGAATTTGGCCAGCTCTTCGCGCACGGTGGCCGATTCGGTCTCGCGGTAGCGGCGCTCCAGGTTGGGCAGGATGCCCTCGAACGGATGGGCGCGCTTGACGATATCGCCGCGGTCGTTGAGGTAGCGGAACTCGACGTTGTCGCGCCCGGAACCGAACAGGATGACCTTCTGGTGTTCGGCGGTCAGGTCGTCGAACGGTTTTTCCAGGCTGAAACCATAGTGCGCGGCCAGCGAGCCGAGCATCTGGAAGTAGTAGACGTTGCGCCGGTCCCAGCCGCGGATCGCGCCTTCGGCCAGGGTCAGCTCGCCGTTGACCACCCGGCGCGGGTCGAAGAACTGCTTCACGCCGAGGCCGTCGCAGGTCGGGCAGGCGCCGGCCGGGTTGTTGAAGGAGAACAGCTTGGGTTCCAGCTCGCTGATCGAGTGGCCGCAGATCGGGCAGGCGAAGCGGGCGGAGAAGATCATCTCTTCGCCTTCCCCATCGTCCATCGGGGCGACCAGGGCGATGCCGTCGGCCAGGCCGATCGCCGTCTCGAAGGATTCGGCGAGGCGCTGCTGCAGGTCTTCGCGCACCTTGAAGCGGTCGACCACCACGTCGATGGAGTGCTTCTTCTGCTTGTCCAGCTTGGGCAGTTCGTCCAGTTCGTAGACCTTGCCGTTGACCCGCGCGCGGACGAAGCCCTGGGCGCGTAGCTCGTCGAACACCGCCAGGTGCTCGCCCTTGCGCTCGCGGATCACCGGCGCCAGCAGCATCAGCCGGCGGCCTTCGGGCAGGGCGAGCACCTGGTCGACCATCTGGCTGACGGTCTGCGCCTCCAGCGGTACGTCGTGGTCCGGGCAGCGCGGGGTGCCGACGCGGGCATAGAGCAGGCGCAGGTAGTCGTAGATTTCGGTGATGGTGCCGACCGTCGAGCGCGGGTTGTGCGAGGTGGATTTCTGCTCGATGGAGATCGCCGGCGACAGGCCCTCGATGGTGTCGACGTCGGGCTTCTCCATCATCGACAGGAACTGCCGGGCGTAGGCCGACAGCGACTCCACGTAGCGTCGCTGGCCCTCGGCGTAGAGCGTGTCGAAGGCCAGCGACGACTTGCCGGAGCCGGACAGGCCGGTGATCACGATCAGCTTGTCGCGCGGCAGGGTCAGGTCGATGTTCTTCAGGTTGTGGGTACGTGCCCCACGGATCAGGATCTTGTCCACAAACAGCGGCCTCGCACGGCGGGCGGAAACCGGCAAGTATACGGCCGCGCTCCGTTCAGCGGCAAAGCGTCGCGGCGGTGCCGGCACGTGGGACTGGCTGGTAGAATCGCCGGCTGGTTTCGATAGGGCGTTTTCAATGCACGATCCGCACAATGAACGTATGAGCGGCAGTGAAACCCGCGCGGCGGGTGGCCTGGCGCTGGTGTTCGCATTCCGCATGCTCGGCATGTTCATGGTGCTGCCGGTACTGGCCACCTACGGCATGGACCTGGCCGACGCCACCCCGGCGCTGATCGGCCTGGCCATCGGTGCCTATGGCCTGACCCAGGCGCTGTTGCAGATTCCCTTCGGGATGCTCTCCGACCGTATCGGCCGGCGCCCGGTGATCTACCTCGGCCTGCTGGTGTTCGCCGCCGGCGCGGTGCTGGCGGCCCAGGCCGATTCGATCTGGGGGGTGATCGCCGGTCGCATCCTGCAAGGCGCCGGGGCGATCTCCGCCGCGGTGATGGCGCTGCTTTCCGATCTCACCCGCGAGCAGCACCGCACCAAGGCAATGGCGATGATCGGCATGAGCATCGGCCTGTCGTTCGCCGTGGCCATGGTCGCCGGCCCCTTGCTGACCCGCGCCTTCGGCCTGCACGGGCTGTTCTGGACGACCGCCGGCATGGCGCTGCTCGGCATCGCCATCGTGGGCCTGGTCGTGCCGCGCTCGAACGGCCCGCTGCACCACCGCGAGTCCGAGGTGGCCGGCAAGGCGCTGCTGCCGACCCTGCGCCACCCGGACCTGCTGCGCCTCGACCTTGGCATCTTCGTCCTGCACGCGGTGCTGATGGCCAGCTTCGTGGCGCTGCCGCTGAGCCTGGTGGAGAACGCCGGGCTGCCCAAGGAGCAGCATTGGTGGGTGTACCTGACGGCGCTGTTGATCGGCTTCTTCGGGATGCTGCCGTTCATCATCTATGGCGAGAAAAAGCGCCAGATGAAGCGGGTGCTGTCCGGAGCGGTGGCGGTGCTGCTGATCTGCGAGCTGTTCTTCTGGCGCTTCGGCGGCAGTCTGCAGGCGCTGGTGTTCGGCACCGTGCTGTTCTTCACCGCCTTCAACCTGCTGGAGGCGACGCTGCCCTCGCTGATCAGCAAGGTTTCGCCGGCCGGCGGCAAGGGCACGGCGATGGGGGTGTACGCCACCAGCCAGTTCCTGGGCGCCGCGCTGGGCGGGATTCTCGGCGGCTGGCTGTTCCAGCATGGTGGCCTGGGCATGGTGTTCCTGGGCTGTGCGGCACTCTGTGCACTGTGGCTGGTATTTGCTGTTACCATGCGCGAACCGCCGTATGTGACCAGCCTGCGCCTGCCCCTGCCGCCCGCCGCGGCCCGGGATGCCGGGCTGGCCGAGCGTATGCTGAAGCTACCCGGCGTGGCAGACGCCATCGTGGTGGCCGAGGAGGCCGCCCTGTACATCAAAGTGGATTCTGAACAATTGGACCGCACGTCCCTCGAGCGCGAGATCAATGCCGCGCCGGCGTGCTGAAGCCTAGGAGAACGTTTATGGCCCGTGGGGTTAACAAAGTCATTTTGCTCGGCAACGTCGGTGGCGACCCGGAAACCCGTTACCTGCCCAACGGCAACGCGGTGACCAACATCACCCTGGCCACCAGCGATAGCTGGAAGGACAAGCAGACCGGCCAGCAGCAGGAACGTACCGAGTGGCACCGCGTGGTGTTCTTCGGCCGTCTCGCCGAGATCGCCGGCGAGTACCTGCGCAAGGGCTCGCAAGTCTACGTCGAGGGCCGCCTGCAGACCCGCGAGTGGGAGAAGGACGGCGTCAAGCGCTACACCACCGAGATCGTCGTCGACATGAACGGCCAGATGCAGCTGCTCGGCGGCCGTGGTGGCGACGATTCCGCGCCGCGCCAGCCGCGTCCGCAGCGTGAAGCCCAACCGCAGCGCGAGTCGCGCCCGGCGCCGCAACAGCAGCCGGCGGCGCAACCGGCCGCCGACTACGACAGCTTCGACGACGACATCCCGTTCTGATCGGCGGGTCCTGCCATGCGTATGCGCCTGATGCTGTTGGGCGGTGGTAATGCCCTGGGTCAGGCGCTGATCCGCCTCGGCGCCGAGGAAGACATCGGCTTCC
Source organism: Zestomonas carbonaria (assembly GCF_904061905.1). GTDB lineage: Bacteria > Pseudomonadota > Gammaproteobacteria > Pseudomonadales > Pseudomonadaceae > Aquipseudomonas > Aquipseudomonas carbonaria. Next base: position 42,794 of record NZ_CAJFCI010000064.1, read on the forward strand.
TCGCCCCGCGCCCGCCCAAGGACGGCTGGGATGTCCCCAGCCTGACCCAACTGCTCGACGACACCCGCCCCGACGCCCTGGTCAACCTGGCCTATTACTTCGACTGGTTCCAGGCCGAGGCGCCCGACGCCGGCCGCCTGGCCGACCAGGAACGGGCGGTCGAGCGGCTGGCCGAACTCTGCCAGCATCACCAGATCCTCCTGTTGCAGCCCTCCAGCTACCGCGTGTTCGACGGTTCGCGTGCCACCGCCTACAGCGAGAAGGAGGAACAGGTGCCGCTCGGTCTGCGTGGCCAGGCCCTGTGGCGGATGGAGCAGAGCGTGCGTGCGGTCTGTCCGCGACACGTGCTGCTGCGCTTCGGCTGGTTGCTCGACGAAAGCCCCGGCGGCCTGATCGATCGCTTCCTCAGGCGCGCCGAGCAGGGCGAGGAGCTGATGCTCGCCGATGACCGCCGCGGCAACCCGACCCCGGTCGACGATGCCGCGCGGGTGCTGATCGCCGTGCTCAAGCAGTTGGATTGCGAGGCGCCGCTGTGGGGCACCTACCACTATGGTGGCCACGAGGCGACCACCACGCTGGCGCTGGGCCAGACGATCCTCGGCGAGGCGCGCGCCTACCGGCTGGCGCTGACCGACAACATCGTCCCGCAGCCCCACGCCGCCCGTCCCGATGCCGCCGACGAGCCGCAGCACGCGGTGCTGGCCTGCAAGAAGATCCTGCACACCTTCGGTATCAAACCACGCGCCTGGCGCGCCGCCCTGCCGGCCCTGCTGGACCGCTATTACCGCCACGTCTGACCGGCGCCGGAGTCCGGCGACAAGGCTCTCAGGAGAACTGTGATGGAACACTCAAGCCCTATTCTGGTCACCGGCGGTGCCGGTTTCATCGGCTCGCACCTGGTCGACGCGCTGCTCGCCAAGGGGCATGCCGTGCGTGTCCTGGACAACCTGTCCACCGGCAAGCGCGCCAACCTGCCGCTCGACAATCCACGCCTGGAGCTGCTCGAGGGCGACGTCGCCGACACCGCCCTGGTGCGCCGTGCCGTGGCCGGCTGCCGGGCGGTCGCCCACCTGGCGGCGGTGGCTTCGGTACAGGCCTCCGTGGACGACCCGGTGGCCACCCACCAGAGCAATTTCATCGGTACCCTGAATGTCTGCGAGGCGATGCGCGAAGCGGGCATCAAGCGCGTGCTGTTCGCCTCCAGCGCGGCGGTCTACGGCAACAACGGCGAGGGGCAGGCGATCGACGAGGACACCGCGAAGGCGCCGCTGACCCCCTATGCGGCGGACAAGCTGGCCAGCGAGCACTACCTCGATTTCTACCGCCGGCAGCACGGCCTGGAGCCGGCGGTGTTCCGTTTCTTCAATATCTTCGGCCCGCGCCAGGACCCGTCCTCGCCCTATTCGGGGGTGATCAGCATCTTCACCGAGCGCGCCCTGGCCGGCACGCCGATCATCCTGTTCGGCGATGGCGAGCAGACCCGTGATTTCGTCTATGTCGGCGATCTGGTGAGGGTGCTGGCGCAGGCTCTGGAGCTGCCGGTGCTGGAGGTCGGGGCGGTGAACGTCGGCCTGAATCGCGCCACCAGCCTCAACCAGTTGCTGGCGGCGATCCGCGACGTGCTCGGCGGCTTGCCCGAGGTACGTCATGCCGAAGCGCGGCCTGGCGACATCAAGCATTCGCGGGCGAACAACAGCCGCCTGCTGGAGCGCTTCGAGTTCCCCGAGCCGACGCCGATCCGCGAAGGGTTGGCCCGTTTGCTGGGACGCTGAAGCAGCAGCGGCAGGAGGTGACTTCCTGCCGCCGTACCCGGTGTTGCCTCAGAAGCGGTATTTCGCTGAAGCGGTAAAGCTGCGCGGTGCGTCGTAGGTCATGGCTCCATACGCGTCGAAGATATCGAAGTACTTCTCGTCGGTGACGTTGTTGGCGTTCAACTGGGCCGAGAGGTTTTCGCTGATGTCGTAGCGCGCCATCAGGTTGACCAGGGCGTAGGAGTCCTGCTCGATCTTCTCGAGATTCCCCGCCGGGTTGGTGGCGTAGGTATGGATGGAGTCCTGCCAGTTCACCCCGCCGCCAATGGTCAGCTTGTTGAGCACGCCCGGCAGTCTGTAGGTGGTGAAGGTCCGCAGCAGCTTGGTCGGGTAAAGGGTGTTGACGTCCTTGCCGTCGGCATCCTCGGCGTCGAACTGGGTGTAGCCCGCCGCGACATTCCAGCCCGGAGCCAGCTCGCCGGAGATTTCCAGTTCGAAGCCCTTGCTGGTTGCGCCCTCGGTGGCCTCGTAGGCGAGTTCACCCATGGTACCGGGAATCAGCACGCCGGTGCTCTGCCCCAGGTTGTCCTGCTTGATCTGGAAGATGGCGGCTGAGGCGTTCAGGCGGCCGTCGAAGAACTCGGCCTTCAGGCCGGCCTCGTAGCTCTCGCCGACGATGGGGTCCAGTTGCTTGCCGTTGATGTCGCGCACCGACTGCGGCAGGAAGATTTCCGTGTAGCTGGCATAGGCCGAGAGGTTTTCGGTGAGGTCGTAGATGACGCCGGCATAGGGCGTCAGTTCGTGATCGACGTCGATATGGCTCGGCGAAGAGTAGATGTCGTCGCTGGTTTTCTCGTAGCTGCTGTCCCGGACGCCAATGATCACCTTGAGGTCATCGGTCAGGTTCAGGCGTGTTGCGCCGTACAGCCCCTTCTGCTCGACATCGCCGTAGCCGTAGGTAATCCGCTGTCCCCACACCGGCTCGGGGAAGTGGCCCTTGTAGGCATCCAGGCTGGGAATGCCTTCGAAGCCAGTCAGTGCGGGGCGTGTATCGGCATCGAATTCCTGCTCGCTGTAGATGTAGCCGAAGGCCAGCTCGTGCTCGCGTCCGAACAGGGCAAGTGGACCGTTGAAACGGAGGCTGTAGTCGTCCTGCACGGTCTTGGTCTTGTACGAGCCCGGGGAGGTGAGCATCGGGACGCTCCCGGTCCTGTCCGCATAGGTGAACACGTAGAGCAGGTAGGAGTCGGCGTTGCGCTCGCCACGGGTATAGCTGAGGTTGGCCTGCCAGTCGTTGGCGAAGGTGTGGTCCAGGTTGACGAAGTAGGTCTCGTGGGTGCTATCCCACTTGCTCCAGTCGGCGGAGGTGGTCTTGGATCGGCTCCAGTTGGTGCGGCCGCCGTCCGTGTACCAGACCGGCAGGCCACCCCACATCGGCGAGTCGGACTTGTTCTCCTGCCGGCTCAGGCCGAACCACAGCGTGGTATCGGGCGTCAGGTCGATATCCATGGTGCCGTAGAGGGTTTCGCGCTGGTTGGCGTGCAGGTCGATCCAGCTATCGCCTTCGTTGTATTCGCCGACCAGGCGGGCACGGACGGTGCCGGCCTCGTTCAGCGCCATGGACACGTCGCCCAGCGTGCCGTAGGTGTCCCAGGTGCCGGCACTGAGCTCCACCGAGCCTTTCAGCTCCCGGCTGCTGGCGCGCTTGCGCACCATGTTGAGAGAGGCGGAAGGATCGCCGACGCCGGCCATCAGGCCGTTGGCGCCGCGCACCACTTCGACGCGGTCGAACATGGCCAGGCTGTTGAAGATTTCCCCGGAGCTCCAGGGCTGCTCCCAGATGGTGGGCACGCCGTCGACCATCAGGGCGTTGATCTGGAAGCCGCGGGCGTTGAACTGGGCGCGACTGGTTTCGTAGCGATTGACCGAAACGCCGGTGGTGTTGTTGACCACGTCGAGGATGGTCTGCATGTCCTGGTCTTCCATGCGTTGCTGGGTGACCACGCTGACCGACTGGGGCGTTTCGCGCAGGGACATGCTCAGCGGCGTGGCCGTGCGGGCAGCGCCCGAGGTGTACGACTGGGTGTCTTCGGTGACGGTGCTGTCTTCGCGGCTGGCGGTATCGGTGATGGACGTGGGGTCCAGGGTGATGCCGTTCTCCGCCTCGGATTGCTGTGCCTGTGAGGGGAGGGCGACGAAGGCGATACCGGCTGCAAGCATGTGCACTGCCAGGGCCAGTGGACGGAGGGCCGTGGGTGAGCGAGTGATGGTCGTCGTGTTTTGTTGCCGAGAGAACTGAGGGTGCATGGACGTTACTACCAATTATTATTAATTGAGAATGCTTATCATAATAATTGGATATTCTGGAATTTGAAAATAATTGTAAAGAAAACGTAGTGCGCTAGCCGAGGCCCTCCGCTATGGCCTCTCGCGAAGCCGCTTCGGGCAAACCTTCAGGAAAATGGTACCAGGCGCGCACAGAGGGGCGACTCCCTCCAGGAGGCTTGGAGCGTTTCGTGGGACGGCGAAAAGGCGGCGCGGATCGAGATCTCAGGCAGGAAGGGATGGGGAGAGCAGGGGGGCGTTGCGGATCAGACAGGAATGGACCACTGGCGTGGGTCGGAAAGGTCATTGGCGATAGCTAATCGGTGCCTGCCGCACGATCGAATGGCTGGCTGTCGCCAGGTTTTTCCGGCAGCAAGGCAAACACCCCGAGCCTGTCGGGGTGTTTGTCATGAGCCGGTTTTTTCGCGGCGGTCGGGATCAGAACTTGTAGCCCAGGCCAACCATGTAGACCATCGGGTCGACATCCACGTCGACCTTGACCTTGGCGCCGCCGAAGTGGGTGGTGCCGGTGGTGTCGATGTCGATGTAGCGCACCTGGGCGTTGAGCATCAGTTGGTCGGTCAGCATGTAGTCCAGGCCCAGTTGTGCGGCCAGGCCCCAGGAGTCGTCCAGGTCCAGGCCGCTGAAGCCCTTGGCCTCGGCGCTGCTGGAGGTGTCGTTGTCGAAGAACCAGGTGTAGTTGATGCCGATGCCGGCATAGGGCTGGAAGACCGATTTGCTGTCCAGCGGGTAGTAGACCAGGCTCACGGTCGGCGGCAGGTGCTTGGTTTCGCCGAGCTTGCCGTTCAGGCCGGCGAAGGGGCCGGGCATGCCTTTCACGCCGACGCTGTGGCTGAACGGAGTGGCGGCCAGCAGTTCGACGCCGAGGTTGTCGGTGATCATGTAGGCGAAGTTCAGACCCAACTGGGTGTTGCTGTCGAGGGTCGCACCGCTACCGGCGACCTTGGTGCCGAGAGCGCCGACATAGATATCGCCGCTGTCTTCGCGGGGATCGACGGTCACGGCGCCGGCACGGACGATGATGTCACCGGCCTGGTGGGCCTGCGCCAGGGGGCTGGCCAGGGCTAGGGCTGTCAATGACGCGGCGGCGAGAGACTTGTACATGTGTTGCTCCTCAGCATTGATACGGTTGGCTGAGAAAACTGTGCAGGAGACAGGGCCGCCGGATATTGATCCAGCTCAATAGCTAGCGAATAAGAAGCCTGCTACTTACCACCGGAAAGCATAGACCGAGCTGGTTACTCGGTCATTTCGTAGGGATAGATCTTTTCCGCCGCCATCTGGTAGCCGGACTCGGCCAGCTCGCTGCTGCTCGCCTCGACCTTGAGGGGCCCCTCGATCCAGAACGGTTGGTACAGCGCATCCAGTTGCACGCCCAGCTCGCTGGTGACGTGGACGATCTGGTTCGACGGCGGTGGCGGTACGTGGATGCAGGCGCCGAAGTAGGGTACCAGCAGGAAGTCGATCACCCGGCCTTCCTCGCTGACGTCGAGCGGAACGATATAGCCGGGCAGCTTCACCTGCTGGCCGTCCAGCGTCTTGACCACCGGAGCGGCCGGCGACTGCTGCCGGGCCGCCGGCGCCGACTCGGCGGCCAGCGCGTCGGCCAGTTGCGACAGGTCATGGACCGGAGCCTGCGAGTAGGCCACCGGCGGTGCGTCCGGCGGGATCAGCTCGGACCAGGTCAGCTCGCGCGGCTCCGCCGCCCAGGTGGCGCCGCTGAGCAGCAGGGTGGCGAACAGCAGGCGGCGGAGCATCGAGACTTCCTCATAAACGAATGGACAGGCCGTCGGCCAGCGATTGCCGGTAGGCACGCCAGGCCGGCACGACACCCATCAGCAGGGCAGCGGCCAGGATAGCGCCAAGCAGCGTCCACTCATAGGCGCTCGGCAGCGCCAGCGGCAGGTACAGGCCGTATTGGCTCTGCAGGTAGCCCTGGGAAACCACGATGGCCAGGTAGAGCAGGGCGAGGCCGAGCAGGACGCCGGCCAGCGCCAGGGCGAAGGCTTCCAGCACCAGCAGGGTGGCGACGTGCCAGGGCCGTGCGCCGACCGAACGGAGGATGGCCATTTCGCGGCGGCGCTCGTTGAGGCTGGTGAGGATCGCCGTGAGCATGCCGATCAGGCCGGTCAGCACGACGAACAGCGAAACCACGAACAGCGCCTTCTCCGCCGTCCCCATCAGGGTCCACAGTTCCTGCAGGGCGACGCCGGGAAGAATCGCCAGCAACGGTTCGCCACGGTATTCGTTGATCTCGCGCTGCACGGCGAAGGTGGCGATCTTGCTGTTCAGGCCGAGCAGGAACGCGGTGATCGCCTTGGGTTGCAGGTCCATGTGCCGTGCCTGCTCGGCGCTGACCTGGCCCGCGCCGCGTGCCGGCACGCCGTTCTGCCAGTCGATGTGCAGCGCTTCCATGCCGGCCAGGTTGATGTGCAGGGTACGGTCCACCGGCGTGCCGGTGCGGGCGAGGATGCCGGCCACGGTGAACGGCTTGTCGTCGTGTTGCACCAGGCTGACGGTCGCCACCCCGTGGGCCAGCACGATCCGGTCACCGGGTTTGTAGCGCAGCGCCTCGGCCACTTCGGAGCCGAGCACCACTTCGAACGGATCGTCGGCGAAGGCGCGCCCTTCGGCGAGTCGCAGCGGCTGGCCACGGCCATAGCGGTAATGCTCGAAATACGCGTCGCTGGTGCCCATTACCCGGTAGCCCCGGTGCGAGTCGCCCAGCGAGATGGGGATCGCCCATTTCACCCGTGGGTTCTGGGTGAAGTGTTCGAAGCTCTCCCAGCGGATGTTGTTGGTGGCGTTGCCGATGCGGAATACCGAATAGAGCAGCAGGTTCACCGAACCGGAGCGCGCGCCGACGATCAGGTCGGTGCCGCTGATGGTGCTGGCGAAGCTTGCCCGCGCCTCGCTGCGCACCCGTTCGACGGCGAGTAGCAGGCACACCGACAGGGCGATGGCGAACACGGTGAGCAGGGCGGTGAAACGGCGATTGGCGAGGCTCGCCAGGGCCAGGCGCAGCAGGTGCATCTCAGATCTCCAACGGGCGGGCGGCGCGATTGAGTTCGGCGAGCGACAGGCTGCGGTCGAACAGTGGTGCCAGGCTCTGGTCGTGGCTGACGAACAGCAGGCTCGCGCCGGCCTCGCGGCATTCGGCGAACAGCAGGCGCAGGAAGGCCTCGCGGGCGTCGGCGTCGAGGGCCGAGGTCGGCTCGTCGGCGATCACCAACTCCGGCTGGCCGATCAGCGCGCGCGCGGCGGCGACGCGCTGCTGCTGGCCGATGGACAGCTCGTCGGCGCGGCGCGCCAGCAGCCCGGCGTCGAGGCCGAGGTGTTCGAGCAGGGCGACGGCGGCCGTGTCGACGCTGCCGTGGCGCTGCTTCGCCCGTTCGGCACGCAGGCGCGAGAAGCGGCAGGGCAGCTCGACGTTCTCGCGTACCGAAAGGAACGGCAACAGGTTGAACTGCTGGAAGATGTAGCCGGTGTGGTCGACGCGGAAGTGGTCGCGGCGGCCGGCGGACATCTCGCCCAGTTCCTCGCCGAGCAGGCGGATGCTACCGCGCCCGGCCTTCTGCACGCCGCCGAGGAGGCCGAGCAGGGTGGTCTTGCCGCTGCCGGACGGCCCCTTGAGGAACAGGGTTTCGCCACGGTTCAACTGGAAGCGGGGGATGTCCAGCAGCTCGCTCTGGCCGGGCCAGGCGAAGCCGAGGTCGGAAAGTTCGAGCAGGGGTTGGGACATGGCTGGCTGCAATCCGGGGAGTCCATGTGGGGCGATCGTTTTTCCCTACCTCTTCTTCTGGACTCCCGCGTGCGTGGGAGTGACGAGGTGGGGGACGGTTCCGTAGTTCGCCATCCCCGTACTCGCGGAGATGGCCGGGCGTCATTCCCGCGCACGCGGGAACCCAATAACGCAGGAACCCAATGAGCGCGGGTGCCCAATAGTAGCCTGGGAGCGATCCGTGGCCGTGATCGACCGTGGCGCACCCTGCCTCAGAAACCCAGGCGTGGGTTGGCCGGGGTCAGTTCGGCGCCTTTCTGGCCGTTCGGACCGATCAGTTGCACGTTGAGTTTCAGGGTGCCGGGGAACTGCTTGAAGAAGGCCGAGAGGTCGAGGGTCTTGAGCTGTTCGGGCTGGGCGCAGGTCAGCCTGTACTCGGCGTCGATGTCGCTGTGCTCGTGTTCGTCGTGATCATGATCGTGCCCGTCGTTGCCGAACAGTGGGCTTTCCAGTTCCTGCCCGGCGACCGTGCAGCCTGCCTCGGGCGGCAGGGCGAACAGGGCCAGCGGCTGCTCCAGTTGCGCCCGGGCGGCGGCGACCTTGGCCCGGGCGGCATCGCTGTTGGCGGCGTGCTCGAAGCCGACGATGTTCATCGCCGGGCTTTCCAGGCCGAGCTCCAGGGTCTGGCCGTCCAGCGCCACGTTCAGCGCGGCGACGCCGTGCTCGTGCTTGTCGAGGCTACCATGGGCATCGTGGTGATCATGGTCGTGATCGTGTGCGGCCTGGGCGACGGCGAGGGGCAGCAGGGCGAAGGGCAGGGCGAGCAGCAGGTGGCGCATGACGGGTGGGCTCCGAGACGAAAACGGGATAGTGATTGTTACTTTATAACGTGCGAGTTGGCAATGCCGATTTGGCCGCCGCGCGCAGGCGTGGGAGCATTGGCCGGTCAGCAGGAGGAGCGAGCGATGTTGCGGATTCGTGGAATCATCGGCGACTGGCCGGTGGACCTCAGTGTGGAGTTGGAAGCGGAGGACTGGCGGCAACTGGCGGCGCATCTGCCGGCTGCCGCGCCGGTGTCGCCTTCGGCTCCGGCGCCTGCCACGCCGGACGATGCGTTGTGGCTGAACGCGTTGGGGGTGCTGCGCCAGGCCGGCGAAATGGAAGGCACTGCCTTGCTGGCCGCTCTCGAAGCGTTGGCCGGCGGGCCGGCAGCGGGCAAGCGCCTGCTGGTGCGTCTGCGCCACCACCCGCAGGTGCAGGTGGAAAGCGGCGAGGAAACGCCGCTGTATCGCTGGATCGGATAACCGCCGCAGGGTGGGCTTCAGCCCACCAACCAAGGTGTGTCCAGTGTGGGCTGAAGCCCACCCTACGGGGGCGTTGTGGATCAGTAGAGCGCCTGGTAGAGCTTGCGGCGGTAGGTGGTGACCAGCGGGTGGTCGTTGCCGAGCAACTCGAAGACCTGCAGCAGGGTCTTGTGCGGCAGGCCGTTCTCGTAGCCGCGGTTGCGCACGAACAGCCTGAGCAGGGCGTCCAGCGCCGCCTCGTGCTGCTGGCGCGCCAACTGGTGGATGGCCAACTGGTAGGCCGCCTCGTCGTCCTCGGCGTTCTGTGCCAGGCGGCTCTTCAGCAGCGCCGCTTCCGGCAGGTCGGCAACCTGGCGCAGGAAGGTCAACTGCGCACGGGCCGCGGCCAGCGCCTGCTTGTGCTCATCGCCCTTCACCGCATCCAGCACGGTTTCGGCTTCGCCCAGTTCGCCGCGTTCGGCCAGGCAGCGGGCATACAGGATCAGCGCGCTGGCGTTGCCGTTGTCCTCGCTGAGCAGGGCCTTGAGCAGGTTTTCCGCCTCGCCGAAGCGACCTTCGGCGAACAGGGCCTGGGCGCTTTCCAGGGGCGAGTCCGCAGCCGGCGGGGGGGCCTGCACATGGGGTTCGAGCATGGCGCGGATCGCCGATTCCGGTTGTGCGCCGGCGAAGCCGTCGACCGGCTGGCCGTCCTTGAACAGCACCACGGTGGGCAGGCTGCGGATGCCGAAGCGGGCGACGATGTCCTGCTCGACGTCGCAGTTGATCTTGGCCAGCAGCAACTCGCCCTGGTAGCCCTCGGTGATCTGCGCGAGCAGGGGCATCAGCGCCTTGCAGGGCGCGCACCAGTCGGCCCAGAAGTCCACCAGCACCGGTTTGTGGAAGGAGTTCTGGATCACCAGTTGGTCGAAGCTGGCGGCGCCGGATACGTCGAAGATATAGGGGGTATCGCTCATGATCGGTCTCGGGTGGGCGAAGTACAGTGACTATAAATGCGGGCGCGCCGCGGAGGATACAAGTGGTCCGGCCTATGTGCGCCGCGCGTGGTACAGGCTGACCCGGCGGAACTCGTCCGGCTCGGCCAGGTCCGGCCAGGTGCAGGCGTCGAGCATGTCCAGGCGGCGGTACAGCGGGTGCTGGAAGTCACGTACCCGCGAGTCGGCGACCAGCGCTTCGCGGCCACGGCTGAGGAACTGGTCGAGCAGCGGCAGGTTGGCGCGGTCGTAGAGCACGTCGGCGACGATGATCAGGTCGAAGCGGTCCGCCTCGGCGAAGAAGTCCGCCGAGTAGTCCAGGGTCACTCCGTTGAGTTCGGCGTTGGCGCGGCAGGCGTCGAGGGCCAGCGGGTCGAGGTCGCAGGCCACCGTTTCGGCCGCGCCGGCCTTGGCGGCGGCGATGGCGGCGACACCGGAGCCGGCGCCGAAGTCCAGCACGCGCTTGCCGCGCACCCATTCCGGCCGGTCGGCCAGCCAGCGGGCGAGCGCCAGGCCGCTGGCCCAGCAGAAGCACCAGTAGGGCGGCTCCTCGAGGATGCGCCGGGTTTCCTCGGGACTGAAGGCGCGGTCCATGTTGCCGGCGTCGATCAGCCATAGCTTGAGGCCGGTGTCCGGCAGGGTTTCCGCGACCAGCCGGGCATCGCCGAGCAGTTCGCCGAGCGCGGATTGCAGGCTGGCTGGCACCTTCACGGCGCATTCACCAGCGGCAGTTCGCCGAGCGTCTGGCTCTGGGCCTGGAGGATGCGTTGCGGCGGCAGGCGCAGGATCAGCCTTCCGGACTGGCTGACCCGCGCGCGCAACTCCACGCGTGCGTGCGCCGGGAAGCTGTCCGGGTTGAAGGCCAGGCGGAATGGCAGCGCCTGGCCGTCGCCCTGCAACTGGGCGCTGGCCAGCAGTTGTTGCGGCCGGCCACGCTCGTCGACCACCAGCAGGGCCATCTCCACCTCGCTGCCGGCTGGCGGCGTGCGCAGGCTGCCGCGCAGTTCGCGCATATGGGCGGGCAGTTCGGGCTCGGCGGCAATGGCGGGTTTCACCGGCGCCGGTGCGTTGGGCGGCGGTGTCGGCTCGCTGGCGCAGGCGGCCAGCAGCAGGGCGGCGAGGCAGGCGAGAAGCGGGCGGATAGGCATGATGGACCTTGCGATTGACGGCGAGCGGGCGCCTGTATACCGCAAAGTGTAGGGGCTTGTCAGGGTGAGGAGTGGGGTTGGGAAGGGCGTGGTGTTGGCCGCGATGATCGCCGAGGCTCATCCATCGCGGCCAGGGGAGGCTGTCTTCAGACCTTCTTGACGAATTCGGACTTCAGCTTCATCGCGCCGATGCCGTCGATCTTGCAGTCGATGTCGTGGTCGCCGTCGACCAGGCGGATGTTCTTGACCTTGGTGCCGACCTTGACCACCAGGGACGAGCCCTTGACCTTGAGGTCCTTGATCACGGTGATGGTGTCGCCGTCCTGGAGGACGTTGCCGACCGAGTCCTTGATCACCCGGGCGTCCTCGCCGGCGCCTTCCGCGGCGGCGGTGGCGGACCACTCGTGGGCGCACTCCGGGCAGACCAGCATGGCGCCGTCCTCATAGGTGTACTCGGAGTTGCATTTGGGGCAGGGCGGCAGGGTGCTCATGGGCTGGCCTCTATGTTGGTAAGTAAAAGGCCGCATATTGTATAGGGTTTTGGCCTCGAATGGGCTGTCCGCCGGCCGGGCTGCCCGGCCGGCGGAGAGTGTCAGGCAGCCGCCTGCCAACCAACCGGGTGCCGTTGGGCGGCCAGCAGGCTGCGCTCGGTTTCCAGGGCGCGTGCCAGGGCGGTCTCACCGGCCCGGTGGGCGGCGGCGATCAGCGTCTGGTCGAGCAGGTCGCGCTGCGCGTGGCTGCCGCCGAAGCGATGTGCCTGGCTGCGTACTGTGCGTAGTAGCGCCACGCAGCGGGCGTACAGCCCGGTGGCGTAGGCAACCACCGCCTGGGTCGCGGCGGCGCCGACTTCGCGGGTGAACAGCGCATTGTCGTCGTTGCGCCGGGCGGCTTCGGCCTGGGCGTCGAGCAATGCGTCGAGCAGGTCGTGTCGCCCCGCGCAGACGAAGGCCATTGTCGCGTGCAGGTCGTTGAACACGTAGTGACCGGCGGTTGCCGACGGCGCCCAGCGTTCGGCCAGGGACTGCCAGCGGCCGCCAACGTCAACGCCGCGCAGTTGCAGGCGCCAGAGCAGGGCGCAGGCGTCCAGCATCTCCATCTGCAGGTTGCTCCGCTGGCCGTCGATGGGGCCGTCGAACAGGTCCAGCACGCTGGCGTGGTCGCCCAGTTCCAGGTGATGGAGTGCCAGGTGCCACCAGTTGTGCACGGCGAGGAAACTGTCCCGTTGCCAGCCGGGATTGCCGCGCATCCAGCGGATGCCTTCCTCGCGACGGCCCTGCATTTCCAGGACGTGGGCCACGGCGTGCTGGGCCCAGGCGTCGCGGGGTTCGAGTTCCACCGCCTGACGGCCCAGGCGCTCGGCGAGAGAATAATCGCCGCATTCCTCCAGGCCGAAGGCGTACATGCCGAGTACCGCGTGATAGCCGGGAACGGCGCGCGACCAGTGGGGCATCGCGCGGGCGATGCGGTCGCGCAGCATGCGTGAGTCGCCGGTGAAGAAGTCGATCTGCTGGCCGGCCTGCAGGGCCAGGCTGTCGTGGGGATAGGCGATGCCCAGGTCTTCCAGGGTGCGCCCGGCGGCATACCACTGGCCGGTGCACAATTGCCCGATGGCGCGCAGGTGGAGAGCTTCGCGCTCGTTGTGCGGCAGGGCTCTGGCGCTAGCCAGGGCTTCGCGTGCCACCTCGACGGCGGGAGCTTCGGTGCTCAGCAGGTGCAGCCAGGCGCGCAATACGTGGCCCATGACCAGTTCGGGGGCGGCGGCCAGTGCGGCATCGGCGCTGGCCAGCGGATCGTTGGCGAAGCAGCGGAATTGATGCAGGGCGAGTTCGAGCAGGTCGAGGGCCTGGGCGTTGCAGCCGGACAGTTCGTAGCCGTTGGAATCTTTCATTGTGGGGCTCCGTGAGTCAGGGGGCCGGCTGGTGCCGGCGCGACTCCATAGTGGTGGTACGGGGGGCGGCGTACTAAAGTCATCTCGGCAAGAATCCGGACATTTCCGCCAATGCCCAGCTCGTCTGCATCGGCCTCTATCCTGAACGTCGCGCTCCTGGCTTTGCCGGACACCACGGCGTCGACGCTGTTCGGCCTCTACGACCTGTTGCTCAGCGCACGCCGCGACTGGCAGATCCTCCTGCATCGCAATCCGGTCGAGCCGCCCATCTTGCCGCGCATCGTCAGCCGCGACGGCCGCCCGCTGCGGGTGGCCAACGACGTGGAGGTCCATCCCCAGGCCAGCCTCGCCGAGGCCGAAGGAGCGGACGTGGTGGTGATCAGCGACCTGATGATCCCGCCCTGGCAGCCGCTGGGTGATCGCTATGACCTGGAAGCCGAATGGCTGCGCGCGCAATACGAGGCCGGTGCGACCCTCGCTTCGGCCTGCTCGGGAGCGGTGCTGCTGGCGCGTACCGGCCTGCTCGCCGGGCAGGAGGGCACGTCGCACTGGGGCTATTGCGAGCAGTTGCAGCGCGACCATCCCGATACCCGCTGGCACCCGGACAAGGCGTTGGTGACCGCAGGTGTCGGCCAGCGCCTGGTGATGGCCGGCAGCGGTACGAGCTGGCATGCCCTGGCGCTGTTCCTGATCGCCCGTTATGTCGGCGCCGAGGAGGCGATGCAGGTCGCCCGCCTCAATCTGCTGAGCTGGGATTCTTCCAGCCAACTGGCCTATGCCGCGATGGCGCGTACCAGCCAGGTGGCCGACGCGCTGGTCGCCCGTTGCCAGGAATGGGCGGCGCAGCACTACGACAGCGAGGCGCCGGTGGCCGCCATGGTGCAGATGAGCGGGCTGGCCGAGCGCACCTTCCAGCGCCGTTTCGTGCAGGCTACCGGACAGACGCCGCTGGACTACGTGCATACCCTGCGCCTGGAGGAAGCCAAGCAGATGCTGGAAAGCGGCGACCTGCCCATCGAGCAGGTCGCTCTCGAAGTCGGTTATCAGGACGCGAGCTTCTTCGGCCGTCTGTTCCGCCGCAGGGTGGGCCTGACTCCGGCACAGTACCGGCGCCGCTTCGGCGGCCTGGCGCGGCGCCTGGCCGGTGTCGCGAAGGAGTAGGGGCGGGCGGCGTTCCGTTTCGGCCCGCCGGGTCGAGCTTGGCTCGGTGGGCTGAAGCGGAACGCCGCCCGGCCCACCCTACGGTCTGGTCAGCGGGGCTCCGCCTGCGGGGGGGAGGGTCAGTTTGCCCGTGTCGCTGAAGCGCACGGTGCCGAACAGCCCGCCGCCGAGCTTGCCGCTCAGTTCGTAGGGCAGGCTCTGGCGCGGCGTGTTGCTGGTCATGCCCCAGGCCTGGCGGAACATGGAGAAGGCCGAGATGGTCACCGGCACGCTGATCACGGTTTCGCCGTAGCGCGGCACCTCGCCGCTGACGTCGCTGACACCGCTGGCCAGTGGTTGGCCGTTCACTTCCAGATCCAGCGCCACGCCGTTGTAGCTGATGGCCTGGTCGTTGGGGTTCTGCACCCGGAGTTTCACCGCGAAGCGCATTTCCATGCCCTGGCCCGGCAGTGGTTCGAGGCCGGCCAGGTCGATGCGCAACGGATCGCGCGGGCCCAGGCTGGCGCAGGCGCTGAGGCCGAGGATGAGCAGGACGGTGGCGAGAAGGCGGGGCATATGATCGGCTCCGGTGGCGTGATGGGTTATTAGACCCCGTGGGGTGGGCTTCAGCCCACCAGATAATGCCGAGCTAGTCGTACTCGGCCTCTTCATGATCCCCCAGCAGGCGCCGCTGGCGCGGGGTACAGGCGGCCAGTACGTCGGGGGCGAGGCGGAATTCCAGGTAGGGCGAGAACTTCTGCGCGACCATGCGTCGCCCGTAGTGCACTTGCAGCAGGTAACGGGTGCGGTCGGTCGTGCGGTTGCGACTGCCAGCGTGCCACAGCTCGCTGCGGAACATCAGCACGTCGCCGGCCCGGCACAGTACCGGCTCGGGCTCGTGGCCGCGCCAGTGGGTCTCGCCAGGGCGCGGCGGGCGGCCGGCGCGGTGGCTGCCGGGGATCGCCAGGGTCGGGCAGAGGTCTTCGTCGATATCGTCGAGGTACAGGTGCGCGGTGCAGATCTGCATCGGCAGCTCGAAGGTCGGGTCGTCCAGCAGTGTCTCGGGCAGGGCCATCACCTGGTAGTCCTGGTGCAGGTCGGCACCGATGAAGCCGGGATGGCAGCGCCAGGCGGTCTGGCCGATCACATGGCAGTCGTTGCCCAGGGCCGCTTCGGCCAGCTCGATCACGCCCGGCAGGTCGAGGTAGGGCAGCCACAGCGGGTCGCGGTTGAACACACACTTGTAGTGGTCGACCAGCCCCTGATAGTCCCAGTGGACGGGCCGCAGCTCATCGATAGCCCGGTGCAGCTCGGCGATCCGGCCGGCGTCGAGCACGCCCGGGATGAGCACGAAGCCTTGTTCGTGCAGGGCCTGCAGGCGGGCGGCGGTGGGGTTGTTCATGGCGGTGCGATTCCGGTGGATATTCGCAGATTGGCACCGGATGGGGGGATTGGCGAGTTTGTTCGTGGGGGGATGGATGGGCTGAGGGATTTGGAGGGGCCTGATACTCCGGCCCTCACCCTAACCCTGGCTGCGCGCCCCGCTCCTGAGGGAGAGGGAGGAGTCCGTGCACGAGTTATGGCGGTTGCGCCGAACAGTCCCCTCTCCCTCCGGGAGAGGGTTAGGGTGAGGGGCTGCGGTTCAGGAGAAATACCGATGCGAGATCAGAAATGCGCCTTGGCCAGGAAGCTCAGCGCGCTCTGGTCGGTGCGGAAAGCCTGGCTGTCCTCGATGGCGTATTTGTCCGACCAGTAGTCGTATTCCACGCCGACGTAGAACTTCTTCACCGCGCTCCAGCCCATGGCCTTGCCGAGGTCGTACTTGATCTGCGGGTTGATGTGCAGGTTGGCGTGCATGTCGGTCGGGCGGCTGCTGGTGCCGTCCTTGTTGTTCCACACGTAGTCGATGAAGCCGTCGATCACCAGGTCGGAGTTGCCGACCGGAATGGTGTAGGACCATACCGGGGTGACCTGCCACTGGCCCTTGGGCTGGCCGCTGATGCCGTCCGGCTTGCGGTAGTAGAAGTTCAACTGGAAGTAGTCGAAGCCGGGGATGTCCAGGTCGAAGCCCGGGCCGAGCAGGTAGTTCTGCACGCTGTTCTCGCCGCGCTCGTAGGTGCCGGCGAGCAGCACGTCCTTGATCGGGCCGAAGGACAGGTCGGCGCCGCTGATCTTGCCGAACGACAGGCGCGGGGAAATCTCGCCGTAGTAGGTGTCCTTGCCGGCCAGGAAGTCCGATTCGCCCTGGTAGTTGATCTGGTCGACGAAGATGAACAGGTCGCCCCAGCTCCAGCCGCTGGCGTGCTCGAAGGTCCAGGTCTGCTGGACCGGCGGGTTGACCTGGAAGTCCTTGCCCCAAAGGAAGGTCAGGCTGTTGTCCTGCCAGTGCAGCAGGTCGCCGGCCGAGGCCTGGCCGCCGACAAGCAGGCTGCCGGCGAGCGCGAGCGAGGAGAGTGCGCGGTTCATCGTGGTTGGCTCCTAATGGATATCGTTCTTCTGGATTCAAACCTGTCTGGTCGGTCAGGCTTTTCCCTGGTTAGCAAGAACGAAGCCAAGAGCATGTCGAATCGCTGCGGATTCTAGCCGAAGCACCCGATCCGGTGGATTCCCATGGGCTTTTTCCGGGGGCGGATCGCCTCGCCGGGGAGGGGCGTGTCCAAACAGGTGCCGATTTCTGAGCAGGCGGACAACTTCGCTTCAACTTGGGGCAGGAACGGTTACCTGTTGAAACGGTGAAAATCGGGCTGTAATAGGCGCCCTGCATTAAACTTCGCCGCCTGATTGGAGAAGTTGTTCAACGGAGCCGATATGAAATTCCTGTTCAAGGCCTGCCTGCCCCTGCTGCTGTTGCTGCCGACCCTGGCCCAGGCGGCCGATCTGGATGGCGCCAGCCTGAGCCTGACCTGGGCCATCCCCTTCGTCGGCATCCTGCTGTCGATCGCCCTGTTCCCGATCTTCGCCCCGGGCTTCTGGCATCACCATTTCGGCAAGATCGTCGCGGTCTGGACCCTGGCCTTCCTGATTCCCTTCGCGGTCAGCTTCGGTCTGCACGACAGCGCCGCCCTGGTGGTGCATGCGCTGCTTGCCGAATACATCCCTTTCATCATCCTGCTGTTCGCGCTGTACACCATTTCCGGCGGCATCCTGGTATGGGGCAACCTGCACGGCTCGCCGGCGCTGAACACCGGCCTGCTGGCGCTCGGCACGCTGCTCGCCTCGCTGATGGGCACCACCGGCGCGGCCATGCTGCTGATCCGCCCGCTACTGCGCGCCAACGACAACCGCAAGCACCGCGTGCACGTGGTGGTGTTCTTCATCTTCCTGGTCGCCAACATCGGCGGCGGCCTGACCCCGCTGGGCGATCCGCCGCTGTTCCTCGGCTTCCTGAAGGGCGTCGACTTCCTGTGGACCGTCGAGCACATGGCCGCGCCGGTGGCGCTGCTGTCGGCGGCGCTGCTGGCGATCTTCTACCTGGTCGACCGCTACTTCTACGCCAAGGAGGACGAGGTTCTGACTCGCGATCCGTCGCCGGACTCGCCGCTCAAGCTGTTCGGCAAATGGAACCTGCTGCTGGTCGTCGGCGTGGTCGGCGCGGTGCTGATGTCCGGGGTGTGGAGGCCGGGCATCCGCTTCGACGTCATGGGGACGCCGGTGGAGTTGCAGAACCTGGTTCGCGATGCGCTGCTGGTCGGCCTGGCGCTGGTCTCCCTGGCGATCACCCCGAAGCAGGTGCGCGCCGGCAACGAGTTCGACTGGTTCCCGATCCTCGAGGTGGGCAAGCTGTTCGCCGGCATCTTCGTCACCATCGCCCCGGCCATCGCCATCCTGCGCGCCGGCAGCGAGGGACAACTGGCTGGACTGGTGGCCATGGTTTCCGGGGCCGATGGCCAGCCGATCGATGCCTGGTACTTCTGGCTGACCGGCCTGCTGTCCGGCTTCCTCGACAATGCGCCGACCTACCTGGTGTTCTTCAACCTGGCCGCTGGTGATGCGCAGGTACTGATGCAGCAGTTGCCCGGCACCTTGCTGGCGATCTCCATGGGCTCGGTGTTCATGGGCGCGCTGACCTACATCGGCAATGCGCCGAACTTCATGGTCAAGGCCATCGCCGAGCAGCGCGGCGTGGCCATGCCGAGCTTCTTCGGCTACCTGGCCTGGTCGTGCGTGATCCTGTTGCCGTTGTTCGTGCTGTTGAGCCTGGCGTTCTTCCTGTAGGTGTTTGCTGGTTCCCCGCGAACGCGGGGAACCATTACATAACGTAGGAGCGGCCCATGGCCGCGATCGCGCGCATGGCGCGCTCCTACAGGTTTCTGCCTGTCGTTGTCGATGGGTATCGCTTCGCTGGGGCGTCGTCCCCGCGAACGCGGGGATCCACTGGGTAATGAACGTAGGAGCGGCCCATGGCCGCGATCGCGCGCATGGCGCGCTCCTACAGGTTTCTGCCTGTCGCTGTTATGGGTATCGCTTCGCTGGGGCGTCGTCCCCGCGAACGCGGGGGGGCACTGGGTAATGAACGTAGGAGCGGCCCATGACCGCGATCGCGCGCATGGCGCGCTCCTACAGGTTCCTGCCTGTCGCTGTCGATGGGTATCGCTTCGCTGGGGCGTCGTCCCCGCGAACGCGGGGACCCAGTGAGAGCAGGTGGCCCCGGGATAGACACATCTGCGATAGTGCCGGCTCCGTCACGGCGAGGAGTCTGCAATGAGTCACCAGGTCTGTCGTTTGCTCGGTATCCAGCACCCCATCATCCAGGCGCCGATGGCTGGCGTCTCCACTCCGCAACTGGCGGCGGCGGTATCGAATGCCGGCGGCCTGGGTTCGCTGGGAATCGGCGCCAGTTCGGTGGAGCAGGTGCGCGGGCTGATCGCCGAGACCCGCTCGCTGACGTCCCGCCCTTTCAACCTCAACCTGTTCTGCCATCGCCCGGCGCAGTCCGACGCGGTGCGCGAGGCGGCCTGGCTGGAGCATCTGCGGCCGTTCTTCGCCGAGTTCGGCGCCAACCCGCCAGCGGCTTTGCGCGAGCCCTACCCGAGTTTCGTCGCCGACCCGGCGATGCTCGAGTTGCTGCTGGCCGAGCGGCCGGCGGTGGTGAGCTTCCACTTCGGCCTGCCGGACGCGGAAACCCTCCGTGCGCTCAAGGCGGCCGGCATCGTCCTGCTGGCCAGCGCCACCAACCTGGACGAAGCACGCCAGGTGGAGGAGGCCGGCATCGACGGGCTGATCGCCCAGGGCGTCGAGGCGGGTGGGCATCGCGGGTTGTTCGATCCGGCCCAGGGCGATGCCGGGATCGGCACCCTGGCGCTGGTGCGTCTGTTCGTCCGCCATACGCGGCTGCCGGTGATCGCCGCCGGCGGGATCATGGACGGGGCCGGGATCGCTGCCGCCCTGGTCCTGGGGGCAGGCGCGGCGCAGCTCGGCACCGCCTTCATCCTCTGTCCGGAGTCCTCGGCCAACGCCGCCTACCGCGAAGCCCTGCAAAGCCCGCGAGCGCAGCACACCGGGATCACTGCGGCGATCTCCGGACGTCCGGCGCGTGGGCTGGTCAATCGCATGCACCGCGAGGTGGATGTACCCGGCGCGCCGCTGCCCGACTACCCCATCGCCTACGACGCCGGCAAGGCGCTGCACGCCGCCGCCAGCGCGAAGGGCTGCCACGACTTCGCCGCCCACTGGGCTGGCCAGGGCGCGTCTCTGGCCCGTGCATTGCCGGCGGCGGAGCTGGTGAAGGTGCTGGTCGAGGAGTGGCAGCAGTAGGATGGGTGACAACCCATCGCTTTCGGGTGATGGGTTTCACCCAGCCTACGGAGGTGTCGTCCCCGCGAATGCGGGGACCCACTAAACAACGTAGGAGCGGCCCATGGCCGCGATCGCGCGCATGGCGCGCTCCTACAGGTTTCCGCCTACCCTACGGGGGCGTCTCGCGCTCCAGCAGCGCCTGCTTGCGGGCCACGCCCCAGCGGTAGCCGGACAGCGCGCCGTCGCTGCGCACCACCCGGTGGCAGGGGATCGCCACCGCGATGTGGTTGGTGGCGCAGGCGCGGGCGACTGCGCGTACCGCCTTGGGTGAGCCGATGCGTTCGGCGATCTCGGCATAGCTGGCGGTGCTGCCCGGCGGGATTTCGCGCAGCGCCTGCCAGACCCGTTGCTGGAAGGCGGTGCCGCGCACGTCCAGCGGCAGGTCGAGGCCGAGTGCCGGCGCCTCGATGAAGCCGACCACCTGGGCGACCAGTTGCTCGAAGTCACGGTCGCCGCCGATCAGCTCGGCGCGCGGGAACTGGTCCTGCAGGTCGCGCAGCAACGCTTCCGGATCGTCGCCGAGCAGGATGGCGCATACTCCGCGCCCGCTCTGCGCCACCAGGATCGCGCCCAGCGAGCACTGGCCGATGGCGAAGCGGATCTCGGTGTCGGCGCCGCCGGCGCGGTAGGCGCTGGGTTTCATTCCCAGCAGGCGATCGGCGTGTTCGTAGAAGCGGCTGTTGGAGTTGAAGCCGGCGTCATACAGCGCTTCGGTGATGCTCTCGGCATGGGGGAGGCGGTCGCGCACCTGGCGACCGCGATGGGCCAGGGCGTATTCCTTGGGAGTCAGGCCGGTGACGGCCTTGAACACGCGATGGAAGTGGTGCGGGCTGAGCCCGGCTTCGTCGGCCAGTCGTTGCAGGCTGGGCGGCTGCTCGGCGCTTTCGATGTGGCGGCAGGCGGTGGCGACCAGTTCTGCATGGCGCGCCACTTCGCTGGAGCGGCGGCTCGGTCGATAGCCGGCGGCCTCGGCCTCGGCGGGACTGGCGAAGAATTCGACGTTCTCCGGGCGCGGCCGGCGTGCCGGGCTGCTCGGCGGGCAATACACCCCGGTGGTCTTCACCGCATAGACGAACTGCCCGTCGGCCGCCGGGTCGCGCGCCAGTACCGCGGCCCAGCGTGGGTCACGTTCGATGGCTTGGCGTCTGTTCGCGCTCATGGCGTCCACCCCAGTGGTTGATTAGCTTGTCGCAAGGTTAAGCCGTCGGCTGGCCCGGCGCACTCCGGGTCTTGCGCTCGAATTCGACGATCCCGTGGCTAGACCATGTCGCTCCTGGCGAACTCCTCGGCGAGGAAATCCAGCAACTGGCGCACCGACGGCAGCAGGCCGCGACGCGACGGGAATGCCGCGTGGACCAGGCCGGTGCGCGGACGCCAGTCGGGGACCAGGTCGAGCAGGCGGCCGGCGCGCAACTCGTCGCGGACCACCACGGTCGGCAGGTGTACCACGCCGACGCCTTCCACCGCCGCCTGGCGCAGGGCCATCAGGTCGTCGGTGATCAGTCTCGGGTGGTGGCGCACGGCGGCTGCGGCGCCATCCGGGCCGTCCAGGTGCCAGACGTATTCGCGCTGCAGCGAGCCCCAATGCAGGGTCGGCAGGTTGGCCAGGTCGGCCGGCAGCAGTGGCCTTGGCAGGTCGGCCACCAGTTGCGGGCTGGCCACCAGGCACTGGGTGCTGTTGGCCAGGGGCTTGAGCACCAGGTCGCTGGCTTCCAGCGGCGGGAAGCGTATGCGCAGGGCGATATCGATGCCTTCCTGGATCAGGTCGACCTGGCGGTTGGTGCTCTCCAGGTGCAGTTCCACCAGCGGGTAGCGAACCATGAAGCGCGCCAGCATCGGGCCGACCCAGAAGTGCAGCAGCGAGATCGGGCAGCTCAGGCGCACCACGCCCTGCGGCTCGGAGCGGTGCCGCTCGATCACCTCGGCGGCGCCTTCGGCCTCGACCATCATCGCCACGCAATGCCGGTAGTACGCCTGGCCGATTTCGGTCACCGAGAAGTGCCGGGTGGAGCGCTGGATCAGGCGCACGCCAAGGCGCTCCTCGAGCTGGGCGATGCGCCGGCTGAGCTTGGACTTGGGTATGTCGAGGGCGCGGCCGGCCGGGGCGAACCCGCCATGCTCCACCACCTGGGCGAAGTAGTAGAGGTCGTTCAGGTCTTCCATCAGCGTTCTCCAGATAGAACTCTGAGGGCAATTTATCCCATCTACCGGGGTGAGCGTTGCAGGCCTATCGTGTTTTCCATGCACGAGAGGAGGCAACCCATGAAAAAGATCCAAGGCATCTACAGCAGCCCCCGGCCGCATTGGGTCGGTGACGGCTTCCCGGTACGCAGCCTGTTTTCCTACGACGGCCTCGGCCGGCACATCAGCCCGTTCCTGCTGCTCGACTACGCCGGCCCGCATGACTTCGTCCCAGCCTCGGCGCCGCGTGGCGTCGGCGAGCATCCGCACCGCGGTTTCGAGACGGTGACCATCGTCTACAAGGGCGAGCTGGAGCACCGCGACTCCACCGGCAGCGGCGGGCGCATCGGCCCCGGCGACGTGCAGTGGATGACGGCGGCCGGCGGAATCCTCCACGAGGAATTCCACTCGGAGGCCTTCACCCGCAGCGGCGGAACCCTGGAGATGGTGCAGTTGTGGGTCAACCTGCCGGCTCGCGACAAGCTGGCCGCGCCCGGCTACCAGACCCTGCTCGATACCGACATCCCCCGCGTGGCGCTGGACGATGGCGCCGGCAGCCTGCGGGTGATCGCCGGTGAGTACGCCGGCCACCACGGTCCGGCGCGCACCTTCACGCCGATGGATGTCTGGGACATCCGCCTGAACGCCGGCAAGCCGCTGAGCCTGCCGGTGGTCGCCGGCCGCAACACGGCGCTGGTGGTGCTGCGCGGCACGGTGCAGGTCAACGGCGAGCAGATCGTCCGCGAAGCTCAGTTGGTGCTGTTCGAACGCGCCGGCGACGAACTGCTGCTGGAGGCCAATGGCGAGGCACTGGTGCTGTTGCTCAGCGGTGAGCCGATCGACGAACCGATAGTCGGCTACGGCCCCTTCGTGATGAACAGCGAGGCGGAGATTGCCCAGGCGTTCACCGACTTCCGCACGGGCCGATTCGGCCAACTGACCACCGGACAAGTCGCTGCAACACGCGCCGACTAGTCTGGTTAACCTGCCGGGCCCGGCCCCGGCACTCCACAAGCAAGGAGAACCACCATGGCTTATCAATACAAGCGCCTCGACAAGAACGACGCGGCCGTCCTGCTGGTCGACCACCAGACCGGCCTGCTGTCGCTGGTGCGCGATATCGACCCGGACAAGTTCAAGAACAACGTGCTGGCGCTGGGCGACCTGGCTCAGTACTTCAAGCTGCCGACCATCCTCACCACCAGCTTCGAGACCGGCCCCAACGGCCCGCTGGTGCCGGAGCTGAAGGAGCAGTTCCCGGACGCGCCGTACATCGCCCGCCCCGGCAACATCAATGCCTGGGACAACCCTGATTTCGTCGCCGCGGTGAAGGCCACCGGCAAGAAGCAACTGATCATCGCCGGCGTGGTCACCGAAGTGTGCGTGGCGTTCCCGGCGCTGTCGGCGATCGAGGAAGGCTTCGACGTGTTCGTCATCACCGATGCGTCCGGCACCTTCAACGAACTCACCCGCGACTCCGCCTGGCGCCGCATGGAAGCCGCCGGTGTGCAACTGATGACCTGGTTCGGCGCCGCCTGCGAGCTGCACCGCGACTGGCGCAACGACATCGAGGGCCTGGCCACGCTGTTCTCCAACCACATCCCGGACTACCGCAACCTGATCAACAGCTACAACACGCTGACCAGCGGGAAGTAGTCTTCCTGCAACTTGGCCGGGCCGAGGGGATTCCCTCGGCCCGGTCGTGTGCTTTTGGTTGGTTCTTGTGTGAGGCCATGGGGGCTGGTGGAGAGCCCGCCCCTCACCCCGGCCCTCTCCCGGAGGGAGAGGGGGTTACGAGGTCCGGATCGGGCATCGAGGTCTGACTGACACACCGGCTGGTCCCCTCTCCCCCTGGGAGAGGGTTAGGGTGAGGGTCGGAGCATGGATGTGGCTCCATGTGTCCCCGTGCAAAAAAAGACCGGCCCCAAGGCCGGTCGCAAAGGTCACGCACCGATAGGGATCAGTCAGCCTGGGGACGCTTCAGCACCAGGGTGAGGATGTCGTAGCTGGCCACCAGTTCGCCGAGCTGGTTGGTGACTTCCACGTCCCAGGCCACCACGCCCTGCGGCTCGCCTTTCGGGCTCTGCTTGCCCTGGTCGATCTTGCGCTTGCAGGTCAGGCGCGCCTGGATGGTGTCGCCGATGCCCACCGGGTTGATGAAGCGCAGGGTGTCCAGGCCGTAGTTGGCCAGCACCGGGCCGACGCCGGGGGAGACGAACAGGCCGGCCGCCGCCGAGAGCACGAAGTAACCGTGGGCGATGCGCTTGCCGAACTGCGATTCCTTGGCGGCCAGTTCGTCGAAGTGCATGTAGAAGTGGTCGCCGGACAGGCAGCCGAAGTTGACCAAGTCCGCCTCGGTGACGGTACGCCGGTGGGTGAGCAGCGATTCGCCGATCTTCAGCTCGTCGAAATGGCGACGGAACGGATGCACCTCGGTCTCGTAGACCTCGGCGCCGCGCAGGTACTCGCCGGTGACCGCCATCAGCATGCTCGGCGAGCCCTGCACCGCGCTGCGTTGCAGGTAGTGCTTGACCGCGCGCAGGCCGCCCAGCTCCTCGCCGCCGCCGGCGCGGCCCGGGCCGCCGTGCTTGAGCACCGGCAGTGGCGAGCCGTGGCCGGTTGACTCGGTGGCGGCGACGCGGTCGAGGATGTGCAGGCGGCCGTGCAGGGCGGCCATCGCCGGCACCACCTTGGCGGCCACCTTCGGCTCTTTGCTGACCAGGGTCGCCACCAGGCTGCCCTTGCCGCGCGCGGCCAGGGCGACGGCTTCGTCGATATCGTCGTAGGCCATCAGGGTGCTGACCGGGCCGAACGCCTCGATGTCGTGGGCGCCGCCTTCGGCATGTGGATCGCGGGCGCGCAGCAGGGTCGGCGCGAAGAACGCGCCTTCGGCCACGCCCTCGCCGAGCGGCGCGAAGCCGTCGCGGGCGCCGAGCAGCAGGTCGCTGCCGGCCAGCAGGGCTTCCACCCGCGCGGCGACGTCGGCCTGCTGGGCGTGGGAGGCCAGGGCGCCCATCCGCACGCCTTCCACCGAGGGATCGCCGACCACCACCTTGGCCAGTCGCGCGCGCAGGCGCTCGGCCACCGCGTCGATGTGTCGGGCGGGGACGATGGCGCGGCGGATCGCGGTGCATTTCTGCCCGGCCTTGACGGTCATCTCGCGGGCGACTTCCTTGACGAACAGGTCGAATTCCTCGTCGTCCGGGGTCACGTCCGGGGCGAGGATGGCGCAGTTCAGCGAGTCGGCCTCGGCGTTGAAGGGGACCGAGTGGCGCACCAGGTTGACGTTGACGCGCAGCTTGGCGGCGGTGTCGGCGGAGCCGGTGAAGGTCACCACGTCCTGGCCTTGCAGGCGGTCGAGCAGGTCACCGGTGCCGCCGATGATCAGTTGCAGGCTGCCGGCCGGCAGCAGGCCGGACTCGTGCATCAGGCGCACCGCCGCTTCGGTGATGTAGCTGGTGGCGGTGGCCGGTTTGACGATGCACGGCATGCCGGCGAGGAAGCTCGGCGCGAACTTCTCGAGCATGCCCCAGATCGGGAAGTTGAAGGCGTTGATGTGCACGGCGACGCCGCCGCGCGGCACCAGGATGTGGCTGCCGGCGAACTTGTTGGTCTTGCCCAGCGGGATGGCCGGGCCTTCGTGGACGACGTTGCCGGACGGCAGCTCGCGGGCGCCGAGGCTGGCGTAGGCGAACAGGGTGCCGGCGCCGCCTTCGATGTCGATCCAGCTATCGGCGCGGGTGGCGCCGCTGTGGTGGGAGATGGCGTAGAGCTGTTCCTTGCGCTCGCTGAGGTACTTGCCGAGGGCCTTGAGGCGCGCGGCGCGCTGCTGGAAGTCCATCGCCATCAGTTCGGCGATGCCCTGCCGGCGGGCGTGTTCGAGCGCTTCGGCGAAGTCCGGGCGTTCCTCGTGGGTACGGGCGAGCAGATGGCCATCGATGGCGCTGTTCAGCGCCTGGGCGCCGTGCTGGCCGATCCAGCGGCCGGCGATGAAACTCTGCAGGGTGGGGACATGGCTCATCGGGTGTTCTCCAGAAGAGGTTGCGGCCGGCACCGAGGTTGGGTGCCGGCCTGGGTTTGCCGGGGCCTTAGAACCTGCTCAACGTCTGCTGCGCGTCGGCCCTGCTGCGTTAAAAACAGGCTCGGAATGCTCATTTACAGCGCGTAAACTCCGCCTCCTCGCCTGTTTTTGCCTTGCATGGCTCTAGCTCGCGAGACGTTGAACAGGTTCTTACCAGAGGGCCAGGGTGTAGCCGAGGATCAGGCGGTTCTCGTCGAGGTCGGTGGTCAGCCCGTTGCCGGAACGGAAGGTGACGTTGCGCCAGCGCAGGTTCACGCCCTTGAGCGGGCCGCTCTGCACCACGTAGGCGATGTCGGTGTCGCGTTCCCATTCCTCGCCGTGGTCGCCGGTCGCGGTCCTGGCGTTGCGGCCGTCGACGTAGCGGGTCATGAGGGTCAGGCCGGGAATGCCGAGGGCGGCGAAGTCGTAGTCGTAGCGCAGTTGCCAAGCGTCTTCCTCGGCGCGGGTGAAGGTGTTGAAGGTCACCAGGTTCACCGAGTAGGGATCGCCGCCATTGAGGAAGGGGAAGGCGCTGTCGCCGGACATGCGCTGCCAGGCCGCGCTGACCCGGTGGCCGCCGTGGCTGAGGCTGAGCATGCCGTTGAAGTTGCGGTTGTCGATTTCCCCCGCGCGCTCCTGGCCGTCCTCGCGGCTGTCGAAGTAGCGCAGGTCGCTGCGCAGGTTGAAGCCACCGCCCAGCGGCTGGGTGTGCACCAGGCCGACGAAGTGCTGCCGGTAGATGTCTTCCAGCTTGCCGTAGTAGTAGCTGACGGCAAGTTGTGGGCCGATCGCGTAGCTGCCGCCGGCGAAGTCGAAGGCATCGCTGCTGGCGGCGCCGTAGCCGATGTCGTCGCGGCCGGAGGAATCGCGCAGGTTGGCGCGGGTCAGGCGGCCGCCGTTGAGGGTCAGGCCGTCGATCTCCTGGGAGGTCAGCATGCCGCCCTGGAAGGTGGCGGACAGCAGCCGGGTGTCGTTGTAGATGACCACCGGCAGCACGGGCTGCAAGGTGCCCAGGCGCAGCACGCTTTTCGAGGCGCGCAGCTTGGCGGCCAGGCCAAGTTCGCTGAACTCGTCCAGCGGTTCGCCGCTGGCCGGGCCGAAGGGCAGCAGGCCGGTGCCACGGCGGTCACGGCTGGAGTCCAGCTTGATGCCCAGTTCGCCGATGGCGTCCAGGCCGACGCCGATATCGCCTTCGGTGAAGCCCGACTCGAAGCGCGCGGTGAAGCCCTGGGCCCATTCCTCGGCCTTGGCCTGCGGCGCGCCGCTCTGGCGGAAGTCGCGGTTGAGGTAGTGGTTGCGTAGCTCCAGGCTGGCCTTGCTGTCTTCGACGAAGCCGGCCATGGCGGGCGAGGCCATGCCGAGGCCAAGCGCCGCCAGCAGCGGCGCGGGTATGCGGGTCCGATTCATTGTTCTTGTAATTCCTTCGGGTCAGTGGCGGCTGGCGGCGGAGGCGCCGATGCCGGTCATGGAGCGGATGAACTGGGCCAGGTAGCGGCCGCGCTCGGTTTCCGCGCGGGCCGAGCGGTCGGTCACCGAGAACGCCCAGGCGCCGAGGAAGGCCAGGGTCATGGAGAACAGCGCCGGGTTGGAGTAGGGGAACAGCGCGCTGTCGTAGCCCAGCAGGCTGACCCAGACCACCGGGCTCAGCACCAGCAGGATCACCGCCGAGAGCAGGCCGATGGAGCTGCCGGCCACCGCGCCACGGGTGGTCAAGCCCTTCCAGAACATGGAAAGGAACAGCACCGGGAAGTTGACCGAGGCGGCGATGGCCAGCACTAGGCCGGACAGGAAGGCGATGTTCTGCGACTCGAACAGCAGGCCGAGGATCACCGCCAGCACGCCGATCACCAGGGTGGCAAGGCGCGACATGCGCATTTCCTCGCGCTCGCTGGCCTGGCCCTTGCGGATCACGCAGGCGTACAGGTCGTGGGCCACCGCCGAGGCGCCGGACAGCGCCAGGCCGGCGACCACGGCGAGAATGGTGGCGAAGGCCACCGCCGAGATGAAGCCGAGGAACAGGCTGCCGCCCACCGCCTGGGCCAGGTGCACCGCGACCATGTTGCCGCCGCCGATGATGGCGCCGCTGGCGTCGCGGAAGTCGGCGTTGGTGCCGACGATGACGATGGCGCCGAAGCCCACCGCGATCAGCAGCAGGTAGAAGTAGCCGATGAAGCCACTGGCGTAGAGCACGCTCTTGCGCGCTTCCCTGGCGTCCTTGACGGTGAAGAAGCGCATCAGGATGTGCGGCAGGCCGGCGGTGCCGAACATCATGCCGACCGCCAGGGAGATGGCGTCGATGGGGTTGGCCAGCAGCCCGCCCGGGGCCATGATCGCCACGCCCTTGGCATGCACGGCGGCGGCGCCGGCGAACATCGCCTCGGTGCTGAAATCGAAGTGCTTGAGCACCATGAAGGCCATGAAGGTGGTGCCGGAAAGCAGCAGCACCGCCTTGATGATCTGCACCCAGGTGGTGGCCAGCATGCCGCCGAAGGTGACGTAGCAGATCATCAGCACGCCCACCAGCAGCACCGCCTGCAGGTAGCTGATGCCGAACAGCAGCTCGATCAGCTTGCCGGCGCCGACCATCTGCGCCATCAGGTACATCAGCGCCACGATCAGGGTGCCGAAGGCCGCGGTGATGCGGATCGGCGTCTGCTCCAGGCGGTAGGAGACCACGTCGGCGAAGGTGTACTTGCCGAGGTTGCGCAGGCGCTCGGCGATCAGGAACAGGATGATCGGCCAGGCCGCGACCACGCCCAAGGAGTAGAGCAGGCCGTCGTAGCCGGCCATGAAGATCATCGCCGAGATGCCGAGGAAGGACGCCGCGCTGATCATGTCGCCGGCGATCGCCAGACCGTTCTGCAAGCCGCTGATGCCGCCGCCGGCGGTATAGAAGTCACTGGCCGAGCGGGTACGCAGGGCGGCCCAGCGGGTGATGCCGAGGGTGAACATGACGAACACCAGGAACATGCCGATGGCGTGCCAGTTCAGCGGTCGCGCGCCGGCCTCGGCGGCCAGGGCGGACTCGGCCAGCAGCAGGCCGCCGGACAGCAACAGGAGATGAGGCGCCTTCATTGGATGCACTCCTGTTGCAGTTTCTCGGCGAGCGGGTCGAGCACCTGGTTGGTCTGCCGCACGTAGAAGGCGGTGAGGACGAAGGACAGCAGGATCACGCCCATGGCCACCGGGATGCCGACGCTGGTGGCGCCGCCGTTGAGGGGCTGGCCGAGCACGCCGGGGGCGAAGGCCATCACCAGCACGAAGCCGTAGTAGATCGCCAGCATGGCCAGGGTCAGCGACCAGGTCAGGCGCTGCTTGCGGCTGACCAACTGGATGAAGTCCGGGTGTTGCCGGATACGGTCGAGGTCTTGCGGGGTCATGGTTTGCACGCTCTCTTTTTGTGATTGTCGAGACGGTGTTTTCAGGGGTACGGCAGGGCCGGGGTGTTGCACTGGCTCCTACAGGGGGTGTGGGTGCGTCAGAGCTGGTCGAAGTCGAGCACCACCTTGTCGCTGATCGGGAAGGTCTGGCAGGACAGCACGTAGCCGGCGGCGACTTCGTAGTCCTCCAGGGCGAAGTTGCTGTCCATTTCCACTTCGCCCTCGACCACCTTGCACTTGCAGGTCGAGCACACGCCGGCCTTGCACGAGTAGGGCAGCTCGGCGCCCTGGGCGTTGCCGGCGTCGAGGACGCTGACGCTGTTGCGCGCAAGCGGAAAGGACAGCTCGCGGCCGTCGCTGATCACGGTGATCTGGCTCACCGAGCTGTCCTGCGCGGCGGCGGCTTCGCGAGCCTCGCGCTTCTGGGCGCTGCCGGCGGCGGCGAACAGTTCGAAGTGGATGCGCTCGGCCGGCATGCCGTTGGCCTTGAGCTGGTCGCGCACCGTCTCGGTCATCGCCTGCGGGCCGCAGACGAAGGCGGCGTCGAGGGCCTTCACCTCGATCCAGCGGCTGAACAACCGGGCGCATTTGTCGGCGTCGATGCGGCCGTTGTAGAGGTCCACGTCCTGCTGCTCGCGGCTGAACACGAAGATCAGGTTGAGGCGTTGCAGGTAGCGGTTCTTCAAGTCTTCGAGCTGCTCGCGGAACAGCGCCGAGGCGCTGGAGCGGTTGCCGTAGATCAGGGTGAAGACGCTGTGCGGCTCGGCCTCCAGGGTGGTCTTGATGATCGACAGGATCGGCGTGATGCCGCTGCCGGCGGCGACCGCCAGGTAGCGGCCGTGGCGCGACGGGTCGAGCTCGACGAAGAAATGCCCGGACGGCGGCATCACTTCCAGGCTCTGGCCGGCCTTGAGGCTCTCGTTGGCGTAGGCGGAGAAGCGCCCGCCGGGCACCCGCTTGATCGCCACGCGCAACTCGCCGTCGTTGACGCCGGTGCAGATGGAGTAGGAGCGGCGCACTTCCTCGCCGTCCAGTTGGGTGCGCATCACCAGGTGCTGGCCCTGGGTGAAGCGGAAGCTGTCCCGCAGGTCTTGGGGGATGTCGAAGGCGATGGACACGGCGTCGCGGGTTTCCGGGCGCACTTCGCGGATCGTCAGGCTGTGGAATTTGCTCATTGTTCTTCTCCGGCGGCTTTGCCGCGCGGAGGGCGAATGCAAACGTAGCGAGCGAAGGTCAGGCTAGGCGGAAGGGGCCGAGGAAGCGCAGTTTACGAGTGGTAAATGAGCATTCCGCGGCCGCTTCCAACGACGCATGGCCGAGCGCGGTAGTTTGTCTTCGTCCTCCTAGATGCACTTGAAATAGTCGAAAGGCTCGCGGCACTCGATGCAGCGATACAGCGCCTTGCAGGCCGTGGAGCCGAACTCGCTGAGGCGTTCGGTGCGCGCGCTGCCGCATTGCGGACAACACACCTCGTCACGTTCGCCGAGCAGGCTGCGCTTGCTGGTGCTGCCGGCCGGCGGGGCGATGCCGTAGGCGCGCAGGCGCTGGCGGCCGGCCTCGCTGATCCAGTCGGTGGTCCAGGCTGGGCTCAGGCGGCGCTCCAGTTGCGGCGCGGCGAAGCCGGCGCCTGCCAGGGCAACCTCGATGTCGTGCTCGATCACCTCGGTGGCCGGGCAGCCGGAGTAGGTCGGGGTGACCACCACGCGCAGGTGGCCATCTTCCCAGTCGAGGCCGCGGACGATGCCGAGGTCGACCACGCTGACCACCGGCACTTCCGGGTCCATCACCTGCTCCAGCACCGCCCAGGCCTGGGCCAGGTCGTCCGGCCGGGCGGCACGCGCGCCACGGTCGCTGGCGATCAGCTCACCAGGTCGCATCGGGATAGGCCCGCTGGAGGAACTGCATCTCGGCCAGCAGCAGGCCGAGGTGCTCGGTGTGCAGGCCGCGCCTGCCGCTCAGGTAGAAATGGCTGGCCGGCTCGGGCAGCGGCAGGGTGGCGCGGGCGAACACGTCGGCGACCTTGGCCTGCCAGGCAACGGCGATCTCCGCCGGGTCCGGGGCGATGCCGGCGGCGTGCAGGCGCTGCTCCACTTCGTCGCCGCCCGCCAGTTCGACGGTGAAGCGCCAGACCTCGCGGATCGCCGCCAGCATGCGCTGGTGGCTTTCCTCGGTGCCGTCGCCCAGGCGCTCGACCCACTCGCCGGAGCGGCGCAGGTGATAGGTGACTTCCTTCAGCGCCTTGGCGGCGATACCGGCCACGCGCTCGTCGCCGGACGCGCTCAGGCCGTGCAGCACGTGGAAGTGCCAGGCGTCGTAGAGGAACTGCTTGGCCATGGTCACGGCGTAGTCGCCGTTCGGCTGCTCGACCAGCAGCAGGTTGCGGTAGGCGCGCTCGTCGCGGCGGAACGCCAGGTGGTCGGCGTCGCGGCCGTCGTCCAGCAGCTCGGCGGCGTAGTCCAGCCAGTTGCGGGCCTGGCCGACGAGGTCGAGGCCGACGTTCATCAGCGCCAGTTCTTCTTCCAGCGCCGGAGCGCCGCCGCACCATTCGCACAGGCGCTGGCCCTGGATCAGGGCGCTGTCGCCGAGGCGCAGCAGGTATTCGATCTTGTCGTTATGCGGGTTCATGCACGCGATCTCACATGTGGCCGACTTCGGGCGGCAGCTCGTAGAAGCTGGCGTGGCGGTAGACCTTGTCCTGCGCCGGGTCGAACAGCGGCTCCTTCTCGTCCGGAGAGGAGGCGGTGATCAGCTTTGATGGCACCACCCAGAGGCTCACGCCCTCGTTGCGGCGGGTGTACAACTCGCGGGCGTTGTCGATGGCCATGGCGGCGTCGGCGGCGTGCACGCTGCCGACATGCTTGTGATTGAGGCCGTGCTTGCTGCGCACGAAGACTTCGAAAAGGGTCCACTCGGACATGCTGGCTATCTCCTCGGGCGCGATCAGGCGGCGTCGCGTTTCTGTTGTTGTTTGCGGGCGTGGGCGACCGCGGCTTCGCGGACCCAGGCGCCGTCTTCGATGGCCTTGCGGCGCTGGGCGATGCGCTCGTGGTTGCACGGGCCGTTGCCCTTGAGCACTTCGTAGAACTCGCTCCAGTCGATTGCACCGAAGTCGTAGTGGCCGCGCTCCTCGTTCCACTTCAGCTCCGGGTCCGGGGCGGTACAGCCGAGCAGTTCCAGTTGCGGCACGGTCTGGTCGACGAAGCGCTGGCGCAGCTCGTCGTTGCTCTGCCGCTTGATCTTCCAGGCCATGGACTGGGCGCTGTTCGGCGAATCGGCGTCGCTCGGGCCGAACATCATCAGCGCCGGCCACCAGAGGCGGTCGATGGCGTCCTGGACCATGTCCTTCTGGGCCTGGGTGCCGTGGCGCATCATGGTCAGGAGGATTTCGTAGCCCTGGCGCTGGTGGAAGCTCTCTTCCTTGCAGATGCGGATCATCGCGCGCGAGTAGGGGCCGTAGGAGGTGCGCTGCAGCACCACCTGGTTGACGATGGCGGCGCCATCCACCAGCCAGCCCACCGCGCCCATGTCGGCCCAGTTCAGGGTCGGGTAGTTGAAGATGCTCGAATACTTGGCGCGGCCGCTGTGCAGCTTGGCGATCTCTTCGTCGCGGTCGGCGCCCAGGGTTTCCATGGCGCTGTACAGGTACAGGCCGTGGCCGGCCTCGTCCTGGATCTTCGCCATCAGTTGCAGCTTGCGCTTGAGGGTCGGCGCACGGGTCACCCAGTTGCCTTCCGGCAGCATGCCGACGATTTCCGAGTGGGCGTGCTGGGAGATCTGCCGGATCAGGGTCTGCCGGTAGGCGTCCGGCATCCAGTTCTTCGCCTCGATCTTGATCTCCGCGTCGATCTTCTCCTGGAAGGCGCGCTCATCGAAGGACATCTCCTCCAGCGACTTCACGCGCTTGACGCCGGTCTCAACCAGTTGTGCGTACATGCCGTTCTCCAGCTTTTGCATTGTTCGATGACGGGCTCTGCGGCCCATGGCGCTATTTTTAAGCGATACAAAAACAAATATCAAACAATAAATAGTGTGTCATTTATGATTTTTGTATCGCTTTGCGGGGGAGGGACCTGCGAGATGGGTATTGAAGGGTGGGAAGTGGCGTGGTTTGAGGGTTGTGAGGCTTGGTGAAGTGATGGTGAGCCTGCTGGTGGGGTATGGCGAAGGGGGTGGAGGTCTCGGCGAATGCGCCGGGCGGCGGAGCGGGATTCGTCCAGGGATTGGTTCTAAAGTGATACTAAAAATCTGATTTGTATTTTTATTGGTGTTCCTGGTTTGTTGGGTGGAGGTTGGGCGCTGTGCAGGCCGGACCGTCCGGCCCTCTCCCTAGCCCTCTCCCATGAATGGGAGAGGGGGGCGCCCGTGCATGCCTGTAGCTCGTAGCCCGGATGCAATCCGGGAAACCGAACCTCCAGCACCTCCAAGCGTCATCCGAACCACATCCCCACCAGCCCGTACTGACAGCTCCCTCTCCCATGAATGGGAGAGGGGGGCGCCCGTGCATGCCTGTAGCTCGTGGCCCGGATGCAATCCGGGAAACCGAACCTCCAGCACCTCCAAGCGTCATCAGAACCACATCCCCACCAGCCCGCACTGATAGCCCCCTCTCCCCTCGGGAGAGGGCTGGGGTGAGGGGCGGAGTCAGGTGCGAGTGGAGAGGTTTGTGTTGGTAAGGAAGAGACGACTCCCCCAGATTGCGCCCGGGCCACGACATAGGTGGAAAACGCTTCGCGGTTTTCCACCCTGCAGGCGATCAGTGGCTGTCCACAGACGGAAAAAAGCCCCGCCGAGGCGGGGCTGGAGGGGAGTGGGCGTCAGCCCTTGTTGCGATTGTCGAACACGTGGCAGGCCTTGCCTTCCGAGCGCTTGAGGCTGTGGCAGGGCTGGATCAGCACCCGCGCGCTGATGCCGATGTGGGTCTTGATCTGCTTGCCCAGTTCGTTGCCGATCAGCTTCTGCTGTTCGGCGTCGAGCCCTTGCTGGTCGTGTTTCAGCTCCACGTGCACGTCGATGCTGTCGAGGTTGCCGTTGCGGTACAGGTGGAGCTCGTAGTTTTCCGAGAGCTGCCGGATCTTCAGCACCTGCTCCTCGATCTGCGTGGGGAACACGTTGACCCCGCGGATGATCAGCATGTCGTCGCTGCGCCCGGTGATCTTGTCGATGCGCCGCATCGGCCGCGCGGTGCCCGGCAGCAGGCGGGTCAGGTCGCGGGTGCGGTAGCGGATCATCGGCAGCGCTTCCTTGGACAGCGAGGTGAACACCAGCTCGCCGTATTCGCCGTCAGGCAGCACCTTGCCGGTCGCCGGGTCGATGATCTCGGGGTAGAAGTGGTCTTCCCAGACGGTCGGGCCGTCCTTGGTCTCGGCGCATTCCATGGCCACGCCGGGGCCCATGATTTCCGACAGGCCGTAGATGTCCAGGGCGGTGATCCCCATGCGTTCCTCGATGGCGCGGCGCAGTTCGGCGGTCCACGGTTCGGCGCCGAAGATGCCCAGGCGCAGCACCAGCTTGTGCGGGTCGAGGCCCTGGCGTTCGATCTCGTCGGCCAGGTTGAGCATGTAGGAGGGGGTGACCATGATGATGTCCGGCTGGAAGTCGCGGATCAGTTGCACCTGCTTCTCGGTCTGTCCGCCGGACATGGGGATCACCGTGCAGCCCAGGCGCTCGGCGCCGTAGTGCGCGCCGAGGCCGCCGGTGAACAGGCCGTAGCCGTAGGACACGTGCACCTTGTCGCCCTTGCGACCGCCGGCGGCGCGGATCGAGCGGGCCACCACGTTGGCCCAGGTGTCGATGTCGTTCTGGGTGTAGCCGACCACCGTCGGCTTGCCGGTGGTGCCGCTGGAGGCGTGCAGGCGGACGACCTCGCTCTGCGGCACGGCGAACATGCCGTAGGGGTAGTTGTCGCGCAGGTCGTTCTTGCCGGTGAAGGGGAACTTCGCCAGGTCGTCCAGGGCGTTCACGTCGTCGGGGTGCACGCCGGCTTCGTCGAAGCGCTGGCGGTACAGCGGCACGTTGTCGTAGGCGTGCTTCAGGCTCCAGCGCAGGCGGTCGAGCTGGTGCTGGCGCAGTTCGTCGACGCTGGCGGTTTCCATGGGGTCAAGCAAGGCGGCGTTGGCAATCATGTTCATGGCTTCACTCGAATTATTCTTGTACAGCGGCCCGGGGGCCGTGAGTGCTTGGGTTCAGGATACGCCTGCGGCGCGCGGCGTTCCCGGTTGGTTCAGGTCCTTTCGATGATCAGGGCGATGCCCTGGCCGACGCCGATGCACATGGTGCACAGCGCGTAGCGGCCCTGGCGTTCCTCCAGTTCGTGCAGCGCGGTGGTGACCAGCCGCGCGCCGCTCATGCCCAGCGGATGGCCGAGGGCGATGGCGCCGCCGTTGGGGTTGACCCGCTCGTCGTCGTCCGCGAGGCCCAGTTCGCGCAGGACGGCCAGGCCCTGGGCGGCGAAGGCTTCGTTCAGCTCGATCACGTCCATGTCGTTCAGCGACAGGCCGGTCAGCTCCAGCACCTTGCGGGTCGCCGGCACCGGGCCGATGCCCATGATGCGCGGCTCGACCCCGGCGGTGGCCATGCCGACCACCCGCGCGCGGGCCTTCAGGCCGTGGCGCCGGGCGGCTTCGGAGCTGGCCAGCAGCAGCGCGCAGGCGCCGTCGTTGACTCCCGAGGCATTGCCGGCGGTGACGCTGCCGCCCTGGCGGAACGGCGTGCCGAGCTTGGCCAGTTGCTCCAGGGTGGTGTCGCCGCGCGGGTGTTCGTCGTGCTCGACGAGCTTCGCCGGGCCCTTGCGCTGGGCAATTTCCACCGGAACGATTTCCTTGGCCAGTCGACCATTGGCGATGGCGGCGGCGGCCTTGTGCTGGCTGCGCAGGGCGAAGGCGTCCTGGTCGGTGCGGGAGATGGCGAACTGCGCGGCGACGTTCTCGGCGGTCTCCGGCATGGAGTCGATGCCGAAGCGCTCCTGCATCAACGCATTGACGAAGCGCCAGCCGATGGTGGTGTCGAAGATTTCCGCGCTGCGGCCAAAGGCCTGCTCGGACTTGCCCATCACGAAGGGCGCGCGCGACATGGACTCCACGCCGCCGGCGATCATCAGCCCGGCCTCGCCGCAGCGCAGGGCGCGGGCGGCGCTGCCCACGGCGTCCAGGCCGGAGCCGCACAGGCGGTTGAGGGTGGTGCCGGGCACGCTGACCGGCAGGCCGGCGAGCAGCGCGGCCATGCGCGCGACGTTGCGGTTGTCCTCGCCGGCCTGGTTGGCGCAGCCGTAGATCACGTCGTCCACGGCGCTCCAGTCGAGTTGCGGGTGACGGGCGATCAGCGCCTTCAGCGGGATGGCGCCGAGGTCGTCGGCGCGCACGCTGGCCAGGGCGCCGGCGTAGCGGCCGATGGGCGTGCGCACGGCATCTATGATCAGGGCTTCATTCATCGGGGTTCTCCTGCGCGAGTACGGTGCCGCGCACCTTGTAGGACTTGCCGTGGAACAGGGCGATCAGTTGCCCGTGCTGGTTCTCGATGCGCACGTCGTAGTTGCCGGTGCGCCCGCTGCGGCTCTGCTCGATGGCCTGCGCGGTGAGGGTGTCGCCGAGGCGGGCCGGCGCCACGTAGTCGATGCTGCAGCCGATGGCCACGGTGGCCTCGTTGTAGCTGTTGCAGGCGAAGGCGAATGCCGAGTCGGCGAGGGCGAACAGGTAGCCGCCGTGGCAGGTGCCGTGGCCCTGGATCATGTCCTCGCGCACGCTCATGCCGACCTGCGCGCTGCCAGGGCCGGCCGCCAGCAGGCGCATGCCCATGCGGCGACTGGCCTGGTCGCGTTCGAACATCTCGCTGGCGCAGGCGGCGGCCAGCGAGCGGGCTTCAGTGTTGGTCATGGAAGTTCCTCCCTTCGGCGACCTGGCGGCGCAGCAGCAGCGACGGGCGATAACGTTCCTCGCCATAGCTCGCCTGCAGGTTCTCCAGCACCTTCAGCACCGCCGGCAGGCCGATGGCGTCGGCCCAGGCCAGCGGGCCCCGTGGGTAATTGACCCCGGCGCGCATGGCCAGGTCGATGTCGGCGGCCGAGCCCACGCCGTGCAGCACGGCGTCGGCGGCCTCGTTGGCGAGCATGGCCACGCTGCGCAACACTGGCAGGCCGGGCAGGTCGGCGAGCGGGCTGACCGCGAGCCCGGCGCGGCGGAGCAGGGCGACGGCCTGGTCGCGGGCCGCGTCCGTGGTGTCGCGGGAGCAGGCGATGCCGATGCGCGCGGTCTTGG
Source organism: Zestomonas carbonaria (assembly GCF_904061905.1). GTDB lineage: Bacteria > Pseudomonadota > Gammaproteobacteria > Pseudomonadales > Pseudomonadaceae > Aquipseudomonas > Aquipseudomonas carbonaria. The sequence continues at coordinate 80,729 of NZ_CAJFCI010000064.1, forward strand.
CGTAGTCGAGGGCGAGGTCGATCAGCACCAGGTTGCGCAGGCCGTCTTCCCTGGCGCGCTGGCTGGCCAGGCGGCCGTCGGACAGCGCGAGCACCGCGTCGCCGACGCGCAGCAGGCCGGCGCCATCGCGTTCGGTAACGGCGATGCCGGCGTCCTTCAGGCGTTGCACCAGCGGGTGGGCGACACCGAGGTCGCCTTCCACCACGCAGCTCTCCACTGTCTCGTCGCTGGCCAGCTCGACCGGTTGTGGACGCTCGGCGCCTTCGGCGTAATCGTAGAAACCGTGGCCGGACTTGCGGCCGAGGCGGCCGGCGTCGACCAGTTCCTTCTGGATCAGCGAAGGCTGGAAGCGGAAGTCGCCGTAGTAGGCGTCGAACACCGAGCGGGTCACCGCGTAGTTCACGTCGTGGCCGATCAGGTCGGTGAGCTCGAAGGCGCCCATGCGGAAGCCACCGACATCGCGTAGCAGGGCGTCGAGGGTGGCGCAGTCGGCGGCGCCTTCCTGCCGCAGGCGCAGGCTTTCGGCGTAGAAGGGCCGGGCCACGCGATTGACGATGAAGCCCGGCGTGGACCTGGTGTGCACCGGCTGCTTGCCCCAGGCCTGCGCCGTGGCGTACAGGCGCTCGGCCAGCGCGCGCGGCGTGGCCAGGCCGGAGACGATCTCCACCAGCGCCATCAGCGGCGCCGGGTTGAAGAAGTGCATGCCGATCACCCGTTCGGGATGTCGCAGGCCGGCCGCGAGGCTGGTGATCGACAGCGACGAGGTGTTGCTGGCGAGGATGCAGTCGGCCGCGCAGCGCTCTTCCAGTTGGCGCAGCAGGCCGCGCTTGACCTCCAGGTTCTCGACGATGGCCTCGATCACCAGGGCGGCGTCGGCCAGCGCTTCGAGGCTGTCCGCCGGTTGCAGGCGGGCGACCGTATCGGCGCGGGCCTCGGCGCCCAGTTTGCCTTTTTCCACCAGCTTGCCGAGCTGGCGGTCGATGCCTTCGATGGTCTGGGCGGCGGCGCCCGGACGGTTGTCGTAGAGCCGGACCGGGTGGCCGGCCCGGGCGGCGACCTGGGCGATGCCGGCACCCATGGCGCCGGCGCCGATCACCGCGACGATGGCGTTGCTTGCGAGTGGGTGCATGTCAGCGCCCCTTGAACGACGGCGTGCGTTTTGCCATGAAGGCGGCGACGCCCTCGCGGTAATCCTCGCTGCGTCCGGCCAGGCGTTGCAGGTCGCGCTCGAGGTCGAGCTGCGTGTCGAAATCGTTGTTCAGGCTGGCGTTCAGGCTGCGCTTGATCAGCGCCAGGCCGTAGGTCGGCTGGGTGGCCAGGTGGCGGGCCAGCTTGAGGGCTTCGTCGCGCAGCTCGGCGTCGTCCACCACGCGGTAGATCAGCCCCCACTGTTCGGCCTGTTCCGCCGTCAGGCGCTCGCCGAGCAGGGCCAGGGCCTTGGCGCGGGCCAGGCCGACCAGGCGCGGCAGGCTCCAGGTACCGCCGGAGTCGGGGACCAGGCCGATCTTGCAGAACGCCTGGATGAAGCTTGCCGAGCGTGCGGCCAGCACCAGGTCGCAGGCCAGCGGGATGTTCGCCCCGGCGCCAGCGGCCACGCCATTGACCGCGCAGATCACCGGCAGCGGCAGGTCGCGCAGGGCGCGGATCAGCGGGTTGTAGAACTTCTCGATGGACTCGCCGAGATCCGGCGCCTCGGCGTCCGGCGCGACGTTGCGGTCGGCCAGGTCCTGGCCCGCGCAGAAGCCACGGCCTTCGCCGGTGAGCAGCAGGACGCGCACCTCGGGGTTCTGCCGTACCCGCTTGAGCGCCTCGCGCACTTCGCCGTGCATCGCGGCGTTGAAGCTGTTCAGTTGCTCGGGACGGTTGAGGCTGAGGGTGGCCACGCCAGCCTCGACGGAAAACAGGATGTGCTCGAAGGTCATGGGCTTTGCCGCTCTATCGGGTCGATGGGAACCAGGGCCGGTGTCTACCGGCCGGTGAATTCGGGGCGACGCTTTTCCTGGAAGGCGCGGATGCCTTCGGCGCGGTCGGCGGTGCCGGCCAGCACGGTGAAAGCGTGGCGCTCGAAACGCAGGCCGCTGGCCAGGTCGGTGTCCTGGGCCTTGAGCAGCGCTTCCTTGGCCAGGCGCACGGCCAGCGGCGCCTTCCCGGCGATGGCGCGGGCGATTTCCAGGGCGCGTTCGACGGTGAGTTCGGGCAGGGTCACTTCGCTGACCAGGCCGGCGCGCTGGGCATGGCGGGCGTCGATGGGCTGGCCGGTGAGCACCATCTGCATGGCCAGGCTCTTGCCCACCGCGCGCAGCAGGCGCTGGGTGCCGCCGGCGCCGGGCATGATGCCGAGGTTGATTTCCGGCTGGCCGAAACAGGCGTCCTCGTCGGCGACGAGGATGTCGGCGTGCATGGCCAGCTCGCAGCCGCCGCCGAGGCAGAAGCCGTTGACCGCGGCGATCAGCGGTTTGGGAAAGGAGGCGATGCGCTGCCAGTGGGCGACGCGCGGGTCTTCGAGGATGCCGACCAGATCGCGCTCGGCCATTTCCTTGATGTCTGCGCCGGCGGCGAAGGCCTTGCGGCTGCCGGTCAGCACCACGGCGCGGGTCTCGGCGTCCTGTTCGGCCAGGGCCAGTTCGGCGGCCAGCTCGCCGAGCAGTTCGGTGGTCAGCGCGTTCAGCGCTTCCGGGCGTTGCAGGGTGATCAGGCGCACGCCCGCTGCGGGGGCCTGGACGGCAAGGGTTCGAGGCATGTAGCTGTCCTCAGGCTGCACGCACGGCATCGTGGCCGGCTGTATTTATTGGAATCGTTCGGCGGCGCGCGACTAACGGGTCGAGCGTCGGGCCTGTCGCAGTATAAGGGTTAAATGATACATAAATACAATATTAAAAATGATATTTTGTGTCTTATAAGTGATGCGTCAAGGCGGGGCTGCCCTGGCCGAGGAAATGGCTATAAGCCGTATTTTCCTTGGGTTGTAGCGTGTTTCGTAGGGTTCTTGAGGTCCGCCAAGGTAGCTGTGGATGTGATACGGCGTTTCGAGCTTTATCCGATTATTTTGGTGTGATACAAGATTTTCGGTACAGCTCGTGATTGCGGGTTGCTTTGCTTCTGCCTGAGGAGAACCACCATGCCTGCCACCCGCCACGCCGTCTCGCCATCCCCGGGAGTCCGGCCATGACCTGCTACAGCTTCGCCGGCCTGACCCCCGTGGTGCATCCGAGCGCCTACGTGCATCCGAGCGCGGTGCTGATCGGCGACGTGATCATCGGCCCCGGCTGCTATGTCGGGCCGCTGGCCAGCCTGCGCGGCGACTTCGGGCGGATCGTCCTGGAGGAGGGCGCCAATATCCAGGACACCTGCGTGATGCACGGCTTCCCGGACAGCGACACGGTGATCGGCCGCAACGGCCATGTCGGCCACGGCGCGGTGCTGCATGGCTGCCGCATCGGCGAGGACGTGCTGGTGGGCATGAACGCGGTGGTGATGGACAACGCCGAGATCGGCGCGCGCTCCTTCGTCTCGGCGACCGCCTTCGTCAAGGCCGGCTTCAGTTGCCCGGAGCAGTCCCTGGTGATGGGCGCGCCGGCCAGCGTCAAGCGCCTGCTCAGCGACGAGGAAGTGGCCTGGAAGCAGGCCGGCACCCGCGAATACCAGTTGCTCGCCCAGCGCTGCCTGGAGCAGATGGCCGTCTGCGAGCCGCTGGCGGAAGTCGAGGCGGACCGCCCGCGCCTCGCCGACAGCGGTTTCCGGCCAAAAGGCGGGGGGCGATGAACAGGGTCGCGGTGGCGACTGCGCGGCGGGTATATTCGGCATCATTTCCGTTGCCCGGTTCACCCATGACGTCCCTCGCCCCGCTCAACCACCTGATCACCCGCTTCCAGGAACGCACGCCGATCCGCGCCAGCTCGCTGATCATCACCCTCTACGGCGACGCCATCGAACCCCACGGCGGCACCGTCTGGCTGGGTAGCCTGATCCAGTTGCTGGAGCCCATGGGCATCAACGAACGACTGATCCGCACCTCGATCTTCCGCCTCACCAAGGAAGGCTGGCTGAGCGCGGAAAAGGTCGGCCGGCGCAGCTACTACAGCCTCACCGGCGCCGGCCGGCGGCGTTTCGAGAAAGCCTTCAAGCGCGTGTACAGCTCCAGCCTGCCGGCCTGGGATGGCGCCTGGTGCCTGGTGATGCTCTCCCAACTGCCCCAGGACAAGCGCAAGGCGGTGCGCGAGGAACTGGAATGGCAGGGCTTCGGCGCCATCGCCCCGACCGTGCTGGCCAGCCCGCGCTGCGACAAGGCGGACGTATCCGCCACCCTGCAGGAACTGGACGCGCTGGAAGACAGCATCATCTTCGAGACCCGCGCCCAGGACGTGCTGGCCTCCAAGGCGCTGCGCCTGCAAGTGCGCGAGAGCTGGAACATCGACGAACTGGGGCGGCACTACAGCGAGTTCATCCAGTTGTTCCGCCCGCTCTGGCAGGCGCTGCGCGACCAGGACAACCTGCAACCGGCGGACTGCTTCCTGGCCCGCACCCTGCTGATCCACGAATACCGCCGGTTGCTGCTGCGCGACCCGCAATTGCCCGACGAACTGCTCCCTGGGGACTGGGAAGGCCGCGCGGCCCGCCAGTTGTGCCGCAACATCTACCGGTTGGTCTACGAAAAGGCCGAGGAATGGCTCAATGCCAACCTGGAAACCGCCGACGGTCCGCTGCCCGAGGTGGGGGAGAGTTTCTATCGGCGTTTTGGTGGGCTCAGGTAGCGGATCGCCGGCCTGGAGTAGGGGGGGCCATACCCGCATCCGCCTTGCCATATCCAGCGAACGCATAGCCAAAATGCCGATGGCGCCTGGCCACCTTTTCCGCACCGGGCCATTTTTGGCTCGGTCGGGCCAAAAATGGCCCGGTCGTTTCCCCTTATTAATCAGCGACTTACGAGCGACCAAGCCAAAAATGGCCCGCTCGACCCCGAAAAACCGGCCTTTTTCGCCTTTCGGACCGGCGAAGACGATGCGGTGATCTTATATAACTAATTGATTCAGATGGACTTTCACCCTGAAGAGTGGGACTTGGCACGCATCCTGCCTTGTCGCCGACGCCGCCCCGGAGCGGCTTTCCGGCCACGAATGACAAAGGAGATTGTCATGCCTACTCCCGCCTACATCAGCATCAACGGCAAGACCCAGGGCAACATCACCCAG
>NZ_CAJFCI010000065.1 GCF_904061905.1 Zestomonas carbonaria
TGATGCGCAAACTCGTGCACGTAGCCTTTGGGGTACTGAAGTCTGGTCGAAAATTCGACCCAGAACTCCATATCGCTTGTGCTGGATAACAGTATCTACCGGATCAGCAACCGTAGCCCGACGCAGGATGGGGGAAACCCATCACCCATCCGAGCGGGCATTCACGGGGGATCGACCCCCGCTTTTCGTAGGGTGGATGACGCTCTTTTCATCCACCGGCTTTTGGTGGAAAACGCTTCGCGGTTTTCCACCCTACGATCGTGCTTCAGAACAGCTTGAGGAAGTTGATGTAGAAGCGCGGCTCCTTGCCGTTGTTGCCGTCGATCTCCTCGGCGGACACCGAGCGGGTCAGCGGGAAGGCTACTTCCGGCGACACGAACATGTCCCTGGCCACCTGGAGGTGCGCGCCGAACCCCGCCGAGGCCAGGCTTTCCGAGCCGACGTAGCGCGGTTGCTCGTTCCACACCTTGCCGATGTCCCAATAGCCGTAGTACTGGGTCGGCACCTGGTAGTCGTTCACCGAATGCAGCCGGTTGTACTGCAGCTCGACCTTGCCGGCGACACCGTTGTCGCCGGTAATTTCCGACGGGTCGTAGCCACGGCCGAAATGGCTGCCGCCGACGCCGAACTGCTCGGGGGACAGCAGCGGGTCGCCGAACGAGGTCTGCCCGGTGATGGCCAGGTAGAGGTTCAGCCCCTCGGTGACCTCGCTCAGGTCCTGGATGCGCTGGGCGTCCAGTTGCAGCTTGGTGAAGTCGGTCTGCCCTTCCAGCCGCGACGGGTTGAGGCGTTTCTCCGAACTGGCGCCGAGGACGTCCAGCCCCTGGCTGAGCTCGGCCTTGAACAGGTTGCGGCCGCCATGGTCGTCGACGAAGTCGTAGCTGGCGCCGAGGCGCAGGGCACGGATCCGGTCGTCGGTGGATGGCGGCAGGTCCGGTTCGTCCAGGTATTCCGACTCACCGTTGAACCAGGTGAAGGCCGCCGACGTCTTGAAGGTTTCCGCGCGGCTGCGAATCCACGGATGGGTAACGCGCACCGCCAGGGTGTCGCCGCTGCTGTTGGCGTTGAGGAAGGAAAAGGTGTCGGCCCTGCCGTCGTTGTGCTGGCCGAGGAATTCGAGCACGGTGCCCTGGTCGCCGACCGGCAGTTGGTACTGGCCTTCGTAGAACTCCATCTTGTCGCCTTCGATCGACCGGCCATAGCGCAGCGAGAAGTGGTCGCCGAGACCCAGCGGGTCGTTGATGCCGATGCCGCCGTAGGCCTGCCAGGGCCCGAAGTAGCGGCTGTCGCGGTTGTCGAAGCCGAAGAAGCCTTCCCACTTGCGCAGCTCGGTCCCCACGCCCAGGTCGGTGCCTTCCAGCACCGGCGAGGCCGACAAGGTGCCGTGCGCGTCGTAGCCCGACAGGTCGTTCATCAGCAGCAGGTTGCGCTCCAGGGTCTCGCCCTTGAGCGGCGCCTCCTTGCGGATGTTCTCGGCGTAGCCGTCGATGCGCTTGTTGCTCGGCCCGTCGATGTGCACGTCGTTGACCCTGCCCTCGATCACCTTGAGGGTCAGCCGGCCCTCGTTCACCTGTTGCGCCGGCGCGAAGGTGCGCACCAGCAGGTAGCCGTCCTTGCGGTAGTGCTGGGTGATCTCGTCGGCCACCGCGTTGACCTCGGCCAGGGTGACCTTGCGGCCCTCCAGGCGAGCGAGCAGCGGCCGGAAGGTTTCCGGCGGGTAGACGGTCACCCCGACCAGGGTGATCCGGCTCACCGCGAACGGCGTGGTCGCCGTCGGTCCGGGCGGTTGCAGGCGCGGCTCCTCGTACAGCGGCTGATCCGGCTGGATGCGCGTGGCCTCCACCTCCAGCGATCCGGGCATCTGGCTGGGCGACGTGCGCCGGCCGAGCTCATCGGGCACCCGCACCCGGCCGGGGTCGAGCTGCGCGCCGGCCGCCAGCACGATGGCCGGGCTCGTCGCGCCGACCAGCACGGCGGTAATGGCGATGGCGAGGGATTTCCTGAATAACGAAGTCATGATGGCATCCCTCACTTGGTGTCCTTGGCGTCCAGCATCAGTTCGCGCGGAATGACGCTGCGGTTCCAGTCCGGGATCTGGAACTGGCCATCCTTCAGCAGGCTGTTGGCGTAGGACAGGATGTCGGAAACGTCGGGCAACTGTTCTTCGCCGGAGCCATAGGCGCGCGGCTTGCAGACCAGTTGCACGGTGTAGGTACGGGCCACCGCCGGGGTGACCGAGTAGTTGGCGACCACCGCCGAGGGCGACTCCAGCGCGGTGCAGCGCTCGGTGCCGGGGGCCTGGACGGCGACCGGGACCGTGGTCCTGTCACCGGGACCTTCCGGGGTCGGCGGCTCGGGCTTGATCGGGGGTTCCGGTTTGACCGGAGGCTCGGGCTTGACTGGCGGTTCCGGCTTGACGGGGGGCTCAGGCTTGACCGGCGGTTCCGGCTTGACGGGAGGCTCAGGCTTGACCGGCGGTTCCGGTTTGACTGGCGGATTCACCGGGCCGACGATGGTCAGGTTGCCGGGCTCGAAGGTCAGCGTGTAGTTGTAGACGTTGCCCGTCCCGGCCGCCGCCTGGACCGCCAGGTCGCCACGATTGATGGCGTAGTTGCCGGGATCTTCGCCCGGCGCGCGGCTCAGGTCGCCCTTCAGCACATCCGCCAGTTGATCGCCGTTCTTCAGTTGCCCGGCGATGTGCTGGTAGGTCAGCGCCGGATCGGCATCGCCGACCTTCTTGGACTGATCGTCCGCCTTCACCCTCAAGGGCGCCGGGATGATGGTCAGCTTGCCGTCCGCCAGCTTCGTCTCGTAGCGCTTGCTCGTGAAGCGGTCGAAGCTGTAGTCGTTGCGGATGCTGTAGTCGCCGACATTGCTCGCCGACGTGGCCGAGGTATCCAGCGCGCCGGCCTTGATGCCATCGCGCTCCAGTTGCTGGTCGACGAAGCGGTCCACCTCGCGTACCGCCTGGGCATGCGCGTTGAGGGTCTCGGTCCTGGAGAAGTCCGGGTTGGCGTCGCCGTACTCACGGCTGGCATTGGCGGCCTTGGATTCGAAGGTGGCCTTGTTGACGGTGATTTCCGGTGTCGACTCCCTGGTGTTCAGGTAATGCACCCGGGCGTTTTCGTTCAGCGCCCCGTACTCACTGGGGTATTTCGGGTCACCCCATTTCCCGTCGTTGACCAGCCAGTTGAGCTGGGCTTTCACCTCGGTGGTTTTCCCGCCCAGGGCGACCACCATCTGCTCCGAGGAATCGGAGAAGCGGTCGTACTGGATCTCGTCGGTATTCAGCGCACCGCCGGCGAAGTCGAAGTACTTGACGCCCCAGCCGGCGTCGCCACTGACCACCACCTGGCCCTTGTTGGCATCGAAGCCGAAGCCCGGAGGCAATTCGTCGGTAGCCACGCCATTCCTGGTCACGGCCACGCCCATCGGCTTGCCGCCGTCCGGTGTCAGTACCCAGGTGTCGTTGCCGATGGTGTAGGTGAGGGTGTTGACCAGGTAGTCGGAGCTGTCGGTGAAGTCCGGGTACTTGCCCTTGTCGATGTCCAGCGGCTGGCCGTCGGCCCCCACGTACTCCGAAGCCTCGAAGATCAGGTAGTCGAACTCCTCGCCGTTATCGAGCTTCAGGGTGATGCGCGGGTCTTCCCCATCCTTGCTGCTGTATTCCTTGGTGGTGATCTTCTTGACCTGCTGGGCCGAAACGCCCTGCATGCGGTCCTGGCCAAAGGGCGCCGTGACGGCGGAGCGGGTATCGAGCTGCTCCCCGTTATTGGTCATGTTGAACTTGAACTCGCCGTTGCTGGCCCTGCCGGCCAGGGTGCCGGTGTAGTTCAACGCGCTTTCCAGCAGTACGCTGGCGCCGCGCACGGCGAGCTTGTCGCCGATCAGCGCGGTGCCCTGCTGCTGGATGATCGAGCCGCTGTGGGAGGTGTCGATCCAGATGACGCCCTTGCCCACGTCGATGATGGCCCGGCCGAAATAGTCGGCGCTCCTGTTGTTCAACAGCACGTCGCCGGTGGCGTCGATGAACAGGTTGCCGTCCTTGATCAGGATCGGCGCATTGATGATCACCGAGCCGCTGTCGTTGCGTTTGGCGTTCGCATAGGCGGATGTGCCCGGAGCGGGCTCGTAGGTTTCCACCGGCTTGACCTTGCCGTTGGCGAGCAGGGCCAGGGTGGCGCCGCCGTTGTCCTGCTTCACCTCCTTGGCGACGATGGGCGCGTCGACGATGATCTTCTCCTTCGCCTGGACGATGACATCGCCGCTCTTCAAGCCCGCTTCGATCGCCGCCCGGCTGACATCGTCGCCGCCGCCCGCCTCGGTGATGCGGACCTCGTCCGGGTCGAGCAGCCAGGTCCCCGACTGCTTGCCGCCCGAGGTATCGACCCTGGCATCGGCGCTGACGCCCAGGCTCTTGCCCGAGGTCTCGACCATCCCGCCCTTGATGCCGCCCTTGGCGCTGGCTTCGCCGGCGAAGCGGGTCTTGCCGTCCGACCAGGCGACCACCAGGCCGCCGTCCTTCTTGCCGTCCGCCTTGAGCTGGGCGCCCTTGGCCACCGTGGTGGACTTCGCCGCCGGCTCGCTGCCCTTGCCCTTGAAGCTGCCGCCGACCAGCACCGAGCCGCCCTTGCCGGCCGAGCCGGAGGCGTCGGCCCTGGCCGAGCCGGCGACCGTGACGTTATCGCCCAGCACCTTGATGCTGCCGCCATCGCTGCCCTTGGCCGAGAGCGTGCCGCCGACATTGGTGCGTTCCGCATTGCCGAGGTAGATGCTGCCGCCCTTCTCGACCACCGAATCGGCGACCACCGTCCCGCCGACGTTGATCACCGAGTCCAGGTGCCTGGCCGCCTGCTGGGAGCTCATCGCCACCACGCCGTTGCCGACGTCGATATGGCCGGTGTTGTGCACCCCGCCCCGGACATCGTCGTCGACCTTGTTGCCGGCCGCGTCGCCGCCGATGGCCAGGCTGATCAGCCCGTCGCCGGTGAAGTCGAGGGTGGCCTTGGGACCGGTGGCCATGACCACCTGGCCTTTGCGCGCCTGGATCACCCCGTGGTTTTCCACCTGGGCGCCGAGTAGCGCCACCATGCCCTTGTCGCCGAGGACGTTACGGCCCTTGCCATCATTGAGCAGCTCGATCCTGCCGTCATTTCGGACGATGCCTTTCAGGTCGATGTCGAACTTCTCGCCGCTCTTGAACTTCTGCAGTTGCTCGTCGGAGATGGCGCCGGCCGCGGCGAGCAGCGAACTGGTGGTGACCCGCGAGCCCTTGCCGAACCAGATGCCGGAGGGATTGAGGAGGATCAGCTTGCCGTTGGAAGTGAGCACGCCGAAGATCTTCGACGGCTGGCCGCCGACAACCCGGTTGAGGGTGACCGAGCTGCCGTCCGGCTGCTGGAAATGCACCTTGTTGTCCGGGCCGATGGAGAATTTGTTCCAGTTGATGACGGTGCTCGGCGTGCCGGTATTGACCGTCATGTTCGGGCCGCTCTGGCTGATGCTGCCCTGCCCGTGGACGATCGAGCCACCCGACGGCAGTTCGCCCGCCTGGATGAAAGGTGCCGCCAGGGCCACGGCCAGGCATAGCGGCTTGACGGCCCAGCGCCGCTGGGGCGTTGCACGGGTTGCCTGCCTGCTGTCGCATCCCGGGGTCCAGATTCGAGTTTTCATGATCCACCTCCAAAGGGGCGCGGTACGCAAGGCGTATCCGCTCTTTGGTGGCAATCGTTTCTCGGAAAGCGGGTCGGGACGGATCAGAAAAGTACGAAGTTCCCGTAGGAATCGCACTACACGGCTTTCATGGCCCTTGGTAGGCGCAAGCGCAGCAAGGCCAGCATTTCAGTCCGGTCCGGCAGCACCAGTTCACCGTCCATCAGCGTCGCCAGGCGTTGGCACAGGACCAGGCGCGGCTGCGGAGTCACCGGCTCGGCGAGCCTGGACGCACCTGGACAGACCGGTTCCTCGGCATGGAGCTCCAGTCGCCACTGGAGATCGGCACTGACCAGTTCCTCGACCGACATGCGCACTTGCAGCCGGGGGGTCTTCTCGAGACCGTGTTCGAGAAGGATGCGCAGCATCTGCCGGTAGCGCTGCGGGTCGATCCAGGCACGACGCTCGGACAGCACGGCCGTCTCGACCACCACCAGATGCCCCTGCGGATCGAACGCCGCCACTTCCTCGACGGTGAGGCGCTCCAGGTCGAGCGGCCGTGGCGTCAGCAGCAAGGCACCGATGTCCAGTTGCACCAGGTCGTCCAGAATGGCCAGTTGCCCCTGCATGCCCCCGAGGGACGCGCTGACCTGCCGCAAGGCGGAACTATCGGGCAACTTACGGGCCACCTGGGCCAGCGCGCGCTGCACATCGACCAGGGTGCGCTGGAAGTCCTGGCCAACGCCGTGCAGGAACTGCGTGCGCGCATGCCTGATCGACTCGCCACGCTCCCTGGCCTGGCGCAGCATCACGAGTTCCTGCTCGTGGCCGCTGATGTCCAGGTATGAACAGAGCATCCCGAACAGACGACCCTCGGCGTTGCGATAGGGAATGCCGGAGTGGCTCAGGACCCGGCGGCGCCCCTTGTTGTGCACCACCAGCTCGCGCCTGTAGGGCTCTTCGCGCTCCACCGCCTGCAGGTAGGTCTGGTAGAAGTGCAGCGCATCCTCCGGCTCGAAGAAGTTGCTGTCGATGATGCGCTTGCCGATCACCTCTTCCGGCACCACGTCGAAGAACTCCAGGTAATGCCGGTTGCAGATCAGCAGGTAGCCCTCGCGGTCGCGCAGGGCGATGGGCAGCGGGATGATGTCGAAGATCTCGCGGAACGATGCGCCGTACTCCGGGCTGTCGGCTTCATGCGCCAGGTTTGCCGCCAGCGCCAGGCTGCCGAGCATGCCGTTGCGCCAGGCGATCTCCACCAGCTCCACCAGCGAGTCGGCATGCAGCTTGTCCAGCAGTCGCTTCTTGTAGGTGCTCACCGTGCGATCGCTGAGCGCCAGTTCGTCGGCGATGTCCTTGTTGCTGCGGCCGTTGGCCAGGTAGCGCAACACGGTCAGTTCCCGCGGCGAGAGGCTGCGCAACTGCTCCTGCTCGTCCAGCGGACCGAGCTGGGGAGCGACGCTACCCAGGCTGTGCGCCGGGAAATAGCTGCGCCCGTGCAGCACGCCGCGCACCGCATCGCCCAGTTCGTCGAGCGGCGCCTGCTTGCTGACGAACCCGGTCGCACCGGATTGCAGGCACAGGCCGGCGAAGTGCTCGGAATCCTGGGCGGTGAGCACCAGGGTCCTGGTGCGGCTGCCCTGCTGGAGCAGGCGGCGGATCACCTCCAGGCCTCCCAGGCGCGGCAGCGACAGGTCGAGGATCAACAGGTCGGGCTCCAGTTGCCGCGTCAGGTGCAGGGCATCCTGGCCGTTGCCGGCCTCGGCGGCGACCTCCAGCCCCTCCTTCTCCAGCAACACGCGCATGGCCTGCCGGACCAGCGGCTGCTCATCGGCCAACACGATCCGTTTCCGCATCATTCGTCCATGACTCTCCACCTGCGTGACTTCTACAGCGTAGAGGGTCATGCAGGTTTTGAAGGCGCGGCGACGTTCGGAAATCCGAACGACCGAACGCGGGATATTCGGGGAGCCGGACGAAAGGCTCGCGGGGAGCTTCCAGGTAAATACTAAAAATCATTTATATTCAATCAGTTAATTGTTTATGACGGATCCATGAAAGGCTGGCATGCAACCTGCTCCTCTCCTTGTAGTGAATGCGACCAGACCACTGCGGCATCCCGTGAACCTGGCGCATTCCCAAAAACAACAAGCCGAGGACCAGACTCATGCGCATCGCACCCCAATTCCTGGCCGCAGCCGTCGCTGCCGCCCTGTTCTCCACCACCACCGTCGCCGCGGAACTCACCGGCACGCTGAAGAAGATCAAGGACAGCGGCACCATCACCCTGGGCCACCGTGACGCCTCGATCCCCTTCTCCTACCTCGGCAACGAGCCGGGCAAGCCGGTCGGCTACGCCCATGACCTGCAACTGCAGGTGGTCGAGGCGATCAAGCAGGAGTTGGGCATGCCGGAACTGAAGGTGCGCTACAACCTGGTCACCTCGCAGACCCGTATCCCGCTGGTGCAGAACGGCACCGTCGACCTGGAGTGCGGCTCCACCACCAACAACCTGGAGCGCCAGCGGCAGGTGGACTTCTCGGTCGGCATCTTCGAGGTCGGCACCCGCCTGCTGACCCGCAAGACTTCCGGCATCAACGACTTCGCCGACCTGAGCGGCAAGAACGTGGTGACCACCGCCGGCACCACCTCCGAACGCCTGCTCAAGGCGATGAACGCCGAGAAGAAGATGCGCATGAACATCATCTCGGCCAAGGACCACGGCGAGTCCTTCCTGATGCTCGAGTCCAACCGCGCGGTGGCCTTCATGATGGACGACGCCCTGCTCTACGGCGAAATGGCCAAGGCCAAGAAGCCGGACGACTGGGTCGTGGTCGGCGAGCCGCAGTCCTACGAGATCTACGGCTGCATGGTCCGCAAGGGCGACCCGGCCTTCAAGCAGGTGGTCGACAACGCCATCAGCGCCACCTACGCCTCCGGCCAGATCAACGAGATCTACGCCAAGTGGTTCCAGAGCCCGGTACCGCCGAAGGGCCTGAACCTCAACTTCCCGATGAGCGACGAGTTGAAGAAGCTGATCGCCAACCCGACCGACAAGGCGGCCGAAGAGATCTGACCGGACTCGACGCGGGCACGGCCTGAGCTCCCTCTCCCGTTTACGGGAGAGGGCTGCCTTCCCGCCCTTCCCCCTGCCTTCACCCGTGAACCAATCAAGAGAAATCCCTGATGAACTACAACTGGGACTGGAGCGTGTTCTTCAAGTCCACCGGGATCGGCGATGAAATCTACCTGGACTGGTTCTTCGCCGGCCTGGGCTGGACCATCGCCGTCGCCCTGGCGGGCTGGATCATCGCCCTGCTGCTGGGCTCGCTGCTCGGCGTGATGCGCACGGTGCCGAACCGCTGGGTTTCCGGCATCGCCACCGTCTACGTGGAAGTGTTCCGCAACGTACCGCTGCTGGTGCAACTGTTCCTCTGGTACTTCCTGGTTCCCGACCTGCTGCCCGAACCGCTGGAAATCTGGTTCAAGCAGGACCTCTCCCCCGCCACCTCGGCCTACCTGTCGGTGGTCGTGTGCCTCGGCCTGTTCACCGCCGCGCGGGTCTGCGAGCAAGTGCGCACCGGCATCCAGGCGCTACCCAAGGGTCAGTTGGCCGCCGGCTACGCGCTGGGCTTCCGCCTGCCGCAGATCTACGGCAGCGTCCTGCTGCCGCAGGCCTTCCGCATCATCATCCCGCCGCTGACCAGCGAGTTCCTCAACATCTTCAAGAACTCCTCGGTGGCCTCGCTGATCGGCCTCATGGAACTGCTGGCGCAGACCAAGCAGACCGCCGAGTTCAGCGCCAACCTGTTCGAGGCCTTCACCCTGGCGACGCTGATCTACTTCACCCTGAACATGGGCCTGATGCTGCTCATGCGCCTGGTCGAGAAGAAGGTCGCGGTGCCCGGCCTGATCTCCGTGGGAGGTAAATGATGGACTTCAGCGCGATCATCCCGGCCCTGCCCGGCCTCTGGGAAGGCATGCTCACCACCCTGCAACTGATGGTGCTGGGCGTGATCGGCGGCGTGGTGCTCGGCACCCTGCTGGCGGTCATGCGCCTGTCGCCCAACAAGCTGCTGGCCAACGTCGCCGCCACCTACGTCAACTACTTCCGCTCCATCCCGCTGCTGCTGGTGATCACCTGGTTCTACTTCGCGGTGCCCTTCCTGCTGCGGGCGATCACCGGCGAAGACACCCCGGTGGGTGCGTTCACCTCGTGCCTGGTGGCCTTCATGATGTTCGAGGCGGCCTACTTCTGCGAGATCGTCCGCGCCGGCATCCAGGCCATTCCCAAGGGCCAGATGGGCGCCGCCCAGGCGCTCGGCATGACCCACGGCCAGACCATGCGCCTGATCATCCTGCCCCAGGCGTTCCGCAAGATGACCCCGCTGCTGCTGCAGCAAAGCATCATCCTGTTCCAGGACACCTCGCTGGTCTACGCCGTCGGCCTGATGGACTTCCTCAACGCCGCCCGCTCGCGCGGCGACATCATCGGCCAGGCCCATGAATTCCTGATCTTCGCCGGCCTCGTCTACTTCATCATCAGCTTCGCCGCCTCGCTGCTGGTCAAGCATCTGCAAAAAAGGTTAGCCGTATGATTTCCATCCAGAACGTCAACAAGTGGTACGGGGACTTCCAGGTGCTGACCGACTGCAGCACGGAAGTGAAGAAAGGCGAAGTGGTGGTGGTGTGCGGGCCGTCCGGCTCCGGCAAGTCCACCCTGATCAAGTGCGTCAACGCCCTGGAGCCGTTCCAGAAGGGCGACATCGTGGTCGACGGCACCTCGGTCGCCAACCCGAAGACCAACCTGCCCAAGCTGCGTTCGCGGGTCGGCATGGTGTTCCAGCACTTCGAGCTGTTCCCACACCTGTCGATCACCGAGAACCTGACCATCGCCCAGACCAAGGTGCTCGGCCGCGGCAAGGACGAAGCCATCGAGAAAGGCCTGGCCCTGCTCGACCGCGTCGGCCTGAAAGCCCATGCCCACAAGCACCCCGGCCAGCTCTCCGGCGGCCAGCAGCAGCGCGTGGCGATCGCCCGCGCACTGGCCATGGACCCGGTGGTGATGCTGTTCGACGAACCGACCTCGGCGCTCGACCCGGAGATGGTCAACGAAGTGCTCGACGTGATGGTCCAGCTCGCCCAGGAAGGCATGACCATGATGTGCGTGACCCACGAGATGGGCTTCGCCCGCAAGGTCGCCAACCGGGTGATCTTCATGGACAAGGGGCAGATCGTCGAAGACTGCGACAAGGAAGCCTTCTTCGGCGACATCAACGCCCGCTCCGAACGCGCCCAGCAGTTCCTCGCCAAGATCCTCCAGCACTGAGGACGGCGGTCCGGTCGATTGGGTCCCCGCGAACGCGGGGACCCAGTAAAAAAACCATCGCCCACGGGAACAGACGCCGTGGCGAGGACGACCCGGCAACACCCCAACTGGCCAGCCCCGGACAACTGTGATGCAATCCCCGCCATCCGCCCTTCGTGCGCTGCCCATCCCGCCGATCGTGAAGCCCCGTCTGCTCCGCCACCTGCTGCTGCCCCTGCCGATCATCCTGCTGATGCTCGCCTGCGGCTATGCCGCCTACTACCTCAGTGAACAGATCGGCATCCGCGCCCTGGCCGACACCGGCGAACGCCAGCTCGAACTGCACGCCCGCGCGGTGGAAAGCGAGATCAGCACCCACACCTACCTGCCCAGCCTGCTGGAGCTCGAGGCCAGCGTCACCCGCCTGCTGGTGATGCCCACCGAGTACCGTCGCGAGCGGGTCAACGTCTACCTCGAAGGCCTCAACCAGCGCAGCGGCAGCCGCGCCATCTACGTGCTCGACACCAACGGCCGGGTGCTGGCCACCAGCAACTGGCGCGACGCCGACAGCTTCCAGGGCGAGGACCTGTCGTTCCGCGCCTACTTCCGCGACGCCATGGCCGGCAAGCCGGGGCGCTTCTACGGCGTCGGCACCACCACCGGCGAACCCGGCTACTACCTGGCCCACGGCCTGCGCCACCACGACCGGATCATCGGCGTAGCGGTGGTGAAGATCCGCCTCGACCCGCTCGAACGACGCTGGGAGCGGGCGCGCCTGGAAGCCTTCGTCAGCGACGAGAACGGCATCATCATCCTCTCCAGCGACCCGGCGCGCCGGCTCAAGGCGGTGCGTCCGCTGGACGAAGCCACCCGCACGCGCCTGGCCAGCAGCCTGCAATACCACTGGACGCGCCTGGACGAACTGCAACCCATCGATCGCCGACCGTTCGGCCGCGCCGAACTGCTCAGCCTGCCCAGCCAGGACCCGGCCGGCGGCGGCGCGCGGCCGATCCGCTACCTGGCGCAAAGCCTGCCCCTGAACGACTCGGCGTGGACCTTCAACCTGCTCACGCCGGTGCAGGACGTGCGTCGCGAAGCCATCAGCCACGGCATGCTGGCGGCGGTGGCGTTCGCCTTGCTGGCCTTCCTGCTGATCGCCTGGAACGAACGCCGCAAGGTACTCGCCACCCGCCTGGCCGCGCGCGAGGCACTGCAACAGGCCAACAACCAGCTCGAACGCAAGATCGCCGAGCGCACCGCCGACCTGCGCGCCAGCAACGAGCGGCTGCGCGGGCAGATCCGCGAACGCCGGCTGGCCGAGGAAACCCTGCGCAAGACCCAGGACGATCTGATCCAGGCCGGCAAGCTGGCAGTGATCGGGCAGATGTCCACCAGCATCGCCCACGAACTCAACCAGCCGCTGGCGGCGCTGCGCACCCTGGCCGGCAACAGCGTGCGCTTCCTGCAACGCGGCAACCTGGAAACCACCAGCAGCAACCTGCAGACCATCAACGAACTGGTCGACCACATGGGCCGTATCACCGCCAGCCTGCGCGCCTTCGCCCGGCGCTCCGACGACACCGGCGAAGCGCGCCTGGGCAAGGCGGTAGACGCCGCGCTGTTCCTCCTCCATCCGCGCCTGGAACGCACACCGCTGAACATCCACCGCGACTTCGCCGACGTCCGGCTGGCCATCGACCAGACCCGCCTGGAGCAGATCCTGGTCAACCTGATCGTCAACGCCATCGACGCCATGGCCGCGCAGCGCGACCGCCAGTTGTGGCTGGAAGGCCGCGCGGACGAGGACCGCTACCTGCTCACCGTGCGCGACAACGGCCCCGGCATTCCCCCGGCGCTGCGCACCCACCTGTTCGAACCCTTCTTCACCACCAAGCCCGGCGAACAGGGCCTCGGCCTCGGCCTGACCCTGTCCGCCAGCCTGGCCGCCGCCGCGGGCGGCAACCTCAGCGTGCGACACCCGGACGAAGGTGGCACCGCCTTCGTACTGAGCCTGCAATCGCTCGCCCCCACCGAGAAACCCGCCGATGAATGAGCCGCTGACCGTACTGATCGTCGAGGACGACCCCCATGTGCTGCTGGGTTGCCAGCAGGCGCTGAGCCTGGAGGACATCCCCAGCATCGGCGTCGGCAGCGCCGAGGAAGCCCTGCAACAGGTCGGCGACGACTTCGCCGGGGTCGTCATCAGCGACATCCGCCTGCCCGGCATCGACGGCCTGGAACTGCTCGCCCGCCTCAAGGCCCGCGACCGCAGCCTGCCGGTGGTGCTGATCACCGGCCACGGCGACATCTCCATGGCGGTCGGCGCGATGCGCGACGGCGCCTACGACTTCATGGAAAAGCCCTTCTCGCCGGAACGCCTGGTGGACGTGGTGCGCCGCGCCCTGGAACAACGCGGCCTGGCCCGCGAAGTCTCGTCCCTGCGCCGCCAGTTGGCCGGCCGCCAGGCCCTCGAGGAACGCCTGATCGGCCGCTCGCCGGCCATGCAGCAACTGCGCGAACTGATCGCCAACGTCGCCGACACCTCGGCCAACGTACTGATCGAAGGCGAGACCGGCACCGGCAAGGAACTGGTCGCGCGCTGCCTGCACGACTTCAGCCGGCGCCAGGACAAGCAGTTCGTCGCCCTCAACTGCGGCGGCCTGCCGGAGAACCTGTTCGAGAGCGAGATATTCGGCCATGAGGCCCACGCCTTCACCGGCGCCGGCAAGCGCAGGATCGGCAAGATCGAACACGCCAACGGCGGCAGCCTGTTCCTCGACGAGATCGAGAGCATGCCGATCAACCTGCAGATCAAGCTGCTGCGGGTGTTGCAGGAACACAGCCTGGAACGCCTCGGCTCCAACCAGTCGATCCCGGTGGACTGCCGGGTGATCGCCGCCACCAAGGCCGACCTCGACGAACTGGGCAAGGCCGGCCAGTTCCGCAGCGACCTCTACTACCGCCTCAACGTGGTCACCCTGGAACTGCCGCCGCTGCGCGAACGGCGCGAGGACATCCCGCTGCTGTTCGAGCACTTCCTCCAGCAATCCTCCCTGCGCTTCGACCGCACCGCGCCGGAACTCGACCGCAACACCCTGGCGAGCCTGATGGCCCACGACTGGCCGGGCAACGTGCGCGAACTGCGCAACGTCGCCGAACGCTTCGCCCTCGGCCTGCCGGTATTCAAGAAAAGCGGCACGGAAAACCCCGGCCCCTCCTTCGCGGAAGCGGTGGAAGCCTTCGAGAAAAGCCTGCTCAGCGACGCCCTGGAACGCCACGCCGGCAACCTCAGCCAAGCCGCCCAGGCACTGGGCATGGCCAAGACCACCTTGTTCGACAGGGTGAAGAAGTACGGGCTGTAGTTCCTGCGGGGCATTCCCGGATTTCATCCGGGCTACGGCTCCATGGCCCAAGCCGCTTGCCCGAACCCGGTATCCCGGGGCCAGAACGAAACACCGCCCCTCACCCTAGCCCTCTCCCAAAGGGAGAGGGGATCGGTCCGCGCGGTACTCCAGTTCGTGCTCAGTCCGTGCCTCTGCAGGGCTGAGCTTGCCGTAGCTGGATGAGCCAGCACGACCTGCTCCCTCCGGGAGAGGGTTGGGGTGATAGTCCGTAGGGTGGAAGTCGCTTTTCACTTCCACCGCATGGGGCAAAACGATAGTCCGGAGTCAAACGAAACACCGCCCCTCACCCTAGCCCTATCCCAAAGGGAGAGAGGATCGGTACGCGCGGTACTCCAGTTCGTGCTCAGTCCGTGCCTCTGCAGGGCTGAGCTTGCCGTAGCTGGATGAGCCAGCACGGCCTGCTCCCTCTCCCTTCGGGAGAGGGTTGGGGTGAGGGGCGGACTTTCAGAACCCGTAGGGTGGAAGTCGCTTTCCACTTCCACCAGCTTTGTGGTGGAAAACGCTTCGCGGTTTTCCACCCTACAGGTCTCGTCCCGCGTCGGTCAAAGCCCCATCTGCTTGGCAATGATCTCGTTCATCACCTCACGGGTCCCCCCGCCAATGGAAAGAATGCGATTGTCGCGGTACAGCCGTTCGACCAGGCTCTCGCGCATGTAGCCCATGCCGCCCATGATCTGCACCGCGTCGTAGGTGAGCTTGTCGGCGATGTCGGTGGCGAAGTTCTTGGCCATGGAGATTTCCTTGATCACGCTCTTGCCGGCAGCCATCTTCGCCGCCTGGCGGTAGGTGAACTCACGCGACACTTCCAGTTGCGTCGCCATCTCCGCCAGGCGGTGCTTGAGCACCTGGAACTTGCCGATCGGTTTTCCGAACGCCTCGCGCTCGCGCGCCCAGGCGAGGCTTTCCTCCAGGGCCAGTTGCGCGGTCATGTTGGCCATGATCGCCAGGGCCAGGCGCTCGCTCTGGAAGTTGGCCATGATGCAGGCGAAACCGGCGTTCTCCACGCCGATCAGGTTCCCGACCGGCACCTTGCAGTCGTCGAAGAACAGCTCGGCGGTGTCCGAGGCCCACCAGCCCATCTTCTTCAGCTTGCGGCCGACGGTGAAGCCGGGGGTGCCCTTCTCTATCAGCAGCAGGCTGACCCCGCCGAAGCCCTCGCCGCCGGTGCGCACCGCCACCGTGTAGTAGTCGGCGCGCACGCCGCTGGTGATGAAGGTCTTGCTGCCGGTGACGCGATAGAAGTCGCCGTCGCGCACCGCACGGGTCTTGAGGCCCGCCACGTCGGAGCCGCCGGACGGCTCGGTGACCGCCAGAGCCATGATCTTCTCGCCGGCCAGCACCTCGGGGACGATGCGCTCGCGCAGTTCCGGCCTGGCCCACTTCACCACTGGCGGCAGGCCGATATCCAGCGAGCCCAACCCAGCCACCAAGCCGCCGGAACCGCTGCGCATCAGCTCCTCGCTGGCCGCCACCTTGGCGAACAGATCGCCTTCGTGGCTGCCACCGTAGCGTTCCGGGTAGCCGATACCGAGGATGCCGGCGGCGCCGGCCTTGAGGTACAGCTCGCGGGGAAACTCCTCGGCCTCCTCCCATTCGGCGACGTGCGGGAGGATTTCCCGCTCGACGAAACGCCGCACGGAGTCGCGGACCAGTTGATGGGAGTCGTCGAAGTATTCCTGGAAAGTGGACATGGCGAAGCACCCGGTGGTTTGTTTTCGGACAAACTACCGAGCGCTTGCTTGGTTTTCAAGATGCAAGAATGATAGCGCCCATCGCTTCACTCACCGTGCTCAGCCGCGTGCTGTTTTTCTGGGTCCCCGCGTTCGCGGGGATGACGGTTATTTCTTCCACGTCACGCCCGCGAACGCGGGAATCCAGTAAACCCCGCGATTCGCGGCCATGGGCCGCTCCTACAGGCGAGGGGCTCTACAGGCTTATCGGCCGGCGTCCCGCCAGGGCATGCGCCAGGGTACCGCCGTCGACCAGTTCCAGCTCGCCACCGAGCGGCATGCCATGGGCGATGCGCGAGGTGACCAGGCCCTTGTTGGCCAGCAACTGGGCGATGTAGTGGGCGGTCGCCTCGCCCTCGACGGTCGGGTTGGTGGCGAGGATCACTTCGCTGAACGCGCCCTCATCGATGCGCTTGAGCAGTTCCGGCACGCCGATGGCTTCCGGGCCGAGCCCGTCCAGCGGCGACAGGTGCCCCTTGAGCACGAAATAGCGGCCGCGATAGCCGGTCTGCTCCACCGCGTACACGTCCATCGGACCTTCGACGATGCACAGCAGGCTGTCGTCGCGACGCGGATCGAGGCACAGCGAGCAGACGTCCTCCTCGCTCAGGGTGCGGCAACGCTGGCAGTAGCCGACCCCTTCCATCGCCTGGGTCAGCGCCTGGGCGAGGCGCAGCGCACCGCTGCGGTCGCGCTCCAGCAGGTGCAGGGCGGTACGCTGGGCGGTCTTCTGCCCTACCCCGGGCAGGACGCGCAGGGCGTCGATCAGTTGGCGGATCAGTGGACTGAAGCTCATGGGAAATCTCGCAAGGAAGCTGCAACAGGGTGCAGGCCGGCGCTCGCCCCCTCTTGCAGCTTATGGCTTGCAGCTTGTAGCCGCTTCAGAACGGCAACTTGAAGCCCGGTGGCAGTTGAAGACCAGCGGTCATGCCGGACATCTTCTCCTGGTTGTTCGCCTCGATCTTGCGCACCGCGTCGTTGACGGCGGCGGCGATCAGGTCTTCGAGGATTTCCTTGTCCTCCTGCATCAGGCTGTCGTCCAGGCTCACGCGCTTGACGTCGTGGCGACCGTTCATCACCACGCTCACCAGGCCGGCGCCGGACTGGCCGGTGACCTCGGCGTTGGCCAACTCTTCCTGCATCTTCTGCATCTTTTCCTGCATCTGCTGGGCCTGCTTCATCAGGCCGGCCATGCCACCTTTCATCATGGAAATCACCTCGGATTATCAGGGAGTGACGGGAGTGTCGACGGGTTCGATGCTGCCGTCGCGGATCACCGCGGCGAACTGCTGGATCATCTGCTGCACCAGCGGATCGTTGTGGATCGATGCCTCGGCGCTGCGCTGGCGCTCGGCGCGCTTGCGGGCGGCGGCCTGCGCCGGGGTTTCCTGTTCGGGCTTGCGAAGCTCGATCTCCAGGGTCAGCGGACGCCCGTGGAACTGGTTCAGGGCGTCGTTCAGGCGCCGCTGCTGGGTGGCGTTGAACAGCGCGCCCTGGGCCGGGTCCAGGTGCAGGCGCCAGGTGTCGCCTTCTATCGCCACCAGGGTGCAGTTGGCGCCGATACTGCCGGTCAGGCCGCTGATGCCCAGGCGCGGGAACAGGTCGAGCCATTCGGCGGCGAGGCCGGTGGCCGGCTGCACGGCGGGCAACGGTTCGGGCTCGGCGGCCGGCGCTTCGCCAGCGGCGGAGAAATCGTAATCGTAGGCCTCGGCGTCGGCCTCGTAGTAATCGTAGTCGCCGGGTGGCGGCTCTTCGTCGTCATCCTCGGCAGCGGCGGGCGCCTGCGGCTCGGAGGCAGCGGAGACCGGCTCAGGCTCGGGTTCGGGCTGCGCCACGGTCTCGGCGACGACGTTTGCCCGGGGCTCTTCCCAGGGCAGGTCGACCGACGGAGGCTCGACGGCGGCCGGCGGTTCGGCAGCGACCACGGGCGCCTCCTCGACGGGAGCGGGCGTCACGACCGGCTCGGGCGCCACCGGTGCGGGCTCGACGACAGGCTCGACCGGAGCGGCCTCGGCGATGGGGGCTACCACAGGCTGCGGCGCGGCGACCGGAGCCGGAGCCGGAGCCGGAGCCGGAGCCGGAGCCGGAGCCGGAGCCGGAGCCGGAGCCGGAACAGCCGGCGCGACATTCGGTACGGAAGCAACGACCGGCGCCGCAACGGCGGCACCGGCCACTGGGTTGGTCGTGGAATCAGCCGTGGCCTTGCTGATCCCCAGGTCCTTTAGCGGCGACCTGGGTGCGCTCTCGGCATCGCCGGGACGGAAGGCCAGCATGCGCAGCAGGACCATCTCGAAGCCGCCGCGCGGGTCAGGCGCCAGCGGCAGGTCGCGGCGGCCGATCAGGCCCATCTGGTAGTAGAACTGCACGTCCTCGGCCGGCAATGCCTGGGCCAGGGCCAGCACCTTGTCGCGGTCGCCCTGGCCATTGTCGACCGCTTCGGGCAAAGCCTGGGCGACGGCCACGCGGTGCAGCACGTTGAGCATCTCGGAGAGCAGGCCGTTCCAGTCCGGGCCCTGCTCGGCCAGTTGGCGCACCGCTTCGAGCAACGCGCGGGCATCGCCTTCGATCAGCGCGTGGAGCACGCCGTAGACCTGGCCATGGTCGAGCGTGCCGAGCATGGCGCGCACGTCGGCGGCCAGCACCTTGCCCTCGCCGAAGGCGATTGCCTGGTCGGTCAGGCTCATGGCGTCGCGCATGGAACCGTCGGCCGCACGGCCGAGCAGCCACAGGGCGTCTTCCTCGAACGGCACGTTCTCGGCGCCCAGCACGTGGGTAAGGTGCTCGACCACCCGCTCCGGCGGCATGTTCTTCAGGGAGAACTGCAGGCAGCGCGAGAGGATGGTGACCGGCAGCTTCTGCGGGTCGGTGGTGGCGAGCAGGAACTTGACGTGCGGCGGCGGCTCCTCGAGGGTCTTGAGCAGCGCGTTGAACGAGTGCGTGGAGAGCATGTGCACTTCGTCGATCAGGTAGACCTTGTAGCGGCCCCGGGTCGGCGCGTACTGCACGTTGTCGAGCAGTTCGCGGGTGTCCTCGACCTTGGTGCGGCTCGCGGCGTCCACCTCGATCAGGTCGACGAAGCGCCCCTCGTCGATCTCCCGGCACACCGAGCACTGGCCGCAGGGCGTGGAGCTGATGCCGGTCTCGCAGTTCAGGCACTTGGCGATGATCCGCGCGATGGTGGTCTTGCCCACCCCGCGCGTGCCGGTGAACAGGTAGGCGTGGTGCAGGCGCTGGCTGTCGAGGGCGTTGATCAGGGCCTTGAGCACATGGGTCTGCCCAACCATCTCGCGGAAGGTGCGCGGGCGCCATTTGCGTGCAAGGACCTGATAACTCATTGAAAAACCGTCGCGAGTGGGTAGCTGAAGTGGGCTAATCCTAGCGGAGCAGGGGGCAAAATGCACTCGTCGCGGTTCCGCTGTCGCATCCGGTTACGGCTCCGCCGGGCGGTACCACTGGGTCTTGGCTAGTTTTGCCAATATCCCTACACCCCGAGTGGTCAAGGAGTCCCATGCCGACCAGAATCCTTGCCGCTGGCGAGCCGGCCCCCTGGTTCCACTGTCGCAGCCAGGCCAATCCGGACTTTGCCTTCGATACCGTGGCCGGACGTTACGTGATGCTGTGTTTCTTCGGCTCCGCGGCCCAGCCCCTGGCGGCCGAGGTGCTCGAGCACATCCAGCGGCAGCGGCAGTGCTTCGACGACAGCAACGCCAGCTTCTTCGGCGTCACCGTCGACCCCGAGGACGAACGCCAGCAGCGGGTCGCCGACACGCTACCGGGCCTGCGCTTCTTCTGGGACTTCGACCGCAAGGTCAGCCGCCTGTATGGCGCGCAGGGCGCCGACGGGCACTACCACCCGGCCACCTTCCTGCTCGACGCCCGCCTGCGCATCCTGGCGATCCTGCCCATCACCCAGGCGGCCGAGCATGTCGCCCAGGTCATCGGCCTGATCCAGCGCCTGCCCGCCATCGCCCCGCCCTGCCCGGCCGTCATGCAGGCGCCGGTGCTGGTCGTGCCGCGCATCTTCGAACCGGAACTGTGCCAGCGGCTGATCGCGCTGTACGAGGAGCGCGGCGGCTTCGACTCCGGGTTCATGCAGGACCAGGACGGCAAGACCGTCACCGTGCACAAGCACAGCCACAAACGCCGGCGCGACCACATCATCGAGGACGAGGAGATGCGCGAAGCCTGCCTGGACCGCATTCGCCGGCGCCTGCTGCCGGAGATCCACAAGGCCTTCCAGTTCTCCGCCAGCCATATCGAGCGTTACCTGGTGGCCTGCTACGACGGCGAGGAAGGCGGGCACTTCCGCCCGCACCGCGACAACACCACCAAGGGCACGGCCCACCGTCGCTTCGCGGTATCGCTGTTCCTCAACAGCGGCGCCTACGAAGGCGGTCATCTGCGCTTTCCCGAGTTCGGCAACAGCCTGTACAGCGCCCCATCGGGTGGCGCCGTGGTGTTCTCCTGCTCGCTGCTGCACGAAGCCACCCCGGTGACGCGCGGCAAGCGCTACATGTTCCTGCCGTTCCTCTACGACCAGTCGGGGCGACAGATACGCGAAGCCAACCTCAAGTATCTCGAGGACAGCGACGAACAACAGGCATGAGGAGGATTCCGCGAGCGGCGCTCCGGGAACGGACGCCGAAAATGGAGGTGGCCCCACCAGCCACACCCCGGCACACGATGTCACCGCTGCGGCTGCTCCCTTCCAGGCCTGACCGGGTTCACGGCTGATCGTTGCGGGGGGACCGATGGAGCCACCATAACGAAGCCCGCCAAGTGGCGGGCCGCGACATTGTACCGGCCTCGCGGCAAGTTACAACCACTTCAAGCACTTACGCACATTAAGGTTTTGTAATCGAAAATATTTCTCAAATCCACCTTAAAGCCCGGCAGATTCCTGCCGCTATTTTCTCAGAGGAAGCACTTCTGATTGGCCTTTATCACCGCCACACAAGGAGTCAACAATGAGATGGAATAGCTGCGTTTGCTGCCTGGTCCTGTCATTCGCTGCAAGCACCCCGGCACTGGGGAGTGGCGGAACCATCACGTTCAGGGGGGCGGTAGTCGAGCCGCCATGTAGCGCGGAAACCCAGACCGTCGGCAATCCACTGGATTCGACGGTTGCCCGGATAAGGATCGGGGATTGCGCCACTCCCCTCCAGGTAAGCCTGGCAGACTCGCACAGCCGGGAAGCCCCCACCCAGATCAACCTCACCGACCTGCACGGAAACCCACTCGGCGCCCAGACCTATCTCTCACCCAGCCCCGAAGGCCAGTTCCTGCAATTGCGCAGGCAGGCGCAAGGCCAGAAACAGGGGGCGTTGGTGATGACACTGACCTACCTGTAGAACCTACTGCTCTCGAATCATCCCCGCCGGCAGCGGCTGGGTCGAAACCTCGAGGTCCCGCCCGAGGTAGAGATCCAGCCTGCTGTAGCCGGGACGAGCGCTGAAGCTGGTGTATTTCTCGCTGCCCTGGTGGAACCTGAAGCCCACCTGGTAATTGTCGCCGCGCCACGGCCGCAGCGGGAAACGGCGCACTTCACCGGGCTGGATATCCCCGCTCAGGCGCTCTTCGCCATTTTCCATGAAGCTGTAGCTCGCCACCCCGACGGCCTGGGCATCGTAGTGCACCAGGATCTGCGGACGTTCGCGCCAGGCGACGTACAGCCCGAACAGCAGCACCAGGGCCAGGATGCCCAGCAGCCGCTGTTTTCTTGCCTTGTCCATACCGGCCTCCGGGTGAAGCCGCCCGCTCCCGCGGAACGGGCGGCGGCGATCAGTTCAGGCTGTCGGCCAGCGCCTTGGCCGGCACGAAGCGCACCACTTTCTTCGCGGCGATCTGGATGGTCTTGCCGGTCTGCGGGTTGCGGCCGCTGCGGGCGGCACGCTCGGTCACCTTCAGCTTGCCGATGCCGGGCAGGGTCAGTTCGCCGTCGTTCTCCAGGCTGTCCTGGACGATCAGCGCCAGTTGCTCGAACACGCCACGCACCGACGCCTGGGTCAGGTCGAGGGATTCGGCGATATCGCGAACCAGTTGGTCTTTGCTCAAAGCCATGATGTCACTCCCAGATCAAGTGTTTGCAAATATCGTCGTCGCCCTCGCGCACGCGGGGGCCCAGAAACGCCGTGTTCATTGGGTCCCCGCCTGCGCGGGAATGACGCATACAGAACGAGCTCCCCTGTAGGAGCGAGCTCTGCTCGCGAACACCGGCACCTCAAAAGCTTCGCGAGCCAAGCTCGCTCCTACAAAAAGCGGCGTCAGGCAACCAGGCCATGCTCGGCCAGCAGCGCCAGCAGTCCTTCTTCGTCCATCACGCGGACGCCGAGTTCATTCGCCTTGGCCAACTTGGAGCCGGCGCCCGGGCCGGCCACCACGCAGGCGGTCTTGGCCGACACCGAGCCGGCCACCTTGGCGCCCAGGGTTTCGAGCTTTTCCTTGGCCACGTCGCGGCTCATCGCTTCCAGGGTGCCGGTCAGCACCCAGGTCTGGCCGGCCAGCGGCAGCCCTTCCACCACCTTCTTCTCGCTGTTCCAGTGCATGCCGAAATCCCGCAACTGGCGCTCGATGGCCTCGGCGCGGGCGACGTTGGCGGAATCGGCGAAGAAGTCGCGCAGCGACTGCTTGGCCTTCTCGTTGATGCCCTTCATCACGCTGAGCGTCAGCCAGTCCTGGCTGAGGGTGATCACCCCTTCCAGGCTGCCGGCCTGGTCCGCCAGCTTCTGCGCGCCGGTGGTGGCGATGAAGGGAATCTCCAGGCGAGCGATGAACTCGCCGAGGCTCACGCTGGCCGCGAACTCGGCATGCACGTCCCCTTCTTCCTGCAACGCGATGTGCTTGCGCAACTGCGCGATCACCTTGCTGTTGTGGTCGTCCTCGAAGAAGTTGCGAATCTCGTAGGCCACCTCGGCGCCGACGTCCGGCAGGTAGGTGAGCACTTCCGGCCGGGCCTGCTGGATGCGCTCCAGCGAACCCAGCGAGCGGGCCAGCACCTTGGCGGTCTCCTCGCCGACATCGGGGATGCCGAGTGCATAGATGAAGCGCGCCAGGGTCGGCCTCCGGCTGCCGTCGATGGCGGCCAGCAGGTTGCGGGTGGACAGGTCGGCGAAGCCCTCCAGGGCCACCACCTGCTCGTAGGTCAGGGTGAAGAGGTCGGCCGGCGAGGCGATCAGGCCGGTGTCCACCAGTTGCTCGACGATCTTGTCGCCGAGCCCTTCGATATCCAGGGCGCGCCGCGAGACGAAGTGGATGATCGCCTGCTTGAGCTGCGCCGCGCAGGCCAGGCGGCCGACGCAGCGGTACACCGCGCCCTCGCTGATGCTCTCGCGGCCGCCCTTGCTGCGCTTGACCAACTGGGTGCGCTCGACCTGCGAGCCGCACACCGGGCAGTGTTCGGGGATGTGCACCGGCCGCGCATCGGCCGGGCGACGGTCGAGCACCACCGCCATCACCTGGGGGATCACGTCGCCGGCGCGGCGGATGATCACCGTGTCGCCGATCATCAGGCCGAGGCGCGCCACTTCGTCCATGTTGTGCAAGGTGGCGTTGGACACCGTGACGCCGGCCACCTGCACCGGCTTCAGGCGCGCCACCGGGGTCACCGCGCCGGTGCGGCCGACCTGGAACTCGACGTCGAGCAGTTCGGTCAGCTCCTCGCTGGCCGGGAACTTGTGGGCGATGGCCCAGCGCGGCTCGCGGGCGCGGAAACCCAGTTCGCGCTGCCAGGCCAGGTTGTTGACCTTGAACACCACGCCGTCGATCTCGTAGGGCAGGTCCTGCCGGCGCTCGCCGATATCCCGGTAGTAGTCCAGGCACTCCTCCACGCCCCTGGCCAGCTTGAGTTCGCGGCTGATCGGCAGGCCCCAGGCCTTGAGCGCCTGGAGGATGCCGTGGTGGGTGTCGGGCAGTTCGCCCTGCACCAGGCCGACGCCGTAGCTGCAGAACTCCAGCGGGCGGCTGGCGGTGATCCTCGGGTCGAGCTGGCGCAGGCTGCCGGCCGCGGCATTGCGCGGGTTGGCGAAGGTCTTGCCGCCGCTTTCCAGTTGGCGGGCGTTCATCGCATCGAAGCCCTCCTTGGACATGAACACCTCGCCGCGCACTTCCAGGCGCTCCGGCCAGCCCTCGCCGTGCAGTTTCAGCGGGATGTTGCGCACGGTGCGCACGTTGGCGCTGATGTCCTCGCCGGTGCTGCCGTCGCCACGGGTGGCGCCACGCACCAGCAGGCCGTGCTCGTAGAGCAGGCTGACGGCCAGGCCGTCGAGCTTGGGTTCGCAGTTGTACTCCACCACGGCGCCGTCGCCGAACAGGTCGCCGGCCGGCAACTGGTCGGCCAGGCCCTCGCGCACGCGGCGGTCGAATTCGCGCAGGTCGTCTTCCTCGAAGGCGTTGCCGAGGCTGAGCATCGGCACTTCGTGGCGCACCTCGCCGAACGCGTCGAGTGCCGCGCCGCCAAC
Source organism: Zestomonas carbonaria (assembly GCF_904061905.1). GTDB lineage: Bacteria > Pseudomonadota > Gammaproteobacteria > Pseudomonadales > Pseudomonadaceae > Aquipseudomonas > Aquipseudomonas carbonaria. The sequence goes on from NZ_CAJFCI010000065.1 coordinate 24,551, forward strand.
GCGCTGGGTCGGCGACTCCGGGGTGACCAGTTCGGGATGCTCGGCCTCCAGCGCCTTGAGCTCGTTGAACAGGCGGTCGTACTCGGCGTCCGGTACGCTCGGCTCGTCCAGTACGTAGTAGCGGTAGTTGTGCGCGTCGAGTTCGCTGCGCAGGGCGGCGATGCGTTCGACGGCCTGTTGTGCGGGGATGGTCATGGAGGGAAAGCCTCAAGCTTCAAGCGGCAAGCTGTGAGAAAAAACGAAGCCCCAGGCCAAGCACTCGGCTTGCAGCTTGGGGCTCGTGGCTTATAGCTAAGTTAGCGTCGCTGGTTGAGCAGCTTGTTGCGCTCGAACTCGACGATACGCTGGCGGTAGTGCTCGATGGTCTGCGCGGTGAGCACGCTGCGCTGGTCGTCCTTCAGCTCGCCGTTCAGCTCGTGGGCCAGCTTGCGGGCGGCGGCGACCATCACGTCGAAGGCCTGCTTCGGATGGCGCGGCCCCGGCAGGCCAAGGAAGAAGCTCACCGCGCGGGTGCGGAAGTGGTCGATGTCGTCCAGGTCGAAGGTGCCCGGCTTGACGCCGTTGGCCATGGAGAACAGCACCTCGCCGTTGCCGGCCATGCTCTCGTGGCGGTGGAAGATGTCCATCTCGCCGAAACGCAGGCCGCTTTCCAGGATGTTCTGCAGCAGCGCCGGGCCGTTGAAACCCTCTTCGCTGCGGGCGACCACGTTGATCACCAGCACTTCCTCGACCGGCGGCAGTTCCTGCCTGTCCTCGTCCTGGGCCTTGTCCTTCCTGCCGCCCTTGCCACGCTTCTTGCCGTCCTCTTCGTCCTCGACCGGCGTCAGCAGGGTCGGCGGCTCGTCACCCAGGTCGAGTTCCAGGTCGCCCTGCTTCGGCTCGATCGGCGTGCCACGCCGGCGATTCAGCTCGCGGGCGCTCATCGGCGGCAGGTCTTCCTCGACGATTTCCGGTTCCTGCGCACGGGTGACCCTCGCCGGGCCGAGCAGGTTCGGATCTTCGTCGTCATCCGGAAGGTTGGAGAAACTGTGGTCCAGCTTGAATTTCAACTTGCCCTTGCCGCCCCGCATTCGACGCCAGCCGTCGAACAGAATGCCGGCGATAACGATGATGCCGATGACGATCAGCCACTCGCGCAGACCGATATCCATGTAGTTCCTCAACCCCTGAAAAAGATGAATGACCCAGGGCTTCCCCGCCCCTGATGAAATGCGGACAACTGTATGTTTCTACAGGTGTTTTTCCCGCCCTCGAAAAGTGTGAACTAAGCTAGCACGACGAACGGTCAATTTGCACCGGGCCGCCGAAATGTTAGTGGCCTCTTGCCCCATGTCGATCGCTCTAGGCTCTGCCTCTTACCAAGGTGCGCCGTGCGCACCGTTTACCGGGAATACGCCCGAAAGCTCCAGTCGGTGCGCACGGCGCCCCCTACGAGAAAGCGTCTGGCCTCAGGCCTCGACCATCGCCAGGGCCTCTTCCACATCGACCGCCACCAGGCGCGAGCATCCGGGCTCGTGCATGGTCACCCCCATCAACTGGTCGGCCATCTCCATGGCGATCTTGTTGTGGGTGATGTAGATGAACTGCACCTTGTCCGACATGTCCTTGACCAGCCTGGCATAGCGGCCGACGTTGGCGTCATCCAGCGGCGCATCCACTTCGTCGAGCATGCAGAACGGCGCAGGGTTGAGCTGGAAGATGGCGAATACCAGTGCCAGCGCGGTCAGTGCCTTCTCGCCACCCGACAACAGGTGGATGGTGCTGTTCTTCTTGCCCGGCGGCCGGGCCATGATGGTCACACCGGTATCGAGTAGATCTTCGCCGGTAAGTTCCAGATAAGCGTTGCCGCCGCCGAAAACCTTGGGGAAAAGCGCCTGCAATCCGGCGTTTATCTGATCGAAGGTCTCCTTGAAGCGGTTGCGGGTTTCCCGGTCGATCTTGCGGATCACGTTCTCCAGGGTCTCCAGCGCCTCCACCAGGTCGGCGTCCTGGGCGTCGAGGTAGCGCTTGCGCTCGCCCTGCTGCTGGTATTCGTCGATGGCCGCCAGGTTGATCGGGCCGAGGCGCTGGATGCGCGCGGCCAGTTGTTCGAGCTGGGCTTCCCAGGCGCTTTCCGAGGCTTCACCGGGTAGCGTGGCGAGCACGCCGTGCAGGTCGTAGCCGTCTTCCTGCAACTGGTCCTGCTGGGCCTTGCGGCGCACCGACAGGGCCTGCCATTCCATGCGCTGCTGTTCGAGCTGGCCGCGCAGCAGTTGCGCCTGCTGCTCGGCCTGGCCACGGCGCTTCTCGGCGTCGCGCAGTTCGCGGTCGGCGTCTTCCAGGGCCAGGCGCGCCTGCTTGAGTTCGTCCTCGACGCCCATGCGCTTGTCGAGCAGTTCCTCGAGCTTCATGCGCAGTTCTTCCAGCGGCGCGGCGCCCTCCTCCAGGTTGAGGCTGAGCTGCTCGCGCCGCTCGTTGAGGCGCTCGGCCTGGAGTTCCAGGCGCTCCAGGGCCTGGCGGGTGGAGTCGTGCTGGGCGCGGATCGAGCCGAGGCGCACCGCCAACTGGTGGGCGCGGTCCTTGTGCTGGCGGGCATCGACGCGCACCCGGTCGAGGCGCTCACGCAGGCTGTCGCGCTGGGCCAGCAGCCGTTCTCGCTGCTCGGTGTCGCTGGCCATGCTGTCCAGGGCCGACTCCAGGCTCAGGCGCGCTTCGCCGAGTTGCTCGTGTTCCAGCGCGCGCTGTTCTTCCAGTTCGCGCAGTTCTTCGTCGATGCGGCGGCGACGCAACGTCAACTGCTCGACCTTGGCCTGGCCAGCGGACAGTTGCGCCTTCAGTTCGCCCAGGCGGCGCGCCTGTTCCTGGCCCTGCCGGCGCTGCTGCTCACGCACCTCTTCCTGGCGGCGCTGTTCGTCGTGCAGTTGCGCCAGGCGCTCTTCCAGGTCGGCCAAGGTGGCTTCGCGCTCGTCGCGTTCGGCGGCCAGGCGTTCGAGTTCCTGGCCACGCGCCAGCACGCCGCTTTCCGCCTCGCCGGCGCGGCGCACGCGGAGGAAGTTGCGGCCGACCCAGTAGCCGTCGCGGCTGATCAGGCTGTCGCCGTCGGCCAGTTGGCCACGCCGGGCCAGGGCCTCGTCGAGGCTTTCCACCGGCCGCACGCGGGCCAGCCAGGGCGCCAGGTCGAGGCTGGATTCGACCTTGTCGAGCAGGCTGCCGGCGACCCGCGCCGCGCCCTGCCCGGCCCGTACCAGGCGCAGCTCGCCCTGGTCAAAGCCCGACAGGTCGAGATCGGCGAAATCGTCGAGCAGCACCGCCTGGAGATCGGCGCCGAGCACGGTTTCCACCGCCAGCTCCCAGCCCGGCTCGACGCGCAGGCCCTCGGCCAGCCTCGGCCGCTCGTTCAGGCCGTGCTCGCGCAGCCATTCAGCGGCGCCCTTGCCGGGGTTCAACGCGGCCTGTTGCAGCGCTTCCAGGGAGGCGATGCGGCCGTTCAGGCGCTGCAACTCGCCCTGCGCCTGTTGCTGGGCCTGGGTCGCCCGTTGCAGCTCGCCGCGCAGTTGCTCCAGGTGTTCGGCCTGTTCCTGCTCGGCGGCGTGCAGTTCTTCGAGTTGCAGTTCGCTGGCGGCGACCTGCTCGGCCAGTTCGAGGATCGCCGCATCCTCCGGGTCGGCGCTGAGCAGCGCCAGTTCGTCGCCCAGCCGGCGCTGGCGTTCGGCCAGGCGTTCGAGGCTCTGTTCCAGTTGCTGGATGCGGCTCTGCTGCACTTCGGCCTGGCGGCGCGGTTCGGCGGAGCGCTGGTTGAAGGCGTCCCACTGCTCCTGCCAGCCATGCATGGCGGTTTCCGCTTCTTCCAGTTGCGCGGCGGATTCCTCGGCGGCCTCGTCGGCGATGGCCTGCTCCGGTTCGAGCATCGCCAGTTCCTCGCCCAGGGTGGCGAGCAGCGTGCGGTCGTGGCCGACGTGGGATTCGGTCTCCTGGCGCGCGCGCTCGGCCTCGTGGAGGTCGTCCTGCAACTGGCGCAGGCGCTGCTGGCAGTGCTGGATGCTCTGCTCGACGCGGGCAATGTCGCCTCCCACCGAGTAGAAGCGGCCCTGCACCTGGTTGAAGCGTTCGGACAGGTCGTGGTGGCCGTCGCGCAGGCGCTCGATGCTGGCATCGGCGTTGCGCTGCTCGGCGACCAGCGCCTCGAAGGCCACTTCCTGGTCGCCGATGACCTTCTCGCGCTGGCCGGCCTGGTCGTTCAGGGCGCTCCAGCGCAGGGCGGTGAGCTGGGCCTTGAGCTGGCGCTCCTCGGCCTTGTATTCCTGGTACTTCTCCGCCGCCTGGGCCTGGCGTTGCAGGCGTTCGAGCTGGCGCTCCAGTTCCTCGCGCAGGTCGGTCAGGCGCGCCAGGTTCTCGTGGGTGCGGCGGATGCGGTTCTCGGTCTCGCGGCGGCGCTCCTTGTACTTGGAGATGCCGGCGGCTTCCTCGATGTAGTTGCGCAGGTCCTCGGGCTTGGCCTCGATCAGCTTGGAGATCATGCCCTGTTCGATGATCGAGTAGCTGCGCGGCCCCAGCCCGGTGCCGAGGAAGATGTCGGTGATGTCGCGCCGGCGGCATTTCACGCCGTTGAGGAAGTAGGTGTTCTGGCTGTCGCGGGTCACCCGGCGGCGGATGGAGATTTCCGCGTACCTGGCGTACTCGCCGCCGAGGCTGCCGTCGCTGTTGTCGAAGATCAGCTCGATGCTCGCCTGGGTCACCGGCTTGCGGGTGTTGGAGCCGTTGAAGATGACGTCGGTCATCGACTCGCCCCGGAGGTTCTTCGCCGAACTCTCGCCCATCACCCAGCGCACGGCGTCGATGATGTTCGACTTGCCGCAGCCATTGGGGCCGACCACCGCCGCCATGTTGCTCGGGAAGGTCACCGTCGTCGGGTCGACGAAGGACTTGAAGCCGGCCAGCTTGATGGATTTGAGGCGCATCCCGGTGGACTCCTCAGCGCTCTGCCAGGGCCGCCAGGACCATCTGGCAGTTATGTGTGCTGTAGGCGGACAGCACCTCGCGGATGCGCTGTTCGTCACGGGCGATGACCGCTTCGAGCAATGCGTCGAAGGCGGCCAGGAAGCGGCCCATCTCGGTCTTGCGGCGCTCCAGCGCCAGGTGATAGGCGCGGCTGACGGCCGGGATCAGGTTTTCCAGGGTTTCCTGCAGGTAAGGGTTGTCGGCGAACGGCAGCGCGGTGCGCATCACGTTGAAGCTGTCTTCGACGAAGCTGCCGATGTCGCCGCGCTCGGCGTGGCCGACCAGGCGCTGCTGGATGGCGCGCAGCGGGTCGAGGTCGCTGTCCAGTTGCCAGCGCTCGGCCACATTGCGCGCCAGCAGGATGTACAGCTCGCCGACCAGCGCGTAGAGGCTCTTCACATGGTGCGGGGTGAGTTCGCTGACCTGCGCGCCCCGGCGCGGCGGGATGACCACTAGGTGGCGGCGTTCGAGCAGCAGCAGCGCCTCGCGTACCGAGCCACGGCTGACATTGAGTTCCTGGGTGACCTTCAGTTCCTGGATGCGCTCGCGTTCCTTCATCTCGCCGCGGATGATGCGCTCCGCCAGGTGCTGGGCAATCTGTTCGACGAGGCTGTCCGGTGCCTTGAAGGTCATGATTTTCCTTGGGTTTCAGAAACTGCGAAGCGACGAGTCTAGCACAGGGCAAGGCCCGGAAAAGCAGGCCTGGCGCGGTGAATGGGGCGCCATCCGTCATGAATCCGAACGGTCTTAAAGTTTAGCAACCACTGAACCGAACATATGGAAATTCCGATTTAATCCCCCTTCGCCGCCATGCAAACCTGCCTGCGCTTGAGCCCCGAGGCTCGTCACGACGAATCCCATGCGCGTACCGGCAGCTCCATCCATGCCCCCATCGGCACCCCTCGACCGGCATCTCACGCCCCTGCCGGCGTTCGCCGTGCAACTGGCCGCGCAGGTCGTGGGGGTCGATCAGTTCGATGTGTGCCACATCGAGGCGGCCACTCCA
>NZ_CAJFCI010000066.1 GCF_904061905.1 Zestomonas carbonaria
CACCCCCGTCCCCTCTCCCGGTGGGAGAGGGGAGCAAAGCGGCACTGTGTTGCAGGTCGGCTCCGTACAGTCCCCTCTCCCTCCGGGAGAGGGTTAGGGTGAGGGGCGGACTTTCAGATACCGCAAAAACCTACCCCTTCACCTCCTCTCGCCGATACGCATAGGTATCGGCAAACCGCGACAGCATGTAGTCACTGCACGAGATCGGCGGGTACTTGGCCGGGTGCTCGGCATCGTGACAGCCGGGCAGGCAGGCGATCTCGGTGTCCGGGTGCGGTTCGGCGAAGAACGGCATGGAGTAGCGGTCGACGCCCAGCGGGCTGATCACCCGGTGCGGCGTGGACTTGTACAGGTCGTTGCTCCAGCGCGCCATCATGTCGCCGATGTTGACCACGTAGGTGCCTTCGATCGGTGGAGCGTCGATCCATTCGCCGTGCACGTTCTGCACTTGCAGGCCGCCGGCATTGTCCTGGTAGAGCAGGGTCACGCAGCCGTAGTCGGTGTGCGCGCCGGCGCCCTGTTGCTCGGCGCTGCTGGCGGTCTGGCGCGGCGGGTAGTGGATCATGCGGAACACGCTGATCGGCTGTTCGAAGCGTTTGTCGAAGAAGTCGCGCTCGATGCCCAGGGCCAGCGCCACGGCGCGCAGCAGGGTCCTGGACAGCGCGTGCATGTCTTCGTAGTGGCCCTGCATCAGCGCTTCCCAGCCGGGGATGTCCGGGTGGTGGTTGGGGCCGCGCAGCGGCTTGCCGGCGAGCACGTCGGGGTGGTCGGCGGGCATGTGGAAACCCATGTCGAAGGTTTCCTTGAGATCGCTCGGCTTGCTCGGGTCGAGCTGTTCTGTGGCGATGGCGCCGTAGCCGCGGTGGTGGCTGCTTCGGGTGATGTCGATGCGCAGTTTTTCCTCCGCCGGGCGGGCGAAGAAGTCTTCGGCGGCGGCCTTCAGGGCGGCGATCCGCTCGGGCGGGATCGGGTGTCCCTCGATGTAGAAGAAGCCCCATTCGCGGCAGGCGGAATCGATCTGCCGGGCGACGGACAGCCAGGCGGATTCGTCGTCGGTGTAGAGCGGGGCGATGTCGATGATGGGCAGTTGGTTCATGGGCTGGCCTGTGTCCGGTTGAGCCTGGGTCCCTCACCCCCGGCCCCTCTCCCGGCGGGAGAGGGGAAGAAGACGGCACCGAGTGTAGGGCCGGCCAGAGGGTTGCGGTGAGGGGCGTCGTTACTTCGGCAACTCCGCCTTGAGGCCTTCGACGTAGTAGTTCATCGACGCCAGGTCGGCGTTGGTCGCGGTCACGCCCTCGGCGATCTTCAGCGCGCCGGACTGGTCCTTGATCGGCCCGGTGAACGGGTGGAACTCGCCGCTCTGGATGCTGGCGATGATCTGCTCGGCCTCGGCCTTCACGTCGGCCGGCACCAGGTCGCTGATCGGCAGCCTGATGGTCCCTTCCTTGAGGCCGCCCCAGTAGTCCTGCGGCTTCCAGGTACCGTCCATGACGCCCTGGGTGGCCTGGATGTAGTGCGGGCCCCAGTCGTTGACGATCGAGGTGAGCACCGCCTTCGGGCCGAAGTGGGCCATGTCCGAGGCGTAGCCGATGGAGTAGACGCCACGGCGCTCGGCGGTCTGGATCGGCGCCGGGCTGTCGGTGTGCTGGAACACCACGTCGACGCCCTGGTCGATCAGCGCGTTGGCGGCGTCGGACTCCTTGCCCGGGTCGAACCAGGAGTTGACCCACACGACCTTGATCTCGGCCTGCGGGTCGTACTTGTTCAGCGCCAACTGGATGGCGTTGATGTCGCGGATCACCTCGGGGATCGGGAAGGAGGCGATGTAGCCGATCTTGTGGCTCCTGGTCATCTTCGCGGCGAGGAAGCCACCGACGTAGCGGCCTTCATAGGAACGCGACAGGTAGGTGCCGAGGTTCTTGTCCTGCTTGTAGCCGGTGGCGTGTTCGAAGGTGGTCTTCGGGAACTGCTTGGCGACCTTGGCAGTGGGGTTCATGAAGCCGAACGAGGTGGTGAAGATCAGGTCGTAGTCGCCCTTGGCCATGTTGCGGATCACCCGCTCGGCGTCGGCGCCCTCGGCGACGTTCTCGACGAAGGTGGTCTTCACCTTGTCGCCGAACTGCTTCTCCACCGCCTGGCGGCCCAGCTCGTGCTGGTAGGTCCAGCCGTGGTCGCCGATCGGGCCGACGTAGACGAAGCCGACCTTCAGCGGATCGGCGGCGGAGGCGCTCAGGACACTGCTGAAACCGATGGCGGCGGCGAGACCGCGCAGCAGGTTCTTCTTCACTTGCTTCTGCATGAGGGGTGTGGCTCCTGGGATGGTCGTTGTATTGGCCTCGATGGGCTGACATCAGGCTTAGCAAAAAATTGACCAACTGGACAGAAAGCGCTGAATGCCGGGATACCGGTCTTGCCGTGCGCAGGTTCGCGGATTGCGCTGGTGCAGCGGGCGACCCGGGTGCCACCAACTGGTGCGCTGTTTATTGGACCCCCGCGTTCGCGGGGATGACGGTCGGGCATCGGCGTTTCGCCCCTGTCATCCACGCGAACGCGGGGACCCAGAAAACCAACGAGCCAACCCCACCCACCGACGTACCTACCAGGGCAGTGCTTCGCCCGCGTAGTCGATATACAGGTGCTTGCCGCTGTCGGCGTGCTCGACCAGTTGCCTGGCCAGCCCGGCGCAACTGGTGGCCACGTCCAGCGGCGCGTCCTGGCCGCCCATGTCGGTGCGCACCCAGCCGGGATGCAGCGACAGTACGGTCAGCCGGCGTTCGCTCTGCTCGGCGTGGAAGCCGCGCGCCAGGCAGTTCAGCGCCGCCTTGCTGGCCTTGTAGAGGGACAGGTAGCTGCTGTCGTTGAGGGCGATGCTGCCGAGGATCGAACTCATGAAGGCCACCGTGCCGCCTTCGCGGACCTGCGCGGCGAAGCGCTCGGCCAGCCGCACGGGCGCCACCGCGTTGGTCATGAACAACTGGCCGAGCTCGGCCTGGGTGGCGGCGGAAAGCGATTGGTGCTGCGGGCCGGAAATGCCGGCGTTGACGAACAGCACGTCGTACAGCTCGCCGCGCAGGCGCTGGTGCAGGGCTTCCAGCGCCCCGGCGTCGTCGATGTCCAGGGTCTCGATGCGCACGCCGTCGAGCGCGCGCAGCTCCTCGGCGCGCTGCGGATCGCGCACCGTCGCGGTGACCTGCCAGCCGTCGGCGTGCAGTTGCTTCGCCAGGCCGAGGCCAAGGCCACGGGAGGCGCCGATGAGCAGGATGGATTTGGCCATGGTGGTCGTTCCTTGATGAAGTGGAAGGAACTACAGCATAGCGCCGTCTGCATCGGGGGCGTGTCGTTCGCGGGGACCCAAAAAACAATCAGCGCCCCGGCTGCCAAGGCTGGCCGAGGGACACCGGTGCGTACAGGCGGGTCTTGATGGCGTCGCGGGAGAGGATCACCAGCACCACGATGGTCGCCACGTAGGGCAGCATCGCCAGCAGGTTGGCCGGGATGCTCAGGCCGATGCCCTGGGCCACCAGGTGGAGGATGCTCGCCAGGCCGAACAGGTAGGCGCCGAGCAGCAGGCGGAACACCCGCCAACTGGCGAACACCACCAGCGCCAGGGCGATCCAGCCGCGCCCGGCGGTCATGTTCTCCGCCCACATTGGCGTGTAGGCCAGCGACAGGTAGGCGCCGGCCATGCCCGCCATCGCGCCGCCGAACAGCACCGCCAGGGTGCGCACGCGCAGCACCGGCAGGCCCATGGCGCTGGCCGCGTCGGGGTTCTCGCCGACCGCCTGGATGATCAGGCCGATGCGGCTCCTGAGCAGCACCCAGGCGACCCCGGCGAACAGCGCGAAGGACAGGTAGACCAGCAGGTCCTGGGCGAACAGCATGCGGCCGATCAACGGGATGTCGCTGAGCAGCGGGATGGCGATCGGCTCGAAGCCGGCCAGCGGCTTGCCGACCCAGGCGGCGCCGACGAAGGTCGACAGGCCGACGCCGAAGATGGTCAGCGCCAGGCCGGTGGCCACCTGGTTGGCGTTGAAGCCCAGCGCCACCAGGGCGAACAGCGCGGACAGCAGCATCCCGGCGGCCATCGCCAGCAGCACGCCGAGCCACAGGTTGCCGGTGGCGAAGGCGGCGATGAAGCCGACCACCGCGCCGAACAGCATCATGCCCTCCTGGCCGAGGTTGAGCACACCGCTCTTCTCGCACACCAGCTCGCCGAGGGCGACCAGCAGCAGCGGCGTGCCGGTGCGGACCATGGCGTAGAAGATATTGGTGAGTAGGTCGAGGTCCATGGGGGATTACTCCGAAAGGGGCTGGTTGTGCGTGCGGTTGGAGATTGCTCCCTCACCCCCGGCCCCTCTCCCGGGGGGAGAGGGGAGCAAAGCGGCACTGTGTTGCAGGTCGGCTCCGTACAGTCCCCTCTCCCTCCGGGAGAGGGTTAGGGTGAGGGGCGGAATTTCCTTCATGCGCGAACTCACACCACCACCTCCTTCAACGCCTCACGCCTGCGCCATTTCAGCCCCAGCCTCGGCTTGTAGAGGATCAATACATCGCAGGCCAGCAGGAAGAACAGCATCATCCCCTGGAACAACTGGGTGATCGCCTGCGGCAGGTTGGCGTTCATCTGTGCGTTCTCGCCGCCCAGGTAGAGGAGGGCCATCAGCAGGCTGGCGAAGAGGATGCCGAGCGGGTTGAGGCGGCCGAGGAAGGCCACGGTGATCGCCGCGTAGCCGTAGCCCGGCGACACCTGCGGGACCAGTTGGCCGATCGGCCCGGTGACTTCGCCGACCCCGGCCAGGCCCGCCAGTGCGCCGCTGATCAGCAGGGCGATCCACACCAGCTTCTTCTCGCGGAAGCCGACGAACCCGGCGGCGCGGCGGTCGAGGCCGAGCACCTTGATCTGGAAGCCGAGGAAGCTCTTCTGCAGCAACACCCACACCGCCACCAGGGCGAGGATCGCGAAGTACAGCCCGGCGTGCACGCGGCCATCCTCGAAGAGCGCCGGCAGGCGGCTGGCGTCGCCGAACATCGCCGATTCCGGGAAGTTGAAGCCGTCCGGGTCCTTCAACGGGCCATGCACGAAGAACAGCAGCAGGTTCAGCGCGATGTAGTTGAGCATGATGCTGGTGAGGATTTCGTTGGCGTTGAACTGCGTGCGCAGCCAGGCGGTGAGCCCGGCCCAGGCGGCGCCGGCGAGGATGCCCGCGGCCAGCACCAGGGCCAGCGCCCAGCGGCTGTCCCAGTCGATGATGTGCACCGCCACGGCGCTGCCGGCCAGGGCGCCGATCAGTAACTGGCCTTCGGCGCCGATGTTCCAGATGCGTGCCTGGTAGGCGACCGCCAGGCCGAAGGCGCAGAGCAGGATCGGCAGCGCCTTCACTAGCAGTTCGGAGACGCCGTAGAAGTCGCTGACCGGGTCGATCAGCAGCACCTTGAGGGTTTCCAGCGGGTCGTGGCCGAGGGCGATGAACAGCAGCGAGCCGCTGAGCAGGGTGAGCGCGGCGGCCAGCAGCGGCGACAGCCAGAGCATGGCGCGGGACTGCTGGCCGCGCGGTTCGAGGGAAAGCAGCATCAGAAGGCTCCGTTGACCGAGGCGGGCGTGGTGGCGAATTCGCCGGCCATCCAGCGGCCGACTTCGGTGGTATCGGTCTGCGCGGTCGGCGTCAGCGCAGACAGCCGGCCGCCGCTCAGGGCGGCCAGGCGGTCGCTGATCTGGAACAGCTCGTCGAGGTCCTCGGAGATCACCAGGATCGCCGCGCCGGCGTCGCGCAGGGCGATCAGCGCGCGGTGGATGGCCGCCGCCGCGCCGACGTCGACGCCCCAGGTCGGGTGCGCGGCGACCAGCAGTTTCGGCTGCTGGAGGATTTCCCGACCGAGGATGAATTTCTGCAGGTTGCCGCCGGACAGGCTGCGCGCGGCGGCCTGCGCGTCCGGGGTCTTCACCGCGAAGCGGCGGATGATCTCCTCGGCGAAGGCGCGCACCTTGCCGCGTCGGATCAGGCCGCGCTCCACCAGTCCGCGCTGGAAGGCGGTGAGCAGGGCGTTGTCGGTCAGGCTCAGCTCCGGCACCGCGCCGTGGCCGAGGCGTTCGGCGGGGACAAAGGCCAGCCCGGCGGCGCGCCGCGCGTCGGGGCGCAGGTGGGCCACCGGCTGGTCGGCGAAGCGGATGCTGGCGGGGCTGCCCGGCAGGCGCTGTTCGCCGGAGAGCAGGGCGAGCAGTTCGTCCTGGCCGTTGCCGGCGACCCCGGCGATGCCGACGATCTCGCCGCCGCGCACTTCCAGGGCGAGCTCCTTGAGCGAGGTGCCGAACGGATCGGGGTTGTGCCAGGACAATCCTTCCACGCGCAGGAACGGCGCGCCGCCGGCGACCTTCGGGTAGCTGGCCTCCAGTCCTTCCGCCTCGCCGACCATCATCCGCGCCAGCTCCAGGTCCGAGCACTCGGCCGGCACGCAATGCCCGGACACCCGGCCGCCACGCAGCACGGTGGCGTGCTGGCAGAGCGCGCGTACTTCGCCGAGCTTGTGGCTGATGAACAGGATGCTGCAACCCTCGGCGGCCAGCCGGCGCAGGGTGACGAACAGTTCGTCGGTCTCCTGCGGGGTGAGCACCGAGGTCGGCTCGTCGAGGATCAGCAGCTCGATGTCCTGCATCAGGCAACGGACGATCTCCACCCGCTGGCGCTCGCCGATCGACAGGCTGTGCACCAGTCGCTGCGGCTCCAGGGCCATGCCGTAGCGCTGCGACACCTCGCGGATCTTCGGCTCCAGTTGCTGCGGCGTGCCGGCTGCGCGGCCCATGGCGAGGGCGATGTTCTCCGCCACGGTGAGGGTTTCGAACAGCGAGAAATGCTGGAATACCATGCCCACGCCGAACCCGCGCGCCATGGCCGGGTCGCGCATCTCCACGGGTTCGCCGTGCCAGAGGATCTCGCCGGCATCGGCCTGGATCACCCCGTAGATGATCTTCATCAGCGTGCTTTTGCCGGCGCCGTTCTCGCCGAGCAGGGCATGGATCTCGCCCGGCTCGATGGCGAGGTCGATGCGGTCGTTGGCCAGGCAGCCGGGATAGCGCTTGGTGATGCCACGCAGTTCGAGGCGGGGCGGGGAGGTCGGGGGCGTCATTGGGTGAACTTTACTCAGGGGAAGTCGCGTGTCCCCCAATGAAGCAAAAAACTGGCCAGGAGGTCAGGAAATGCAGCGGCGGGCGATTGCGCCACCATGCCGAGCCACCCGTGCACGCTATTGGGGCGTAGTGGGTGATCGTAGCGCACAGGTGTGCGCGGGATGGACGTAGGGTGGATGTCGCTTTTTACATCCCCCGGTTTTGTGGGGGCCTGGGTGGAGTTGGGTGCTAATTGTTCAGTCCGCCCCTCACCCCAGCCCTCTCCCGAGGGGTGAGGGAGCGTGGGTGCCCCTGCCACCGAATCAAACGATATCCACGAGACCAGATGTAGGGGGCCTTAGAAGCTCAGCTCAAGATTGAGCGTCGGCGCCGAGGTGCGGCTACCGCGGCCGCCGTCCACGCCGAACTTGTTGTGCCAGTACTCGTAGCCGACGCCGAGGTAGAGGTTCGGCTTGACGTTCTTGCCCGGCCGCGCGGCGACCATCAGTGCGGCGCGCATCAGGGTTTCCGGGGCGGTGTCCCTGTCGTTGTAGTCGCCGCCCTTGTCGCCGACGTGGTTGACGAAGCCCTGGAACTTGGCGGCGTGGTCGCCGATCTGGAACGGCCGCATCCACGCCAGGTTGAGCATGTAGGTGGCGTCGAAGGTGTGGTCCGGGTGCCGGGCGCCGGGGATGCCGGAGTGGTTCTTCTCCTTGTAGTACATCAGGCTCAGGTCGGCGAAACCCACGGTGTTGAACTTCAGGGTCGGGCCGATCACCAGGGCGCGCTTCTTCGCCGAGGCCAGGTTGTTGTTGCGGCTGGCGTCGAAGCCGATGGTCAGGGCGTAGTCCTTGACCAGCTCGTTGCCGAACTCCCGGTCGAACACCCGCGAGGCGAATACCTGGTTGCGGTACACCGCGTAGACCTCGCTGCTGCCGTGGTCGGTGCCCTTGCGTGGGTCGTTGCTGTCGGAGAGCAGCACGTCGAGGTGGAAGTAGTTGCTGCCGTACTGGTAGCCGCTGGCGTGGGTGAAGCTGTAGATGCGCTTGGCGATCTTGTGCGGGTTGTTGGGGTTGGTGAACTCCTGGCCGTAGCGGAAGCCGACGCTGTTGTTCATCCACTCCAGGGCCGAGGCCTGGCCGGTACCGGCCAGGGCGAGCAGCAGGGCGGTGCCTTTCACTGTGTTCTTCATGCGGCGATGCTCTCTTGTTATTGGATTGGCAGGCGGCGGATTGGCGCAGTATCGACACAATCGCCTGAGCACCAAAGAACAGAATATCGAGCATGGCGATGCCGAAACGGCATCGGTAAGTTGACTAAAAAGTCAGGATTTTCAGCGGGTTGTCTAGTTCGCGGATTCTGGCGATGGCACAGGTGTGCCCCGGCTACATCGGTCGGGCGTTCAGTTGCCCAGCGATTCCAGCTCCTGGCGTTCGCGCAGGCGGATTTCCTCGCCGAGCTGCCGGGCGAAGGCATCCACCGCCACCGGCAGGTAGCGGCCGCCGCGCACGTAGAGGCCGAGGTCGCTGAACACGCCGCCGTTGTCGCTGAGCGGGATGTGCTTCAGCTCCCCGTTGGCGAGGTCGGCCTCGATGCCGATGCGGGTCTGGAAGGCCACGCCGATACCGCGCCTGGCCAACTGGTGGGCCAGCTCCACCGAGCCGCTCTCCAGGGACGGCCGGTCGCTCTGGCGCAGGCGGCGGCGTAGCGGGGCGAGCAGGTGATGGATCGACAGCTCGCTCTTGGCGAGGATCAGCCCATGCTCGGCGCAACTGGCGAAGCTCACCTCATGTTGCGAGGCCAGCGGATGCCCGGGGGCGACGATGGCGCCGAGGCGGAAGTGGCCGACGCAGAGCTGCTGGAGTTCGGCGCAGCGCGGCAGGGCGAAGGCCAGGCCGAGGTCGGCGCTGCCGCTCAGCACCGCTTCGGGGATCGCCTGGGAGCCGAGCAGGGTGACGCCGATGGTCACCTGCGGGTAGCGCTCGCGCATGCCTTTCAGCACGCAGGGCAGCAGGTCGGCGGTGACTCCTTCGACGGTGGCGATCTCTACGTGGCCGGTGCGCAGGCCCTGCATGGCGTCCAGCTCGGAGCGCACCCGGTCGATGTCCTGGAGGACCACGGTGACATGGCGGGCGAGGATCTCGCCGGCCGGGGTCAGGCGCAGGCCGCCGGGCAGGCGGTCGAACAGCGGCGCGCCGATCTCGTCCTCGAGCTTGAGGATCTGCCGGTTGACCGCCGAGGAGGCGACGTTCAGGCGCCGTGCGGCCTCGCGGATCGAGTTGCAGCGGCGGACCATGTCGAAGTAGTGAATGGCCGGCGAGTGGATGCGCAGCTTGTGGCTCATGCGTCCTCCAGCTCGTGCAGTTCGCTGCGCCCGCGACTGAGGTCGGCGAGCAGGCGTTGCAGCGGCTCGCGCTGCTCGGCCGGCAGCGCCAGGGTCAGGTGCGCGCCGCTGGCGTCGTAGTCCTCGCTCTCCACCTGGGCGGCGAACTCGCCCAGGCGCGACTTGAACAGCGCCAGCTCGGCGAACTCCACGTGGCAGGCGAAGCGGCGCAGGCGCAGCAGCGGAATGCGCTCCCCACCTTGCAGGCACTTCGCGGCGCTGCCGCCGTAGGCGCGGGCCAGCCCGCCGGTGCCGAGCTGGATGCCGCCGTACCAGCGGATCACCAGCACCGCCACCCGGTCGCAGTCCTGGCCCTCGATGGCGGCGAGGATCGGCCTGCCGGCGGTGCCGCCGGGTTCGCCGTCGTCGCTGAAGCGGTACTGGTCGCCGAGTTTCCAGGCCCAGCAGTTGTGCGAGGCGCCCGGGTCGCTGTGCGCGGCGATGAACGCCTGCGCCTCGGCCGCGCTGGCGATCGGCGTGGCGAGGGCGAGAAAGCGGCTCTTGCGGATTTCCTCGCGATGCTCGCAAGGCGCGCAGAGGGTGAACGGCATCAGGGAGGCGTCAGGCCGCAGCCCTTGAGGATGATGTGGATGAGGGCCTGCGCGGCGCTCTCGAAGTCATCCTTGGTCAGCCGCTTGCGGCCGGTGACCCGGCAGATCTGCGTGCTGAAGTCGGCGTAGTGCTGGGTGCTGCCCCAGAGCAGGAAGATCAGGTGCATGGGGTCGACCGGGTCCATCTTGCCGGCGGCGATCCACGCCTCGAACACCGCGGCGCGGCCGCGGAACCAGTCGCGGTAGTCCTGGTTGAAGTGCTCTTCCAGGCAGGTGCCGCCGCTGATCACCTCCATCGCGAAGATCTTCGAAGCCAGCGGCTGGCGGCGCGAGAATTCCAGCTTGGCGCGGATGTAGCGGGCCAGCGCCTCGGCCGGGTCGTCGGCGGCGGTGAGGGTGTTGAAGGTGCTGTCCCAGAGGTCGAGGATGTTGCTCAGCACCGCGATGTACAGCCCCAGCTTGTTGCTGAAGTAGTAGTGCAGGTTGGCCTTCGGCAGCCCGGCACGCAGCGCGATGGCGTTCATGCTGGTGCCCTTGAAGCCGTGGCGGGCGAACTCTTCCTCGGCGGCGGCGATGATGACTTCTTCGTTTTTCTGACGAATGCGGCCGGCGGGTTTGCCGGAGGGATTCGGGCTGTGGGCGGGCACCAGGAAGGTCATAGGCGGTCCAGATTGTTCGGCGATCAGGCTGATAGCACTGATAACCCAGTTGCCACTATCCAGACAAGCCATAACTGTGGGGCGGGGCAATGTGGATGGGGTTGTCGACTGCTTCCCCGCGTTCGCGGGGACGACGGAGGAAAGATCAAGCACCCCGCAAGCCCGTCATTCCCGTGAGCGCGGGAATCCAATGGCCGGGTGATGTAGCCCGGATGAAATTCGGGGGATGGTTCCGATTCCCGGACTACATCCGGGCTACCGATGAGGAACCGGCGACTCGGACTGGAACCCTCTCCCCCGGGAGAGGGCTAGGTGAGGGGGCGGAGTCAGGTGCGGGCGAAGAGGTTCTGTGTGGTACGAAGCCACGCTCCCTCACCCCAACCCTCTCCCAGGGGGAGAGGGGGCTACCCATGCGGGCTGGTGGCGATGTAGCCCGGATGCAATCCGGGGAAGCTGGAGGTTC
>NZ_CAJFCI010000067.1:0-22157 GCF_904061905.1 Zestomonas carbonaria
GGGAAGGGCGGGTGGGTGAAAGCACCCAGAATAGTGGTCACTCATATTCAACCACCTGAAATTAAATGACTTTTTTCTTGGCATGACGATTGCTCCGCTGGTTTTGCCCCTCTGATGGCACCGACGAACCGAAGCTGGAGGCCAGCCAAGATGAAACGGAGCAGCCAAGCGACACCGAACGATATCCGCCCTCGTCCATTCGCGTACGCCTTTGGCCTTGTCGCTCTGGCCGTGTCCTCTCTGTTCATCCAGCAGGAGGCGCTGGCGGCGATCAGTTGCCAGCGCAACCTGGTCGCCAACGTCGTCGCTCTCGATCAGCCGCTGATGTTCAACCGCCTGGGGGCGCAGAACATCAACGGCATGATGTTCGCCCTGCGCCGCGATGTGGTGGATCGCAACGATGTACCGCTGACCGTCGGCGGCATGGCGGTGCCAGGGGAGGTAGCGCTGCGTCCGGATAAACGCCCGCGGCCGCTGGTGTTGCGCGTCGCCGCGGGCGACTGCCTGACGGTGAACCTGCAGAACCTGCTGGCCTTGCAGGCCAACCCGGGCTCCCTGCCTGGCGAAGGCGAGATCCACGTCGACGCCCAGGTGGCCGACCGCCACGTGGGCTTCCAGGTCAACGGCTTGCAGGCGGTGAACAGCATCGACGATATCGCCACCAACGCCGGCCGCAACCAGAACACCCTGCTGGCACCGGGCGCCAGCCGCAGCTACACCCTCTACGCCGAGCGCGAAGGGACCTTCGCCGTCAGCAGCTACGGCGCCACCTTCGGCAGCGAAGGCAGCGCCGGCAATATCGGCAACGGCCTGTTCGCCCAGGTCGTGGTATTGCCCAAGGGCTCGCGCACCTATCGCAACACGGTGACCGAAGAGGAAATGCGCCTGGCCAGTACCGGACGGACCCCGGCGGGCCAGCCGATCATCGACTACGAGGCACGCTTCCCCATGGGCGAGCCGTGGATCGCCGAGGGCAAGGCCGGCGCGCCGATCCTCGCGATGATCGACGGCAACGAGATCGTCGCCAGCAACAGCGACGCCATCGTCATGGGCCCGAACGCCGACGGCAGCTTCCCGCCCGGCACCTATGTGCTGGAGAGCTACGGCAAGCGCAACCCGGCGCTGCCCAACCGGCTGGAGCCGTTCCGCGACTTCGCGGCGGTATTCCATGACCAGTCGGCGGTGACCCAGGCGTTCCCCGGCTACTGGGCCGACCCGGTGTTCGGCCACGTGCTGGAGCCGACCCGCGATGCCTTCATGGTCAACTACGGTTCCGGCGGGATCGGCGCCGAAGTGATCGCCAACCGTCTCGGCGTCGGCCCCATGCACGACTGCCTGTCCTGCGCCTACGAGGAGTTCTTCCTCAGTTCCCATACCGTGGGTGACGTCGCCATGCTGGTGGACGTGCCGGCCAACGTCGGCCTGGAAGGCATGGCTCCCGGCCAGGTGCCGCCGGAGGGCACTACCGGGATCAAGGCCAGCATGGCGCTGTATCCATCCGAGCCGTCGAACATCAACCACAGCTACATCGGCGACTTCGTCAAGTTCCGCAATGTCAGCATGGGCTACGAACAGCACGTGTTTCACCTGCACGGCCATCAGTGGCTGTTCAACCCCAACGACGACAACTCCGACTACATGGATGCCCAGGGCATAGGCCCGGGCGCTGGCTACACCTACGAGATCGCCTACGGCGGCTCCGGCAACCGCAACCGGGTGGCCGGCGACGCCATCTACCACTGCCACTTCTATCCGCACTTCGCCCAAGGCATGTGGGGCATGTGGCGGATCCACGACGTGTTCGAGGAAGGCACCCGGCTGGCCGTGTCGCAGGAGAGCGAGACCGGCTTCCACGAAGAGCCGTTCGCCCTGCGCAAGGGCTTGCCGGCACCCGACGCGCGGGCCCTGCCGGACGGCGAGATCGTCGCCGGCACGCCGATCCCGGCGATCGTGCCGCTGCCGGGCAAGGCCATGCCGCCGATGCCGGGCAAGGTGGCGGTGGTGCCGAAGATCAGCGGAACCCTGGTGCTGGCGGACGATGACGATGACAGCTCGCCCCATGGCCAAGGCCAGGGCAGGATCGTCGGCTCGGTCGCCCTGGTGGATCGCAGCGAGGCCAACCGCAATGCCGACGGTTCGTTGAAGAACCCCGGCTTCCCGTTCTGGATCGGTGGCGTGGAAAGCACCGTCGGCCAGCGTCCGCCGACCCCGCCGCTGGACATGCTCGATGCGGACAAGGCCGAGGCCCTGCGCGACAGCGGCAATGCGTTGTGGGCATCGATCGACCCGGCGCAGGCCGGCGGCTGGGACGGCGGTTTGCCGCGCCACTCCCTGGACGGCTGGGCGGCTGGCGGCGAAGCCGATGTCGTCACCAGCGCGCTGGACTTCTCCAAGACCATCACCCGCGCCAAGGCAGTGTTCTTCCCGGAAGAGGGGACCGACGTGGAGCAGGCGGCGATGGCCTACCACGCCCAGCCGGAGCACCCCAGCTTCTCCGTGCAGCCCAATGGCGAGGTGTCGCCCAGCAGCTTCCGCACCAACGGCGCGCTGCCGGTGGCCGGGGCGCCGTACTACGAGCCGTGCATGGACGACCGGCAGAAACGCCTGACCCAGGGCGCCGGTGTCGGCAGCTTCTTCAGCGGTGACGCCCTGGACGGCATGTCCTTCACCGGCTCCTCGCCATTCACCGCCGACCGGCCGCGCGTCTACAAGGGCGCCAACATCCAGTTCGACGCGGTGTTCAACAAGGTCGGCTACCACTTCCCGCAGACCCGCATCCTCACCTTGTGGGAAGACGCCTGGCCGGTGATCAACAAGCAGCGGCCGCCGGAACCGTTGGTGATGCGGATCAACACCTTCGACTGCGCGATGTACCACCACACCAACCTGATCCCGGCCATCTACGAGCTGGACGACTACCAGGTACGCACCCCGACCGACGTCATCGGCCAGCACATCCACCTGCCGAAATGGGACCTGACTTCCGCTGATGGCTCGGCCAACGGCTGGAACTACGAGGACGGCACCCTGTCGCCGGTCAGCGTGGTCGAGCGCATCCACGCCATCCGCGCGTACAACGGCTGCGAATACGGCGACCCGCGCGAAGGCACCCCGGATTGCCCGGTGGCCAAGGCGCACCCGTACTTCGGGCAGTTCGGCCGGGCCGACTGGCTCGGCGCGCGTACCACCATGCAACGCTGGTTCGCCGATCCGGTGGTGAACATCTACAACATCGACCGTGGCCTGGGGAACATCTTCACCCACGACCACTTCGGCCCCTCGACCCACCAGCAGGTCGGCCTGTACGCCACACTGCTGGCCGAGCCCGCCGGATCGACCTGGCTGCACGCGGAAACCGGCGAGCCGTTGTACACCCGCCCGGATGGCGGGCCGACCTCCTGGCAAGCGGCGATCATCGCCGGAGACCTGGATGGCGATGGCAAGAACGACAGCTTCCGCGAGTTCTTCCTCGAATACAGCGACATGCAGCATGCCTATGAGGCGGGCGTCTACGTCGGTGCCGGCCCGGATGGCATCCCCAACGCCAACGCCTACCCGGTGACCGCGGACAGCTTCCGCTATGCGATCAACCCACCGGTACGGCAATACGCCGGCAACCTGCTGGAATCGACCCTGGAAGCGGCCGGCGGCGTGCTGGGCTGTCCGGGACGGCCATGCCCGCAGGCGATCACCGCCGACGATCCGGGCATCTTCGTGGTCAACTACCGCCACGAGCCCGTCGGCCTGCGCGTCTACGACCCGAACCGCACTGCCCCGGACGGCAAGCCGGGGATGCAGGCCGACGGCCTCGCCGGCGACCTGGCCTATGCCTTCCAGAGCCGTACCGACCGCGCGATCCCGGCGCTCAACCTGGCGCCCAGCGCGGTCACCACGGCGGTCGGGCCGACCAGCGGGACCACCACCTTCCCACCGCACATCAACCATGGCGGCGACATGCCCGGCGACCCCTTCACCCCGATGCTGCGCACCTACACCGGCGACAACGTGCGCCTGCGCATCAACGCCGGCGGCCACGAGGAGGAGCACAACGTCACCCTGCACGGCATCAAGTGGCTGCACTCCGGCACCGGCTTCGGCACCAACTCCACCTCCGGCTGGCGCGCCTCGCAGATGGTCGGCATCTCCGAACAGCTCGGCTTCATGGCGCCGGTGGCGATGATGTCCAGCGCGGACTCGGATGTCGGCGACTACCTGTACACCATGGATGCCGCCCTGGAAGGCTACTGGAGCGGCATGTGGGGCATCATGCGCAACTACGCGACGAGCCGCGGCGACCTGTACGCGCTGCCGACCAACCCGCGGCCGGTGACGGCGCGCAACACCACCGCCTTCGACGGCGTGTGCCCGCGCTACAGCCCCAACCCGAACGGCATCGGCACCCGGCCGACGGTGCAGCGCAACTACGACATCGTGGTGGCGCTGGCCAACGACATCCTGCCCAACCCGCTGGGCCTGACCATCGGCGACCCGCAGGGCGAGGGCCAGCATGTCGGCGGCGCGCTCAACCCGGCCGGCGGCACCCTGGTGTTCAACCCACGGCCGACCGGCATCCCGCAGGTCACGGTGATCGACGAGGAAGACGGCGAGGTGTTCACCATCGGCGGGCAGAACGGCCCGCTGCATGACCCGACCGCGATCCTCTACGTGCGCAAGGCCGACCTCAACCCGGCCACCGGCAAGCTGAAGCCGGGCGTACCGGTGGAACCGCTGGTACTGCGCGCGGCGGCGGGCGACTGCGTCAACGTCACCCTGGAGAACCGCCTGCCGCTGGTGATGCCGGACCTGCCCACCTACGCGGTGATGCAGGGCGTGGTCAAGCGCGACCGCCTGAGCGCGCAGGGCTCGACCACCTTCAACAATAACCTTATGCGGCCCTCCAGCCACGCCGGTATCCACGCGCAACTGCTGGCCTACGACGTCACCAAGTCGGACGGCTTCAACGTCGGCATCAACCCGGTGCAGACGGTGGCGCCGCGTAGCGGCAGCAGCGGCGCCTGGCCGACCCGCACCTACAAGTACTACGCCGGCCACCTGGAGCGCGAAGGCAAGCCGGTGGTGCAGCTAGGCCGCAGCGTCGACAGGATCGATGCCTACCCGATCGAGTTCACCGCCCTCAACCTGCTGCCCGCCGACCCGATCAAGCAGGGCCAGAAAGGCCTGGCCGGGGCGATGAGCATCGTGCCGCAGGGCGCCACCTGGACCGAGGACCCCGGCATGCGCGCGGCGGCCACCGTGCAGCCGTCGGGCGGAACCGCCTACCGCGACTTCGCGCTGGTCTGGCACAAGTCGCTGAACATGCGCTGGGCCGACGGTCGGCCGGTGGAGAACATGGCCTCGGAAGGACTGGGGACTCCCGCCGATCCGAAGGACAACTCCGGCATGGCGGTCAACTACCGGAGCGAGCCGCTGTGGTACCGCTTCGCTCTCGCGCCGAACGCGCCTTTCGGCCACGCCCAGGGCAACGGTTTCGCCGACGTACCGAACGCGCACATGGCCTACAGCAACGCCCTGGTGGGCGGCGACCCGGTGACCCCGATCCTGCGGGTGAAACCCGGCCGGCCGTTCCGCACTCATGTGCTGATGCCCTCGGGCGGCAGTCGTGGCGCGACCTTCCAGCTCGACGGGCACATCTGGCCGTTCAACCCCTTCATCTCGGAGAAAAGCGATATCTGGGGCCTGCCGGAGAAACACGCCGGGATCGGCTCGATGCGCTTCGGCTACAACCCCACGGCGGTCTACGTGGGAGCCCAGGAAAGCATCCTGCCGGCGGCGCACTTCAGCATGATGTTCCCCAGCGCCGGCGGCGGTAACGCGCTGCCGGGCGACTACCTGTACCGGGACTATGCGGCCTTCGGCAACACCGGTGGTATCTGGGGCCTGCTGCGGGTCAGCAACGAGCCGGAGCAGACGCCGGCGCCGACGGGGCATTAGAGGGGGCTTTTTCTGGTTCCCCGCGCACGCGGGGAACCAATAACACCACACGCTCCGCTCGCGCCCCCGGCAACACAAACGGCCTCGCGAGCAGAGTCCGCACCGACCGGCCAGGTGAGCAACAGGGAGAAATGCCGCCGTGAACGCACTGCAGAAAACCATCGGCGTGGCACTGTCCGGCTGCGTGGCGATAGCCGGGGTCGTGGCCTGGCAACTGTTCGGGACGCAGGCCGGCAACCCGCCGGCGGATGCCGCCGCCAGCGCCGGGAGCGACCCCAACCGCCTGGTGCGCGATGGCGTGGTCATCGAGTTCGAGGCGCTGCCGGTGGGCGGCGGCCCGTTGACCGAGGGGCTGTTCGCCGACGTTCGTTTCCGTCTCACCGATGCAGCCACCGGCCAACCGCTCAGCGGGCTGGCGCCGGGCGCGTGGCTCGACCAGGGCCTGGCGGAGAGCGACGACCGCGCGATGCAGTGCAAGTCGCGCACCAGCCTCTACCTCAAGGGCGGGCTGAACGCCAAGCCGCTGCTCGACCTCAACAGCTACTACCTGCTGGTGATGAACAAGGACGCCAGCCTCACCGTGATCGACCCGACCACCTCGGTGGGCGGGATCACCAGCACGCTGATGCGCATCGCCCTCAAGCGCCCGCCGATGGACTGGGTGGCCAGCGCCGACGACAGGCTGCTGTACGTGTCCATGCCGGACGCCGGCGAAGTGGCGCTGGTCGATACCGAGAAATTCCAGGTGCTGGCCAGCCTGCCGGCCGGACGCGACCCGCTGCGCGTGGCCTTGCAGCCCGACGGGCGCTACCTGTGGGTCGGCAACAACGCCCGCGACGAGGCCGATAGCGGGGTCACGGTGATCGACACGCAGACCCGCGAGATCGTGTTGCAAGAAGCTACCGGCAAGGGCCACCACGAGATCGCCTTCAGCGACGACTCCCGGCACGCCTTCGTCAGCAACCGCGACGCCGGCACGGTGAGCGTGTTCGACATCGCCGGGCTGAAGCGGCTGGACGATATCCCCACCGGTTCGAATCCGTTGTCGCTGGCGTTCTCGTCCCTGTCCCAGGCGGTCTACGTGGTCGATGGCCGGGAAGGGCGGGTCACCGTGCTCGATGCCCGCAGCCTGGCGGTGCGCAAGGTCATCCCGTTGCAGCAGGGCGTGGGGCCGATGGGCTTCAGCCCGGACGGACGCTTCGGGCTGGTCCTCAACACCCTGGAAAACCAGGTGGCGGTGATCGACGCCGCCAGCGACACGCTGCTGCATCGCCTGGAGGTCGCCGCCGAGCCCTACCAGCTCGTGTTCACCCGCGCCTACGCCTATGTACGCGGCCTCGCTTCGCCACGGGTCGGCATGATCAACCTGGGCTCGCTGGGCGAGGGCAGGCAGCCGATCGTGCAGACCTTCGAAGCCGGCCCGGCGGCGCCCAAGCTGGCCGGCGACCTGCCCCTGGCCGCCAGCCTCAGCCCGGCCCGCGACGAAGCGGCGGTGTTCGTGGTCAACCCGGTGGACAACACCACCTACTTCTACATGGAAGGGATGAACGCGCCGATGTCCGGCTACCTCAATCGCGGGCACACGGCGCGCGCGGTACGGGTGGTCGACCGCAGCCTGCGCGAGGTGGAGCCGGGCGTGTTCGGCTCGCGGATCAAGCTGCCCGTCGCGGGGCCGCTCGACGTGGCCTTCATGCTCAACCAGCCGCAACTGATCCACTGCTTCGGCACCGTGGTGCAGGGCAACCCCGCGCTGGAGAAACAGGTCTCGACCCCGCGCGTGGAATTCCTCCTCGACAGCGCCCCGGTCACCGTGGGCAGCCCGGCCAGGGCGCGCTTCCGCATCCTCCAGGGCCGGGACAGCCAGCCCCGGGCCGGCATCGAGGACCTGCAGGTCCGCTACTTCCTCGCCCCGGCTTCGCGACCGCGCCAAGCCGCCGCCCGCGAAGTGGAAGAGGGCGTCTACGAAGCCCTCGTCGAGGTGAACCAGGCCGGCGCCTACTACCTGCACGTCGGGTCGGCGTCGCTGGGCCTGGCCTTCGGCGACCAACCCTACGCCAGCCTGCGCGCCTTGCCGGGACAACCCGCAAGCACCGCGCAGACGCCTTGACAGGAGCCAGCCATGCGAAAACTCCACAGCAGCCTCGCCGTCGCCCTGTTCGGGGCCATCACCCTGTGCGGCACCGCCCAGGCCCACTCGCCGGAGGAGCACGCCAGGCATCCCCAGTCGATGCAGCCGAGGGAGGAGAGCGCCCAGGTGCGCTTCGCCGACGTGCCGCTGATCGACCAGAACGGCCACGAGGTCCGCCTGAAGGATGACCTGGTCGCGGACCGGATCGTGGTGATGGGTTTCGTCTACACCAGTTGCAGCACGGTCTGCCCGGTCATCTCGTCGATCATGGCCAAGGTGCAGAAGCAGGTCGGCGACAACGCCCAGTTGATCTCCATCAGCGTCGATCCGCTGCGCGACACCCCGCAGGTGCTGCGCGAGTACTCCCGGAAATTCCAGAGCGGGCCGGGCTGGACCTGGCTCACCGGCTCGCCCCAGGCGATCAGCGACACCCTCAAGGAGCTCGGTTCCTGGACCCCGCGCATCGAGGACCACCCTCCGCAGATCATGGTCGGCGACGCGCGCACCGGCCGCTGGACGCGCTACTACGGCTTCACCAACCCGACCGTGCTGGTCGAGCGGGTCGAACAACTGGCCGCCGCGCGCAAGCATCACGGTCATTCGGACGTCCATCAACTGAGCAGTGCACGAGGAGTCGCGCCATGAAGCCCATGCAAGGCATCGCCCTGGCCATCGGCATGGGCCTGGCCGTCGCCGTGGCGCAGGCCCACGAAGGCCACGCCGGCAGCGAGCCGGCCGCCGCTGCGCATGGACCGGCGATCCAGCCGGTAACGGCCGCCGGCACCCATGACGCGCAGGCCTACTTCACCGACACCCGGCTGCTCACCCAGGATGGCCAGGAGGTCGCTTTCTACAGCGACGTGCTCAAGGACCGGCTGGTGTTGCTGAACGTCATCTTCACCCACTGCAACGACGCCTGCCCGCTGATCACCCGCAAGCTCAAGGAAGTCCGCGACGCCCTGGGCGAGCCGCTGGCCAGGGAGGTGTACTTCATCTCGCTGACCAGCGACCCGCACAACGACTCGCCGCAGGTGCTCAAGGAATTCGCCGCCAAGCATGGCGTGGACTCCCCGAACTGGCTGTTCCTCACCGGCCCGAAGGAGCGGGTGGACCTGGTGCTGTCCCGGCTCGGCCACCTGGTGGAAAGCCCCGAACAGCACTCGACCGTGCTCATCGCCGGCGACGTGGCCAACAAGCGCTGGAGCAAGATCCGCCCGGATGCCCCGGTATCCGCCATCACCCAGCGCTTGCAGCTCATGTCGATGCCGCCGGTCGCGAACCGCTAGGGCCCGGGCCATGTGGCGCACCGTGCTGACGCTCTGCGGCCTGCTCTGCTGGGGCGGCCAGGCCGCCGCGCTGGAGCTGACGCCCGAAGAGGCGGCCGGCAAGCGCCTCTACCTGCAAGGCCAGAGCGCCACGGGCGGCGAGATCCATGCGCTGGTCGGCGCGGCCGGCACACCGTTGCAGGCCGCGCTGCTGCCCTGCGGCAGTTGCCACGGCGCCGATGGCCGTGGCCGCCCGGAGGGCGGCGTGCGGCCGCCGGACATCACCTGGCGGCGCCTGAGCACGCCATACGGCCAGCGTCTCGATCGCGGCCGGAGCCACCCCGCCTACGACGAGGCCAGCTTCGCCCGCGCGGTGAGCGAAGGCCGCGACCCGGCCGGCAACCGCCTGGACCCGGCGATGCCGCGCTTCGTCATGTCCATGCGCGACATGGCCAACCTCACCGCCTACCTGAGACGTCTGGAGGATGACCGCGACCCCGGCCTGCACGACACCCGGCTGCGCGTCGGCACGCTGCTGCCGCGCGAGGGCCCGCTGAGCGAGCACGGGCGCACGGTCGAGACGGTGCTCGAGGTGGTGATCGAGGCGCTCAACGGCGCCGGCGGGATTCATGGCCGCAAGCTGGAGCTGGTCGTCGCCGATCCCGGCCCGGACACCGACAGTGCCGAGGCGGCGTTGCGCGGGCTGATCGAGGACGACCAGGTGTTCGCCTTGCTGGCGCCCCTGGTACCGGCGCTGGAGGGACGGCTGGCCGACCTGCTCGAACCGGCCGGCGTCCCGGTGGTCGGCCCGCTCGCCCAGTTCGCCGACGGCGACGCCGGGCGCCTGATCTTCACCCCCTTGCCAGGGCTGCGCGAGCAACTGTTCGCCTTGACCACCTATGCCAGCGGCTCGCTCGAACCGGGCAACCGCGTGGCGCTGATCGCCTATCCGCAGGGCACTTCCCGGCAGGCGCTGGCCGAAGCGCTGGCGGCCCGCCTGCGGACCCAGGAATGGCAAGCGCCGCGCATCCTCGGCTATCGCCAGGAAACCCTGGCCCAGGAACTCGGCGAGGCGGCGCAGGGGGTGAGGGCGGTGTTCTTCCTCGGTTCCCAGGAGGACTTCATCCGCCTGACCGAAGGGCTGCCGGGCGATGCCCCGGCGCCTTACCTGTTCGCCAGTGCGGCGCAGGTGGCCGGCACGGCCTTGCAGGTGCCGCCGCGTTTTTCCGAACACCTGTTCCTGGCCTATCCCTTCCTGCCATCGGACTGGACCGCCACGGGCGCCGCCGCGCTCTCGACCATTCGCCGGCACGGCAGCCTGAGCGGCCACCACGCCATGCTGCAGGTCAGCGCCTACTGCGCCGTCCTGCTGTTCAGCGAGGGCATGAAGCGCGCCGGGCGCGACGCCAGCCGGGAGAAACTGGTGGCCGCCCTGGAGCGGCTGCACGGTTTCCAGA
The DNA here is from genome assembly GCF_904061905.1 of Zestomonas carbonaria. Lineage (GTDB taxonomy): Bacteria > Pseudomonadota > Gammaproteobacteria > Pseudomonadales > Pseudomonadaceae > Aquipseudomonas > Aquipseudomonas carbonaria. Next base: position 10,803 of record NZ_CAJFCI010000067.1, read on the forward strand.
CCGGGCTGACGCCGGAGCTGGGCTTCGGTCCGGGGCTGCGCACGGGCACGACGGGCGCCCATATCGTCGCGGTGGACCTGCATGGCCAGCGCTTCCTGCCGGTCGGCAGCTACATCAAGGTCGATTGACCGTGAACGCCATCGTGCTCGCCGTCGTGCTGCTGTTCTCGCTACCGAGCGCGCTGGCGTCGGCCCAGGGAACGGGGACCGCCGCCCGGGTGAACGGCACGGACATCAGTTATTTTCGTCTCGAACGCTATTTCGCCGACTACCTCAAGGCGGAGGGTCGCAGCGTGGCGTCGATCCGCAACCCGAGGGCCTACGCGCGTCTGCGCGACGACGCCTTGCAGCAACTGATCGACAAGGAACTACTCTGGCAGGAGGCCCAGCGCCGGGGCGTCACGGTGGACGACCAACGGGTGCTGGCCGAGCTGGCGGCGACCAAGGCCGCCTTCCGTACCCCGGAAGCGTTCGAGCGCCGGCTGGGCGAGGCCGGGTTCGACGAGGCGGGTTACCTGGACTACCTGCGCCGGGAACTGGTCGCCAGCCGGATGCTGGAGGAGTTGAGCGAGCCGAAGGCCGTTTCGGAAGAGGAGGTGCGCCATGCCCTGGAGGAGCTTCGCCCGCGCCTGGAGCGCCCGGAGCAGGTCCACGCGCGGCATATCCTGCTGAAGGTGAGCGACGAGCCGGGCGCCGCCGAGGTGCGCGAACGGTTGCTCGAACTGCGCCGGCAGATCGCCGACGGAGCGGATTTCGCCGAGCTGGCCCGTCGCCACTCGGAAGACGGCAGCGCCGCCCAGGGCGGCGATCTGGGGTTCTTCACCCGGGGCACGATGGTTGCACCTTTCGAGCAGGCGGCCTTCGCCCTGCGCCCCGGCGAAACCAGCCAGCCGGTACGCACCCGGTACGGCTGGCATCTGATCGAGGTGGTGAGCCATAGGCCCCCCGAACCCCTGGACGAGGACCGGGGCCTGGCCATGGCCAGGCAGTTTCTGCTCCAGCAGCGACAGCGCGATGCGCGCGAAGACGCCTTGCGGCGCTTGCGCGACGCGGGCCGCATCGAAGTGCTGGGAAGGCGTTGACCCCACAAGTGGGGGAGACGTCCTGTTTCCCCCGATTCTGGGGAGGCGCGACAGAACTGAGTGGATAGTGTTTTCCCGTTGATAATCAACAGGATACGAAATATATCCGGCTGCGGCCGACTGGCACGATGCGTGCGTATACCTGATCAGGCGCGCACTCCTAGGGTCTAAGTCGGGCAGCCTTACACCACTAGGAGTCCACCTTGGCGAACAAAGTTATGGTTGTCGAGGACGAGCAGATCCTGGCGCAGAACCTCAAGGTCTACCTCGAGACACTGCAATGGGACGTCCGCCTGGCCAGCGATGGCGACAGTGCCATCCGCCTGGCGGAGGAGTTCCGGCCGGATGTGATCGTGATCGACTACCGCTTGCCGGATATGGAAGGGTTCGAGGTACTGGACGCCATCAGCGACGAGTGGGAAGGACGCAGTGTATTGATCACCGCGCACCCGACCAGCGAAGTCTACGACGCGGCGATCCACCACGGAGTCGGCCATATCCTGTTCAAACCCTTCCCGCTGGGAGAGCTCGCACGAGCCATCCACAATCGGGTAGGCGAGGCGAGCGGGAGGAGCGGGGCTTCGGTCTTGGTCGATAGACGCCATAACAAAGAGGTGAGTTTCCCCTTGCAGCTCTATGACGGCTCCTGGGTGCTCGCCGATCGCCGCCGCTCCGATGGATAGGATTCCAACCGGGAGCGGACAAGCAGACCGATCGCGTGGCTGCCCAGGGATGACGGAGAGAGTTCCATGGAGAGACTTTCCCTTGTGCCCGGATGCGGGCACAAGCCAGCGGCAGTCGAAACGCCTCGGCAGACCCGTTTCGATGCCGCACTGCTGCAGGCAGCCCGCGAACGGTCCGCCTCCCAGGGCAGCCGGCTCATCGACGAACTGGAAGAGTTGGCCGGCCTCGATCCCCGTGCTTTCGCCCATGGCCTGGGCGCCACCCTGCATTACCCGGTACTGGACGGCGAGGCGCTGTTCGCCTGCTGCCCGGCCTTCGACCGGCTGCCGCTGGCCCAGGCGCTCAAGCACGAATGCCTGATGGTCCACCTGGACGAGCGCGAGGAGAGCATCGCCGGGGTCTTCGCCGATCCCTTCGACAGTGCCCGCCTGGCCTGGCTGGAGGAATACCTGCACGGCGCGCCGCTGTACCTGGCGCACCCAGCCGACCTCAGCGCCTACCTCGCGCGCCAGGAAGAGAACTTCCACGCCGTCGACTCGCTGAACGCCGAAGCGGTGGACAGCGGCGAGATCGAGGCGGTGGAAACCCTCTCGCTGACCAGCATCAGCGAGAACGCCAGCGTGGTGGTCAAGCTGGTCAACTCGACCCTCTACGATGCGCTGAAGATCCACGCCAGCGACATCCACCTGGGCATGACCGGCTCCGGGCTGGAGATCAAGTACCGCATCGACGGTGTGCTCAACGGCATCCGCCGGGTGCAGGGCAACGAGATCGCCGAGCAGGTCATCTCGCGGGTCAAGGTGATGGCCGAGCTGGACATCAGCGAGAAGCGGGTGCCCCAGGACGGCCGCTTCAAGATCGCCATCAGCGGCCGGCAGATCGACTTCCGGGTCTCCATCATGCCGAGCATCTTCGGCGAGGACGCCGTGCTGCGGGTGCTCGACAAGCAGGACCTGGCCGACCAGATCCACGGCGTGCGCCTGGAAGCCCTGGGCTTCGAGCCCGAAGTGTTGCTCCGTCTGCGGCGGCTGGCGGCGGAGCCCTACGGCATGGTGCTGGTCACCGGGCCGACCGGCAGCGGCAAGACCACCACGCTGTACGCCATGCTCACCGAGATCAACCACGGCGTGGACAAGATCATCACCATCGAGGACCCGGTCGAGTACCAGCTCCCCGGCGTGCTGCAGATCCCGGTCAACGAGAAGAAGGGCCTGACCTTCGCCCGTGGCCTGCGCTCGATCCTCCGCCACGACCCGGACAAGATCATGGTCGGCGAGATCCGCGACCCGGAAACCGCGCAGATCGCCGTGCAGTCGGCGCTCACCGGGCACCTGGTGTTCACCACCATCCACGCCAACAACGTGTTCGACGTGATCAGCCGCTTCACCCAGATGGAAGTCGACCCCTACAGCTTCGTCTCCGCGCTGAACGCGGTGCTGGCCCAGCGGCTGATCCGCCAGGTGTGCCCGTCCTGCGCGACGCGCATCACCCCGGATCGCGACGAACTGCTGGCCTCGGGGCTCGACCCGGCGCAGGTCGGCGACTACCGCTTCATGCACGGCAGCGGTTGCGGCCGCTGCCGGGGCTCGGGCTATCGCGGCCGCACGGCGATCGCCGAGCTGCTGAAGCTGGACGACGAACTGCGCCAGTTGATCATCGACCGCCAACCCATCGCCCGGATCAAGGAACTGGCCTGTCGCCGTGGCCTGCGCCTGTTGCGCAGCTCGGCGCTGGAGCTGGTGCGTGAAGGCAGGACCACCCTGGAGGAGATCAACCGTGTCACTTTCGTCTCGTGATCAGTACATCGCTGTGCTCGGCGCCTCCGGCGTCGGGCTGTACCGGCGTCGTGGCGAGCTCTGCGACGCGCTGGGACAGGAGCCGTTCGAGCAGGCGCAGATACCCGACTGGCAGGCTGCCGGCGAGGCGCTGGGGCGCCTGCTGGGCGCTTGCGCGACGGCGCGCGGCGAGTTGCGCGTGGTGCTTTCCAACCATTTCTGCCGGTTCTGCCTGGTGCCCTGGGGCGAGCAGATCGCCACGCCGGAGGAAATGGCCTGCTATGCCCGCGCCTGCTTCGAGGAGATCTACGGGCAACTGGCCGAGGGCTGGGCCATCAACCTGTCGCCGGAAGCAGCGGGGCGGGCGCGGCTCGCCGTGGCCGTACAGCAGCCGTTGCTGCTGCTGTTGCGCGAGCTGGCCGGCATCGGCGGCTGGCGGCTGACCTCCGTCGCGCCCTACCTGATGGCCGCCTTCAACAGCTTCAGCCGGTTCATCGACCAAGACGACTTCCTGTTCGTGGTCGCCGAGCCCGGCCGCTGCAACCTGCTGCTGGCCAGGGGCGGGAACTGGGTGGCGGTGCGTTCGGTGTCGAGCGCCGACAGCGACAGCGCGCTGAGCACCCTGATCGAACGCGAACACGAATTGCAGGGCGGCGGGGACGGAACCTTCGCCGCGATCTACGTGCATGCACCGGGCCGCGCGGACTGCGCGCCAGCGCCGCGCGGCGGGGTATCGCCGCGTGCGCTGAGCCTGCCGGTGCAGCAGGGACGGGACGTCGATGCCCTGTCCGTGATGGCGATGATGGTGGACTGAGATGCGCGCCCTCGACCTCGACTTCCAACGGCAACGGCTGGCCAGTCCCCCCGGTTGGGGGCTGCTGGCCGCCGGTCTGCTGTTGGCCGGGGCCGGCCTGCTGGGCCAGGCGCAGATCGCCACGGCCACGGCGGAGCAGGAGCGCGAGTTGCAGCGGCTGGAGCGCCAGTTGCGGGGCGGCGGCGTCAGCCAGGCGTCGCTGTCGCCCGCCGAGAACCGCGCCCAGGAAGCCAACCTGGCGGAGATGCGCCGGGTCACGGCGCAGATGAACCTGCCCTGGGAGGCGTTGCTGTCGACCCTGGAGTCGCAGCGCCTGGAGGACATCGCCCTGCTGTCGCTGACCCCGGACGCGCGCAAGCGCCAGGTCCGGATCAGCGCCGAAGCCCGCGACCTGGCGGCGATGCTGGATTTCCACCGGCGCCTGGAGCAAAGCGCCGCATTGCGTGACGTTTCCCTGCTCAACCACGAAATCGTCGCGCAGGCGAAGGGGCAGCCGATCCGCTTCAACCTGCTGGCGACCTGGGTGGTGGACGATGCGCATCCATAGACTGATTTTTCGCGAGCATCTGCAGCGCCTCGGCAAGCCGGGCCTCTGCGGAGCCGCGCTGATTGTGCTGGCGTTCGCTCATGCAGTGCTGGGTTTGCTGCCCGCCTGGCTGGCGCTGGAGCAGTTGAGCGAACGTACAGCACTCCAATCGGCGCAGTTGGCGCGCATCGAGCGCGGCGACGAAGCGCCCCCGGTCGCGTCCGGGCAGCAACTGGACGACTTCCGGCGCAACCTGCCGGCCCAGTTGGACGCGACCTCCACCATCGACCGCATCTACGCCCTGGCCAATGGCGAGCGCCTGTCCCTGGCGCGCGGCGAATACGCCCTGGGGGTGGATACCAGGACCCGGTTGGCGCGCTACCAGATCGTGCTGCCGGTGCGTGGCAGCTACCCGCAACTGCGCCGTTTCCTGCATGCGCTGCTGGCCGAAGTGCCGGCACTGGTCCTCGAAGACCTCGACTTCCAGCGCAAGCAGATCAGCGAAACCGAACTCGAGGGTCGGATCCGTCTGACCCTGTACCTGTCGAGGTAGCGATGAACAGGCAGCGTGGGCTCTTCTGGCTGGTTTTCCTCGCGGTCGCCGGGGTGGTCGCGCTGGTTCCCGACTACTTCTTCCCCCCGGAAGACATCGCGGCGGTACGGCCGGCCAGCGGCAAGGGCAGCCTCGGCGAGCTGCGTTCGGACAGCACGGCGAAGAAAGCGGAGGCTCGGCCGGCGACCGCGCCGGCCGATGTGCCGCGCGCCAACCTGTTCGCCGCCCATAGCTGGTACGTCGCGCCGCCGGTGGTGCGGCAGGTGGCGGCTCCGGTGGCGGTCGCCGCGCCCGCGCCACGGCCCAGCGCGCCGCCGCTGCCGTTCCGCTTCATCGGCCGGATGGACGACGGCAAGCAGCGCAAGGTGTTCGTGCTCGACGGCGAAACCCTCCACGTACTCGCCGCCGGCGACGTGATCGATGGCACCTACCGGGTCGAGCGGATCGGCGACAGCGAGATGACCCTGGTCTACCTGCCCATGCACCTGGTGCAGTCGCTGGCAGTAGGGAGAACGCCATGAACGCGCCAGCAATTCCCTTCGGGCGGGGCCGGATGGCCCTGGTCCTGGCCTTCGCGCTGCTGGCCGGTTGCGCCGGCACCCTGGTCCGCGACGAGGCCGAGGCGATGATCGAGGCGGGCCAGTACGAGGCCGGGCTGGCCAGGCTCGAAGCGGCGGTCAAGGAGTCACCGCGCGACACCAGCCTGCAGATATCCCTGGCTACCCAGCGCGCCCGGGTGGTCAAGACCCTGCTGTCCCGGGCCGACATGGCGCGCACCTCGCGTGACTTCGCCAGCGCGCGGCTCGCCTACCAGCGCGTGCTGGGCATCGAACCCCACAACACGCGGGCCGCCGAGGGGCTCAAGCAACTGGACCAGATGCGCAACCTGGCCGACATGCTGCGCCAGGGCCAGGCCGACCTGCGCCGCGGCGACCTGACCGGCGCCGAGCGCCAGGTCCGCGCGATGATGGCGCTGGACCCGAGGCACGAAGGGGCGCTGGAGCTGCAACGCAACGTCGAGCTGGTCCGCGCGCGCTCGACCACGCCTTACCCGCAACTACGTTCCCGGCTGGATCGGCCGGTCACCCTGGAGTTCCGCGACGCCAGCCTGAAGGTCATCTTCGAGGTGCTGGCGCAGACCGCCGGGCTCAACTTCATCTTCGACAAGGATGTGCGGCCGGACCTCAAGGCCACCATCTTCGTCCGCCAGGTGCGCATCGAGGACGCCGTGCACCTGCTGCTGCAACAGAATCAACTGCACCAGAAGGTGGTCAACGACAACACCATCCTGATCTATCCGGATTCGCCGCAGAAGCTGAAGGATTACCAGGAACTGGTGATGCGCACCTTCTACCTCACCAACATCGACGCCAACACCGCGATGAACATGGTCAAGACCATGCTCAAGACCCGCGACGTGTTCATCGACGAACGCCTCAACACCCTGACCATGCGCGACACCGTGGACGCCCTGCGGATGGCCGAGAAGCTGTTCCTGTCCCAGGACCAGTCCAACCCCGAGGTGGTGCTGGAAGTGGAGGTGATGGAAGTCTCCCGGCAGCGCATCCTCGACCTGGGCCTGCAATGGCCGAACACCTTCGGGGTGATCAACGACGACGGCTCGGCGGTCACCATCCTCGACCAGTTGAAAGGCATCGACTCCGGGCGCATCAGCATCTCGCCGTCGCCGCAACTGCGCATCAACGCCCAGGACAACGACATCAACACCCTGGCCAGCCCGGTGATCCGGGTCAGCAACCGCGAGCAGGCGAAGATCCATATCGGCCAGCGGGTGCCGATCATCAGCGCCACTTCCATGCCGTCCACCCAGGGGCCGGTGATCACCGAGAGCATCACCTACCTGGACGTCGGCCTGAAGCTGGAAGTGCAGCCCACCGTGCACCTGAACAACGAGGTGGCCATCAAGATCGCCCTGGAAGTCAGCAACGCCACGCCGCTGCCGCCGACCCAGCAGGGCACCATCCCGGTCCAGGTGGACACCCGCAACGCGATGACCACCCTGCGCCTGCGCGACGGCGAAACCCAGGTGCTGGCCGGGCTGATGCGCAACGACAACCTGTCGACCGGCAACAAGATTCCCGGCCTCGGCGACATCCCCGGCCTGGGCCGGCTGTTCGGCAGCAACAAGGACACCATCGGCAAGGCCGAACTGGTGCTCTCCATCACCCCGCGCGTCGTGCGCAACCTGCCGTACCAGAGCCCGTCCGACATGGAGTTCGCCACCGGCACCGAGAGCAGCATGCGCGTGCAGTCGGTGAACACTTCCTTCGGCAGCGTGGAAGAGGGCGGGGAACTGCCCGTCGCCGAGCCGGAGCCGGTCCCCTCGGCGGCGCCGGTGGCGGCCGTGCTGCCCGCGAGCGGGAGGCCCTGAGCATGAAACGCCCGGCGCGCGGTTTCTCGCTGATCGAGGTGGTCATCACCATGGCCATCGTCGCGCTGCTCGCCAGCATCGCGGCGCCGCTCAGCGAGACAGTGATCCGCCGTGGCAAGGAGCAGGACCTGAAGGTCGCCCTGTACCAGATCCGCGATGCCATCGACGCCTACAAGATGGCGGCCGACGCCGGGCATATCGAGAAGTCGGCCAGCACCTCCGGCTATCCGCCCTCGCTGCAGGTGCTGGTGGAGGGCGTGCGCGACCTGCGCAGCGTCCAGGGCAACCGCATCCATTTCCTGCGCCGCATCCCCCGCGACCCGTTCGCCGACCCGCGCCTGGAGCCGGAGGAGGGCTGGGGACTGCGCGCCTACGACAGCTCCGCCGACTCGCCGCGCGCCGGCGACGACGTCTTCGATGTGTATTCCCTGGCCAGCGGCGCGGGGCTCAACGGCATTCCTTACCGGGAGTGGTGAAACCATGCGACGGCATTCGGGCTTCACGCTGATCGAACTGATGGTGGTCATGGCGATCATCGCCACGCTGATGACCATCGCCGTGCCGCGCTATTTCTCCAGCCTGGAGAACTCCAGGGAAACCACGCTGCGCCACAGCCTGGCGACCATACGCGAGGCGCTCGACCAGTTCTACGGCGACACCGGCCGCTACCCCGAGTCGATCGAGGAACTGGTGGCGCGGCGCTACCTGCGCAGCCTGCCGCTGGATCCGATCACCGAGCGCAGCGACCTGTGGATCACCCTGCCGCCGCCCGAGGGCAGCTCCGGCGGCATCGGCGACGTGAAGAGCGGAGCGTCCGGCCGGGCGCGGGACGGGAGCCTGTATGCGGAATGGTAAGCGGCTGGCCGCCCGGCAGTCGGGGTTCACCTACCTCGGCGCCCTGTTCCTGATCATGCTGATGGGCATGGCGCTGGCCGGTGCCGGGCAACTGTGGTCGACCGCCAGCCTGCGGGCCAAGGAACGCGAGCTGCTGTGGGTCGGCAACCAGTACGCCCAGGCGCTGCGCAGCTACTACCGCAGCTCGCCGGGCGTCGCCCAGTACCCGCTGAGCCTGGAGGAACTGCTCGAGGACCGTCGTTTCCCCAACGTCCGCCGCCACCTGCGCCGGCTCTATCCGGACCCGCTGACCGGCAGCCTGGAATGGGGCTACGTGCGCTCCTTCGACGGACGGATCGCCGGGGTCTACAGCCTCGCCGACGGGCAGCCGCGCAAGCAGGCGCGCTTTCCGGCGCAATGGGCGGATTTCGACGGCATGGGCAGTTATGCCGAATGGCAGTTCGTGGCGGAAAAAGCCTTCATGGACGGGCTTCCCGGCAACGGCAGCCCCATGCCTCCGGCCGCCACGGGACAACGGCAATGAACGCCGCCGAACGGCCGCCACGCAGGCTCGGGACCCGGCTGGCCGCCGGCCTGGCCATGCTGCTGGTGGTGGCGACGGCCACGGCCGACGATGACGAGATCATGGGCTTCATCGTCGACAACAGCATTTCCCACATCGGCCACGAGTTCTATCGCTATTTCACCGAACGTCTGCGCGACACCAGCCGGCTGGATTTCAACCTGGTGGTGCGCGAACGACCCTCGGCCCGCTGGGGCAGCCTGGTGTGGGTCGAGTACGAAGGGCGGGTGCTGTATCGCCGCTTCCTGCCGCCGAACATGGCCCAGTTGCAAGGCCTGGCCTACGAGGCGGCGGACCTGGTGCTGGAGGAGGTCGCCCGACAGAAGCTGGAGAGGTTGCTGCAAGACACCTACGACCTGGAGAGGGACGAGCTATGAGCAAGAACACCGTTTGCCACGCCATCGGCATCTGGCTGGCCAGCATGGGCCTGTCCGGCACCGTGCATGCCACCGAACTGGTCTACACCCCGGTGAACCCCGCCTTCGGCGGCAACCCGCTGAATGGCTCCTGGCTGCTCAGCAACGCCCAGGCGCAGAACGACCACCGCGATCCCAACCTGAGCAGCCGCACGCCGACCTCGGCGCTGCAACGCTTCACCAGCCAACTGGAATCGCGGCTGCTCTCGCAGTTGCTGAGCAACATCCAGAACGGCAACACCGGCAGCCTGACCACCGAGGCCTTCGTCATCGACATCCAGGACGACTCCGGCGAACTGACCATCGTGATCACCGATCGCGCGACCGGAGAGGTGTCCGAAGTGGTGGTCAGCGGCCTGGGGCCACTCTGAATCCAGCAATCGGGAAGCCGAGACCATGAACACCACATTGAAGTTGCTTCTGCTGGTACTCGCGCTGCAAGGCTGCGCCGTGCGCGAGCCCATGCCGGCGGAAGTGGACAGGGAAACGCCGACCCTGACGCCCAGGGCCTCCACCTACTACGACCTGCTGGCCCTGCCACGGCCGAAGGGGCAACTGGTCGCGGCGGTCTATGGCTTCCGTGACCAGACCGGCCAGTACAAGCCGACGCCGGCCAGCTCCTTCTCCACCAGCGTGACCCAGGGCGCCGCCAGCATGCTGGTCGACGCCCTGCAGGCCAGTGGCTGGTTCCGGGTGCTGGAGCGCGAGGGGCTGCAGAACGTGCTGACCGAGCGGAAGATCATCCGCGCCTCGCAGAACAAGCCCAACACCCCGGCCAACATCCAGACCCAGTTGCCGCCGCTGCAGGCCGCCAACCTGCTGCTGGAGGGCGGCGTCATCGCCTACGACACCAACATCCGCAGCGGCGGGGAAGGGGCGCGCTACCTGGGCATCGGCGCCTCCCGCGAATACCGCGTCGACCAGGTGTCGGTGAACCTGCGCGCGGTGGACGTTCGCAGCGGCCAGGTGCTGGCCAACGTGATGACCTCCAAGACCATCTACTCGGTCGGCCGCAGCGCCGGGGTGTTCAAGTTCATCGAGTTCAAGGAACTGCTGGAGATGGAGGCGGGCTACACCACCAACGAACCGGCGCAGCTCTGCGTGCTGTCGGCCATCGAGGCCGCCGTGGCGCACCTGATCGCCCAGGGCATCGAACGCCGCCTGTGGCAGACCGCCGGCGGCCAGGCCGTCGAACAGACGTCGCTACCGAAATACCTGGGCCAGGCCCAGACCCTCTAGCAGGGTGGCTTCAGCCCACCATCAAAGCCCGACCGTAGGAGCGGCCCATGGCCGCGAAAAAGCATCGCGGGCATGGCCCGCTCCTACGGGGTTTCGTGGGGCCTTGGGCCAATCATTCCCGCCGCGTACTCGCTCGATCCAGAACCTCCGGGTTTCCTCCACCTGCGAACTCCGCACCCGACCGTAGGAGCGGCCCATGGCCGCGAAAAAGCATCGCGGGCATGGCCCGCTCCTACGGGGTTTCGTGGGGCCTTGGGCCAATCATTCCCGCCGCGCATTCACTCGATCCAGAACCTCCGGGTTTCCTCCACCTGCGAACTCCGCACCCGACCGCCGGCGGCCAGGCCATCGAACAGACATCGCTACCGAAATACCTGGGCCAGGCCCAGACCCTCTAGCAGGGTGGCTTCAGCCCACCATCAAAGCCCGACCGTAGGAGCGGCCCATGGCCGCGAAAA
>NZ_CAJFCI010000067.1:22257-22915 GCF_904061905.1 Zestomonas carbonaria
GTTTCCTCCACCTGCGAACTCCGCACCCGACCGTAGGAGCGGCCCATGGCCGCGAAAAAGCATCGCGGGCGTGGCCCGCTCCTACGGGGTTTCGTGGGGCCTTGTGCAGATCATTCCCGCCGCGTACTCACTCGACCCAGAACCTCTGGGTTTCTTCCGCCTGCTCGACGTCATCCGCCCACCAGCGCATACGGGCTTCGATGCGGGTGCCGGGTGGGGCGCCGATCACCCGGGAGAGCGGGCAGACGGTTTCCGGCCGCAACTCCAGCGTGCCGGACTGGCTCGACTGGCTGCGCCCCGCCGGTCCTTCGCTGAACACCCGCAACTCGTAGCGCACCTGCTGCCCGTTACCCTGGAGACAGAGGCGCAGCTCGGCGGTACCCGGCGGCCCGGCGTGCAGTTGCAGGTCCACACCGGCGGACAGGCTGACGGCTATGAGGTAGGGAGCGAAGGGAAGGGCAGGCATAACACCAGGAGGTACCGTATTCACGGTGGAGAAAGCGATGTTTGGAAGTGTAGGAGGCCCCTTGCTCCGATGGAAATGAATGTGTCCAGAAGGGACCGGGCCATTTTTGGCCCGGTCGGGCCAAAAATGGCCCGGTCGTTTCCCCTTATGGATCAGTGACTTACGAGCGACCGAGCCAAAAATGGCCCGCTC
>NZ_CAJFCI010000068.1 GCF_904061905.1 Zestomonas carbonaria
TCTCCCATGAATGGGAGAGGGGTGATGAAACTCCGTCCACGGCACCAAGTCCGTAGCCCGGATGCAATCCGGGAAACGGAGTTGCCGGCTTCCCCGGATTGCATCCGGGCTACGGGGGTCACGGCGCGAGGCGTTCGCGGTGCCAGCCGGTGTCGTCTTTCTGGTAGTCGAGCCGGTCGTGCAGGCCGCCGGGGCGGCCTTGCCAGAATTCCATCCGCTCCGGCAGCAGGCGATAGCCGCCCCAGTCCGACGGGCGCGGTGGCGTACTGTCGAGGAAGCGGTACCTGGCCTGTGCCAGACGCGCTTCCAGCTCGCCACGGCCGTTGACCGGCTGGCTCTGTTCACAGGCCCAGCAGGCCAGGCGGCGGTCCAGGGGGCGGTTGTGGAAGCTAGCATCCGACTCCGTCGCGCTGACCGGCTCGACACGTCCCTCGATGCGCAACTGACGCTCCAGGCCTGGCCAGTGGAAGGTCAGCGCCGCATGGGGGTTGATCGCCAGGTCCTGGCCCTTGGCGCTCCGGTAATGGCTGTGGAAAACCAGGCCGCGCTCGTCCACGTCCCGCAGATGGACCATCCGTCCGTGGGGCCGGCCGAAGTCGTCGGCGGTCGCCAGGAACATCGCCAGGCCCTCGGCCGAAGGCGCTTCGTGGTCGATCGCCTGGCGCAACCAGAGACGCAGGAGGGCGAACGGTTCCTGCGGCGCCTGCGCCTCGTGCAGGTGTCCGCGTAGGTGGCGACGGCGCACGGATTTCAGTTGTTCGCGCATGCGGGGCTCCTTGGCGATGACGGAAGCGGAATCCCAGCAGCTTGCGCGCGAGCCGCCTTGATCGCGGTCAAGGCGCGCGAAAATGCCCCGAGGCGCCACCGCTCTTTTCCAGCAGGCGCACGGCTTCGATGACCATGCCGCGATCCACCGCCTTGCACATGTCGTAGATCGTCAGCGCGGCGACGCTGGCGGCGGTCAGCGCTTCCATTTCCACGCCGGTCTGCCCGGCCAGCTTGCAACACGAGCGGATGCGCACCGCGTCCTCGCCATCCGCTTGCAGCTCGACCTTGACGCTGGTGAGCAGCAGCGGATGGCACAGCGGGATCAGGTCGGAAGTCTTCTTCGCCGCCTGGATGCCGGCGATGCGCGCCACAGCGAACACGTCGCCCTTGGGATGCTCGCCGTCGACGATCATTTGCAGGGTCTCCGGGCGCATGCGCACGCGGGCTTCGGCTACCGCTTCACGGGAAGTCTGCGCCTTGTCGGTGACGTCGACCATGTTGGCGCGGCCCTGGGAATCGAGGTGGGTCAGCATGTCGGGGAGTTCTCCGGGTCAGATCAGGCTCAGCCGGCGCGCCAGCTTGCGCAGGTTGCTCGGGTCCATCTGCAGGTCGCGGGCGGCGGCGGCCCACTTGCCGTCATGGCGGGCCAGGGCCGCCTGGATCAGTTCGCGCTGGTAGCGCTCCAACGCCTGCTGCATGGGCTCCGGCATCGTCTCGGGGCTGACCTGGGGTGAGTGCTGGCGCTGGATGGCGGGCAGCTCCAGGCCCAGCCACGGGGCCTCGATGCTGAGCAGCGCGGTGCGCGACTCGGCCTGGCTGAGCACCTTGAGCGCCGCACGGCTGATCACGTGCTCCAGCTCGCGCACGTTGCCCGGCCAGTCGTAGCCCAGCAGCACGCGCTCGGCCTCCGGCGACAGGCGCAGGCAGCGCAGCCCGAGGCGCGCGCGGTTGAGCTCGAGGAAGTGGCCAGCGAGCAGCAGTACGTCGCGGCCGCGTTCACGCAGCGGCGGGATGTGCACCGGGTACACCGAAAGGCGATGGTAGAGGTCGGCGCGGAAACGCCCGTCGCGCACTTCTTCCCAGAGCCGGCGATTGGTCGCGGCGATCACCCGCACGTCGACGTGACGCGGCTGGTCGGCGCCGAGGCGCTGGATCTCGCCGTTCTGCAAGGCACGCAGCAGCTTGGCCTGGATCGCCAGGGGCAGTTCGCCGATCTCGTCGAGGAACAGGGTGCCGCCATTGGCCGCTTCGAACCGGCCGGGCCGATCCTGGCCGGCGCCGGAGAACGCGCCCTTGGCGTGGCCGAACAGTTCGCTCTCGGCCAGGGTCTCCGGCAGCGCCGCACAGTTGACGTAGACCAGCGGCTTGCACGAACGCGGCGAGCGGCCGTGCAGCCAGCGGGCGAACAGTTCCTTGCCGACCCCGGTCTCGCCCTGCAACAGCACGGGCAGTTCGGAGTCGGCCACCACCGCCAGTTCGTCGAGCAACTGGATGATCGCCGGGCTGCTGCCGAGGATGGCGCCATCGGCGACCTCATCGCCCGGCTCCGTCTCGCGGCGCGCCAGGCGCAGGCTGCGCACCTCCGCCTCCAGCCGGCACACGCGCAGCGCGGTCTCGATCAGCAGCGCGTGCTGGCGCAATATCTGCGCGGCACGTCGGTCGAAGCTGCCGGGGCGCAGGGCATCGAGGGTCACCGCTCCCCATAGCTGGCCGTCCAGGTACAGGCTCATGCCCATGCAGTCGTGCACCGGCAGCGGCTCGTCCGGGCTGTCTTCCAGCAGGCCGTCGTAGGGGTCGGGCAGCAGGCTGTCGGCGGCGAACTGCAACGGCTCGCGCTGCGCCAGGATCTGCGCCAGGCGCGGATGGCGGGCCACCGCGAAGCTGCGTCCAAGCACCTCGTGGGCCAGGCCGACCGCCGCCTGCGGACGCAGGCTCTCGCCATCCAGGCGCAGCAGCACCACGGCGCTGCAGGAGAAAGCCTCACGCAGGCCGACCACCAGCCGTTGCAGGCGGATGGCGGCGGGCAGCTCGCAGGCCAGGTCGGCCAACTGGGCGCTTTGAATCGGGGTGAAATCTACCATTTCGGGTATCCGGCACCTGGTCTTTGCCGGGTAGGCTAGACCTTGCCTGGCGCCAAGCCCTTGATTGCCGTCAATTCCAGGAGCGGCACGGCAATTGCGATAGCCATGGGGACTCTCACCCCATCGAGGAGCCCAGCATGGCCGACCAACTGCTCGACAATACCTTGGGCAACCTGGCCAGCAGCCTTCCCGGCGCGACCCGGGTGTTCCATCGCTTCCACCTGGACTTCTGCTGCGGCGGCCAGAAGACCCTGCGCCAGGCCGCCCGCGAGCGCAACGTGGACGCCAAGGAAGTCGTTCGGCACCTGCGGGACCTGGACCCGCAGGACACCGACGCGATCGACTGGCGCCAGGCTCCGCCCGGCCGGTTGATCGACCACGTGCTGAGCCGCTACCACGCCGTGCACCGCCAGCAATTGCCGGAGTTGATCCGCCTGGCGGCCCGCGTCGAGCAGGTCCACGGCGGCCGCGAGGAGTGCCCGCGCGGGCTGACCGAACTGCTGATCGCCATGCACCAGGAACTGGAAAGCCACATGCAGAAGGAGGAACAGGTGCTCTTCCCGATGATCGAGCGCGGCGCGGGCCCCATGGCCGGCGGGCCGATCTCGCTGATGCGTTTCGAGCACGACCAGCACGGCGAGGCCCTGGCAAGGCTGATCGAACTGACCGACGACATGCGGCCACCGCAAGGCGCCTGCAACACCTGGCGGGCGCTGTATCGCGGGCTCGACGAGCTGCGCGTCGACCTGATGCAGCACATTCACCTGGAGAACAACCTGCTGTTCCCGCGCGCGCTGGGCCAGGAGGTGTTCCATGGGTGAGTACCACAAGCTGTGGTGGATGCTGAGCGGTGTTCATCGGCGGTGCCCTGGCCATGACCTGGCTGGTGATCCGTGGACTGCTCTCCTCCCCAGCCAGCGAACCGCAACCCGCGGAAGGAGGTGCCCAGCTCGATAATTGATTGATCGGTATTGGCTAAGACGCGGCCCGCCATTGGCGGGCCGTCGTCGTTGAGGCGGGTGAATGATTTGTGCGGGATGGGTTGGGCACAGCCATGTCCCTCATCTCCGCCCGATGGGTATCGTCGCTGCGCTCCTCGCCCCATCCTACGGGCTCGTTTTCTGGGTCCCCGCGAACGCGGGGAACCAATAAACAAAACACCTACCAGCTCAACAGGAACATCCCCTTGGCCAGGAACAGGATGCCCAGCATCTGCACCAGCACGCTGATATGGATCATCCGCGAGCGGGCCGGTGTCATGCGGCCGGTGCGCATCAGGTAGACCACGCCGAGGAAGTGCCCGAGGATGCTCAGTGCCAGGAATATCTTCAACGCCAGCAAGGTGCCGAAGCTGCTGGCGAAGGGGTCGTGCAACGCGGCGCGGTAGTGCCAGGCCAGGCCCAGGCCGGCGCCATAGAGGGCCAGCACCACCCAGTGCATGACGCGGCGCGCGCGCTGTCCGAGTGCCTTGGACAATTGTTCGCGCGGGGCCTGGTCCAGTTGCCGCGCCGCGCGGCTGAGGATCATCACCTCGAAGAACACCCCGCCGATGAAGAACGCGGCGGCCGTCAGGTGGACGAATTTCAGCAGCAGGTAACTCATTTCCCCTCCTTCATCGGCGCGCGCCGCCGCAACGGTTCCATTGTGCGGAGGCGGCCGTCGGCGGACATGACCGGCATCAAGGAAAGGCGCTTCAGCCGTCGCTTCCCCGCGCCGGCGACAGCGGAGGCAGGCGGCGCGGTATCGAGGTCTTCTTCACCACCGAGGTATTCGTCTCGGCCAGGTGGACGATCTGGTCCAGCACACCGTCCAGGTCCTCGATGGAGCGCACCAGCAGCCGCGCAATGAAGCAGTCGTCCCCGGTAACCTTGTCGCACTCGATGAACTCGGGAATCGAGCGGATCAGCCTCTCGACCTCGTGCAACTGCCCCGGCAGCGGCCTGATCCGAACGATGGCCTGCAGGTGATAACCCAGGGCGCGCGGGTCGACCTCGATGGTGTAGGCCGTCAGCACCCGCCGCTCTTCCAGCCGGCGCAGACGCTCGGACACGCTGGGCGCGCTCAGGCCGCAGATCTGCGCCAGCGCCTTCAGGGAGCGCCGCGAGTCTTCCTTCAACGCCACCACGAGTTTCAGGTCGATTTCGTCGAGACCATTCATAAGAAAGGAAACCTGTCGGATAGCTTTCGATAGAAAAGGAAATATAGGCGTGGAGCCTTTCTTTATCCATGGCCTCCCAGACACTGGATTCCCATACTGGACGCACGCAACCGAACCGAGGAGGCCAGGTATGGAACGGGATCAGATCAGACAAGGCTCGATCGAGATGCTGGGCGCGATGCTCATCTCCGGCAGCATCGGCTGGTTCGTGCTCGCCTCCGGGCAACCGGTGCCCGACGTGGTGTTCTGGCGCTGCGTGTTCGGCGCTGCCACGCTGCTGTCGATCTGCGCCGCCCTGGGGTTCCTGCGCCCCGGGATATTGAGCTGGCGCACGCTGGGGCTGGCCATGCTCGGCGGCGTGGCCATCGTCGCCAACTGGGTGCTGCTGTTCGCCTCCTATTCGAAAGCCTCGATCGCAATCGCCACGGTCGTCTACAACACCCAGCCCTTCATGCTGGTGGCGCTGGGCGCGCTGTTCCTTCGCGAGCGCATCACCTGGGGGCAGATGGGATGGCTGCTGCTGGCCTTCGGCGGCATGCTGGCCATCGTGCAGAGCAAGGCGGGGCCGGGCTACGTCGACGGCAACTACTTCGTCGGCCTCGGACTGGCGCTGGCCGCCGCGTTCCTCTACGCCATCGCCGCGCTGGTCACCAAACGCCTGACCGGCACGCCGCCGCACCTCATCGCGCTGATCCAGGTGTCGCTCGGCATCCTGCTGCTGGCACCGCTGGCGAACCTGGGCGACCCACCGAGCGGGCTTTCCGCCTGGGGCAGCCTGATCACCATGGGCATCGTCCACACCGGCCTGATGTACGTGCTGCTGTACAAGGCCATCCAGAAGCTGCCCACGGTCATCACCGGCACGCTGTCGTTCGTCTATCCCATCGCCGCCATCGCGGTGGACTGGGTCGCCTTCGGCCACCACCTGGCGTGGCTCCAATGGCTCGGGGTAGCCGCCATCCTGGTCGCGGCGGTGGGCACGGAGGTGAGCCGGTCGCTCAAGAAGCAGACCCCGCAGGAAGGCGACGGGCGGGAGTGGAACAAGGCGCGCTCCTGACCCCGTGCGAGGCTCATGCGCACCCGACGATTGGATTCCCGCGTTCGCGGGAATGACGCGGGACGTTCAACCGTCATCCCCGCGCATGCGGGGAACCAATATCAGAAGGTAGCCCGGGCTACGGAGGCGGATTCATGTCCGCCCCTCACCCCAACCCTCTCCCGGAGGGAGAGGGAGCTGGATGGCGTCGCGGTTCCAGTGCGAGGTCAAAACGCAGCCTTGCGAGCGCCTTCGCGCAGAGCGACGCGGCAGGAAACTCCAACGCACGCGGGAACCCAGTGAAACGGCCCCTCAGATCGGCGGCGCCGAGCGCAGCATCACCGACTTCAGGGCGAAGGCCGACTTGATCCCGGCCACCCCGGGAATCTGCGTCAGGGTGTTGGTGAGGAAGGCCTGGTAAGCCGCTAGGTCCTTGACCACCACGCGCAGCATGTAGTCGGCGTCGCCGGTCATCTGGAAGCAGCTCATCACCTGCGGCGCATGGACGATGCTTTCTTCGAACCTCGCCAGGTAATCGCCTGTCTGTTTTTCCAGGGTCACCGAAACGAACACGCTCATGGCCCCGGACAGGCGCTGTTCGTCGAGCCGGGCGAAGTAGCCCTGGATGTAGTGCTCCTCTTCCAGGCGGCGTACCCGGCGCAGGGTCGGGGTCAGCGACAGGCCGATCTTCTGCGCCAGGTCGCGCCAGCTCAGGCGGCCGTCATCGGCCAGGGCGCGGAGGATTTTCAGGTCGGTGCGGTCCAGTTCGGCCATGCTTGGCAGTCTCTACGAATAGTGTTTTTTGTAGTTCAAACACACTAAACCTGACGCTTACAGCTAGTCAATTTGGAGCAAAAAACCACCCGGTCACACCTATACTGGAATCACAAGAACAAACGATGAGGACCTCACCATGAGTGATGTCATTCGCCGCGGCGTCACCCATCGCCGCGTCTGCAGCATCGCCCAACCCGGCCTGCTGCACCCGCCCAGCCCTCCGTCCGCCTCGCGCTGACTCCGCACTTCCCTTCCATTCGCGGCCGGAGACACAAGAACAATGAACGACTACGCCCCCCTGCGCCTGCACGTCCCCGAACCCACCGGGCGGCCGGGCTGCAAGACCGATTTCTCCTACCTGCACCTGTCGGACGCCGGCACGGTGCGCAAGCCGGACATCGACGTGGAGCCGGCGGACACCAGCGACCTGGCCTACAGCCTGGTGCGGGTGCTCGACGAAGAGGGCCATGCGGTCGGCCCCTGGAACCCCGAGCTGAGCCACGAGCAGTTGCTGCGCGGCCTGCGCGCCATGCTCAAGACCCGCATCTTCGACGCCCGGATGATCACCGCGCAGCGGCAGAAGAAGCTGTCCTTCTACATGCAGTGCCTGGGCGAGGAAGCCATCGCCGTGGCCCACACCATGGCCCTGCACGATGGCGACATGTGCTTCCCCACCTACCGCCAGCAGGGCATCCTGATCACCCGCGAATACCCGCTGGTGGAGATGATCTGCCAGTTGCTGTCCAACGAGGCCGACCCGCTCAAGGGCCGCCAGTTGCCGATCATGTATTCGAGCAAGGCCGCCGGCTTCTTCTCCATCTCCGGCAACCTGGCCACCCAGTTCATCCAGGCGGTCGGCTGGGGCATGGCCTCGGCGATCAAGGGCGATACCAAGATCGCCTCGGCCTGGATCGGCGACGGCGCCACCGCCGAAGCGGACTTCCACACCGCGCTGACCTTCGCCCACGTCTACCGCGCGCCGGTGATCCTCAACGTGGTCAACAACCAGTGGGCGATCTCCACCTTCCAGGCCATCGCCGGCGGCGAAGGCACCACCTTCGCCAACCGTGGCGTCGGCTGCGGCATCGCCTCGCTGCGCGTGGACGGCAACGACGTCCTCGCCGTCCACGCCGCCTCGCAATGGGCCGCCGAGCGCGCCCGGCGCAACCTCGGGCCGAGCCTGATCGAGTGGGTCACCTACCGCGCCGGCCCGCACTCGACCTCGGACGACCCGTCGAAATACCGCCCGGCCGACGACTACAGCCACTTCCCCCTCGGCGATCCCATCGCCCGCCTGAAGCAGCACATGGTCGGCCTGGGCATCTGGTCCGAAGAGCAGCACGAAGCGCTGCACAAGGAGCTGGAAGGCGAAATCATCAGCGCGCAGAAGGAAGCCGAAAGCCACGGCAGCCTGCTCGACGGCCACGTGCCGAGCGCCGCCAGCATGTTCGAGGACGTCTACGCGGAACTGCCGGAACACCTGCGCCGGCAGCGCCAGGAGCTCGGGGTATGAATGCCATGAATCCACAACCTGAAAACGCCCAGGCCGTGACCAGCATGACCATGATCCAGGCCCTGCGCTCGGCCATGGATATCATGCTCGAACGCGACGACAACGTCGTGGTGTTCGGCCAGGACGTCGGCTACTTCGGCGGCGTGTTCCGCTGCACCGAAGGCCTGCAGAAGAAGTACGGCACCTCACGGGTGTTCGACGCGCCGATCTCCGAGAGCGGCATCATCGGCGCCGCCGTCGGCATGGGCGCCTACGGCCTGCGCCCGGTGGTGGAGATCCAGTTCGCCGACTACGTCTACCCGGCCTCCGATCAGTTGATCTCGGAAGCCGCGCGCCTGCGCTACCGCTCGGCCGGCGACTTCATCTGCCCGATGACCGTGCGCATGCCCTGCGGCGGCGGCATCTACGGCGGCCAGACCCACAGCCAGAGCCCGGAGGCGATGTTCACCCAGGTCTGCGGCCTGCGCACGGTGATGCCCTCCAACCCCTACGACGCCAAGGGCCTGCTGATCGCCGCCATCGAGAACGACGACCCGGTGATCTTCCTCGAGCCCAAGCGGCTCTACAACGGCCCGTTCGACGGCCACCACGAACGCCCGGTGACGCCCTGGTCGAAGCACCCGCAGAGCCAGGTGCCCGAGGGTTACTACAAGGTGCCGCTGGACTGCGCGGCGGTGGCCCGCCCCGGTTCCGAGCTGACCGTGCTGACCTACGGCACCACCGTCTACGTGGCCCAGACCGCCGCCGAGGAAACCGGCCTGGATGCCGAGATCATCGACCTGCGCAGCCTCTGGCCGCTGGACCTGGAGACCATCACCCAGTCGGTGAAGAAGACCGGCCGCTGCGTGATCGTCCACGAAGCCACGCGCACCTGCGGCTTCGGCGCCGAGCTGATGTCGCTGGTGCAGGAGCACTGCTTCCACCACCTGGAAGCGCCCATCGAGCGCGTCACCGGCTGGGACACCCCCTACCCGCACGCCCAGGAATGGGCCTACTTCCCCGGGCCGGCGCGGGTCGGTGCGGCATTCAAGCGCGTCATGGAGGTCTGAATGGGCATTCACGTCATCAAGATGCCGGACATCGGCGAAGGCATCGCCGAAGTCGAGCTGGTGGAATGGCACGTGCAGGTCGGCGACGAGGTCCACGAGGACCAGGTGCTGGCCGAGGTCATGACCGACAAGGCCACGGTGGAGATTCCCTCGCCGGTGGCCGGCAGGATTCTCGCCCTGGGCGGCGCGCCGGGCCAGGTGATGCCGGTCGGCGGCGAACTGATCCGCCTGGAAGTGGAAGGCGCCGGCAACGCCAAGGACGCCCCGCCCGCCGAACCCGTGGCGGCGCCGGTGGCCAGCCAGCCGGTCGAGGAAAAACCTCGCGAACGCCCCGCCGAACCGCGCAGCGCCACGCCCGCTCCGGCCCCGGCCCCGGCCCCGGTAGCGCGCCGCGCACCCGGCGAGAAGCCGCTGGCCTCCCCGGCGGTACGCCAGCGCGCCCGCGACCTGGGCATCGAGTTGCAGTTCGTGCAGGGCAGCGGCCCGGCTGGACGCATCCTGCATGAAGACCTGGACACCTGGCTGACCCATGGCGGCAGCGCCGCGCCGGTCGCGTCCGGCTACAGCGCGCGCAACGACGAACAGCAGATTCCGGTGATCGGCCTGCGTCGGCAGATCGCCCGCAAGATGGCCGAGGCCAAGCGGCGCATCCCGCACTTCAGCTACGTCGAGGAAATCGACGTCACCGACCTGGAAGCCCTGCGCGTGCACCTCAACGGCAAGCACGGCGCGCAACGCGGCAAGCTGACCCTGCTGCCGTTCCTGGTCCGTGCGCTGGTGGTGGCGCTGCGCGAGTTCCCGCAGCTCAACGCGCGCTACGACGACGAGGCGGAAGTCATCACCCGCTACGGCGCGGTGCACGTCGGCATCGCCACCCAGAGCGACAACGGCCTGATGGTGCCGGTACTGCGCCACGCCGAATCCCGCGACCTGTGGGGCAACGCCAGCGAAGTGGCGCGCCTGGCCGAAGCCGCGCGCGGCGGCAAGGCGACCCGCGACGAACTTTCCGGCTCGACCATCACCCTGAGCAGCCTCGGTGCCCTGGGCGGCATCGTCAGCACACCGGTGATCAACCACCCGGAAGTGGCCATCGTCGGGGTCAACCGCATCGTCGAACGGCCCATGGTGGTCGGCGGGCAGATCGTCGTGCGCAAGATGATGAACCTGTCCTCCTCCTTCGATCACCGGGTGGTCGACGGCATGGACGCGGCGGCCTTCATCCAGGCCGTGCGCAGCCTGCTCGAACATCCCGCCACGCTGTTCCTGGAGTGAGCATGAGCCAGACTCTCGAAACCACCCTTCTGGTCATCGGCGGCGGCCCCGGCGGCTACGTCGCCGCCATCCGCGCCGGGCAACTGGGTATCCGCACCGTGCTGGTGGAAGGCGCCGCGCTCGGCGGCACCTGCCTGAACATCGGCTGCATCCCGTCCAAGGCGCTGATCCACGTCGCCGAGGAATTCCACAAGGCCCGCGAGTTCGCCGGCCAGTCGCGCCTGGGCATCCGCGTCGAAGCGCCAAACATCGACATCGCCCGCAGCGTGGAGTGGAAGGACGGCATCGTCGACCGCCTCACCAGCGGCGTCGCCGCCC
This sequence comes from Zestomonas carbonaria, assembly GCF_904061905.1. Lineage (GTDB taxonomy): Bacteria > Pseudomonadota > Gammaproteobacteria > Pseudomonadales > Pseudomonadaceae > Aquipseudomonas > Aquipseudomonas carbonaria. The sequence goes on from NZ_CAJFCI010000068.1 coordinate 10,973, forward strand.
TGCTCAAGAAGCACGGCGTGCAGGTGCTGCAAGGCTGGGCGCAGATCGTCGACGGCAAGACCGTGGACGTCGAGCTGTCCGGCGGCGACCGCCAGCGCGTGCGCTGCGAACACCTGTTGCTGGCGGCCGGCTCGCAGAGCGTCGAGTTGCCCGGCCTGCCCTATGGCGGCAAGGTCATCTCCTCCACCGAGGCCCTGGCCCCCACTGCCCTGCCGAAGCGCCTGGTGGTGGTCGGCGGCGGCTACATCGGCCTGGAGCTGGGCACCGCCTACCGCAAGCTGGGCGTGGAAGTCGCCGTGGTCGAGGCGCAGGAATGCATCCTGCCGACCTACGACGAGGAACTGACCAAGCCGGTCGCCGCCGCCCTGCGCAAGCTTGGCGTCGAACTGCATACCGGGCACAGCGTGCTCGGCCTGAGCGAGAACGGCGAGGCCCTGCGCGTGCGCAACGCCGCCAACGAGGAACTGGAGATCGCCGCCGACCAGGTGCTGGTCGCGGTCGGCCGCAAGCCGCGCACCGAAGGCTGGAACCTGGAAAGCCTGCACCTGGACATGAGCGGCCGCGCGCTGAAGATCGACGAGCAGTGCCGCACCTCGATGCGCGACGTCTGGGCCATCGGCGACCTCACTGGCGAACCCATGCTCGCGCACCGCGCCATGGCCCAGGGCGAGATGGTCGCCGAGCTGATCGCCGGCAAGCGCCGCGCCTTCACGCCCACGGCGATCCCGGCGGTGTGCTTCACCGATCCGGAAGTGGTGGTGGTCGGGCTGACGCCGGAACAGGCCCAGGCCGCCGACCTCGACTGCATCGTCAGCAGCTTCCCGTTCGCCGCCAACGGCCGCGCCATGACCCTGGAGTCCAGCGACGGTTTCGTGCGCGTGGTGGCGCGCCGCGACAACCACCTGATCCTCGGCTGGCAGGCGGTGGGCAAGGCGGTCTCGGAGCTGTCCACGGCGTTCGTCCAGTCCATCGAGATGGGCGCGCGCCTGGAAGACATCGCCGGCACCATCCACGCCCACCCGACCCTCGGCGAAGCGGTGCAGGAAACGGCACTGCGGGCGCTCGGGCACGCACTGCATATCTGACCCACATCCCCGGGCGCTGCCGCACAGGCAGCACCCGGGGCACGCTCAGAAAGCCTTGCTGACACCCGCCACCAGCGTCGCCGAGCAGACGTCGTCGAAGCCCATGTAGCTGGCGCACTCGGCTGCGGACAGGTCGGTGTCGATGTAGCTCAGCGACCAGTTCAAACCGACGATCTCCTTGCTCAACCTGACCTCCCATTCGTGGTAGCTGTCCCGCGTGCCGCCGCTGGCCGAGAACAGCAGCGGATCCTTGTAGTCCACCTGTCCGTAGCGCAGGTCCAGGCCAATCTCGTGGGGCAGCGTCGCGCCATAGCCCAGGTAGCTGTAGAGCCTGCTCTGGTCGCCGCCGAGGTCATCAGCATAGTTGGCGCCGAGGATCGCGCCGTAGGCGTTGAGCTCGGCGTGGTACTCGGTGTAGTTGAAGGCGCTGTGGCGCGGGTACCGGTGGTGATGAGAATGCCGGTGGCCACGCTCGACGCAGTGCCGCCGCCGAGCGCCACGCCGATCATGGGAGAACGCGCCCCACACGCGGGCGAGCGCTGGTGGCGGAGCGTGCAGGCGCACGAGCGAGCCAACTCGGCCCAACCGGAACCGCGTGGAAAGAGCGTGTGCGGGATGTGCCTCGAGCGGTAGTGGTTGGGGGCATGATCGATGGTCGATTGGGGCGGCTGTTGGTGGTACTGAACGGCCAAGAGCCGTCGCTCGGAAAAGAGGGCGTCGGCCAAGCAAGGCAGCAACTCGCAGCGACTGGTGCCGGAAGTCTGTTTTCGGCGAGGAGCGCTCGGGGCTGAGGTACCATGCCGCGCCGAAACCTCCGTCGAACCCTCTGGCCGCCTATGTCCTCCAACGCGCTGTACACCGACCTGTCCCCCTACTACGACCTGATGTGCGCCGACATCGACTACCGGGCGCAGAGCCACAGCGTGCGCCGGCTGCACCAGTTGTTCGGCAATCAGGGGCGCAGGCACCTGGATCTCGCCTGTGGCACCGGGCCGCACGTGCGCCACTTCCTCGACTTCGGCTACCGCAGTGCCGGCCTGGACATCAACCAGCCGATGCTGGACATCGCCCAACTGCGCTGTCCCGAGGCACAGTTCAGCCGGCAGGACATGGCGGGCTTCCTAGTGGGCGAGCCGCTGGATCTGATCACCTGCTTCCTCTACTCGATCCACTACAATGCCGGGCTGGAGCAGTTGCAGGCCTGCCTGGCCAGCGTGCACGGCGCGCTCGAGGATAATGGCGTGCTCTGCTTCAACGCGGTGGACAAGCGGCAGATCGACAACCGCTCATTTGTGCGCCATACCGTGGAACATGAGGGCAGCCACTTCACCTTCGGCTCCGGCTGGTACTACAGCGGCAAAGGCGAGCAGCAGGCGCTACGCCTCAGCATCGAGAAGACCACGGCGGGAGTGACGCAGGCCTGGCAGGACGAACACAGCATGGTCGCCCTGGGTTTCACCGAACTGCTGCAACTGTTGCAGCCGCACTTCGAGGTGCAGGTCTTCGAGCACGACTACGAACGGATCACCCCCTGGGGCGGCACGTCCGGGAATGCATTGTTTGTCTGCGTGAAGCGCTGAGAACCTGAACATGATCTCTTGAGCTGCATTGCAACTCAGGAACGACTGCAAGCTGCTCTCGCCGAACAATGCCGCGGCGTGGCTGCAAATGGTGTTGGGATTGACTGCTCTCTATCTATCGGGGAGCGGACGTCCGTAAGCGGCAGCTACCGGCCGATTCTGTTGAAAAAGTAGGTTCAGCGGCAGGCAGCCAGTCAGCTGTGCCTGCTGTCGAAGTGGCTGCAAGCCACTTCAAGTTGCCTTTCGGCGTTTCACTGAGCGTCCCTGCTCAGGTTTGAGGGTTAATTCGAGGGTTTCTGCTCGCCGCAGGCGTACCTATCCCGTGAGCGGTGGCCCGTGAGGCAAAAGTTTGGCCATGCGTCGCAGGTTTTGCACGGTCGCAGCCAAGGTGAATTCGTCAGTCGCACCCGTCAGGCCACGCAGTCGTAAACGGTCGAGTTTCATGATCCGTTTGAGATGGGCGAACAGCATCTCCACCTTCTTTCGCTCGCAGCGAGAGACGAGATACTCCGGTGTCTTGGCGATACGTCGGGCCACGTCGCGGGCAGCTTCATGGATGCTGCGGACGATCTTCCGATTCGGTGTGTTGGGGCAGCACTTCGCTTTCAGCGGACAGGTGGCGCAGTCGGTTTGGCTGGAGCGGTAGATGATGGTGTTGGCCTTGGTCACCCGCGATCTTTTCTGGGTGAAGGCGCGCTATTCACTGCGTAGCGGTTTGCCGGTTGGACAGTGGTATTCATTGGCCTCCGGATTCCAGTGGAAGTCGTTACTGGAGAGGCTGGCGTCCTTGCGCTCGGTCTTGTCCCAGACTGGGACATGCGGCTCGATATTCTTTTCTTCAACCATCCAGGCCAGCATCGGGGCAGTGCCATAGGCGGTATCACCGATGAGGCGCTCTGGCGTGAGGTCGAACTGCGTTTCGACGCGCTCGACCATCGTCCTGGTCGAATCGACTTCGGCGGTACGGTGCGCTGGGGTCGCTTCTACATCCATGATCACGCCGTGCTCAGTGTCGATCAGGTAATTCGTGGAGTAGGCAAAGTAGGCCGGACCGCCTGGCGCTGCTGTCCAACGGGACTGAGGATCGGTGAGCGAAATCTTCTTGGGGAGGGCTTCAGCCAGCACCTCTTCATCAAGGGCTGCGAGGTACTCGCGTACGGCGCGGCTGCTGAGCTTTGGGTCGCTCCAATCGACCTCATCACCCACCAAGCCACGCTGGCGGCTAGCATCGGCCTTGATGATGCTGGCGTCGACGGCGAAACCTTCGCCCTTGACCAGACCGGCCGCCATGCAGCGCCGCAGCACCTCATTGAACAGCCAGCGGAACAGGCCACTGTCACGAAAACGGCCATGGCGATTCTTCGAAAAGGTCGAGTGATTGGGTACTTCGTCTTCCAGACCCAGCCGGCAGAACCAGCGATAGGCCAGGTTCAGGTGCACCTCTTCGCACAATCGCCGCTCGGAACGGATGCCATAGCAGTAGCCGACGACCAGCATACGCACCATCAATTCCGGATCAATCGAGGGGCGCCCGATGGGACTATAGAAATCCGCCAGGTAGGCGCGCAAGTCACTGAGATCCAGGCACTGGTCGATGCTGCGCAGGAGGTGTTGGGCCGGGACGTGATCTTCCAGATTGAACGAGTAGAACAGGCGCTGCTGTCCTCCCGGTAACTGTCCCATCATGCTGTTCACCCCCGCGCTCGCTGACAGAGCAATTCTGCCGACGGCATGGGGAAGCAGCTACTTTTTCAACAGAATCGGCCGATTCTGTTGAAAAAGTCCCGTCGCGATTTTTGCCCATGAAAGAGCGTGAGCGACGTTGAAATCTGGTGCGTTCAGAAGACAGAGCTGTCTTGGTTTTTACGTAGCAACGCCGGAATCGAGCGATTTTTGAGCTGCCGAAATGCAGCTCTCTCATAAAGCGACTTTTTCAACAGAATCGGCCGATCGCTGCCATTCCCCACCGGCAACTTGGGGCTGAACGCTGCCGGCCAGTCCAGCACATATCACGACCAGCCTCTTCCAACACACCCAAACACCTGCACCCCGCAGTGCCATTCAACCCTCCAACGCAGCCTCGATCGCAGCGATGTCGATCTTGCCCATCTTCATCATGGCCTCGAACGCACGCTTGGCCACCGCTCGATCCGGGTTGGTTATCGCGGCCGTCAAGATGCGTGGCGTGATCTGCCACGACAGTCCCCACTTGTCCTTGCACCAGCCGCATGCGCTTTCCTGGCCGCCGTTTCCGACTATCGCGTTCCACAAACGGTCCGTTTCGGCCTGGTCGTCGGTCGCGACCTGGAACGAGAAGGCTTCGTTGTGCTTGAACGCCGGGCCGCCGTTCAGCCCGAGGCAAGGGATGCCCATCACCGTGAATTCGACGGTCAGGACATCGCCCTGCTTGCCCGCGGGGTAGTCGCCGGGCGCGCGAAGGACGGCTCCCACTGCGCTGTCCGGGAACGTTTCGGCGTAGAACGTCGCAGCCTCCAGGGCGGTGCCTTCGTACCAGAGACAGATCGTGTTTTTGCTGGTCATCCTGGTTCTCCACGGTTGGGACCGATACGTGGATTCTAGCCCCGCAGGTAGCCTGTAGCGGTGGGCGCGCCTTCCTCGATGTCCCCTTCGCAGCCGTCTGGCTGCTATTTTCACAAGCGCGGAATGGCTCCATCGTGGATGCCCGATGGGGATATTCCGACCGCTTGAGTTCAGAGGAGGTACAGCATGGACCGATTCACGGGCGGTTGCCTTTGCGGCAACGTCCGGGTAGTGGCGTCGGGACGGCCATACCGGGTCGGCCTTTGTCACTGTCTCGACTGCCGCAAGCATCACGGGGCCCTCTTTCACGCTTCTGCGATCTTTCCTCGGGATGCGGTGACGATCGATGGCGAAACACGCGACTACGCCGGGCGGTTTTTCTGTCCCCGCTGTGGCTCGTCCGTTTTCTCCCGCACCGCGGACGAGATCGAAGTGAACCTGGGTTCCCTGGATGCCCCTGATCGATTGATGCCGACCTACGAGCTGTGGACCGTTCGTCGCGAGTCATGGTTGCCGTCGTTCCCGCTCAAGAGGCGGTACGAGCGTGATCGTGACACGACGAGCCGCTTTGAGGACTAGGCACCGTTACCAAACAGTGCGCCCCGGGCCAGGCGCGATGCGTGGATGAGCACGCCCCGCCATACCGCCCATCCCACGCCCATCACCCCGAGTGAACTCCATCCGGTTGCCCGCTGTCTGTCTGCTGTCGGCCACCGGGTGGACCGCATGGCCATTCGCCACCTGGGAGACTGCGCCGTCCTCCTTTCCACCCCGATCGCGTTCCTGTCCAGAGCAATTCGCTTGGCCGGCTTTTATCGCGCCCGTTCGCCGGGTTTCGTTCTATCGCCATGTGAAGATTGCCCATGTCCCTATCCCGTCATTTCTCCACCTGTGTTTCCCCGCTCCAGACCCGCATCCTCGGTGCCTGCCTGCTAGGTGGCCTGTTGGCGGCCAATGCCCCGGCGCAGGCCGAGGAGACCGCCGGCAATGTGCGCTGGGTGAGCGATAGCCTGACGACCTACGTGCGCAGCGGTCCGACCGATGGCTACCGCATCGTCGGTACGCTCACGTCCGGGCAGAAGGTCGAGTTGTTGCGCACCCAGGGGGATTACAGCCAGGTGCGTGGCGAGAGCGGCAGCACCGTGTGGATTCCCAGCCGCGATCTGCAGGAAGTGCCCGGCCAGGCCGAGCGCCTGCCGCAGTTGGAGCAGAAGGTGGCCGAACTCAGCGCCGAGCTGGAAGGCATCAACGACACCTGGAAGACCCGCGTGCAGGGCATGCAGGAGACGCTGGATTCGCGCAAGACGCTGATCGACGAGTTGCAGGCGGCCCGCTCGGCACTGGACAGCGAGCTGAGCCAGGCCCGCGCCGAGTTGCGCGATGTGCAGGCGCAGTTGGGCGAGGAGCAGCAGCAGGTGCTGATGCGCTACATGGTCTATGGCGGCAGCATCGCCGGTGCCGGGCTGCTCGCCGGGCTGATCCTGCCGACCCTGCTGCGGGTGCGGCGCAAGCGTAACGATCAGTGGATCTGACGTTCATCTCAGAGGCAGGCGGCCGTTCCATGGCCTGGATGTTCTTGCCCTGCCCCTGAAGCCTCCATGTGGTGAGTGGGTCTTGGTGGAAAACGCTTCGCGGTTTTCCACCCTACCCATTTGAGCCGCTGGCGCTGGTTTTGCCATCGCGGCGGTTGTCCATCCAGCGGATGACTTCCTCGTTGAAGGCTGGAGGCGCCTTGCGGCCAACCCGCCGGGCGAGGTCGAGAACCGTCTGCTGGGCCAGCGCTTCTTCCATGCGCTTCTGCGCCGTCAGCATGACGCTGTGAATCGAGCAGGTTCCGCTGACGGCCCAGTCCGGCGCCGAGCCTTCGAAGACGGCGCACCTTCCCCGGATTTCGCGGCATTCGAAGATCGATTTGTGCCCGTCGATGGCACGGACGATGTCGAGTACGGTGATTTCGTCGGCGGGGCGCGCCAGCTTGAACCCGCCCCGCACGCCTTCGGTGGCTACGACCAGGTTCGCCTTCGCAAGCTTGGTGAAGACCTTCGCCAGCAGTTCCTGGGGCACGCCTTGCAGCTCGGCGAGCGCGCGGACGCTGGCCTCGCGGCCATCCCCCTTCTCGTCCGTCAGGAAGAGGAGGCAGTGGATTCCGTACTCCACTCCTGCGCTGTATAGAGACATATGAAACTCCGACCTTTCCAGTCGCAAAATTCTGCGAGCTTTCCAGGGTAACCGCAAGGCCTGCCTTCCCTCTTGCCGACCGGCGAAGCGCTCCAAGACCTCGTCAACGCCCATTAACCACCGAATCTACGGGCCCGCCGGGGAGCCCGTGTCGATGGGCGGTCCTCCGAATTCGCAGGAATGTCTTGCCTCGCATAACTACGACAATTACAGTCGTAGTTATGCAGGAGCGATGGCGTCCCCTCGACACCTGGCGACCGGCCCGGCCCCTGCGTACCCATTCGGAACACACTCCCTGGAGAACAACATGAAACAGCGCATTCTGATCGTCGGTGCCGGATTCGGTGGAATGTGGAGCGCCTTGAGCGCTACCCGCCTGCTCGACATGCATGACCGTACCGATACCGAAGTCGTGGTCCTTGCCCCCCAGGCCGAGCTGCGTATCCGCCCGCGCTTCTACGAGCCGGACGTGCACAAGATGACCGCGCCGATCGACGAGCTCTTCAAGGCCGTCGGCGTGACCTTCGTCAAAGGCATGGCGGACCGGATCGACGTAGCGGGCAAGAAGGTCGAATACCGCGATGAACAGGGAGCGACGGCCACCCTGGGCTACGACCGCCTGGTCCTGGCCAGTGGCAGCAACGTGGTACGCCCGCCATTGCCCGGCATCGAACACGCCTTCGACGTCGACCAGATGGATACGGCCGTGCGCCTGGAACAGCACATCAAATCCCTCGGCCAACTTCCGGCATCCAGCGCCCGCAATACCGTGGTGGTTGCCGGCGGCGGCTTCACCGGGATCGAGACCGCCGCCGAAATGCCGGCGCGCCTGCGTGCGGTCCTGGGCCAGGACGCCGACGTCCGGGTGATCGTGGTCGATCGCGGCGGCGAGATCGGCGCCGCGCTTGGCGATGGTCCGCGCCCGCTCATTGCCGAAGCCTCCGAGGAACTGGGTATCGAATGGCGCCTGAACAGCTCGGTGGCATCGATCGACGCAGATGGCATCACCCTCGGGGATGGCCAGCGCATCGACGCCAAAACCGTGATCTGGACGGCCGGCGTGCGGGCCAGTTCGTTGACCGAGCAGATTCCGGCGGAGCGCGATGCCCACGGCCGCCTGCATGTCGACCGCAACCTCAAGGTGATCGGCCTGGAGGATGTGTTCGCCACCGGCGATGTCGCTTGCGCCGCCGTCGATGACGAGGGCAACCGCGCCATGATGTCCTGCCAGCATGCAATCGTTCTCGGCCGCTCCGCCGGCAACAACGTGGCCGCCAGCCTGCTCGGCGTCGATCCCATCCCCTATGGCCAGCCCAAGTATGTGACCTGCCTGGACCTGGGTGCCTGGGGCGCCGTATTCACCGAAGGCTGGGATCGCCAGGTCAAGTTCGTCAGGGAAGAGGGAAAACGGCTCAAGACCCAGATCAACAGCGTCTGGATCTATCCCCCGGCCGCCAACCGGGCCGACGCGCTCGCCGCCGCGGACCCGCTGATCCCCATCGTCTGAGCACCTCCCACTGGACTGGAAGGTTCAGTGCCCAGGCGCTTGCCCCGACGGTCGCCCTGACCTTCGGGGCATTTCTTATTTCGCGTGGGGCCCGACGGGAGCTTCCAACTCGCTCCGGAATCGCGGCGCCTGCTCCCGAATGTGGTCCCACAGGCGATTGGCGACAGGCCCGTGCGGTCGGTCATGCCGGCGCGCGGCGACCACTTCCTCGGTACGGCCTGGCAGATAGCGGCCGGCAATGGATTGCAGGCTGCCGTCGCGCAGTTCCTCTTCGATCAGGAAGCGTGGCAGGTGTCCCCAGCCCAGGCCCTGCAGGATGACTTCCTTCTTCATCGACTGGTCTGCCACCGTGCACTGGTGCGCGCCCTCGATCACGAAGTAGTCGCCAGGGGGCGAATGGCGCGCGGTGTCGCGCATGACGCACTGGGTGAGTTCGCGCACCTGCTCGGGCCTGACGGAGCGCGGCAACGGCGTGGGCAGGAGCCCCGGAACCATCACCGGGACGAACTGCACCTTGCAGAGATCGACCCACTCCAGGTTCGGGTCCGCCTTGTCGATCCGGTGCAGGATCAGGTCGGCGTCGCCATCCATCAGCCGCTCCAGGGGGCCGTTGACCGCTTCGAAGTGCAGGTGCAGGCGGGTATCGGGGCACTCCGCGAAGAAGCGGGCGAGCAGGCCCAGTGCCTGTGGCCGAGGACACAGGTCGCCGATGACCACGTGCAACTCGCTCTCCTCGCCCATCGCCAGGTGGGCGGCGTGGTTCCGCAAGCCTTCCAGCTCACGCAGCAGCGCCTGCGAGCGGCGGTGGAACGACTGCCCTGCCGGAGTCAGGCTCACCCGATAGCCGCTGCGATCCAGCAGGGTCAGGCCCAGTTGCCTTTCCAGCTTGGCGACTGCGGCGAAAACCGCAGGGTGCGAACGGTGCAGGGTGGCGGCCGCAGCCTGGAAACCACCGGCCCTGACCACCGCATCGAAGCATTGCAGGTCATGCAGCGTGAACTCGCTCATGTCAGCCCTGATTACAGTGTCTGTCCGATCTTTGTAATTTTTAACTCCGTGGGTCGCAACTACGATCCGCTCCATGGCATCCAACGGCGGCCAACGCCCGAGGCTTTCAAGAAACCCAGTCCAGAGGAAACGCCCATGGAGAACCTGTCTTTCTTCACGGCGGGAGATGGCTCCCGTCACGCCTATCGAATGGGCGGCGCCGCCGGAAAGCCGGTGCTCGTGCTGTCGAACTCCATCGGCACCACGCTCCACATGTGGGATGACCAAGTCCAGGAACTGTCGAGGCATTTCCGGGTCCTGCGCTACGACACCCGGGGGCATGGCGCCTCCAGTGTGCCGGCCGGTCCCTACTCGCTGGCCCGCCTGGGCCAGGACGTCACCGAACTGCTCGACTCGCTGGACATCGAACGGGCGCACTTCCTTGGCTTGTCGCTCGGCGGCATCATCGGCCAATGGCTCGGCATCCACGCGCCCGCTCGGATCGACCGGCTGATCCTGAGCAACACCTCGCCCTTCCTCGGACCGGCCGACCAGTGGGACGAGCGCATCGCCTCGGTACTGCACGCCGAGGACATGTCGGAAACGGCCGAAACGTTCCTTCGCAACTGGTTCCCCGCGCGCATGCTGGAAGCGCGGGACCCCGTCGTCGAAAGATTCCGCGCCATGTTGCTGGCCACCAATCGGCATGGACTGGCTGGCGCCTACGCGGCCGTCCGCGACACCGACCTGCGTGGCGACCTCGCGCGGATCTCCCGCCCGACGCTGGTGATCGCCGGGCAATACGACACGGTGACGGCTGCCAGCCACAGCGAGCTGATCGCCGAGTCCATCCCGGGGGCGAGGCTGCTCGTCCTGCCTGCGGTGCACCTGTCGAACATCGAGTATCCCAGCGAGTTCCTGGTCGCCGTGCTCGGGTTTCTGTCGAGCTGAATACCCGCAGCGCTCAGGTCTCTACCTGGGCGCCCCTCTGGCGATTCCGGCGCATCCTGCTCCGCCCATTCGACGAGACCAGGGGCGCATGGGCCTGAAGCAATATAGGAGCAGTTGCCTACAATTACCCTTCGTTCGGACGCCCCATCGGACCTTCTCGCGGAGGCTGGTCAAGGCTGTGGGCTATCGCTAAAATCGCGCACTTTTTGATCAAAGGCGCCTCGTGAGCGCCCATTGAGGTTAGCCGCCATGTCCACCGCCCCCGCCACGCCGAAAGTCGGTTTCGTCAGCCTTGGATGCCCGAAAGCATTGGTAGATTCGGAGCGAATCCTGACTCAACTGCGCATGGAGGGGTACGAAGTCGTCGGCACCTACCAGGACGCCGACGTGGTGGTGGTCAACACCTGCGGCTTCATCGACAGCGCCAAGGCCGAATCCCTGGAAGTGATCGGCGAAGCCATCGCCGAGAACGGCAAGGTCATCGTCACCGGCTGCATGGGTGTCGAAGAGGGCAATATCCGCGACGTGCACCCCAACGTACTCGCGGTCACCGGCCCGCAGCAGTACGAACAGGTGGTCAGCGCCGTGCACGAAGTGGTGCCGCCGAAGGCCGAGCACAACCCGCTGATCGACCTGGTGCCGCCGCAGGGCGTCAAGCTCACCCCGCGCCACTACGCCTACCTGAAGATTTCCGAAGGCTGCAACCATAGCTGCAGCTTCTGCATCATCCCGTCGATGCGCGGCAAGCTGGTCAGCCGCCCGGTCGGCGACGTGCTCAGCGAGGCCGAACGCCTGGTCAAGGCCGGCGTGAAAGAGCTGCTGGTGATCTCCCAGGACACCAGCGCCTACGGCGTCGACCTCAAGTACAAGACCGACTTCTGGAACGGCCAGCCGGTCAAGACGCGCATGAAGGAGCTGTGCGAAGCGCTCTCCAGCATGGGCGTGTGGGTGCGCCTGCATTACGTCTACCCGTACCCGAACGTCGACGACGTCATCCCGCTGATGGCCGAGGGCAAGCTGCTGCCCTACCTCGACATCCCCTTCCAGCACGCCAGCCCGAAAGTGCTCAAGGCCATGAAACGCCCGGCCTTCGAGGACAAGACCCTGGCGCGCATCAAGCAGTGGCGCGAGATCTGCCCGGAGCTGACCATCCGCTCCACCTTCATCGTCGGCTTCCCCGGCGAGACCGAGGAAGACTTCCTCTACCTGCTCGACTGGCTGACCGAAGCCCAGCTCGACCGCGTCGGCTGCTTCCAGTACTCCCCGGTCGAAGGCGCCCCGGCCAACGACCTGGGCCTCGAGGAAGTGCCGGACGACGTCAAGCAGGAGCGCTGGGAACGCTTCATGGCCCACCAGCAGGCCATCAGCGCCGCCCGCCTGCAACGCAAGATCGGCAAAGAAATCGAAGTGCTGATCGATGAAGTCGACGAACAAGGCGCCGTCGCCCGCTCCTGGGCCGACGCCCCGGAGATCGACGGCAGCGTGTTCGTCGACGCCACCGACGTGAAACCCGGCGACAAGATCCGCGTGCGCATCACCGATGCGGACGAATATGACCTGTGGGCCGAGCGGGTCTGATTCGCTGCTTTTGTCCCCTTTGCCAGGGTGAGGGAGCGAACCGTCACGCGCCCTCCCCCGGCCCCTCTCCCATGAATGCGAGAGGGGTGACGATGCCTGAAACACCGAGCTATCCGTCCTCCCCGGATTCCATCCGGGCTACGGACCGCTTTTCATCCCCTCTCCCCCTGGGAGAGGGGATGAAAAG